>NZ_JBVIZY010000002.1:0-871662 GCF_055591085.1 Streptomyces sp. NPDC041713
TGCCACATGGCCTTCCACTTCCCCGTCATGCCCCGCATCTTCATGGCCGTACGCCGCGAGTCGCGCTACCCCGTCTCCGAGATCCTCGCCAAGACTCCCGCCATCCCCTCGGGCTGCCAGTGGGGCATCTTCCTGCGCAACCACGACGAACTCACCCTGGAGATGGTCACCGACGAAGAACGCGACTACATGTATGCGGAATACGCCAAAGACCCCCGCATGCGCGCCAACATCGGCATCCGCCGCCGCCTGGCCCCCCTCCTGGACAACGACCGCAACCAGATCGAACTCTTCACCGCCCTGCTCCTGTCGCTGCCCGGATCCCCGATCCTCTACTACGGCGACGAGATCGGCATGGGCGACAACATCTGGCTCGGCGACCGCGACGCGGTACGCACCCCCATGCAGTGGACCCCCGACCGCAACGCCGGCTTCTCCTCCTGCGACCCGGGCCGCCTCTCCCTGCCCGCGATCATGGACCCCGTCTACGGCTACCAGGTCACCAACGTCGAAGCCGCCATGAGCAGCCCCTCCAGCCTGCTGCACTGGACCCGGCGCATGATCGAGATCCGCAAACAGAACCCCGCCTTCGGCCTGGGCTCCTACACCGAACTCCCCTCCACCAACCCCGCCGTCATCGCCTTCCTGCGCGAATACAAGGACGACCTCGTCCTGTGCGTCCACAACTTCTCCCGCTTCGCCCAGCCCACCGAACTCGACCTCCAGACCTTCGAAGGACGCCACCCCGTGGAGCTGATCGGCGGGGTGCGCTTTCCGGCCATCGGTGAGCTGCCGTACCTCCTGACACTGGCGGGGCACGGGTTCTACTGGTTCCGGCTGCGCAAGGAACCGGCGTAGGCTCCGGCAGCGCGACCCCCGCGGGGCGGTTTCCACCCGCCCCGCCCTGGGCACTCCTACGCACCACCGGCACACCCCTCCACGCACCACGGCACTCCCGCACTCCTGCCTTGTCCGCGACGCGGAAAGGACGCGACGCCATGTCGGAAGCCGCCCTTCGCCCCGGTGCGCACGCCTCGGCGCTGCTCGCCTCGCTCGACCCGCTGCTGCGCGAGTGGCTGCCCCGGCAGCGGTGGTTCGCCGGAAAGGGCCGCCCCATCAGCGGCCTGGAAGCGGTGACGGCCACCGAACTCCTGCCGCGCAGCTCACCGGCGGGCCTGCTCCACCTGCTCCTGCGGGTCCGCCAGCCCGCCGTCCCAGGGCAGGGCCCCGCCCTCGACGGCGCCCCGCCCGAACGGCCCGCCGACTGCTACCAGTTGCTGCTCGGCGTGCGCCGCTCGCTGCCGCCGCACCTGGCCTCCGCGCTGATCGGCCACGTCACCGAGGGCCCGCTCGCAGACAGCACCGTGTACGAGGGCCTGCACGACCCGCACCTGGCCGAACTGCTCCTCGAACGGCTGCGGATACCCGGCCGGCACGGCGTGCTCCGCTTCGAGCGCGACATGAGGGTCGAGATCCCCTCCGGTCTCACCCCGCGGCTGCTCGGCGCCGAGCAGTCCAACACGTCGCTCGTCTATGGAGATACGTTCATCCTCAAGCTGTTCCGCCGCGTCGTGCCCGGCGTCAACCCCGACATAGAGCTGCCGCTGCAGCTCGCCCGCGAAGGCTGCGCCCGGGTGCCCGCACCCGCCGCCTGGTTCCTCGCGGACCTCGCGAACGGGACGAACCGCCCGGCGGACGGCGCGGGCGCGGCGGACGACGACGCCTGCGGCCTCGGGGTGCTCCAGCCGTTCCTGGCCGGGGCCGAGGACGGCTGGGAGCTCGCCCTGCGGATGCGCGCCAAGGGCGAGTCCTTCACCGGCGAGGCACGGGCGCTCGGCCGCGCCACCGCCGAGGTGCACGCGTCCCTCGCGGCCGCGCTGCCGACCGTCACGCTCGGCCGGGCCCAGGTCGGGCGGGCCGCCGACGCCATGGCGGAGCGCCTCACCGCCGCGGCCCGTGCGGTGCCCGCCCTGCGGCCCTACGCGCCGGGGCTGCTCACGGCCTTCGAGGCGCTTGCGGACCTCGGCGGCGAGGGCCAGTCGTGGACGGCCCAGCGCGTCCACGGCGACCTGCACCTGGGGCAGTGCCTGCGCTCGCCGGACGGCGCGTGGTCGCTCATCGACTTCGAGGGCGAACCGGCCAGACCGCTCGCCGAGCGGCGGCTGCCGCAGCCGCCGGTCCGCGACGTCGCGGGCATGCTGCGCTCCTTCGACTACGCGGCCTCGCACGGCACGTGGGAACCCGAGTGGGCCGACGCCTGCCGGGCCGCGTACTGCGCCGGGTACGCGGAGGTCGCCGGCCGCGACCCGCGCACGGACCCCGTACTGCTGCGCGCCCACGAGACCGACAAGGCGGTCTACGAAGTCCTCTACGAGGCCCGGCACCGCCCCGACTGGCTGCCGGTCCCCCTGGCCGCGGTCCGCCGCCTCGCCCAGGACGGCTCCGCCGACGAAGCCCGCTGACCATCCCTCTGCAGGAGGCCTCCCCCGTGACCCCGCGCCCCCGCAAACCGACCGACGAGCCCGCCGTCGAGAAGACCGAGCAGGCCGAGAAGACCCCGAAGCCCCGCCGGAGCGCGAAGACGGCGAAGGCCACCACGAGCACGGCGAAGAAGGCGAAGACCGCCCAGACGGCGAAGACGGCCAAGGCAGCCAAGGCGGCGAAGACCGCCAAGACTTCGGCGGGCGCGCAGGGTGCGAAGAGCGCCGCCAAGCGTGCCGGGACCGGCAAGAAGGCGGCTGCGAAGACGGTGGCGAAGGCGCCGGCCGGGCGCGGCGGCGCGGTGGTCGGACCACAGGCCGGACCTCCACCGGCCTCGGGTGCCATCCCCGCGACCCGGACCCCCTCCCGACCCGTCACCGAATCCCCCGTACCCGAGGAGGACCGGGCCCGGCTCCTGAGCGGCACCCACCACGACCCGCACGGCGTCCTCGGCGCCCACCCCGTGCCGGGCGGCACGGCCTTCCGGGCGCTGCGCCCGTACGCCAGGGTGGTCACCGTGGTCGCCGACGACCTGCGCGTCGAGCTGCGCGACGACGGCGACGGCTTCTTCTCCGCCGTCGTGCCGCTGCGGTCGGTGCCCGAGGACTACCGGCTCCGCATCACGTACGAGGAGACGGAGCTGGAGATCCAGGACACGTACTCCTTCCTGCCCTCGCTCGGCGAGTTGGACCTGCACCTGATCGGTGAGGGGCGGCACGAGCAGTTGTGGGACGCGCTCGGGGCCCGGCCGATGATCCACCAGGGCGCGACCGGCACCCGGTTCACGGTGTGGGCGCCCAACGCCCGGGGCGTGCGGGTCGTCGGCGGCTTCAACTACTGGGACGGCACCGGCTTCCCGATGCGCTCGCTCGGCGGCAGCGGCGTCTGGGAGCTGTTCGTGCCGTCCGTCGGCGAGGGCGAGCTCTACAAGTTCGCGATCACCCGGCCCGACGGCTCGACGACGCTGCGCGCCGACCCGCTCGCGCGCCGCACCGAGACCCCGCCCGCCAACTCCTCGATCGTGCACGAGTCGCACCACGAGTGGCACGACGAGGAGTGGCTCGCGCACCGCGCGGACCGGCCGGCCCACGAGGCGCCGTTCTCGGTGTACGAGGTCCATCTGGCATCATGGCGGCCGGGGTTGACGTACCGTCAGCTGGCGGAACAGCTCCCCGCGTACGTGTCCGACCTCGGCTTCACCCACGTCGAGCTGATGCCCGTCGCCGAGCACCCCTTCGGCGGCTCCTGGGGCTACCAGGTCACCGGCTTCTACGCGCCGACCGCGCGCCTCGGCACCCCGGACGACTTCAAGTTCCTCGTCGACGCGCTGCACCGGGCCGGGATCGGCGTCCTGATGGACTGGGTACCCGCGCACTTCCCGCGCGACGACTGGGCGCTCGCCGAGTTCGACGGCCGCCCCCTGTACGAGCACGAGGACCCGGCCCGCTCCGCGCACCCCGACTGGGGCACCCTCGAATTCGACTACGGCCGCAAGGAGGTCCGCAACTTCCTGGTCGCCAACGCCACGTACTGGTGCGAGGAGTTCCACATCGACGGCCTGCGCGTCGACGCCGTGGCCTCAATGCTCTACCTCGACTACTCCCGCGAGGAGGGCGAGTGGACCCCGAACGCGCACGGCGGCCGCGAGAACCTCGACGCCGTCGCCTTCCTCCAGGAGATGAACGCCACCGTCTACCGCCGCTGCCCCGGCGTCGTCACCATCGCCGAGGAGTCCACGGCCTGGGACGGCGTGACCCGGGCCACCCACCACGAGGGCCCCGGCACCCCCGAGAGCCCGGCCCGCGGCGGCCTCGGCTTCGGCCTGAAGTGGAACATGGGCTGGATGCACGACTCGCTCGGCTACGCCGCCAAGGAGCCGGTGCACCGCAAGCACCACCACAACGAGATGACCTTCTCGATGGTGTACGCCTACAGCGAGAACTACGTCCTGCCCATCTCGCACGACGAAGTCGTGCACGGCAAGCGGTCGTTGGTCTCCAAGATGCCCGGCGACTGGTGGCAGCAGCGGGCCACCCAGCGCGCCTACCTCGGCTTCATGTGGGCCCACCCCGGCAAGCAACTCCTGTTCATGGGGCAGGAGTTCGCCCAGGGCGCCGAGTGGTCGGAGACCCACGGCCCTGACTGGTGGCTCCTCGACCCGGCGTACGGCGCGGAGGTCGACCACCGGGGCGTGCGCGACCTCGTGCGCGAACTCAACACCGTCTACCGGCGCGAGGGCGCCCTGTGGCAGCGCGACACCGACCCCGGCGGTTTCGCCTGGGTCGAGGGCGACGCCGCCGAGGACAACGTCTTCGCCTTCCTGCGCCACCCGGCCGAGGACTCCGACGGCACCCCGTTGCTCGCCGTCTCGCACTTCTCACCGGTCGTCCGGCACGGCTACCGGCTCGGCGTGCCGGACGAGTTCGGCGCCTGGCAGGAGGTGTTGAACACCGACGAGGCCCGCTTCGGCGGCGGTGACGTCACCAACCCCGACCCGGTCAAACCGGAGCCGGTGGCGTCCCACGGCCGCCCCGCGTCACTGCGGCTGACCCTGCCGCCGCTGGCTACGGTGTGGCTTCGGCCCGCTTGAGCGCGACGGGCAGCTCATCCGCGTACAGAATGCCGAGGCGCTGGGTGGCGCGGGTGAGCGCCACGTACAGGTCGCTCGTGCCGTACCGGGCGGGCTCGACGACCAGGACCGTGTCGAACTCCAGGCCCTTCGCCTGACGCGGGTCGATCAGAACGACCGGCCGCGTCAGGTCGGGGGCCTGCCCGGCGCTCACTCCGGGCAGCTGAGCGGCGAGCTCCGCGTGGAGCTCGCGCGGCGCGATCACGGCGAGGCGGCCCTCGTCGGGTGCCTCGTCGGCCACCGCGGCGGCGACGGCCCCGGCGAGGTCGTCGGCCCGGCGCGCCCAGGGCCGCACTCCGGTGGACCGCACCGAGCTCGGCGGCCGGAAGCCGGGGTGCTCCCGGCGCGGCACCTCGGCGGCGACGTCCATGATCTCCACGGGTGTGCGGTAGTTGACGCCGAGCCGGGTGTACTCCCAGCGGTCCTCGACGTACGGCGCGAGGATGCTCTCCCACGAGCCGCAGCCGCCCGCCTCCGCGGTCTGCGCCGGGTCGCCGACCAGCGTCATGGAGCGGGTCGGGCAGCGCCGCATCAGCAGCCGCCACGCCATCGCGGAGAGCTCCTGCGCCTCGTCGACGATGATGTGGCCGAACGCCCAGGTGCGGTCGGCGGCGGCGCGCTCGGCGGCGCTGCGGTGGTCGGTCTCCTCCTGGCGCTCGGCCATCCGCTCCGCGTCGATGATGTTGTGCGCGAGCAGGACCTCGGCGTCGTCCTCGTCCTTGTCCTCGAACTCGTACGTGCGGGAGGCCCGCGAGACGTCGAGCACCCCCTGCGCGTAGGCGATCTGCCGGGCCCGGTCGGCCTCGGCGGCGGCCCGCTCGGCGCTGTCGTCGTGGCCGAGCAGCTCGGCGGCCTCGTCGAGCAGCGGCACGTCGGCGGCGGTCCAGGGCGCGTCGTACGGCCTGCGGATCGCCGCCGCGTCCCGCTCGTCCAGGCCGGTCGGCTCCTCCAGGTACTCGGCGAGGAAGCGCTGCGGGGTCAGCACCGGCCACAGCTCGTCGATGGCGGCGTGCACCTCGGCGCTGGCCGCGATGGCCTTGCCGAGCTGGGCGATGTCGTCGGGGCCCAGGAAGTTCGGGCCGCCGTACGGGTCGTGGCCGATGCGCTCGGCGAGCTGCTCGGTCAGCGCGTCGATGATCCGGAACGCGAAGTGCGGGCGGCCGAGGTTGTGCGGCACGTCGGCGGCGCGGGCCGCCTCGCGCGCCTGGTCGGCGACGGTCCAGTCGAGGATCAGGTCGCCGTCGTCGTGCGCGATGACGACAGGCTCACCCGGCTCGGGGGTCCGCTGCCGGTCGCGCACGGCGGCGGCGAGGACGTCGGCCATCTCCGCGCGGCCCTTCACCTCGGCGGCCTGCGGGGTGTCGGTGCCGGTCGCGGTCACACCGGGGAACAGCTCGCCGACGGTGGAGAGCAGCACGCCGGTCTCGCCGAGCGCGGGCAGCACCTCGCCGATGTAGCCGAGAAAGGCCGGGTTCGGGCCGACGACCAGGACCGCGCGCTTGGCGAGCAGCTCGCGGTGGGCGTAGAGCAGGAACGCGGCGCGGTGCAGCGCGACGACGGTCTTGCCGGTGCCGGGGCCGCCCTCGACGACGAGGACGCCGCGGTGCGGGGCGCGGATGATGCGGTCCTGCTCGGCCTGGATGGTCTGCACGATGTCGTGCATGCGGCCGGTGCGGGCCGAGTCGAGCGCGGCGAGCAGCACCTCGTCGGCGTCGGCGCCCTCGTGGCCCGTACGGGTGGTGTCGCTCAGGTCGAGGAGCTCGTCGTGCAGATCGGTGACCTCGCGGCCCTTGGTGGTGATGTGCCGGCGCCTGCGCAGGCCCATCGGGGTGTGGCCCGTCGCGAGATAGAAGGGGCGCGCCACGTCGGCCCGCCAATCGATCACGAGCGGGGTGCGTTCGGTGTCGGACGCGCGGATACCGACGCGTCCGATGTGGTGGTCGCGGCCGTCCCGGAATTCGAGTCTGCCGAAGCAGAGCCCGTTCTCCCCCGCGTCGAAGGCGGCGAGAAGGCCGGACTGCTCCGCCACCAGCACATCCCGCTCAAGGCGCGCCTGAAGACCGGTGCCCACCTGCGACAACGACGTCCGCACGGCGGCCTCGGCCTCCTCGCGCAGCGCGTCCAGGCGCGCGTACAGCCCGGAGACGAATTGCTGCTCTTCCCGCAATTCCTCGGTTGACAATTCAGCCCCTCGCCAGTTACAGTGCTCTTATTGAAACTTTCCGCTGGACCGCCATGCGTGAATGAGTACGCAAATAGGCAGGGCTTCGCGAAAGAATCCAATATACGCAGAGAAATGCCCCGGACGTCAATTCGTCCGGGGCATTTCTTCGTTTGGCGTCCGCTTGGAGTCCGAACGGAGTCCGGTCAGAGCACGTCGGCCAGCTCGGCGAGCAGCTTCCGCTTGGCCCGCGCGCCGACCATCTGCTTCACCGGCTCCCCGTCCCGGAACACGATCATCGTCGGCGCCGAGAGCACCTGGTAGGCGATGGCGGTCCGCGGACTGCGGTCCACGTCCAGGTGCACGATCTTCAGGCGCTCCGCCTCCTCGCGCGCCAGCTCGCTGAGCACCGGCGCCAGCTGCCGGCACGGCCCGCACCAGTCCGCCGTGAACTCCACCAGGACGGGCCTGCCCGCCTCGCCCAGCACCTCCCCCGCGAAGTCCGCGTCCGTCACTTCGGCCACTCCGGCTGCCTTCACGTGCCCACTCTCCTCATGCCGCGGTTTCCGTCATCCCGTGAGCTCGCACCGCGGCTCGGGGCCGCTCACGAACGCCTCCTCGGCGCGCGCCAGCTGCGCGCCGACCTGCTCGCGCACGGCGCTCAACTCGCCGATCAGCGCGTCGAGTTCGCCCAGCTTGCGGCGGTACACGGCGAGCGACGCGGGGCAGGAGTCGCCCTCCGGGTGGCCGGAGCGCAGACACTCCACGAAGGGCCTGGTCTCCTCCAGGTCGAACCCGAAGTCCTGCAAAGTCCTGATCTGCTCCAGGAGCCGCACGTCGTCCTCGTCGTACGTGCGGTAGCCGTTGCCGGTGCGCCGCGCGGGCAGCAGCCCGCGGGACTCGTAGTAGCGCAGCGTCCGCGTGGTCGTCCCCGCGCGCGCCGCGAGCTCGCCGATTCGCATGCCCCGACGGTAATCCTTGACGTGGGCGTCAAGGCCAGGGGTTTTGGACGACGGCCGCCGGGCGGGCGGGCGCCTCAGCGGAAGTCGGGTGCGGCGGGCCCCCGCTTGAACTCGTGGAAGCTCTCCACCCCGGCCATCAGGACCACCCCGTCCCACAGCCGCCCGGCCGCCTCGCCCCGCGGTGCCGGGGACACGACGGGCCCGAAGAGCGCGCCCACGCCGTCCACGGCGAGCACCGGTGTGCCGACGTCCTCGCCGACGAGCGCGACGCCCGCCTCGTGCGAGGCCCGTACCGCGTCGTCGTACGCGGTGGTCATCGCCACCGCTTCGAGCTCCGCGGGCAGCCCGGCGTCGGCGAGGGCCGCCCCCGTGCCCGCCCAGTCCTGCCGTCCGTGGATCCGCTCCCCGAGCGCGTCGAAGTACCGGCCGAGCGCCGCGTTCCCGTACCGCTCACGGACGGCCGCGCAGATGCGTCCCGGCGCCTTCATGTACTCCCCGTACAGCCCCTCGGGATCCTCCGGATCGACGGCACGGTCCGCGTTGAGGGCGGCGAGGCTCATCACCCGCCACCGCACGTCGACGTCCCGCACCCGCTCCACCTCGCGCAGCCACCGCGAGGTGATCCAGGTGTACGGACACACGGGGTCGAACCAGAAGTCGACGCCCACGCGCTGCGGTTCCGGTTCGGTGTGGTCGCTCACGCAACCACCGTACGCTCCACGGGAGTTGCCGCACCACAACCGCCGGTGGCGCGCGTCAGACGGTGGCGCCGAGGGCCGCCCTGAGCCAGTTGTCCGCGGCTCCGGGTGTCGGCTCCGGTGGGCCCGGGGGCGGGGTCTCGATCTCCGCGGTGAGCTGCCAGTAGCGGTCGATGCGGGCTTCCGCGGCGAGCATGGGGTGCAGGCCGCGGCGGAAGTCCGCGGTGTCGCGGCGGCCCAGGGCGGCGGCGTGGACGGCGACGAAGCAGTCGAGGGCCTCGCCGTCGTGCGGGGCGCGTCCCGCGCGCAGCTCCGCCGTCGCCAGTTCGAAGGCTTCGGGCAGGCCCGCGTAGAGGACGGCGGGACGGTAGCCCTTGCCGGGCGCGTGGACTTCGGGCACCTGCACTTGGGGCACGCCGTGTTCGGTGCCCGCGCGCGGGCCGGGGACGAAGCAGGGGCCGGTCACGAACTCCTGCAGCCGGGCGAAGGCGAGCACCTGGGCCGGGGTCGGGTCGTCGGGCAGGGCCGGCACCGCCCGGTCGATGATCCCGCTGGCCACCTTGGAGGGCAGCCGCGCGGGCAGCCAGTTCCGCCAGAACCGGGCGATCGCGGCCGTGCCGGGCGGGAAGGTCACCGTCCCGATCAGGCGCAGCCGCTCGGCGCGCTCCCGCACCGTGCAGTCGGCCAGGAGCCGCAGGGCCGCCTCCCGCCAGCGCAGCGCCGCGAGGCGTGAGGTGACCTCCCGCAGCTGCCCCGCGATCAGGTCCTCCAGGTCGTCCTCCTGGTCGAGGACCCGGCCCACGTCGGGCACCGGCAGGTCGAGGGTGCGCAGGGAGCGGATGAGGCGGAGCCGGTCGAGCGCGTCGGGGCCGTAGCGGCGGTGGCCGCCACCGCTGCGGGCGGCTTCGGGCAGCAGGCCGCGGTCGGAGTAGAAGCGGACCGTCTTGACGGTGACACCCGCGCGTTCGGCGAGTTGTCCGATGCTCCACAGGTCATCGGGCGTGCTGCACGGATCGTCGGGCGACACGGACTTGAACCTCCCTCAGGGGGAGTTCCTACCGTACCGGCGGGCGCGCGGCACACGAGGGCCGCGGGGGGCGCCGCTGAGCGGAGGAGGACTCATGACGACGACGTTCGTGCTGGTGTCGGGCGGGTACACCGGGGGCTGGCTCTGGCGGGACGTGGCCGCCGGGCTGCGGGCGGCGGGGGCCGAGGTGCACGCGGCGACGCTCACCGGGCTCGGTGACCGCCGCCATCTGGCGGGGCCCGGGGTCGACCTGGAGACCCACATCGAGGACCTCACCCAGCTGATCGACCACATCGACGCGCCCGAGGTGGTGCTCGTCGGCTACTGCTACGGCATCTACCCGTCCACAGGCGCCGCCGACCGGCGCGCGGACCGGATCGCCCGGCTCGTGTACCTGGACTCGCCCATGCCGCAGGACGGCCTCTCCATGATCGACCAGGTCCGCGAGCAGATGCCCGAGGGCCCGGCCCGCGACCGGACGCTGCGCCAGCAGGAGCGGGCCGAGGACGGCTGGCGCATCCCGGCGCCCGCCCGGGCCGAGTTGCAGGCCTTCGGGAATCTCGCGGGCGTTCCCGAAGAGGCGCTCGACCGGCTCGCGCGCCTCGTCTCGCCCGCGCCGGCCGGCCCGTACGCACAGCGGCTCCGTATCTCGGAGGCGGTCGCGGCCCTTCCGACGACCGGCGTCTTCTGCACCACCGGCGGGGCGATGGACATCGCCGCGCTGGAAGCGCTGGTGGCGTCGGGCCTGCCGCTCGTCCAGCACCTGGCCGACCCGCGCGCCACCTTCTTCGAACTGGCCACGGGGCACTGGCCGATGCTGTCCACCCCCGGCGAACTGACGGACGTGCTGCTGCGTGCGGCGGCCGGCGGGGGCCAACGGCTCACGGTCTAGGACCCGTTCACGTCCCCCGCGGCCTTGTCGTACGTGAGGAAAACCGTGCCGCTGTCGAGGAGGACGGCGTCCGTCCGCTGGTAGAGGACCGGGTCGAAGGGGGTCTTGTGCGCGAAGAGAGGGGTGCCCGAACCGAGCGAGAGGGGGCCCAACTTGATGATGAGGCGGTCGATCTCGCCGCGCAGCGCTCCGGCGAGCTCGCCGCCGCCGCACAGCCAGATGTCCTTGCCGTCCTCGCGCTTCAGCTCCCGCACCTTCTCGACGGGGTCGGTGGCGACGAGTTCGACGCCGGGGTCGGGGCTCTCGGTGAGGGTGCGGCTGAAGACGAGGTGGCGCAGGTGCGGGTAGCAGTTCGCGAAGCCCGCGGCCAGGCCGATCTCGTACGTCCTGCGCCCTTCGAGGACCGTGTCGAAGTGCGTGCCCGCGGCGGTGATGCCGAGCGCCTCCCTGGCCGGGGCGGGCAGGGTCTCGGGGTACGTCTCGGCGAGGTGCTGCACGTAGTCCTGCGCGACCGGCCAGAACCCGTCGGGGCCCGTGGGGTCGGCGCCGTCGGGCCCGGCGATGAATCCGTCGAGGCTGACGGCGATGTAGTAGACGAGCTTTCGCATACGGCTCCTTGGGGCGGTGGTGACGGCTGTGCGTGTTGTACTCCGGTTGAAGTGGTCTGAACGTAGTACTTCACCTGGAGTGGTGTCAACGTTTTTCGGGGACCTTTTTTCACCGGGCGGACGGACGCCCGCAGCTCCCCGGGACGGGACGACGAAGCCGGGCCGCCCCGCAAGGGACGACCCGGCCGATGGTGAAGGCGAGCGCAGGGGCTCAGTCCTGCAGCTGCGGCTCCCGGTCCGGGGAGCGGTCGCCCGACGGGCCCGCG
Organism: Streptomyces sp. NPDC041713; assembly: GCF_055591085.1. Classification (NCBI taxonomy): domain Bacteria; kingdom Bacillati; phylum Actinomycetota; class Actinomycetes; order Kitasatosporales; family Streptomycetaceae; genus Streptomyces; species Streptomyces sp. NPDC041713. Next base: position 11,725 of record NZ_JBVIZY010000002.1, read on the forward strand.
TCGTCGCCGGCCGCCGCCTCGTCCCGGCCCTTGCGCGGCAGCAGCACCGCCACAAGCACCGTGCCGACGCCAAGGATCGCCGCGCCGATGAGGCTCGTGTGCGCCACCGCGTCCGAGAACGCGGAGCCGACCGCGTCCGCCATCTTGCCCGCACCCTGAGCGAGTTGGTCGGCCTGGCCCTTGAGTTGGGCCGCCTGCTGCTGCGAGCTCGCGTGAGCCGCCTTCTCGGCCGCAGCCTGCGCCTTCTCGCCGATGCCCTGCGCCACCGCGTAGCCCGCGCCGACCGAGTCCTGCGCGGTGTCGAGCGTGCCGGCCGGCAGCTTGGTGCCGGAGGCCTCCGCCGCGTCCGCCAGCTTCGAGGAGTACGAACTGGCGAGCACCGAGCCGAGGATGGCGATGCCGAGCGAGCCGCCGAGTTCGAGGGAGGTGTCGTTGACCGCGCCGCCGACGCCCAGTTCGGACTCCGGGAACGCGCCCATGATGGCGTCCGTGCAGGGCGACAGGGCGAGACCGATGGCCAGGCCCAGGATGATCAGCGGGGCGACGAAGTCCCCGTACGAGGAACCGGAGTCCACCCGCGTCAGGAGCGCCAGCGCCACCGTGCCCGCGACCATGCCCGCCGACACCGTGATCTTCATGCCGATGCGCGGGGTCAGATAGCCCGTCAGCGCCGAGCCGACGAAGACCGCGCCGGCGAGCGGCAGCATGCGCACGCCCGTCTCCAGCGGGTTGTAGCCGAGGACGAACTGCAGGTGCTGCGTGAGGTAGTAGAACGCGCCGAAGACCGCGAGGAAGAACAGCGCCACCGCGAGGTTCGAACCGGCGAAGCGGCGGTCGAGGAAGCGGCGGACGTTCAGGATCGGGTGCGGGTGGCGCAGCTCCCAGGCCACGAAGGCGAGCAGGCCGAGGCCCGCGACGACCGCCGCCGAGATCGCCTTGGCGTCCCAGCCGAAGTGCGGGCCCTGGATGATCATGTAGACGAGCGCGCCGGTCCAGATCACGGACAGCAGGCCGCCGACGTAGTCGATCCGGTTGTGGTGCCCGGCCTTGGACGGCGGGATCAGCACGAAGGCGCCGACGATCGCGAGCGCGGCGACCGGCACGTTGATCAGGAAGGTCGACGCCCAGCCGTGGTCCTCCAGGAGCGCGCCCGCGACCAGCGGGCCCGCCGCGATCGCGAGGCCCGCGGTGGCGGTCCACAGCACGATGGCCTTGGCCCGCTCCGCGCGCGGGAAGGTCGCCGCGAGCAGCGACAGCGTGGCCGGCATGATCATCGCCGCGCCGAAGCCCATCACCGCGCGGGCCGTGATGACCCCGCCCGAGCTGTCCACGAGCGAGCCCGCGACCGCTCCCGCGCCGAACACGACGAGTCCGAGCACCAGCGCGCCGCGCCGGCTGTACTTGTCGCCGATCGCGCCGAGCAGCAGCATCAGCGCGGCGTACGGGACGGTGTAGCCGTCGATGACCCACTGCAGGTCGGAGCTGGAGAGCCCGAGGTCCTTGGTCATGTCGGGGGCGGCCACGGTCAGCGCCGTGTTCGCCATGACGATGATCAGCAGACTCAGACACAGCACGCCCAGCGCCCACCAGCGGCGCGCGTACGGCTGCTTCATCTCCTCGACCGGTTGCTTCATCAGCAGAGCCACCGAAGCCTCACCCTTCCTGCTCCCCGTTCACGTTTCTGTCCGTCCGGTGACCTTGCACAGCACTGTGCAATTACACACGACTGTGCAACTTACGCCATTGCACAGTCACGTGCAAAACGGGTGGAGAGCGCCCCAAAGGAACCCCGCGGGGAACCCCGGGAAGCCCGTGAACCCCCGGGAACCCCTCCCCGGGCCGCGTGCACAATGGAGCGCATGAGCCGAGCCGACGCCAACCGCCGCCGCATCCTGGAGGTGGCCCTCGCCGAGCTGCTGCGCGATCCGGACGCGTCCATGGACCAGATCGCGCGCGCCGCGGGCGTCGTGCGCCGGACGGTGTACGGCCACTTCCCCAGCCGTGAGGCGCTGATCGGCGCGCTCATCGACGGCGCCGTCGAGGCGGTCGCCGCGGCCCACGCCTCGGGGCGGGCACGGTCGGACGACCCCGCCGAATCGCTCGCCCACTCGATGGTCGCCGTCTGGGAAATCGCCGACGGCTACCGCCTGCTCGTCGCCCTCGCGCAGCGCAGCGTCACGATGGAAGGCATCCGGCAGCGTCTCGCCCCGGTCCGCGAGGAGTGCGTGAACCTGCTGCGCGCCGGCCACGAGGACGGCTCCTTCGCCTCGCCACTGCCGCCCGCCGCCCTCTCGTACGTCCACGAGCAGCAGCTCTTCGGCCTGATGGAGGCCGTCAACGACGGCCTGCTCGACCCGAAGGACGCGGGCCTCGCCGCCGCGTCGACGGCGCTCCTGTCGGCGGGGGTGCCGGTGGAGCGGGCGCGGGGGATCATCGCGGCGCTGGCGTGAGCGGCTGGTGTCCCGCCCGCGGTCTCAATCCCTGTGGGCGGACAGGCGCTCGGGCGGGAAGAGGTCGAGGCCGGTCGCCCCTGCATCGCCGCCCCGCCTCCGCTTCCGCGCGCACCACCGTCTAGCCGTCACAGCGTCACGCCGAAGCTTCCCCCGCGCGGGGACGGCCCACGCCCCCGCGACGGTGTCGGCGGGGGCGTGGGCGGGTGGGAGAGAAGAGGGGGCGGGGTCAGACCTTCGCCGGCTCCTTGCCGTCGTCACGCTGCTCCGGCACGGCCTCCGTGTCCGCGCTCGCGTCCGTACCCCTGTCCGTGTCCGCGCTCGCGTCCGTACCCCTGCCCTCGGTCCGCGCGCCGTCCCTGTCGTCCTCGGCGCCGACAGGATCCCCGTGCCCGTCGTCCACCAACGTCCGCTCATCGAAGGGGAGTTGGCCGTCGAGTACCGCCGTCACCCGCTCCTTGTCGACCTCCTTGGTCCAGGTGCCGATCAGCAGCGTGGCCACGGCGTTGCCCGCGAAATTGGTGAGGGCGCGGGCCTCGCTCATGAAGCGGTCTACGCCGATGATCAGGCCGACCCCGTCGACCAGCGCCGGCTTGTGCGACTGGAGGCCGCTCGCGAGGACCGCGATGCCCGAGCCGGACACGCCCGCCGCGCCCTTCGACGCGATCATCATGAAGAGCAGCAGCGAGATCTGCTCGCCGATGCCGAGCGGCTGGTCCATGGCGTCGGCGATGAACAGGGACGCCATGGTCAGGTAGATCATGGTGCCGTCGAGGTTGAACGAGTAGCCGGTCGGCACGGTGATGCCCACGACCGGGCGGCTGACCCCCAGGTGCTCCATCTTCGCGATGAGCCGCGGCAGCGCGGACTCCGACGACGAGGTGGAGAGGATGAGCAGGAACTCCCGGCCCAGGTACTTGAGCAGCTTGAAGAGGTTGACCCCGGTCACCAGGCGCACCAGCGTGCCGAGCACGACCACCACGAACAGCACACAGGTGACGTAGAAACCGATCATGATCGTGGCGAGCGCCTTGAGCGCGTCGACGCCGGTCTCGCCGATGACGGCCGCCATCGCGCCGAACGCGCCGATCGGGGCGGCCCACATGATCATGCCGAGGACGCGGAAGACCAGCTTCTGGATGTGCCCGATGCCGCGCAGCACGGGCTCGCCGGAGCGCCCCATGGCCTGCAGCGCGAAGCCCACGAGCAGCGCGACGAGCAGCGTCTGGAGGACCTCGCCCGTGGTGAAGGCGGAGACGACGGTCTTGGGGATGATGCCGAGCGCGAAGTCGACGAGGCCCTTGTCCGCCTCCTCGGCCGCGTCGTGGCCCGCGCCCTTCTCGGACTCGGTGAGGTCCATGCCCGAGCCGGGGTGCAGGATGTTGCCGACCACCAGGCCGATGGCGAGCGCGACGACCGACATCGCCATGAAGTAGCCGAGCGCGAGCCCGCCCACCTTGCCGACCTTGGCGGCCTTGCGCACCGAACCGACGCCGAGCACGATCGTGCAGAAGATGATCGGCGAGATCATCATCTTGATCAGGTTCACGAAGCCGGAGCCGACGGGCTTGAGCTCCTTGGCGAAGTCCGGCCAGATGAAGCCGACGGCGATGCCGAGCAGGACGGCGCCGATGACAGCGATGTAGAGGTAATGCGTGCGGTCCCGCCGGGCGGCGGGTGCCTTGTGCGGGTCAGCCGTGCTGGTCACGGGGCCCTCCTTGAACGACGACGTCGGCGTTGCGGTGCCTGCAGTGCGTGCGGCTCACGTCCTGGGCGGTCCGGGCGATCCCGGCGACTATCTCCTGCCCTGTGAGGGCGGTCACCCTTGCGTTCATTTAGTTCGCGCTTATACGAGTGCGGGGTGCTTCGTGCGGCGGGAGGTGCAACTGCTCGTACTCGAAGGGTGACGAGGCAGACTGGCAGCATGTCCCGCATCCCTCCCGCCCGGCCGCGCCGGCTGCCCCGCAGCCTGGCGGGCCAGCTCTTCGCGATGCAGATCGTGCTGGTCGCGGTGGTGGTCGCCGGATGCGCGCTCTTCACGTACCTCAGCGACAAGCACCAGGCCGAGACGAGCGCGCGCCGCCAGGCGACCGCGGCGGCGCGGGCGGTCGCGGACGCCCCGTCGGTACGGGAGGCCGTCCGCGGCAGCGACCCGTCCGAGACGCTCCAGCCGTACGCGGCGCAGGTGCAGCGGGACACCGGCGTCGACTTCGTCACGATCATGGACCGGAACGGCATCCGCTGGACGCATCCGGACGAGCGGCGCATCGGCGAGCGCTTCCTCGGCCACCGGGCGGCGGCGCTGCGCGGCGAGACCTTCACGGAGACGTACACGGGGACGCTCGGCCCCTCGGTACGGGTGGTCACGCCGATCTGGGACCGCCCCACCGAGCGGGACGGCCGGATCGTCGGCCTGGTCAGCGCCGGCATCACCATCGAGGAGATCACCGCGAACGCCCGCGGCCAGCTCCTCGCGCTGCTCGGCGTCGCGGCGGCGGCGCTCGTGCTCGGCGGCATCGGTACGTACGTGATCAACGCGCGCCTGCGCCGCAGCACGCACGGCATGAACGCCGCCGAGCTGAGCCGGATGCACGACTACCACGAGGCGGCGCTGCACGCCGTGCGCGAGGGTCTGCTGATGCTGGACGGACAGCGGCGGGTGGCCCTCATCAACGACGGCGGCCGCGAGCTGCTCGGGGTGGCCGGCGAGCCGGTGATCGGCCGCAACGTCGCCGAACTCGGGCTCCCCGCACCGCTGACCGGCGCGCTGCTCGCCGCGGAGCCGCGGGTCGACGAACTGCATCTGACCGCCGACCGCGTGGTGGTCGTCAACACTTCCCCGGTGACGGGCGGCGAGCGCCGCGGCACGGTGGTGACGCTGCGCGATCACACCGAACTCCAGGCGCTGGCCGGTGAGTTGGACTCCGAGCGCGGCTTCACGCGGGCGCTGCGGTCGCAGGCCCACGAGGCGGCGAACCGGCTCCACACGGTGGTGTCCCTCATCGAACTCGGCCGCGCGGACGAGGCGGTCGACTTCGCCACGGCCGAGCTGGAGCTGGCGCAGGCCTTGACCGACCAGGTGGTGGCCGCGGTGAGCGAGCCCGTCCTCGCCGCGCTGCTGCTCGGCAAGGCGGCGCAGGCCAACGAGCACGGCGTGGAACTGGTCGTCTCGGACGACAGCAGCATCGACGACGGCGTGCTCCCGGAGGCGCTCTCCGCGCGAGATCTGGTGACGGTACTCGGCAACCTCATCGACAACGCGGTCGACGCAGCGCAGGGGTCCCCGGCGGCGCGGGTCACGGTGACGGCACGGGCGGACGAGGCGGGCCTGCGTCTGCGCGTCGCGGACACGGGTCCCGGGGTCGACCCCGCGCAGCGCCGGGCGGTCTTCACCCGCGGCTGGTCCACGAAGGCCCCGACGGGCCGCGGCCTGGGCCTGGCCCTGGTCCACCAGACGGTAACCCGCAACGGCGGCACGCTGACGGTACGGGAAGCCCCGGAGGGCGGAGCGCAATTCGAAGTAACGATCACCCCGACGACGACGGCTGCCCCGCAGGGCCCGGGGACCGGGACCGCCCCTGCCCCGATGCAGGCCACAGGTACCGACGCCGCCCCCGCCCCGACGCAGAGCACAGCTACCGAGGCCGCTCCTGCTGTGGGCAAACGTTCCGCATGGCGGGACGAGTGGGCACAGCCCCCGGTGCCGGGCACGGACAACGGTGGCACCGACCGAAGCACGACGCAGGGCTCAGCCCCGGCGCCGCGCACAGACAACCGTGGCACCGACCGAAGCACGACGCAGCCCCCCGCCCCGTTGCCGCGCACGGAAAACGACGACCCCCACGAGCCCGCAATGGGCCCGCCCCGGGATGACAGAAGCGATCACGGAGGCGCCCAGTGATCCGCGTACTCGTAGTCGAAGACGACCCCGTCGCGGCCGACGCCCACGTCCTCTACGTCAACAGAGTCCCCGGCTTCGAGGCCACCCCCCGCCCCGCCCACTCCGCCGCGGAGGCCCGCCGCGTCCTCGACCGCACCCCGGTCGACCTGATCCTCCTCGACCTGCACCTGCCCGACGGCCACGGCCTCCAGCTGGCCCGCTCCCTGCGCGCCGCGGGCCACCCCGCGGACGTGATCGCGGTGACCTCCGCCCGCGACCTGGCCGTCGTCCGCGAGGGCGTCTCCCTCGGCGTCGTCCAGTACGTCCTGAAGCCCTTCACCTTCGCCACCCTCCGCGACCGCCTCACCCGCTACGCGGAGTACCGCTCGGCCGCGGCGGAGGGCGAGGCCACCGGCCAGGACGAGGTGGACCGCGCGCTCGCCACCCTGCGCGCACCGGGCCCCGCCGCCCTGCCCAAGGGACTCAGCGGCCCCACCCTCGAACGCGTCATCCGCACCCTGCGCGCCGCCCCCGACGGCCTGACCGCCACCGCGGCCGCCCAGTCGGCCGGCCTGTCCCGCATCACCGCGCGCCGCTACCTGGAACACCTGGTCGACACCGCCCGCGCCGCCCGCAGCCCCCAGTACGGCCACGTCGGCCGCCCCGAACTCGTCTACCGCTGGCTCACCGCGGGCGACTGAGCCCCGGGCGCCTCACCGACGTACGTCCGACAACAACGTTGTCACGTTGCCGACAAGCATCAATTCACAGCCCCCGCAGGGGCATTGACCTTGCTCGGAGCGCGCCCGTACGTTCACCGGGCAACCCGCGTGGCGACCCCGCCGCGCCGGCCCGTAGGAGGTCGTGCCCGTGCGCCCCACCCCCACCCGCCTGCTCCTCACCGCCTCCGCCCTGCTCGCCGCCGCCACCCTCACCGCGTGCGGCGGCGACTCCGGCGACGACCCCGACACCGTGAAGGTCTCCTTCAAGCAGTCCACGGACAACAAGATCAAGGTCACCGACACGTACCTGGAGGGCATCAAGAAGCAGTTCGAGAAGGAGAACCCCGGCAAGAAGGTGAAGCTGGTGCCGATCAAGGCGCCGGACTCCGAGTACTACACCAAGCTGCAGCAGATGATGCGCTCCCCGAAGACCGCCCCCGACCTGGTCTACGAGGACACCTTCCTGATCAACTCGGACATCACCAGCGGCTATCTGAAACCACTCGATCCCTACCTGAACAAGTGGAAGGACTGGGATCAGTTCGTCGACACGGCGAAGACCGCGGCGAAGGCGGCCGACGGCAAGACGTACGGCGTGCCGGACGGCACGGACACCCGCGGCCTCTGGTTCGACAAGGCGATCTTCGAGAAGGCGGGACTGCCGGCGGACTGGCAGCCCAAGACCTGGGACGAGGTCCTCGACGCGGCCCGCACCGTGAAGAAGAAGGTCCCGGACGTCATCCCGCTCAACGTCTACACCGGAAAGCCGGTGGGCGAGGTGGCGACGATGCAGGGCTTCGAGATGCTCGCGTACGGCACCGGCAAGGACCCGCTCTACGACCCGAAGGCGAAGAAGTGGGTCACGGGCGGCCAGGGGTTCAAGGACTCCCTGAAGTTCGTGGAGACCGTCTACAAGGAGAAGCTCGGCCCGGAGGTCTCCGACGCGCTCGACCCCAACTTCGCCACCCGCGTGCGCGGTGAGCTGCTGCCCGAGGGCAAGCTGGCGATCAACCTCGACGGTTCGTGGCTGCCGCAGGACTGGGGCAAGGGCGCGGGCCACGAGTGGCCCGAGTGGTCGAAGAAGCTGGGCCTCGCGGCGATGCCGACCCAGCACGGCCAGGCCCCCGGCAAGGTGAGCATGTCCGGCGGCTGGACCTGGTCGATCCCCACCAAGGCGGACAACCCCGACCTGGCGTTCAAGTTCATCGAGACGATGCAGACGAAGGCCAACGCCCAGAAGTGGTACATCGCCAACTCGGGCATCGCGGTCCGCAAGGACGTCGCCGACGACCCGGCGTACGTGAAGGCGCAGCCCGGCATCAAGTTCTTCACGGACCTGGTGGCCTCGACGCACTACCGGCCCGCGTTCCCCGCGTACCCGAAGGTCTCCACGGCGATCCAGGAGGCGATGGAGTCGGTGACGACGGGCGACACGTCGGTGGCGGACGCGGCGAAGGGGTACGACGAGGAGGTCGACGCGGCGTCGGACGGCGAAGTCGTCGAGAGGTAGCGCGCGCCGCGTACGGACGCCACCGTACGAGGGACAGCGCGCACCGTACGACGTCACCTTCCGAGGAACAGCGCGCACCGCCACCGTCGAACCGAAGCCCGCACCGCCCTCACGTCACCGATGCCCGAAGCCCGAGCGAGCCAGAGAGTGAGCGTGCCCGTACGTGACCACCGCATCCTCCACGGGCCCCGGCGGCGGCGTCGCCAAGACGCCGCACCGCGGACCGGGCCCGGCCGCCGCCCCGCCGGGCCCCCGGGCGCGCGCCCGCCGCGGCCTGCTGCGCGCCCTGCCCGTCTCCCCCGCCGTCATCCTGCTCGCCCTCTTCCTCGCCGGCCCGATCGGCTACTGCGCGTACATCGCCTTCACCGATCTCCAGCTGACCGGCCAGGCCGAGTCGAGCTTCGTGGGGTTCGACAACTTCCGCGAGGCGTTCGGCGACGAACGGTTCCTCAACGCCGTCTGGCTCACCCTCGTCTTCACCGTCCTTTCCTCCCTCATCGGCCAGAACACGCTCGGCCTGGCCCTCGCCTCCCTCATGCAGCGCGCGTCCAAGCCGGTGCGCACCCTCACCGGCGCGATCGTCGTCACGGCGTGGGTGCTGCCGGAGGTCGTCGCCGGTTTCCTGCTCTACGCCTTCTTCCGCCGCGAGGGCACCCTCAACGCCGTCCTCGACTTCCTCCATCTCCCGTCCCAGAACTGGATGTTCACGCTGCCGATCCTCGCGGTGTCGTTCGCGAACGTCTGGCGGGGCACGGCCTTCTCGATGCTCGTCTACTCCGCGGCCCTGAACGAGATCCCCAAGGAGATCACCGAGGCCGCCGAGGTCGACGGCGCGGGCGGCTGGCGCCGCATGTGGCACATCACGCTGCCGATGATCCGCCGCTCGATCGGCACGAACCTCATGCTCAACACCCTGCAGACGCTCTCCGTCTTCGGCCTGATCTGGGTGATGACGCGCGGCGGCCCGGGCAACGACAGCCAGACGCTGCCGCTCTTCATGTACGAGCAGGCGTTCCAGAAGAGCATGATCGGCTATGGCACGGCCGTGGCGCTGCTGCTGCTCCTGGTCGGCTCCCTCTTCTCCCTCGTCTACATGCGCCTGCTGCGTACGGAGGTCTGAGTGCCCGCCAACTCGAAGGTCGCCCCTAACAGGCCTACGCGCAGGCCCCGTTCACGCCGCAGGTCGCACCGGCTCGCGGCCGACGCGGGGCTGCTGGTGGTGGCCGCGGCGTTCGTCCTGCCGCTCGCCTGGGTGGTCCTGTCCTCCTTCGACCCGGAGGCGGACCTGCGGGTGCGGCTCCCCGACAGCCTCACGCTCGACAACTACGACCAGGTCCTGACCCCCGAGATCACCTTCACCCCGCTCCTCAACAGCCTGCTCCTGTGCGGCGGCGGCACGCTGCTCACGGTGGTGTGCGCGGCCCTGGCGGCGTATCCGCTCTCGCGCTACCGCTCGCGCCTGAACCGCCCGTTCATGCTGACGATCCTCTTCGCGACGAGCCTGCCGATCACCGCGATCATGGTCCCGGTGTACGCGCTCTTCGTGCAGGTCGACCTGATCGACACGATGCAGGGCACGATCTTCTTCTTCGCGGCGTCCCAACTCCCGTTCGCCATCTGGCTGATGAAGAACTTCATGGACGGCGTCCCGAAGGAGCTCGAGGAGGCGGCGTGGACGGACGGGGCGTCGTCCTTCCAGTCCCTGCTGCGCATCGTCCTCCCCCTGATGGGCCCGGGCGTGGCCGTGGTGACGGTCTTCTCCTTCGTGATGATGTGGGGCAACTTCTTCGTCCCGTTCATGCTGCTGCTCACTCCGGAGCAGATGCCGGCGTCGGTGAGCATCAACGACTTCTTCGGCAACAAGGGGACGGTGGTCTACGGCCAGCTCGCGGCGTTCTCGATCCTGTACTCGACGCCGGTGATCCTGCTGTACGTACTGATCTCGCGGAAACTGGGCGGGGGGTTCGCGCTGGGCGGGGCGGTGAAGGGCTGAGTCCGGACTTGCGGGCGCGCGCGTCTCCTGCTCCCTCCAGGCACAGAACTGTGACATGAATTCGCGGCGATACGTCCCGCGCGCCCCTTTCGTGGGCACACATCTCTCTGGCGACGGGGCCGGGCCCGCACTAGCGTGCTGAGCTCGCGCCCTCTCCCACCTCGCCAGGAGCCGACAGTGAACCGCCCTCTCCGCCTCGCGACGGCCGCACTCACCGCGGCCGCAGCCCTGCTTCTGACGTCCTGCGGCAGCGACGACGACACGTCCAAGGACGACGACAAGATCGCCGGCGCGGACCGGGGCGGCGAGAAGTCGTCGTCGCCGAGTGAGCCGGCGGAGTCCGCCGCGGACCGGCCGAAGATCGAGCTGCCGGCGGATCTGACCATGACGTTCGACGCCGCCAACACCAGCGACCCGGTGAAGAAGGCCGTCCTCGCGGACAACGAACAACGCATGCGCGCGGTGAACGCCGCGATCACGGGGACCGACCCCAAGAGTGAAGCTCTCGGTTTCTACAACACCGGCAAAGCCCTCGAGGCCTCGGTCACGTGGGTCGCCAAGTTCAAGGACGCCGGCCTCAGCCTCACCGGGGAAATCCGCTACTACGACCGCCGAGTGACGCTCAAGGACAAGAAGACGGCCACGCTCACCTTCTGCGCGGACGAGGGCAAGGGCTACACGAAGAAGAAGTCGACCAAGAAGGTCAACAAGACTCCCGTGACGAAGAACAGCTACGTCGCGTACAACACGCAGCTGCTCAAGAACGCCGACGGGACATGGCAGACCTCGCAGATCTTCTCCACGAGGGGGGCGGTTCAGTGTCAGCCGTAAGGAGAGGCCCGGCCTTCGCCGCCGTGGTGATCGCGGGCATCACGCTCGCCTTGAGCGGTACGCCGGCATCGGCCGACATCGACCCGGGTGGTGGTGACACCGAGACCCAGGTAAATGCGCGAGCCGACGAGAAGACGCTGTCGGCCACCGCGGGAGGAATCGTCTACGACCGCTCGAAGAACGGCAAGGGCGGCCATGCCGGACCGGTGACTCCCGCGACCGCTTGGACCCCGCCTGCCTGCTACTACGCCCCGGCGTTCACGCCGGCTCAGCTCAAGAAGAAGCTGGAGCCCATCTGGGCGGTCGACTCCACCGGCCCCGAGTGGGACCTCTCCCAGCGCAATCGCTACGTGAACGGCAAGCCCTACAAGGACTTCAACAAGGACAAGTCCGGTGACGGCTACTGGTGGGACAGTTTCATCCCCGAAGGCAGGGAGAGCGCCCCGGGTGCCTTCGACTGCGACAAGCCGTACTTCTGGGTCGACAAGGGTGACCCGCCCCCGGCGGACACCCCCGAAGCCGTCACGCCGGAAATCCTCGCGCACCTCGCCTACGCGGAGATCCGCGTCCCGGACACCGAAGTGACCCTCGCACCCGCAGGGACGACGAAGGTCAACCTTCCCACGTGGGCCTGGCTGAACGGCGCGGACTTCAAGCCGGTGTCGGTGACCGCCTCGGTCCCGGTTCTGGACATCCACGCGACGGCCACCGCCGTGCCCGTCTCCCTCAAGATCGACCCCGGCACGTCGGACGCGGAAACGTACCCCGCGAACGGCGTCTGCGACCTCGTCGGCGACAAGATCGGCACGCCCTACGCCAAGGGCAAGTCCAAGGAGACCCCGCCCTGCGGCGTGAAGTACCTGCGCTCGTCCGGCGACGGCTCGTACCCGCTGAAGGCGACGGTCACGTGGAAGATCCACTGGACGGGAACGGGCGTGAACGGCGAGAAGCGGCTTCCCGACGGCGAGTTCGGCGCGGAGCAGGACGTGGTGGTGGAGGAGGTCCAGTCCATCAACCGGTGACGGCGCGAGACCGTCCCGGCCGACGAGGACACACCGCCGGACGGGCCGTCGCCGATCAGCGGATCTCGTCGCCGGGATGGTCACTGTCGTCGTAGTCACGGCGGACCTGCGCGACGGCGTCCCGATGCCGCGAGGGGCCCGACGTGGGTCGACCATGCCCCGCCACCTGGGCGCTGTGCCGGACGTGGACAGCCGCCCCGGGCAGTGGATCGCGGCCGCCGCCAGGGGCGGCCGGGCCGCCGAGAAGCAGGCGAAGTGGCCGCCAGGCTGAACCCCCGGCATGCCAGTGCGGTGCAGCACGCGACCGTCACGGGCCGTCCAGGGCCACTCCGTTTCCCGCCCACGACACCGGCGGGCCCGGCCGGGCAAGGTGAGGGGGTGAACGAATCGTGGGGGATGGTCGCCGCCGCTGTGGCGGCGGGCGTGTTCAGCATCGTCGGCGTACTGCTCGGCGTGTTCGTCGGCCGCCGGCAGGTGAGCGCCCAGGCGCAGGTCGAGCACCGGCAGTGGCTGCGCGGCCAACGGATGCAGGCCTACCTGGAGTTCCTGCGGGCCTGGGATGTTGCGATGAGCGCCCTTTCGGACACGCGAGAAGACTGGCAGGAGGAGCGGGACGCGGCCGGCCGGCGCGGCGGTGCGAACGGGGCGGGTGCGGAGGAAGGGCTTGCCGTGTGGATGCAGGTCCGGGTGGCCGAACGGGTCGACACCGTGGTCGCGGCGGCGAGCGATGCCGCGGAGCGGGCCGTACTCGTGGCCACCCCGGCCCTGGAGGAGCAGATCGGCGTCGCACTGCACTCCCTGATGCTGCTCAGTTCCGGACTGCACCTACGGGCGCGGCACCGGCCTGCCGAACCCCAGTGGGAGGCGTGGAACAGGGGTGCCCTGGAGGCGGCGGAGGCGCGCAGGGTGTTCTTCCGGCTGGCGAAAGCCGACTTGGAGTTCGTGCCGGGCCCGGGCGTCGCCCCTCCTGTTGCGCAGGGCGACGGGTGACAGCGGCCCCTCCGCAGCCACCGGGTCCCGGCGGCACGAATCCCGGGAACGATGACGCGAACTCGAAATCCGCGCCCCGCTGACCGCAGACGCGCCCCCATGCACACGGACAAAGAACATGGACGGCATCACGGCCCAACCCCGGACTCGCAGGAGCCGCCGACGAGGGCGAGGCGTCTTCACGTGCGTACGCCCGTCCGCTAACTTCGCTCGCGCGTACGGTTGTTGGCGGGGCTGGAGAGGTGGAGGAAGACGTATGGGGGGCCACCGGCCGTCGGACTGGCACGTCTTGGACCTGGAGAAGGATCCGACGCCGGGTGATCCGCACCGAGTGCGGTCGCTGGCGAAGAACCTCCACGACTTCTCCGACGACGTGGGCCGGGTCCTCCGCGACATCAAGGGGATGGCGGGCGAGGACGCGATCCTCAAGTGGGCGGGCAAGACGGCCGACGCCTTCACGGAGAAGTTCGAGGACGCCCCCGACAAGCTGAAGAAGCTCAAGAAGAGCTACGAGATGGCGGGGGACGCGCTGGCCGCGTACTGGCCTGAGCTGGAGCGCGCCCAGTCCCTCGCGGACAAGGCTTTGGTCAAGGGCCGCGAGGCCCAGGCCGATCTCTCCTCCGCCAAGTCCCGTCTGTCATCGGCTGATTCGTGGGTGGAGCGGGCCGGCAAGGAAGCCGACAAGTACGAGGACGACGGCGACAAGGGCAAGGACGTGCCCAAGCCGGACGAGTCCAAGGTCCGCGCCGCCACCCGCAACGCGCACTCCGCGGAGAAGGCCCAGAAGTCCGCCCAGGGTGATGTGGACTCCGCCAAGAGCGCGCTGGACGCGGCGAAGAAGATGGCCGAGGACGCGCGCAAGATGCGCGAGGAGGCCGCGGGCACCGCCAAGCGGAAGATCGACGAGGCCTCCGACGCGGGCATCCAGAACCGCAAGTGGTGGGAGGAGGTCGGCGACTGGGTCAGCGACAACTGGGACACCATCGTCGCCGTCTGCAAGGTCGTCGTCGCCGTCGTCGGCGTCATCGCGATGATCATCGGCGGACCGATCCTCGCGGCCATCGTCATCGTCGCGGGCGCGATCGTGCTGGCCGACACCTTGAGCAAATACGCCAAGGGCCAGGCCACCCTGATGGACGTGGCGTTCGCCGCGATGGACTGCATACCCGGCGGCAAGGGCCTCACCACCGCCGGCAGGCTGGCCAAGGGCTGAAAGGCCTTGGTCGGATGGGTCTGCGCGGTATGGCACGCTCCGTGCGTCGCAACTCCGCTCTCGTACTGCGACGGGCGAAACGCCGACCCCGCAACGGCCCGCCCATGCCGATGAACATGGACAGCGTGCGGCAAGTGTCCGGGCGCTACCAGGTGGACCTGGCCGGCATCCGAGTCAACATCAACCGTAACGTCGCCGGACTACAAGGATCGACACCCTCGGCATCGGAGATCCGCTTGTACCGGGACGCGTTCTACGACGAGGAGACACTGGCCCGAACGCTCTCTCATGAGCGGTTCCACGTCGATCAGATCCGCCAGGGCGGCAGAGTCCCTACGAACGAGGCGGAGCTGCGCCGCTGGGAGGACGAGGCTTACGCTCACGAAGATCAGTGGTGGGACAACCACCCCGTGAACAACCCGAGGGAAGAAGGCGGAACCGATGGCTAACGTCTGGAGTGACTGGCTGCGTGCTTACGAGGAGATCTACGAGGATCCGTCCCGCACGCCGACTGTGCGGTGCCCCAACTGTGGGTCCAAGGATCTCGTGCTGGTCTTCACCGAGAAGACCGGTGACGGCATCGGGTACGCGTCCTTCTGGTGCGACACCTGCCTTTTCGGTATCCATCTGTCACGCACGGATATCCCCGAGAACGCGAACTCAGTCATCCCTTATGGCACCCAGGACGCGGATTTCATCGGTGCCACCGTCAAGGACTACACGGTGATCTGGCCCGACAGCGCCGATCCCGGAAACAGCGACTCGGAATCCGAGCTCTTCTGACCGAGGGGTCCCCGGCTCACCGAATGCGCCACGAAGTGCCCGATGGCCACGGTGAGGTGCACCCACTCCACAACCGCGTCGGAACGCACCGTAGTCACCGCCCCCACAGCCGCCCGCGGCGTGCCCGTCCAATCGAGCCAGCCGCCCGGTCCGCAAGGGTAGCCCGCGCCCCCCCTTCGCCTTCCCCGCCCCGGCGCCCGCGGGGGTCGCTCGGGCCGTCTGATCGGAGCGACCTCGCGTGCCTGCGGAGCAATACGCCAATTGAGGCCCGCCCGTTACTGAGCGAAGCATCCGCAAAACCCGCAGGGACGGGCCACAGGTACCAATGCAACACTCGGCCGTCGCATCTCGGCTGTGAGTACTCCTTAGACATGTCTGCCATACACCTACTCAATTTCGACTGATGCGAGAGAACCTGAATCCCCGGACTGTCACCTACCGGAAGCTCATGGGCCCCTGGGGGATGCTGGTCACCCTTACAGCCTGCGTGAGCCACTCGGAACAGCCCGGTCCCGCTGACCTCGTCATCTCCGACCGGTTCTACTTGCGCGTTCTGGACCGCTTCGCCGACGACGAGGACGTCGCGTTTCTCGCGCTCGGCCTGCGTCTCATGGCGCAGCGCGCTCCGGGCGCCGGCGGCGGCGAGCCGATCGGTATTCATGTGCAGGAACTCGACTACCTGCCCACCGACTACCAGCCGGAGGCCGCCGCTCTGGCCCTGATGGAGTGGTTCGGGGCCGAGTTCGACGTCAAGGTTCCCCAGGTCGGCATCGCGTTCGACCGAGCCTCCGGCTACACGGTCGACTGGCCCGACGGCCATTGAGAGGTTCGCCCCATTCCGCAACCTCGTAGGAACACACCGTAGTCACCACCCCCGCAGCCGCCTACGGTGTGCCCGTGCAATCGAGCCAACCGCCGCACCACCCTCACCCTCAAGGGCAGCCCACGTCCGCGCAGCCCACGCCCCCCTTCAACTTCCCCGCCGCCCGGCGCCTTCGCGAGGCGCTCGGGATGGCGCACGGGCATGTCGCGTACGGGATGCGGGCCAGCTACGGGCTCACCTACGTCACCGCCGACACCATCGCCGCCTGGGAGCGCGGGCTCGCCGCGCCCACCTCCGCCGAGCTCACCGCGCTCGCCGCCGCCCTGTGGTGCTCACCCGGGGACCTCATGGGCGCCGCGCGCACCCTGCGCGAGCACCGGCTCGCCCGCGGGCTCGCCCCGGAGGACGTGGCCCGCGCGGCCGGCGTGGAGATCCAGGCCTACCTCCGCATGGAGGAGACCAGCACCTGGCGCGGCAACGAACGGCAGTCCGCCGCCCTCGCCCGCGCCCTCGACCTCTCCCCCGCCGACTTCGTCACCGTCACCGGGCGGGCCGAGCAGCTCGCCGAGCTGCTCCGCAGCGCCGTCACCACCCGCTGGCAGGGGTACGTGCGGCCGGTCAGCAAGCTGCTGCCCGTGGAGAAGCGGCACGTCGAGGACGTGCTGCGGCAGATGCACGACGACTACCAGTCCCGGATGACCCGCACGCTCAGCTGGGGCGGCGGGGCCGGCTCGGACGCGTCCGGAGAGGCCGGGCGGGACTACCTGGAGCGGGTCCTCGAACACTTCTGGGGGTTGGTGCGCGGCGGACGGGGGTGAGCTAGAAGACCGACTCAGCCTCGTCCATCCGGTCCTTCGGCACCGTCTTCAGCTCCGTGACCGCCTCCGCCAGCGGCACCATCGTGATGTCCGTGCCGCGCAGCGCCGTCATCCGTCCGTACTCGCCGCGGTGCACCGCCTCCACCGCGTGCCAGCCGAAGCGGGTCGCGAGGACGCGGTCGTACGCGGTGGGGGTGCCGCCGCGCTGGACGTGGCCGAGGATGACCGGCTTGGCCTCCTTGCCGAGGCGGGCCTCCAGCTCGTACGCGAGGGCCGTGCCGATGCCCTGGAAGCGCTCGTGGCCGAACTGGTCGATCGCGCCCTTGCCGTAGTTCATCGTGCCGTCCTGCGGGTGCGCGCCCTCGGCGACGCAGATCACCGCGAACTTCTTGCCGCGCGAGAAGCGCTCCTCGACCAGGGCGACCAGGTCGGACGGGTCGAAGGGGCGCTCCGGCAGGCAGATGCCGTGCGCGCCGCCGGCCATGCCGGACTCCAGGGCGATCCAGCCCGCGTGGCGGCCCATGACCTCGACGACCATCACGCGCTGGTGGGACTCCGCGGTCGTCTTCAGGCGGTCCATCGCCTCCGTCGCCACGCCGACCGCCGTGTCGAAGCCGAAGGTGCGGTCCGTGCCGGAGATGTCGTTGTCGATGGTCTTGGGGACGCCGACGACCGGCACGCCCGCGTCGGACAGCATCCGCGCCGCCGTCAGGGTGCCCTCGCCGCCGATCGGGATCAGCGCGTCGAAGCCGCTGCGCTCGATCAGCTCCTTGGCGTTGTCGCAGGCCGCTCGGAAGCGGTCGCGCTCCAGGCGGGAGGAGCCGAGGATGGTGCCGCCCCGGGCCAGGATGCCGCTGACCGCGTTCAGGTCGAGGGCGCGGTAGCGCCCGTCGAGCAGGCCCGCGTAGCCGTCCTCGAAGCCGATGACCTCGTCGCCGTAGTGCGTCACGGCGCGGTGCACGACCGACCGGATCACTGCGTTGAGGCCGGGGCAGTCGCCGCCCGCGGTGAGAATTCCGATACGCATCGCGCTGTGTCTCCTGCTCGCTGCTGGTACTTGTGAGCCGGTCCGATTGTTCCACGGCCACAACGGGGTCGCCGCTCACCGCTGTGCGACGGATGCCCGTGCGAAGGGTGGGCAGGGACCTTGGTACCGCCCGTGTGGGGCCTTTCGTCCGGCGGGCGGCTTAACCAGCCGCAGAGGTATTGTCAAGAGGGCACAGCCACGATATCGGGGTATTTGTCCAGCTCATCAGGGCAGCGGAGAACCAGCTCGTCAGGGCGCAGGGGAACCAGCTCAGCAGGCACCGGAGAAGGGGAGAGCACGCGTGACGCGCAGCGTGTACGTGACCGGGATCGACCGGGGCGACGGTCGCCAGGTCGTCGAACTGGGAGTCATGGAGCTCCTCACCCGTCGGGTCGACCGGGTCGGCGTCTTCCGGCCGCTCGTCCACGACGGCCCCGACCGCCTCTTCGACCTGCTGCGGGCCCGCTACCGGCTCGCCCAGGACGCCGCGTCCGTGTACGGCATGGACTACCACGAGGCGTCGGCGCTCCAGGCCGAGCAGGGCACCGACGAACTGGTCTCGCGCCTCGTCGACCGGTTCCACCGGGTCGCGAGGGATTATGAGGTCGTCCTCGTGCTCGGCACGGATTTCGCGGACACCCAGCTGCCCGACGAGCTCGCGCTCAACGCCCGGCTCGCCAACGAGTTCGGCGCCTCCGTGCTCCCCGTGGTCGGCGGCAGGAAGCAGACCGCCGAATCGGTGCGCGCCGAGACGCGCAACGCCTACCGCGCGTACGACTCGCTCGGCTGCGACGTCCTCGCGATGATCACCAACCGGGTGGCCCCCGCCGACCGCGACGAGATCCACCAGCTGCTCGCCCCCGACCTGCCCGTGCCCAGCTACGTGCTGCCGGACGAGCCCGCGCTCTCCGCGCCGACGGTCGCGCAGATCACCCACGCGCTCGGCGGCCGCGTCCTGCTCGGTGACGACTCCGGGCTCGCCCGTGACGCGCTCGACTTCGTCTTCGGCGGCGCCATGCTGCCGACGTTCCTGAACGCCCTGACCCCGGGCTGCCTCGTCGTCACCCCCGGCGACCGCGCCGACCTGGTGGTGGGCTCGCTCGCCGCGCACAGCGCCGGTACGCCGCCCATCGCGGGCGTGCTGCTGACCCTGAACGAGCAGCCGGGCCCGGAGATCCTCACCCTCGCCGACCGCCTCGCCCCCGGCACCCCGGTCGTCGCGGTCTCCGGCGGCTCCTTCCCGACCGCCGCCGAGCTCTTCGCCTTGGAGGGAAAGCTGAACGCGGCGACGCCCCGCAAGGCGGAGACCGCGCTCGGCCTCTTCGAGCGGTACGTCGACAGCGGGGACCTCATGGGGCGCGTCTCGGCGCCGAGCAGCGACCGCCTGACGCCGATGATGTTCGAGCACAAGCTCCTGGAGCAGGCCCGCTCGGACCGGCGTCGCGTCGTGCTGCCCGAGGGCACCGAGGAGCGGGTGCTGCGCGCCGCCGACGTGCTGCTGCGCCGCGGTGTCTGCGATCTGACGCTGCTCGGCCCGGTCGAGCAGATCCGCAAGAAGGCCGCGGACCTCGGCGTGGACCTCGCCGACACCGAGCTCACCGACCCGCAGACCTCCGAGCTGCGGGACCGTTTCGCCGCCAAGTACGCCGAGCTGCGCGCCCACAAGGGCGTCACCGTCGAGCTCGCGTACGACGTGGTGGCGGACGTGAACTACTTCGGCACGCTGATGGTCCAGGAGGGCCTCGCCGACGGCATGGTCTCGGGCTCCGTGCACTCCACGGCCGCGACCATCCGGCCCGCCTTCGAGATCATCAAGACCAAGCCGGAGGCGTCGATCGTCTCCTCGGTCTTCTTCATGTGCCTCGCCGACAAGGTGCTCGTGTACGGCGACTGCGCGGTGAACCCGGACCCGAACGCCGTGCAGCTCGCGGACATCGCCGTCCAGGCGGCCGCCACCGCCCGGCAGTTCGGGGTCGAGCCGCGGATCGCGATGCTCTCGTACTCGACCGGCACGTCCGGTTCGGGCGCCGACGTCGACAAGGTCCGCGAGGCCACCGAGCTGGTGCGCGAGCAGCGCGGCGACCTCAAGATCGAGGGGCCGATCCAGTACGACGCCGCCGTGGAGCCCTCCGTCGCGGCCACCAAGCTGCCGGGCTCCGACGTCGCGGGCCAGGCCAGCGTGCTGATCTTCCCGGACCTGAACACCGGCAACAACACCTACAAGGCCGTGCAGCGCTCGGCCGGCGCGATCGCCGTCGGCCCGGTCCTGCAGGGCCTGCGCAAGCCCGTCAACGACCTGTCCCGGGGCGCGCTCGTCCAGGACATCGTCAACACCGTCGCCATCACGGCGATCCAGGCCCAGGCCCAGACGCCCACCCAGACGCCCACCCCGTAACCCCACAGAAAGCGTCCCGAATCCGTGACCGCTACGCGCGTACTCGTCCTCAACTCCGGCTCCTCGTCGGTGAAGTACCAGCTGCTCGACATGCGCGACAGCTCGCGCCTCGCCGTCGGACTGGTCGAGCGGATCGGCGAGGAGACCTCGCGGCTCAAGCACACCCCGCTGGCCGGCGGCGCCGGGTCCCGGGAGCGCGAGGAGCCGATCGCCGACCACGAGGCGGCGCTGAAGGCCGTCGCCCAGGAGCTGGCCGCCGACGGGCTCGGCCTCGACTCCCCCGAACTGGCCGCGATCGGCCACCGGGTGGTGCACGGCGGCCTGAAGTTCACCGCGCCGACCGTGATCACCGACGAGGTGCTCGCGGAGATCGAGCGGCTCGTGCCGGTGGCGCCGCTGCACAACCCGGCCAACATCACCGGCATCCGCACCGCCCAGGCCCTGCGCCCCGACCTGCCCCAGGTCGCCGTCTTCGACACCGCGTTCCACACGACGATGCCGGAGGCCGCGGCGCGCTACGCCATCGACGTGCGCACGGCCGACGAGCACCGCGTGCGGCGTTACGGCTTCCACGGCACCTCCCACGCGTACGTCTCGCGGCGCACGGCGGAGCTGCTCGGCAAGGCGCCCGAGGACGTCAACGTCATCGTGCTGCACCTGGGCAACGGCGCATCGGCGAGCGCGGTGCGGGGCGGGAAGTGCGTGGACACCTCGATGGGGCTCACGCCGCTGGAGGGGCTCGTGATGGGCACCCGCTCCGGCGACCTGGATCCGGCGGTCATCTTCCATCTGGCCCGGGTCGGCGAAATGTCGATCGACGAGATCGACGTGCTGCTCAACAAGAAGAGCGGGCTGATCGGACTCTGCGGCGACAACGACATGCGGGAGATCCGGCGCCGGGTGGACGAGGGCGACGAAGAGGCCGCTCTCGCCTTCGACATTTACGTGCATCGCCTGAAGAAGTACATCGGCGCCTATTACGCGGTGCTCGGCCGGGTCGACGCCGTCGCATTCACCGCGGGCGTCGGCGAGAACGCCGCCCCGGTGCGCGAGGCGGCCGTGGCGGGCCTGGAGGAACTGGGCCTGGCGGTCGACGGCGCGCTCAATTCCGTACGTTCCGACGAAGCACGGTTCATTTCGCCGGAGTACGCGCGCGTTGCCGTCGCCGTGGTGCCGACGGACGAAGAATTGGAGATCGCCGCGCAGACGTATGCGTTGGTCGAGAACCGCAACGCCTGAGCGGACATCCGCCCATTTGTAGATTCCACCAGACGGAATATTCCGTAGCGAAACAAACCGATAGGATCGCCCCATGCGCCGTTCCAAAATCGTCTGCACGCTGGGCCCCGCCGTCGACTCCGAAGAGCAGCTCGTCTCGCTGATCGAGGCCGGCATGAACGTGGCCCGATTCAACTTCAGCCACGGCACGCACGCCGAGCACCAGGGGCGGTACGACCGCGTCCGTGCGGCCGCCGCGAAGACCGGCCGTGCCATCGGTGTCCTCGCCGACCTGCAGGGCCCCAAGATCCGTCTGGAGACCTTCGCCGAGGGACCCGTCGAGCTGGTGCGCGGTGACGAGTTCACCATCACCACCGAGGACGTGCCCGGCGACAAGTCGATCTGCGGCACGACCTACAAGGGTCTGCCCGGCGACGTCTCCAAGGGCGACCAGGTCCTGATCAACGACGGCAACGTCGAGCTGCGCGTCGTCGAGGTGGACGGCCCGCGCGTCAAGACGATCGTCGTCGAGGGCGGTGTCATCTCCGACCACAAGGGCATCAACCTGCCCGGCGCGGCCGTGAACGTGCCCGCGCTCTCCGAGAAGGACATCGAGGACCTCCGCTTCGCCCTGAAGATGGGCTGCGACATGGTCGCCCTGTCCTTCGTGCGCGACGCGAGCGACGTCAAGGACGTCCACAAGGTGATGGACGAGGAGGGCCGCCGGGTCCCCGTCATCGCCAAGGTGGAGAAGCCGCAGGCCGTCGCCAACATGGAGGGCGTCGTCGCCGCCTTCGACGCGGTCATGGTGGCCCGCGGCGACCTGGCCGTCGAGTACCCGCTCGAGAAGGTCCCGATGGTGCAGAAGCGCCTCGTGGAGATGTGCCGCCGCAACGCCAAGCCGGTGATCGTCGCGACCCAGATGATGGAGTCGATGATCACCAACTCGCGCCCCACGCGCGCCGAGGCGTCCGACGTCGCCAACGCCATCCTGGACGGCGCGGACGCGGTCATGCTGTCCGCCGAGTCGTCCGTGGGCGCCTACCCGATCGAGACCGTCAAGACGATGTCGAAGATCGTCGCGGCGGCCGAGGGCGAGCTGCTCTCCAAGGGCCTGCAGCCGCTCGTGCCCGGCAAGAAGCCGCGTACGCAGGGTGGTTCGGTGGCCCGTGCCGCGTGCGAGATCGCGGACTTCCTGGGCGGCGAGGCGCTGATCGCCTTCACGCAGTCCGGTGACACGGCCCGCCGGCTCTCCCGCTACCGCGCGGCCCAGCCGATCCTGGCCTTCACCACCGACGAGGCCACCCGCAACCAGCTCTCCCTGAGCTGGGGCGTCGACTCCTACGTCGTGCCGCACGTCGACAACACCGACGCGATGGTCGACCTCGTCGACGCCGAGCTGGTCAAGCTGAACCGCTTCAACGACGGCGACACCGTCGTCATCACCGCCGGTTCGCCCCCCGGCGTCCCCGGCACCACCAACATGGTCCGGGTGCACCACCTGGGCGGCGCCGAGCGGGACTGACCGCCGCACGCACGACACGCACCGAGGGCGCCCCCCGCGACGGGGGGCGCCCTCGGTGCGTCGGCCGGCGATTCAGTCGGATTCAGTCGCTGATGGACTGGTGCAGGCCCGGGATCGTCAGGTTTCCGCCGAACTGGCCCGCCTGCTGCACCTTCACGTCCGTGAAGTAGATCAGCGGGATGTTCAGCGGCGGCGGGTGCTCGGGGTCGAAGGTGATCGGGATCAGCCCGAACAGCTTGCCCGAGATCGACTCGGTGTACATCGTGGTCTCCCCGTCCCGGATGGTGGACGTGGAGCCCTTGGCGGCCTCGACGTGGTACTTCTTGCCGCCCGGTCCCTCGACGATCTGGTGCAGGTCGCCGATGTCGGTGTTCTGGACGACGTACTTGAGGGCCTGCTTGCTCTGACCGCCCGGCATCGTCAGGTTCACGACGCCCTGGTAGTCGGCGCCCTTGAGCGTGAGCGAGCTGGCCTCAAGGCGCCAGGGCTGGTTCGGGATCGGCGCGGGCGTCTGCTCGGCCTTTCCGTCGACCTTCTTCTCGACGACGCACGGGAACGGCTTCTTGCCGTCCTCGTCCGGTGCCATCGGGTCCGCGGCCTTGTCCTTCGCGTCCTCGGCGGCCTTGTCGAGCTTGTCCTGGAGCTTGTCGGCCTCGTCGCGGGCCTTGTCCGCGCCGTCCTCGACCCCGTCACCGACCTTGCCGAGGGCGTCCCCGACGGGCTTGGTGACCTTGTCGGTCGTGTCCTTGAGCGGGTTCTCGCCGTCGTCCGCGGCCTTGTCGTCGCCGGACTTGCCGTCCGCGGCCTCGTCGTCCGCCGCCTTGTCGCCTGCGGTCGTGTCGGAGCCGGTCTTCGCCGAGTCGGACGGGGTCGGGTCCGGGGTCTCGGACTCCTTCTTGTCCTTGTCGGGCGTGAAGACGTCCTTGAGGGCCTCGCCGACGCCCAGCGGGTCCCAGGGGTTCTTGGTCTCGGTGGGCTCGGGGGTCTTCCCGGGCTCCTGCGCGCCGTCCTTGTCGCCGGTGGACGGGGTGGTGGAGCCGGCCTCGTCCTCCGGGTCCGCCCGGTCGCCCGCGGAGGGCTCGGTCGACGGCGTCGGCTTCTCGGCGTCGTCCTTCTTCGCCTCGTCCTCGTCCGCCCGCTTCTCGGCCTTCTTCGCCTTCTCGGCGTCCTTCGCCTTCGCGGCGTCCTTGGCGTCCTTCTCGGCCGCCGCCTCCTTCGCCTTGGCCGCGGCGTCCTTCTCCGCGTCCTTCTCGGCGTCCTTGTCCGGCGCCGTGACACACGGCCCGTCCTGGAAGGGGTTGTCCGGGACGCCCGGCTTCGCCTGCGCGAGCGTCGGGGTCAGGCCCATGCCCATGAGCACGGCGGTGGGCATCGCAGCGATGGCGATCGCCTTGCCCGCGGGTACCTGCAGCCGGGTCAGCAGCGGCTTCCTGGGTGCCGCGTGGCGCGGCCCGGTTCTCGCACGGGGCTCTCCCGCAAAGCCCTCGTGGTGCACCTCGTCAGCCGGCACGGTGCCTCCCGTTCGTCCCGTTCGTCGGGCTCGTTCCTGACAGATCGTCCTGTTCGCCGCTCACCCCACCCGCGCCGGCCGCGGCGGTGGGCCCGGGGACCCCGTCGGTGCCGCCGGACGCTCCGGTCGTACGTCCCTTCGCGGGCTCACCGGCGGGCTTCGCGTGCGCCCAGGAGACGCCGAGGGCGCCGCCGATCAGGGCGAGCAGGAAACCGATGACGAAGCCACCGAAGTTGGAGACCACCAGGGAGACCAGGGCGAGCAGAATCGCCGCGACACCCGCGAACACCCGGGAGTGCGGCTGGAACCACATGGTCAGGCCGAGCACGACCAACAGCACGCCGATGATCAGCGAGCCGGCACCGGCGGTGGTCGCCATCCGGATCGTCATCGTGCCGAGCGTGAGATTCGCGTACGGGAAATACATGATCGGGATGCCGCCGAGAAGTGTCAGCAGACCACCCCAGAACGGGCGCTGACCGCGCCACCCTCGGAAACGAAGGCGCATCCGGCCGAGCTTGTCGCCCAGTCCCACTTGCGCTTCGGCGCTCATGTCGTACAGCTCCTCGGGAATGGCGTTGGTTCTGTGTGTCGTGCGGATTCGGGCACGGGGACGGCTCCGTCAGATGCCGTCGCGCCCCCGCGCCCGGCCGTTCTCATCGCACGGAGTGCGCACCGGGCCGCCTAACTGCGACCCGCCAGGGCATCAACTGCCCTAGTAGCACTCGTGCTTGCCCTTCTTGACCGACATACCGAGGCCAGAGAGCTTGAAGGTACCGGCGGTGGTCGCCCACGCACGCTGCTTGACATCGGTGAACTTCACCGACTCCGCCTGCTGCG
Organism: Streptomyces sp. NPDC041713; assembly: GCF_055591085.1. Taxonomy (NCBI): domain Bacteria; kingdom Bacillati; phylum Actinomycetota; class Actinomycetes; order Kitasatosporales; family Streptomycetaceae; genus Streptomyces; species Streptomyces sp. NPDC041713. The sequence continues at coordinate 37,275 of NZ_JBVIZY010000002.1, forward strand.
CGAACGAGTCCGGGGCGTACTTGTCGCCCTTCGCCGGACCAGGGCCCTTGGTGGTCTGGTCGACCGAGACGCCGATGTCGACCTTGTGGAAGGTCGCATTGGCCTTCAGGTCATCGGCGTCGATGTAGAGCTTCTTGGCCTCGACCTTCGGACCACCCTCGCCACCGGCCTTGAGGGTCATCGACACATCGCCGAAGACCGGGACCGGCACGACCACCGACTGGCAGAGATTGGTGATCTTCGCCGATTCGAGACCGACGACGGCCACCGGGTGGTGACCCGACTTGCCGCTGTCAAGGGCTCCGTACTGGACGAACCCCTTGCCGTTGAGCTCCTTGGCCGTCACCTTGAACTGCTGGCCGGACACACTGAACGATGCCGCGAGCGCACCCTGGGACAGGGCGACGCCTATCGCGGCAGTCGCCGCGACGCTCGGCACCATGACCACGGCGAACCGCTTCCATCTGGTTCCGCCACGAGCCACGGACTCCATGACTTTCCTCCTTCTCGGACGTACATCTCCGGCCCTGACTGCTCCCTTTCGGGCGGCTCAGCCGGGCAGGGATGGGAGAAGTGCTACGTCCTCGGGAAGGAGAGCGCCCGCATCGGAGGCGCGCAACCGCACCACACTTCACCGGCGATCACCCCCGAGCGACAACCACTGGTCGCGCCTGACGCATCACGCACAACCTCGCGGACAGGCCCTGCCGGGACCGGCAGAGACCCCCCTGTCCAAGACCGGCGACGGCGTCACCGGCCTGCTCGGTGGGGACCCAGAAGGCCCGCTCCCGACTGGCTTTCGGGCTGCGGGTCATCGGACCGAGCGTCGCCGATCGTGGTGCATTCTCGCCCCCCGCACAAGGGGGTTCGTTACTCGCTAGTAACGGCCGGATAACCGAAGCGCGACCGCGCGGTATCGATCGGCCACGGACCGTGGCTCAGAAGGGAGGAACAGAACGGGACATGAGGGGAGGGAAGCACCCAGAAGGAAGCCGTTCTCTTACTACGAGTAACAGTGGCCGCGTTTACCAAGTTTTGGCAAAACGCGGCCACTTTGCGTCCTGGGAACAGACTTTTCACTCCGGCATCACAAGCCCCGGCGTTTAGGGACTGGTCAGCCGACGGGCCGGGGGACGGACCCGGCCACGGGTTCGACATCCGGTCAGAAGAGCACCCGGGCGAGCTTGGTGCGGGCCGCCGTGACGCGCGGGTCCTCGGCGCCGACCACCTCGAAGAGTTCGAGCAGGCGCACGCGCGCGGCGTCCCGGTCGTCGCCTGCCGAGCGCGCCACGGCGTCGATGAGCCGCCCGAAGGCGTCCTCGACGTGACCGCCCACCAGATCCAGGTCGGCGGCGGCGATCTGCGCCGCCACGTCGGCGGGCCGGTCGGCGGCGTCCTTGCGGACGGTCTGCGCGTCCAGGCCCTGGACGCGGCGGAGCAGTTCGGCCTGGGCGAGGCCGAGCTTGGCCTCGGTGTTGGCGGGGTCGTCGCTGAGCACGTTCTTGTACGCCTGGACGGCGCCGGCGAGATCGCCCGCGTCCAGCGCCTGGACGGCCGCTTCGAGCAGCGCGTCGTACGGACCCGCGGGCACCTCGGCCGGGGCCGGGGCCTCCTGGCCCTGCGCGTCGGCGTCGACCACCAGGCCGGTCAGTCCGAAGCGCTCCTCGCCGACCTGGATGAGCTGGTCCAGGGTCTGGCGGATCTGCGCCTCGGGTGCGGCGCCCTGGAAGAGGGGCAGGGCCTGTCCGGCCACCACCGCGAAGACAGCCGGGATCCCCTGGACCCCGAACTGCTGCATCAGCATCTGGTTCGCGTCGACATCGATCTTGGCAAGGAGGAAACGGCCGTTGTATTCCTGCGTGAGCCGCTCGAGGAGGGGGCTCAGCTGCTTGCACGGCTCGCACCACTCGGCCCAGAAGTCGATGACGACCGGGACCTCGGTGGAGCGCTGCAAAACCTCGCGCTCGAAGCCAGCCTCATCGACATCGATGACGAGGGAAGCCGGGGGGATCGCGGCGCCCGCCGCTCCCCCGCCCTGCCGGGCCGCTTCGGCGCGCGCCTGCTCCGCCTTCGCCTTGGCCTCCTGGGCCGCCTTCACCGCGGCGAGGTCGACGACACCGCTCATGGACATGTTCCGTGGCTGCATGAGTACATCCTCCCCCAACCCGTGCGGGAACCGCGCCCGTCCGTGACCCCCCGCCGGATTGCGGGGTCACCGGGGGCACGCTTCAAGGTCCCGAGGAGGACCGTCGGTTGGCGCGGGGTCCCCACCCCGGGCCGGTGGTCGTGCTGTGCGTGTTCGTGCTTGTGGTCGTCTCTCGTGGCGTTCGCTGCCGTCGCGGGGGTGTTCGCCGTTCACCGCGGTCGTCAACTTTCGCTACAGGTCGTAGCGTAACTGTCCCCCCGGGGGCGCGGAACGGCGCCTTCGGTGATCTCGCTCACTCCGCACCCCGGATCGCTCCGTACTGGCCGGTATGGTCGCGCCCATGCAGAGCCGTACGCCCACCACTCCCGCCACCCGCACCGGCGGCCGCCCGCGCAGCGCGACGGCCGACGCCGCGATCCTGGAGGCGACCCGGCAGGGCCTCGTCGAGCTCGGCTGGTCCAAGCTGACGCTCGGCGCCGTCGCGACGCGGGCGGGCGTCGCCAAGACGACCCTGTACCGGCGCTGGGCGGGCAAGAGCGAGCTGGTCGTGGACGCGGTGGCGGAACTCTTCGACCAGCTGGAGCTGCCGGACCGGGGCAGCCTCGCGGCGGACATCGAGGGCGTGGTCCTGCAGTTCGCGGCGCTGCTCGGGCGGCCCGAGACGAAGACGGCGCTGATGGCGGTGGTGGCGGAGTCGACGACGGACGAGCCGCTGCGGGCCCGCATCCGGGCGTCCATCGTCGACCGCCAGAAGCGGCTCGTCCTCGCGGGCCGCAAGCGGGCCGAGGAGCGCGGCGAGCTCCCCGCCGAGCCCGACGCGGTGTCGGCGGGCCGCACCGCCGACCTCATCTTCGACGTGATCGCGGGCGCGGTGGTCCACCGCGCCCTGGTCAGCGCGGAACCGGTGGACGAGGAGTGGGCACGACGGTTCACGCTGCTGCTGCTGGGCGGGTTGGCGGCGGCAGCGGCACAGGCTTGAGGTTCCTGCGTGGAGCTTGCGGTGCGGGGTGAACGGGTGGGCGGGTGGGAAGCATCCGCCGCGAAGCGGCGGCACAGGAGACCCCCCCACCGGCCCGCGGAGGAAACTCAGACCTGATACCGCTCCGGAGCGAACAGCCGCAAGTTCTCGGCGACCCAAGCCGACGTGTGCTTGAGCCCCTCCATGAGGGACACCTCCGGCACCCAGCCCGCCCACTCCCGCGCCCGGGAGTTGTCCGACAGAAGCCGCTCCACCTCGCTCCCCGAGGGACGCAGCCGCGCCGGGTCCACGACCACCGACGCCTCCCGCCCGGACGCCGCGATCAGCGCCTCCGCGAGGTCACCGATGGAGATCTCCCGGCCGACACCGAGGTTGACCGCGTGGCCGAGCGCCCGGTCGGCGACCGCCATCGCCATGAAGCCGCGGGCCGTGTCCGTCACGTACGTGAAGTCACGCGTCGGCGTCAGCGAGCCCAGCTTGATCTCCCGTGCGCCGGCGTGCAGTTGCGCGAGGATCGTGGGGATGACCGCGCGCGCCGACTGCCGCGGCCCGTACGTGTTGAAGGGGCGGACCACCGTCACCGGCAGCTCGAAGGCGTGCCAGTGCGACAGCGCCATCATGTCGGCGCCGATCTTCGACGCGGAGTACGGCGACTGCGGCTGCAACGGGTGCGTCTCGGCGATCGGTGCCGTCAGCGCGGTCCCGTACACCTCGCTGGTGGAGGTGTGGACGAGCCGCCGCACGGAGTGCCGCCGGCACGCCTCGGCGACGTTCTCGGTGCCGACCACGTTCGTCTGGACGTACGCGCCGGGCGAGTCGTACGAGTACGGGATGCCGATCAGCGCGGCCAGGTGGAAGACCGTGTCGCAGCCGTCGACGGCGTCCATCACGCGCCCCGCGTCCCGCACGTCGCCCGCGATCATCTCGACCCGCGGGTCGCCGATGAGGTGGGCGAGGTGCCCCTTCTCCGCGTACGGCTTGTAGTGCACGAAGGCGCGGACCCGCGCGCCCGCCGCGATCAGCAGGTCGACGAGGGTCGAGCCGATGAAGCCTTCGGCGCCGGTGACGAGGACGGTGCGGTCCTGCCAGCTGAAGGTCGTGGGGGTGCTCATGCGTACTCCAGGTGAGGGGTGGTGGTGTGGGCGAGCTGCAGGACCCGCTCGGCGAGCAGGTCGGCGGCGCGGGCGTGCGGCCCGGGGTCCGCGGCGCCGCTCATCGCGGCGAGCCGTGCCGGGTCCGCGAGCAGCGGCCCGAGCAACCCCGCGAGGCGGTCCGCGGTGGTCTCGGCGTCGGGCAGCAGGAGGCCCGCGCCGGCGTCGGAGAGGACGCGCGCGTTGTGGGTCTGGTGGTCGCCGGGCGCGTGCGGGTAGGGCACGAGGACGGCGGGCACGCCGGTGGCGGCCAGTTCGGCGACGGTCGCCGAACCGGCCCGGCACACGACGAGGTCGGCGGCGGCGTAGGAGAGGTCCATGCGGTCTAGGTAGGGCACCGCGCGGGCGACGGCGTCGCCGCCCTCGACGGCGAGCCGGGCGCGCGTCTCGTCCAGCGCCGCCGGTCCGGTCTTCACCAGGAGGTGGACGTCGCTGCGGTGCCGCCAGCGCGCCGCGAGGCCGACCGCTGCCTCGGTGAGGCGGGCGGCGCCGAGGCTGCCGCCGTTGAAGAGGATCAGCCGCGCCCCCGGCGGTACGCCGAGCTCGCGCCGCGCCTCGGTGCGCAGCGCGGCCCGGTCGAGCGCGGCGAGCGGCGCGGCGATCGGCATCCCGGTGGTGTACGCGCGCTCGCCGCCCGGCAGGTGGGCGCGGCTGCGGTCGAAGGCGACCGCGATGTTCGGGGTGAGCCGGGCCGCGAACCGGTTGGCGCGGCCGGGCACCGCGTTGGACTCGTGGATGAGGCTCGGCAGTCCGGCCATCCGGGCGCCGACGATGACGGGGGCGCTGGGGTAGCCGCCCATGCCGACGGCGACCTGCGCGCCCTGCCCGCGCAGGATGGCGCGGCACTGGGCGCCGGACTTCACCAGCGCGGCGGGCAGCATGAAGCGGCGCGCGCCGAGGGAGGGGTCGAAGGGGATCATGTCGACGGTGTGGAGGCGGTATCCGGCGTCCGGTATCAGCCGGGTCTCCAGGCCGCGTTCGGTGCCGACGAAGGAGATCACCGCGTCGGGCACGGCCCGGCGGAGCGCGTCGGCGAGGGCGAGGCCGGGATAGATGTGCCCGCCGGTGCCGCCCGCGCCGATCACGACGGAGAGAGAGGTTCGCATGGCACGGGAGCTTCACGCGGGGGTCTAAGAGGGTTTTAAGAGCCGCGTTTGGCACCTTTGGTCCATGAGCTTCGCGAGCGTGACCAGCAAGGGCGGCCCGCCGGGTGCGGGTGAGGGGCCGCGGCACCGGATCCTCGTCGTGGACGACGACCCGGAGGTCCGTGCCGCCGTGGAGGACGCGCTGACGGTCGAGGGCCACCAGGTGCGGGGCGCGGCGGACGGCCACCGGGCGCTGACCGCGGTGGCGCGCTGGCAGCCGGATCTGCTGGTCCTCGACGTGCTGATGCCGGTCATGGACGGCCTCGCGGTCTGCCGCCAGCTGCGCGCAGCGGGCGACCGTACGCCGGTGCTGGTGCTGACCGCCCTGGACTCGGTGAGCGAGCGCGTGGACGGCCTGGACGCGGGCGCCGACGACTATCTGGTCAAGCCGTTCGCGCTGGACGAGCTGGTGGCGCGGGTGCGGGCGCTGCTCAGGCGGGCGACGCCGGAGCGGGCCGCGGACGACGGCGACGAGCTCGCGTACGGCGATCTGGTCCTCGACCCGGCGACGCGCACCGGGCGGCGCGGCGGGCGCCGGGTGGAGTTCAGCCGCACGGAGGCGGTCCTGCTGGAGCTGCTGCTGCGCAACGCGGGGCAGGTCCTTCCGCGCGAGCTGATCCAACAGGCGGTGTGGGGGCGGGACTTCGGCCCGGACTCCAACTCCCTCGCGGTGTACGTGGGTTATCTGCGCCGGAAGCTGGAGTCGGGCGGCGAGCCGCGGCTCGTCCACACGGTGCACGGCGTCGGCTACCGGCTGGGCTCCCCGTGAGCGCGCGGCGCAGGCTGGGCGCGCGCTGGCGGCGGCGCAGGCCGCTGCGGACCCGGCTCGCGGTGATGGCGGCGGCGGCCGTGGCGGTGGTGGCGGTCGGGGTGTGCGCCGCCGCGTTCTTCGTGATCCGCTACAAGCTGTACCAGCAACTCGACCAGAATCTCGCCCAGTCGGCGACGCTCGTCGCCCAGCAGCACCGCTCCGAGGGTCCTGGCGTGCTGGCCGGCGAGTGCCGTTTCCTCGGCGCCCCGGCCTGCTCGCAGGTGGTCCCCGCGGACCCGGCGGACGACCCGGCGCAGCCCTTCCTGCTTCCGGTGTCGGGGCCGACGCGCGCGGTCGCCGCCGGTCGACGGGCCCCGTACTACACGAACTTCACGCTTCCCGGCGGCAAGCCGGGCCGGATGCTCACGACGACGTTCGGCAAGGGTGAGGCGGTGCAGGTCGCGCTGCGCGCGGACATCGCCGAGCGCGGGGTGCGCCAGGCCGCGTCGCTGCTCGCCGCGGTGGGCGGCGCGGGAGTGCTGCTCTCGGCGGCCGGCGGCTACTGGGTCTCGCGGACCGGGCTCGCGCCGATCACGCGTCTCACCGCCACCGCCGAGCGCATCGCGGCCACCCGGGACGCCCGGCACCGCATCGAGCTGCCGCCGGGGCCGCCGGGGCGTGAGGGGCACGAGGACGAGGTGACCCGCCTCGCCGCCACGTTCAACACGATGCTGGCGGAGCTGGAGGAGTCGGTCGCGGCCCGGCGCAGGCTCGTCGCGGACGCCTCCCACGAACTGCGCACCCCGCTCACGGCGTTGCGCACCAACGCCGAACTGCTCGCCAAGGCCGACCGGTTGACCGACGCGCAGCGCGACCGCGCCTCGGGCGCGCTCGGCCGGCAGCTGCGCGAGGTCACGGGCCTGGTCAACGACCTGATCGAACTGGCCAGGGACGCGGAGCCGCAGCCGCTGCTCGAAGAGGTGCGGCTCGCCCCGCTGACCGCCCACGTGGTGGACGCGGCGCGCGGCCACTGGCCCGCGGTGCCGTTCGTGCTGCGGGTGGCGCCGGAGGCGGCGGAGCTCAGCGTGCCGGGCGTGGCGGCGCGGCTGTCCCGGCTGCTCACCAACCTCCTCGACAACGCGGCGAAGTTCAGCCCGCCGGGCGCCCCGGTCGAGGTGTCGCTGACCGCCGCCGACCTGACGGTGCGCGACCACGGCCCGGGGATCTCCGAGGAGGACCTGCCGTACGTCTTCGACCGCTTCTACCGCGCCGAGAAGGCCCGCGCCCTGCCGGGTTCGGGCCTGGGCCTGGCGATGGCGCGGCAGATCGCGCACGCGCACGGGGCGGAGCTGACGGCGGAACGGGCGCCGGGCGGGGGCGCGCAGTTCCGCCTGTCCCTGCCGGCGGGGTGAGGCGCCGGCTTGGTGAGGCGCCGGCGGGGTGAGGCACCGGTGCGGGGCGGCTATTTCTTCGCCCAGGCGCAACTGCCCAGCTGGGCCTTGCTCTTGGCGACGAGGCGGTCGGCCTCGCGGGCGACCAGGACGCGGGTCTTGTCGCCCTTGCAGATGACGGTGCGGTCGCCGTGGCCCGCCAGGTCGACCAGGATCTGGTCCCAGTGCCGGTACTGCACGTCGTGCCCGGAGTCCGCGTAGGTGCGCACCCGCTCCTTGCCCGGCAGCGCCTCCTGCCAGGTCTTCAGGGTGGCCGGCGGCACGGTGGTGTCCTTCTTGCCGCCGTAGAGGTAGACGGGGGCGTCGAGCCCGGACAGGTCGGGGCCGGGACGCCCGCAGTACAGCTTCTGCTCGTGCACCTGGGGCGCCGGGTCGGCCTGCTGGCCGCGCTGGTTGTACGTACGGGCGCCTTCCTCGTATGCGGTGTCGGCGAAGCCGGGGATGGACTTGACGGGGCTGTCGTCGGGGAAGGCCCACCACTTGCGCGGGTCCTTGATCTGATCCTTCACGGCGGCGGCGAGCGCGTCGTCGGAGAGGCCGCAGTACGCGGGCTTCGTGCCGTACGGGGGCAGGGCGGCGGCGAGGTGGAGCTGGGAGATGCGGTCGGGGGCGGCCGCGGCGAGCTCGGCGGCGTAGGGTCCGCCGCCGGATATCGCGATCACGGACACGTCGTCGACGCCGAGCTGGTCGAGGACCTGGAGGGCGTCCTTGGCGTAGTCGGCCTTGTCCAGGTCCTTGTCGTACGCGGTGTCGCCGAAGCCGTTGCGCTCCACGGAGATGAGGCGCAGGCCCAGGTCCTCGCGGGTGGTGCGGAAGAAGTCGGTCATGTGCGAGGCGCGGGCGCTGGTGCCGGTGCCGCCGATGAACAGGACGGGCTTGCCGTCCTTGTTGCCGGTGTCCGAATAGTGCGCGGTGCGCCCGTCGGAGAGCTTCGCGGCGTGCACCTCGGGGCCGAGCGAGTCGAAGGCGTCCTGCACCTTCGGCTCGGTCGGCGGGCTCGCGCTCACCTCGCCGGACCCGCCGATGAGCAGCGCGCCGAGGACGGTGGCGGTGGCGGCTCCGATGGCGATGGCGGCGGTGCGGGCGTGGCCGGACGAGGTCACGGGGTCTCCTGGGGCGGGGGGTGGTGGACCGGCGGTGCGCCTGCCCTGGCCCCTGGGCCCTAAACCTACGAATTCTCGCCGCCCGCGTGATGGGTCCGGTCACCGTTTTTTTTGCGCAGTTCCCCGCGCCCCTGAAACCCGTTCGTCGGCTGCGGGTGCGTGGAGGGTGCGGCTCTCTTTGCGCAGTTCCCCGCGCCCCTGGACCCGTCGTCTGCTGCGGGTGGGTGGGGGCTGGGCGCGCAGTTCCCCGCGCCCCTGGTCCGCCCCTTCGGGGCTAACCAGGGCGCCGGGGGGTCTTTTAGGGGCGCGGGGAACTGCGCGAGCAACCCCCACCCACCCGCACACAACCAACCCCCCACCAGGCCCCCTCAGGGGCGCGGGGAACTGCGCGGAAATCGTTAAAAGCCCGGAGGCTCCACGTATACGCCCCACTCCTCCCTGAGGACCCCGCAGATCTCACCCAGCGTCGCCTCCGCGCGCACCGCGTCCAGCATGGGGGCGATCATGTTGGACCCGTCCCGCGAGGCCGCCAGCATCGCGGCGAGAGACGCCCGCACCCGCCCCTCGTCCCGCCGCTCCTTGCGCCCCGCGAGATCCCGGACCTGCTCCCGCTCGACCTCGTGGCTGACCCGCAGGATCTCCAGGTCACCGGTGACGGAACCCTCGTGGCAGTTGACGCCCACGACCCGCTTGTCGCCCTTCTCCAAAGACCGCTGGTACTGGAAGGCCGACTCGGCGATCTCGCCGGTGAACCAGCCGTCCTCGATGCCGCGGAGGATGCCCGAGGTGATCGGGCCGATCGGGTGCTGCCCGTCGGGGCAGGCCCGCCGCCCCCGCTCCTTGATCTGCTCGAAGATCTTCTCCGCGTCGGCCTCGATGCGGTCGGTGAGCTGCTCGATGAACCAGGAGCCGCCGAGCGGGTCGGCGACGTTGGCGACGCCGGTCTCCTCCATCAGCACCTGCTGGGTGCGCAGCGCGATCTCGGCGGCCTGCTCGCTGGGCAGCGCGAGGGTCTCGTCCAGGGCGTTGGTGTGCAGGGAGTTCGTGCCGCCGAGCACCGCGGCGAGGGCCTCGACGGCCGTTCGTACGACGTTGTTGTACGGCTGCTGGGCGGTGAGGGAGACCCCCGCCGTCTGCGTGTGGAACCGCAGCCACTGCGCCTTGTCGGACCGCGCCCCGTACACCTCGCGCATCCAGCGGGCCCAGATCCTGCGGGCCGAGCGGAACTTGGCGATCTCCTCGAAGAAGTCGACGTGCGCGTCGAAGAAGAAGGAGAGGCCCGGCGCGAAGACGTCGACGTCCATGCCGCGGGAGAGGCCGAGCTCCACGTAGCCGAAGCCGTCCGCGAGGGTGTACGCGAGTTCCTGCGCGGCCGTCGCCCCGGCCTCGCGGATGTGGTAGCCGGAGACCGAGAGCGGCTTGTACGCGGGGATGTCGCGCGCGCAGTGCTCCATCAGGTCGCCGATAAGACGCAGATGCGGCTCGGGCTGGAAGAGCCACTCCTTCTGCGCGATGTACTCCTTGAAGATGTCGGTCTGCAGCGTGCCGTTGAGGACGGCGGGGTCGACGCCCTGGCGTTCGGCCGCGACCAGGTACATGCAGAAGACGGGGACGGCGGGGCCGCTGATCGTCATCGACGTCGTGACGTCGCCGAGCGGGATGTCCTTGAAGAGGACCTCCATGTCGGCGGCGGAGTCGATGGCGACACCGCAGTGCCCGACCTCGCCGAGCGAGCGCGGGTCGTCGGAGTCGCGGCCCATGAGGGTCGGCATGTCGAAGGCGACGGAGAGGCCGCCGCCGCCGTTGGCCAGGATCATCTTGTAGCGCTCGTTCGTCTGCTCGGCGTTGCCGAAGCCCGCGAACTGGCGGATGGTCCAGGTCCGGCCCCGGTACCCGGTGGGGTGAAGCCCGCGCGTATACGGGTACTCGCCGGGCCAGCCGATCCGCTCGAACCCGTCGTAGGTGTCGCCGGGCCGGGGCCCGTAGACGGGGTCGACCGCGTCCCCGGACAGCGTGGTGAAGTCCGCGTCACGCTTGCGGGCCTTGTCGTAACGGGCCTGCCAGCGGCGGCGGCCTTCCTCGATCGCGTCAGCGTCCATACCCCCGAATTTACTTGGACGTCCTAGTAAATGTCGATGGCTGACCGCCACGGACCTGTCCGTGGCGGTGCGCTTACGCCTTGGCGGTGACCGGGGTGCCGTCGGCGATCAGCGGCTGCACCTCGCGGACGACCTTGCGCTCGACGAAGAACGCGGCGGTCGGGATCGTGCCGGAGATCAGCACCCACAGGAGCTTGCCGAACGGCCACTTCGCCTTGGAGCCCAGGTCGAAGGCGAAGATCAGGTAGATGATGTAGAGCACGCCGTGGATCTGCGACACGACGAGCGTCAGACCCTCGCCCTTGTCGAAGCCGTACTTGAAGATCATGCACGCGCACAGCACGAGCAGCATGACGGCGGTGACGTAGGCCATCACCCGGTAGCGGGTCAGCACGCTGGATTTCATGCCTCCGAGCGTAACCGTCCGTTTTGCGCGATCTTCGCCGACCCCGGCGCTCCTACAGCTCCTCGAAGTCCTGCGCCGCGACCCGCAGCGGCCGGAGCATCGCGAAGATCTCCGCGCACTCCTCCGCGTCGTACACCCCGAGCCCGAAGTCCATCGCCATCAGCTCGCGCGTGGCGGCCTCGACGACCTCGCGGCCCTTCTCCGTGATGGAGGCGAGGGTGCCCCGGCCGTCGTTGGGGTTCGGGCGCTTGTCGACCAGACCGGACCTGACCAGCCGGTCCACCGTGTTGGTGACCGACGTCGGGTGCACCATGAGCCGCTCGCCGATCTTCGACATCGGCAGCTCGCCGGCCTTCGAGAAGGTGAGCAGGACCAGCGCCTCGTACCGCGCGAAGGTCAGGCCGTACGGCTTGACGACCGCGTCGACCTCGGCGAGCAGGATCTGGTGCGCGCGCATGATCGAGGTGATCGCGCCCATCGCCGGGACCGATCCCCAGCGCTGCTTCCAGAGCTCGTCGGCGCGGGCGATGGGATCGAAGGGGAGGCTGAGCGGCTTCGGCACGCCATCGACCTTACCCGTCGGTCACATGGTGGTCAGCCCCGTCTCGCAATTCGGGCGTACGTTCCCTTGCGCTCTCCTTCGTACGGCTTCGGGGCCGCTCCCCCGGGCCCCGCGTGCGCCGCACCTCAAGCGCCAGGAGGAGACAGCAGAGGGTGCCGACGACCCCGGCGCCCGCGACGACCGTGCTCACCGCGGTGAACTCGGCCGCCAGACCCGCGAGCGCCATGCCGACGCCCTGGATCGTCATGAGGCCCGCCGTGTGCACCGTCATCGCGCGCCCCCGCAACTCCTCCGGCACGGCCTCGACGAACCACCGGTCCAGGCCGAGCGTGTACGCCGAACCGGCCCCGGCGAGCGCGAGCGCGGCCAGCGCGGGGACCACGCCGGGCGTGGCCGCGTACACGGTCAGCGGCACCAGCGTGAGCGAGGCGAACGGCAGGACGACGCGGGCGCGTGCCGCGGCGGACAGCACCGACCCGGCCCAGAGTTCACCGGCGACCGTGCCCACCGGCAGGGCGCACATGAGCAGTCCGACACCGCCGGCCCCGATGCCGATCTCGTCCGCGTAGGGGGCGGCGAGCGCCTCCGGGGCGACCAGGAACAGCGGCGGCACCCAGAAGAGCAGCAGCAGGGCCCGCACCCGCCGGTCGCCGAGCACCTGCCGGGCGCCGCCCAGCGAGTACCGTACGAGCGCCCCGCCGCCCCGGGCGCGCGCGGGCCGCCGCCGCGTCCCGCACCGCAGCACCAGCGCCGAGAACAGGAACGTGCAGAGCGTGACGGCGAGGGCGCCCCGCGGGGACACCAGGGTGAGGAGCACGCCGCCGAGGCCGAACCCGACCAGGACCGCGCTCTGCGAGACGATCCGCAGCAGGGAGCGCCCGAGCACGAACAGGTCGCCGTCGCCGAGGATGTCGGTGAGCGTCGCCATCCGGGTGCCGTTGAAGACGGGCGCGACGAGGGCGATGGCGCAGCGCAGCGCGAGCAGCGCGGCGACGGGGGTGGCGGGCAGCGCCATCAGGCCCGCGCATCCCGCGCACACCGCGTCGCACAGGACGAGCACCCGCCGCGGCGGATACCGGTCGGCGATCCCGGCGAGCAGCGTGCCGCCCACGAGGTACGGCAGCATGCCGAGGGCGAAGGTGAGCGCGCCGAGCAGCGGCGATCCGGTCAGCCCGTAGACGAGGACGGTCAGCGCGATCTCGCTGACGACGACGCCGAGCAGCGAGAACGCGTGCGCGACGAAGACGGCACGGAACTCGGTCACGGCGAGGACCTTGAGGTAACCGGCGGACCGGGCCGTGGGTAGCGCCCTGGGTGTGGGCGGGGGCGGGGGTGGTTCAGGGGCCATGGCGGCAGCCTCACGCGGGGGCGCGCGCTGCCCTAGAGTTTCGGGCTCGGACGAATCTTCGGTGCGCGGGGACGCCGTCGTGGCGTCCGGGACGCGTCGTCGGCGCCCGGGGAGGGGTTCGCGTGCCGTTCCATCTGCACTTCGGTCAGGACGACCTGCTGCGCTGCCGGTTCGCGGTGTCGCCGTTGTGGGAGACCCAGGAGGCCGTCCGTACCCTCAAGCGCCCCGAGCGCCACGCCTACCACCCGCAGTGGCTGCGCGAGATCCGCGCGGCGAGCCGGGAGATCGACCTGAGCACGCTGTGGCTCCTGATGCCCCGGCGCGGGCACGCCCCGGACTTCCTCGGGCCGCCCCCGATCGGCCCCGCCGCCCGCTTCGACGAGGAGATCGCGGGCGTCCGCGCGGCCGACCCCGAGGCGGCGGCGGAGGACATGGCGCGGGCGCTCGCCTGCACCCCGGGCGCCGCCGCGTCGCCGAAGGGCCGGGCGCTCCTGGCCGATCCGGCGGGCGCCGTGCGGGAGCTCGCGGACGTCATGGAGACCGCCTGGCACACGCTGGTCGAGCCGGTCTGGCCGAGGCTGCGCGCGCTTCTGGAGGCCGACGTCGCCCACCACTCGCGGCGGCTCGCGGAGGTCGGCCTCGGCGGGCTGCTCCCGGAGCTGGACCGGCGCCTTTCGTGGGACGCCGGCACGCTCACCGTGGAGTGGCGGGGTGAGCACGTGCGGGATCTGTCGGGGCAGGGTCTCGTCCTCATCCCGAGCGTCTTCTCCTGGCCGGACGTGGTGAGCGGCTTCGATCCGCCGTGGCAGCCGACGGTGGCGTACCCCGTACGAGGCATCGCGGGGCTGTGGGCCGAGCCGGCGAGCCGTACGCCCGCCTCGCTCGTCCGGCTCCTCGGCCGCGGCCGGGCGGCGGTCCTCACCGCGCTCGCCACCCCGGACACCACGTCGGGCCTGGCGCAGCGGCTCGGGCTGGCGCCGTCGTCGGTGTCGGCGCACCTGGCGGCGCTGCGGGACGCGGGGCTGCTGGTGTCGCGCCGGTACGGGCACCGGGTGATCTACACGTGCACGCCGCTCGGGACCGCGCTGAGCGCCGGGGGCGGTGTGGCACAAGAGCTTGAATAGTCCTTTATGTAACGATTGCCGGGCTGACTGACCGTCACCGTCACCACCGCCCAAGGGGGCTGGATGCACCGGCTGCTCCGCACACTCACCTCACTCGCGGCCCTCACCGCCCTCGGCCTCACGGCGGGCTGCTCGTCGAACTCCGGCACGGAGAAGACGGCGGCCGGGCGCGGCGCCGCCTCCGCCTCCGCCGCGGCGCCCGGCACCTTCTGGGTCGACCCCGACAGCGCCGCCGCCCGCCAGGTCGAGCAGTGGGAACGGCAGGGCCGCACCAAGGACGCCACGGTGCTCCGGCGCATCTCCGAGCAGCCGGTTGCCGTGTGGCCGGCCGGCGACGACCCGACGCCCGACATCAAGGAGGCGACCCAGGGCGCGGCGAAGGACGGCCGCACCGCGGTGCTCGTCGCGTACAACATCCCGCACCGGGACTGCGGGCAGCACTCCGCGGGCGGCGCCGGCAGCTCCGAGCAGTACCGGGACTGGCTGAACACCTTCGCCGACGCGATCGGCGACGCCCCCGCGCTCGTCGTCCTGGAGCCGGACGCGATCCCGCACATCGCCGACGGCTGCACCCCGGCCGCGTACCACGACGAGCGCTACCAGCTGCTCTCCGAGGCGATCCAGCGGCTCAAGCGGCAGCCGGGGGTGAAGGTCTACCTCGACGCGGGCAACCCCGGCTGGATCAACGACGCGCACAAGCTCACCGAGCCGCTGCGCAGGGCGGGCGTCGCGCAGGCCGACGGCTTCTCGCTGAACGTCTCCAACTTCCAGAGCGACGAGACGACCAAGAGGTACGGCCGTACGCTGTCGGCCACCGTCGACGGCAAGCACTTCGTCATGGACACCAGCCGCAACGGCCGCGGCCCCCTGGTCGGCGACCGGCAGGACGCCTGGTGCAACCCGCCGGGCCGCGGCCTCGGCACCCCGCCGACCGACCGCACCGGCGAGCCGCTGCTCGACGCCGTCCTGTGGATCAAGCGCCCCGGGGACTCGGACGGCCCGTGCCGGGGCGGCCCGGCGGCCGGGCAGTGGTGGCCCGACTACGCGCTCGGCCTGGCCCGCAACGCGAAGCAGGCCTGAGGCCGGGCGCCGGGGCGTGCCGGGTCAGCCCTTGGGGCCGACGTGGATCCACTTCGCCTCGGAGGACGTGCCGTCGGTGTCCGTCACGAAGAGCATGTACCAGCCGGGCGGCACCAGCGCCGCGTCGCCGCGCGGCACGTCCACCGTCACCGCGCCCCGGCCCTTGTGGACCCCGAGGGCGATCGAACGCTGCTCGACGTCGGTGGTGTGGGTCACCGCGCTCGGCCGCATCAAGCGGGCCGAGGCGATCTTCTCGGGGTGGTCGGTGCGGAACGTGGCGCGGCCGTCCGGCGCCAGCTGCTCCGGGCCCGCGCCGAGCACCGGCCGGGTCGCGCCGCCCTTGTGCAGCGACGGCGGCGTGAAGATCTCCATGCGCTGCTCGAAGTGGCCGAGCTTGGTGTTCTGCTCGTTGTCGTAGAGCGGGTCGGAGCCGAACGTGGCGACCCGGCCGTCGGGCAGCAGCAGCGCCTCGGAGTGGTAGTTGCGGCCCACCTTGGGCGCGGCGGCCTCCTGGAAGGTGTTGGTTTTGGGGTCGTAGAACTGCGCCTTGAGGATGTTGCTGGCGCTGCGGCCCCGGTAGTCGCCCGAGCCGTTGGACGTGAAGACCGAGTCGTCCGGCATCAGGACGCTGTTCAAGTACCGGGTGCCCTGCGGGAGTTCGGGGCCCGTCTTGAAGGACGGGTTCTCCTCCTTGAGGTCGATCACGGCCGTGCGGGGCGTCGCCTTGTCCGACTCGCCCACGCCCCCGCCGCCCATGATCATCACCTTCTGGTCCTGCGCGGGCGGCAGCAGCACGGACGCCGACGTCTCGGTCTGGTCCATGTCCTCCAGGCCCGGCACCTTCTGGAAGGTGTTGGTGTCCAGGTCCCACAGGCCCGGCTCGCGGCCCTTGTCGGCCGGCCCGTAGCCCGCGTTCGACGCCGGGTAGAAGAGCTTGCCGCCCTTGGTGAGGAAGAGCGCCGGGTACGTCGGGAAGTACCGCTTGGGGCCGTCCGTCCACTTCTTGGTCTTCGGGTCGTAGATCTCGTTGTCGCCCGGGTCGATCACGCCCACGTCGTCGAGGCCGGAGACCGCGAGCACCTTGCCGTCCTCGAGGCCGACCAGGGTCGGGTACCAGCGGGCCTTCTTCATCGGGTCGACGGGGAGGTACCGCTCGGCCTTCGGGTCGAACTCGTACGCCGCCTTGATCCCCTGGAAGTCCTGCTTCTCCATGTCGATCTTCTCGGCGATGCCGTAGGTGTTGTCCGCCTCGTCGCCGGTCAGCCCCTCGATCTCGTACTGCGCCGACTTCTCGGTGACCGAATGCTCGCCCGCCTCGACCGCCTCCACGAAGACGCGCGTCTCGCTCGCCTTGACCTTGGTCTTCCAGGGCTGCATCACCCCGGACTTGGAGTACGTGATCTCGAAGTCCCGCTTGGCCTTGGGGACCTTGACGTCGAACTTGCTGACGTACTCGATCCCGGACGGCGAGCGGAACTTGGTGCCCTTCTTCAGGACCACCGGCTTGTCGGGGTTCTCGTTCTTCACCCGCATGCCGCCGCCGGCCCGGTCCACCTCGCCGTCGAGCAGTTCGTAGCGCGCGGTGCCGCCCGCCACCAGCAGCCGCCCGTCGGGGAGTTGGGCGTGCCCGGAGCAGAAGAAGTCCTCCGGCGTCGGGATCTTCTTGAAGGTGTCGTTCTTCGGATCCCACAGGACCGTGTCGAACGACCCGGCGTCGAACTTCTTCTGCTCGTTCCCGGAACCGGCGACGATCAGCACCTTGCCGGTGTGCAGCAGCGCGGCGTGGATGGCGTTGGTACGGAACTCCCTGGGGATGTCGACCTGCTTCCAGGAGCCGTACCGCGCCTTGTAGCCGGGCCGGGAGATCTTGTAGTCGTAGTACTGCTCCTCGGCGAAGGAGAGCGCGGCGGGCGCGTTCAGTCCCACGAGCAGAGCGCCCGCGCCGACTCCGAACAGTGTCTTCCTGGTCCGCTTCGAGGGGCGGTAGGCCATGGCTCAGTTCCCTCCTGTCGTCGTGCCGGTGGCGAACGCGGGCTCCGGCTCGCCCTCCACTTCCTCGCCGAGCGGGGCCGGCCGCGGCGCCCGCTCCCGCTGCTCCCGCCGCTCCAGCCGGGCCGCCCTGCGCTCCTTGGCGAGGCCGAACGCCCAGATCGAGACCGGCGCGAGGGAGATGACCATCGCGAGGACCGCCCAGGTGCGCATCGCCGCGTGGGTGTGGCCGAGCACGAAGGAGGCGACCAGCGAACCGGCGAGCAGCACCGCCCAGAAGAGGTGGATGCGGAAGGTCATCAGGCGGTCCGGACTCGCGTCGCCGCCCTTGGGGGTCACCACGAAACGGCTGGGGCGGCGTACGAGGGCCGCGCCGAGCGACTTGGCGTAGATGGGCGCGGAGAGGGCCGACATCGCCATGCCGGCGAGACCGCCGGAGCCCTCGGGCTCGTGCGGGGAGACGTTGTGCCGGCGGTTCCAGAGGTAGAGGCCGATCTGGAGGGCGGCGGCGTCGCTGTAGAGCATCAGCCAGACGGACGCCGCGACCTGGGTGCCGCTGGCCCCGAACCACAGGAACAGCACACAACTGAGGATGCCGAGCAGCCAGTTGACGGCCGTCATGGGGTAGTACACGAGCATCAGCGAGTACGAGAAGAGCCGTCCCGGCGGCATCGTGAACGGCGCCTTCCAGTACTGCTTGAACAGCGTCTCGTAGGTGCCGCGCGACCAGCGCATCTGCTGGGTGAAGAAGTCCGTCCAGGAGGCCGGGCCCTCGCCGACGGCCAGCACGTCCGGCGTGTAGACCGAGCGCCAGTGCCGCCGGGTGGCCGGGTTGCGGTGGCGGTGCAGCTCGAAGCCGGTCGCCATGTCCTCGGTGATCGAGTCGTGCAGGCCGCCGACCTGGGTCAGCGCGCTGATCCGGACGACGTTGTTCGTGCCCACGAACATGGGGGCGCGGTAGCGGTTGCCGGCGCGCTGGATCAGCGCGTGGAAGAGGAACTGCTGGGACTCGGCGGCCTTGGTGACCGGCGTCGTGTAGTTCCCGTAGACCTGCGGTCCGACGACGAACGCGACGTCCGGGTCGCGGAAGTAACCCATCATCCGCTCCAGGAAGTTGGGGAGCGGGACGTGGTCGGTGTCGACGGAGGCGAAGAAGTCGTACTCACGGTGGTAGAGCGCCAGCCAGGCGTTGTAGTTGCCGTGCTTGGTGCGGGCCTTGTGCGGGCCCTTCTTGCGGTTCCACTCCTCGATCCCGAAGCGCGTGAAGTGCTTCACGCCGAGCTCTTCGCACAGGGCCTTGGCCTCGGGGGTGTTCCCCTCGTCCAGGAGCCAGACGTCCAGGGGGCCGGGGTGATGGACGCGGACGGCGCCCTCCAGGGTGGCCCGGACCATCGAGAGGGGCTCCTTGCCGGGCACGTACGTGGTGAGGAAGGCGACGCGGGTGCCGGGCTCGGGGAAGACGGGGATCGGGTCCCTCGCGACCATCGTGGCGTGGGCGATGGAGACGACGTTCACGAGCATGAAGAGCTCGATCAGTCCGATCGCCACGAGCATCGTGACGTCCAGGCCTATCAGCCAGCGGTCGGCGCCTTCGCGTTCGGTCCAGTGGGTGGGCCAGACGAGGTACACGAGCAGGAGACCGGTGAGCACCGGGGCCAGGCTCATCAGGAGGACGGCGCGTATTCGGTGGGGCTCACCGGCGAGAAGGGACCGGTACTGGACCCGATAGGTCCGGGCCCCCCGCTTCCCCTCGCCTGCGCCTCCTGTGGTGCCCTCGCCTGTTGCGTCCTCGCCGTCCGGCTCAGTGAGCGGGCCGGCGAGCGTGCTGTGGGTCTCGTAGTCGTAGCCCTCCGGCTGCCGCACAGCGCCCTCCAGGTTCTGGTGATCGAACGAGCCGATACCCACACAAAAGTGGACTTTCACCGGCGTGTCGAACGGAGTTCGCCCGTGCGAGGGGTTTTACGGTGGGGAGTTTTGGCGGGGTTGCGGGGGGTTGGGGGGTGTGAACGCAAGGACGGCTCCGGGACCCACCCACCCACCCGCCCCTACTCCGCCCCTGCGTCGCGGGGTAAACGGGTGGGCGGGTGGGAAACATCCGCCGCGGAGCGGCGGGCCTGTTTGAACCCGGCAGGAAAAGGCAGAGGGCAGCCCCCACCCACCCCACCGCGGAGCGGCCCACCCCCACCCGGGGAAACCGTTCAAGCGCGCGTACGACGCAACCGGTGACGGACCGCCCGCTGCGCCAGCGGCCCCAGGTCCTCGACGGCCGTCACGAGGACCGACAGCTGCTCCAAGGAGTCCAGCGCCCGCCCCGTACCCTCCGGGTCGACCCCCTCGTACAGCTCCATGCCCACGAAGGACGCGCCCACCGCCCGCGCGAGCCCCACGGGGTCGACGAACTCGGCGAGCGGCGACGCGGAGAGGACCCGGGTCAGGACCCGTTCGATCTCCTCGATCCAGAGCGCGAGCCCCGCCGCCGTCGCCGCCGCGAGCCGCGGCTGCGTCTGCGCGCCGGCGAGCAGCTGGCCGAGCACGGCGACGTGCCCCGCCGCACGCTCCGCCTCGTGCATCTCCCGCCCGAAGGCGAGGAGTTCGGAGAGGGAGCCGATCTCCGCGAGGCGCTCCCGGTACAGGGAGACCCGCTGCTCGGTGCCGTGGCGGCACGCCGCCGCCAGCAGGTCGTCGACGGAGCCGAAGTGGTAGAAGACCAGCGCCTGGTTGACCCCGGCGGCCGCCGCGATGTTGCGGGCCGACGCCTTGGCGATACCCTGCTCCGTGAGCGTGCGCAACGCGCCCTCCAGGAGCTTGCCGCGCGTCTCCGCGCTCTTGGCCGGGTCCTTGGCCGCGCCCACGCCCGCCCTCTTGGCCGGCTCCTTCGCCGCGCTCACGCCCGCGCCTCCTCGCGCACCGGTCGCAGCCCGGGCCGCACCCCGCACGCGCGGACGTCGCCGTACGTCGCCGTGAAGGAGCCCTCGTAACCGAAGAGCGGCCCGAAGCGGCGGTTCACGACGCGCACCCGGATGCGGAAGCGGCCCGTCGCGTCGTCGTAGGACTCCCGCACCTCCGCGTCGCCGCCGATCATCTCGGGGACCCGGCAGTCCACCGGGCCCTCCCGGAACCGGTGCTCCCCGGAGCGGATCAGGAGCGAACCGTCGGGCTGCGCCCGGAAGTGCAGGTCGCTGGCGAGGTGCTGGTGCGTGCCGAGGTAGTCGAGCACGCGGTCGCCCCGGGGGCCGAGGACCATCTGGGCGTCGAAGCGGCGGGGGCCGCCGGGCAGGTCGAAGGTGCGCACGAAGGTCACCGTCTCACGCCCGTAGGTGTCGGTGTACGGCACGTTCTCGATCACGAAGGGGACGTGCCTGCCCTCGCGCGGCACGAAGATGTTGCGGGTGCCGCCGAGCGCGAGGAAGGGCCGCACGAAGCGCCCGCCGTGCCAGATGCGGTCCATCACGCCCCGGCCCGTGCACGCCTCGCCGCTCGCGAGGCCGACGGAGAAGCGGCGCCGGAGCTGCGGGTGCAGCCGTTCGAAGTCGGCGCCCATCGCGGTACGGAAGATCGACGCGTGCCGTGTCATGAGCGACGCTCCTCGGCCGGGGTGAGGGTGGCGAGGAGGCGCGGCGCACGCGCGCGTGCCGGTGGGGTGCGCAGACAGCGGCGGGCCGCCGGCGTCGTGGGCAGCGGCGGCAGGAACAGCATCAGGGCCGCGGCGGCGAGGGCCGTCATGGGGGCGAGGAGCACCGCGGCGACGACGCACAGGACGCGGGCGGCGGTCTCGGCGACCGCGTGCCACAGGGCCCGTTCGGGCGTGATGCCCCGCTCCAGCCAGAGCCGCAGGCGGTCGAAGGACCAGGCGGTGGCCCATCCCATCAGGGGCCGGAAGACCGCGCGGTCGGCGATCTTCCCGAGCCGGCCCCAGCGGGGGCGGTAGTCGTAGCCGGTGAGGAAGCGGACGCCGGTGCCGTCCTCGGTCGGTACGTAGCGCCAGTAGCCGCTGCCCTCTTCGAGGAGGGAGAGGGGGTGCGGGGAGGAGAAGCGCAGGGCGGAGGTCAGGGTGCCGTCCGCGCGGCGCCTCTCGCCCGCCGAGACCCCGGTGCCGGCGATCGTCAGGAACGGCAGCACGCGCGTGGCGTACCGGAAGTGCTGGGGCTGCCCCTCCTCGCGCGGGAGGTAGTCGATCTCGGTGAAGCGCAGGTCCCAGCGTTGGTGCCGGTCGGGCTCCTGGGTGCGCGCCCAGAGCGCGTCGAGATCGGCGCGTATCCGCGTCTCGATGTACAGACCCACAACAAACCCCCACGTCAGCGCGTTTTGAGCGACTGCTCAACAGGAAGGTACAGCTGTTTGAGCAGTCGCTCAAGATGGGGGGTGCCGACGGGCATGCAAAAGCCCCCGCCCTGTGGTGGGCGGGGGCTTTTGGGGTGCAGGGGCTTTTCGAGTACGGGGGCTCTTCGAGTACGGGGGGCGCGGCTACGCGGAGAGGTGGCGCTCCACCGTCTCCACTTTGGAGGTGAGACCGTCCGTCACCCCGGGGCGGATGTCCGCCTTCATGACGACGGAGACGCGCGGCGCCCGCGCCTCGACCACGGCGACGGCGCGCTTCACGACGTCCATGACCTCGTCCCACTCCCCCTCGACGGAGGTGAACATGGCGTCGGTCCGGTGCGGAAGACCCGACTCGCGGACGACCCGGACCGCGTCGGCGACGTACTCGCCGACATCCTCGCCGACCCCCAGCGGGGTCACGGAGAAGGCGACGATCATGCGTTCACCACGCCTTCCTTGCGGGCGCGCGACGCGATGACCGCGGCCTCGGCCTCACGCTTCAGCTTGCGCTCGGCCATGAACCCGCCGCCGGGGATGATCGAGAACGCGAAGTAGAGGACGCCCGTCTTCGCGTCCCACTTCGTACGGTTCCAGGCGTCGAGCCAGAAGATCACGTACAGGATGAAGAGCACGCCGTGGATCGGACCGAGCACCGGTGCCGCGTTGAAGCCCTCGGCGACCGTGTACTTGATGATCGTGCAGACCAGCAGCACGATCCAGGAGATGCCCTCGGGCACGGAGACCAGGCGGAGGCGGCGGAGGGCGGAGGCGGTCTTGATGTCCACGGGTCACCTTCGGTGGGTGGGGCGGCGGGAGGGGTGCGGGGCTCGGCGGCCGATCTTGTGAACGGACGCACAAGCGACCCCCATTGTGACATCGGGGTCTTCTCCGGGTTCGCTCAGGGCCCTTCACCCTGTTCTGGGCGGGTACGCGGCGGCTACCGTCGTTTCGTGGCTACTTTCCGGCTCCAAGGGAGCAGAGTGCTCGCGGTCGACATGACCGGCGACGCCGTGAAGGCGAAGAACGGCTCGATGGTCGCGTACGACGGCCAGATGGCCTTCAAGAAGATGACCGGCGGCGGCGAGGGGATCCGCGGCATGGTGACCCGCCGCGTCACCGGCGAGCAGATGACGGTCATGGAGGTGAAGGGGCACGGCACCTGCTGGTTCGCCGACCGCGCCACCGAGATCAACCTGGTGCGCCTCCAGGGCGAGAAGCTGCACGTCGAGGCGAGCAACCTGCTGTGCACCGACGCCGGGCTGCGCACCGGCACCACCTTCACCGGCCTGCGCGGCGCGAGCCAGGGGCACGGACTGTTCACGACGACCGTCGAGGGCACCGGTCAGGCCGCGATCGTCTCCGACGGGCCCGCGGTGGTGCTCCGCGTCTCCCGCGAGTATCCGCTGACGGTCGACCCGGGGGCGTACATCGCGCACCAGGGCGACGTCCACCAGAGCTTCCAGTCCGGTGTCACCTTCCGCACCTTCCTGGGCGAGGGCGGCGGCGAGGCCTTCCAGATCCGCTTCGAGGGCGACGGCCTGGTGTACGTACAGCCCAGTGAGCGCACGACGATCGCGGGAGACGTCTGAGATGCCCTTCCGAGAGATCAACTCGAAGATGGTCGAGGCCACGCTGCAGCCGGGCGTCAAGGTCTTCAGCCAGCGCGGCGCCATGCTCGCCTACAAGGGGGACGTCTCCTTCACCCCGAACATCCAGGGCGGTCAGGGCGGGCTCGCCTCGATGATCGGCCGCCGGGTCGCCGGCGAGGCCACTCCCCTGATGACCGTCGACGGCAGCGGCACGGTCCTCTTCGGGCACGGCGGCCACCACATCCAGCTGATCACCCTCTCCGGAGACACGCTCTACGTGGAGGCGGACCGCCTGCTCGCCTTCGACGGCACCCTCCAGCAGGGCACGATGTTCCTGGGCTCCCAGGGCGGCGTGATGGGCATGGTGCGCGGCCAGGTCAGCGGCCAGGGCCTGTTCACCACGACCCTGAAGGGCCACGGCGCGGTCGCCGTGATGGCGCACGGCGGCGTGATCGAGGTGCCGATCACCCCGCAGCGCCCCGTGCACGTGGACCCGCAGGCGTATGTGGCGCACCACGGCGACGTGCGCAACAAGCTCTCCACGGCGCTCGGCTGGCGCGACATGGTGGGCCGCGGCTCCGGCGAGGCCTTCCAGCTGGAGCTCTCGGGCAGCGGCACGGTGTACGTCCAGGCTTCGGAGGAGAAGCTGTGAACCCCAACGTCTCGACCCCCGCGGGGGCGCCCGCCGTCTTCGACCCCCGGACGCTGCCGAGCGACGACAACGTCAATCCGTACACCTTCTGCGTGGAGCTCAAGGGGAGCCAGTGGTTCCTGCAGAAGGGAAAGATGATCGCCTACTACGGGCGGATCGACTTCAACGGCATCGGGCACGGCCGCCTGGACCGTCTCGTCCGCTCAAGTTTTCATTCGCCGCTGCACGCAAGCGACTGGGTGGTGGCGGACGGCCAGGGCAAGATGCTCCTCGCCGACCGGGCCTTCGACGTGAATTCGTACGACTTGGACGAGGGCAACCTGACCATTCGCTCGGGCAACCTCCTCGCTTTTCAGCCAACTCTCGCGCTGAAGCAGTCGATCGTTCCGGGCTTTCTGACCCTCATCGGGACGGGCACGTTCGTCGCCGCGTCGAACGGCCCGGTGGTCTTCATGGAACCCCCCGTCCGCGTCGATCCACAGGCCCTCGTGGGCTGGGCCGACTGCCCCTCCCCCTGCCACCACTACGACCACGGATACCTCACGGGCGTGATCGGAGGCGTGCGCGCGCTGACCGGCATCGGCGGCTCCTCAGGCGAGGAGCACCAGTTCGAGTTCGTGGGCGCCGGCACGGTGCTGCTGCAGTCGTCCGAGGCGCTGATGCCCGAACGGGCAGCGGGAGAGGTGCCGAACCAGGCGGGCGTGCCTGGCGGACAGGGCAGTCCGGTGCAACCGGGTCAGCAGCCGGGGGTACCGCGCCTTCCCGGACAACTGGGGGACCTCCAGCGTCGCTTCGGGCTGTGAGCGGTAGTCTGCGGAGTGTGACGGCGAACGCCTGTACCCCTCCGTGAGGCGGGGATGCGAGGCGTGTCACATCCCACCATTCGTTCACCTTTCAACTTCTTAGGTAGAATCGATTCCATGGAGACCGAGACGGCCCCGCAGTGGCTGACCGACGCGGAACAGTGCGCCTGGCGCACCCACGTGGAGGTCAACCGGATGCTGACGTATCAGCTCGAAAAGGACCTTCAGCCGTTCAACCTGACCATGAACGACTACGACATTCTCGTGTATCTCTCCGAATCGGACGAGCTGCGGATGCGTATGAGCGATCTCGCCGCCGCCACCCTGCAGTCCAAGAGCCGGCTGTCCCACCAGATCACCCGCATGGAGAACGCGGGCCTGGTGCGCCGTGAGAACTGCGAGTCCGACCGACGGGGCCTCTACACCGTCCTCACCGACGAGGGCATGGCGACCATGCAGAAGGTGGCCCCGCACCACGTCGCGTCCGTGCGGCGGCACTTCGTGGACCTCATCACCCCCGAGGCCCTCGAGGACCTGCGCAAGGCCCTGAGCCCGATCGCGGAACACCTGCGCTCCCAGCGCGGCAAGCCCTGACCCGTTCCGCCGGCACCGGCCGCGACTCCCTCACTCCGCCGACGACTAGGGTCTTTCGTTTGGATCAGGCCGGATCAGGGAGCGGGGTCCGGTGCGTGCGATCGCAAGGCGGAGGAGGGAGGCATGGCGGAGCCATGGCGACCGACGACAACGCCGCGAGCGTGCGTGCCGGACCCCGCGAGCCCGGCCTGATCCAAACGAAAGACCCTAAGGGCTGGGCAGCCGGAGTTCGAAGAGTGCACCACCGGACGGGGCCGCACGCACCACCAGGGTGCCGCCGTGCCGCACCGCGACGTCCCGCGCGATGGCGAGGCCGAGACCGGCCCCGCCCTCGTCGCGGGTCCGCGCGTCGTCGAGCCGTACGAACCGCTCGAAGATCCGCTCCCGTTCGTCCGCCGGCACACCGCTGCCGTCGTCGGCCACTTCGAGGACGGCCCAGGCGCCGTCGTTCCGGGTGGTGACCGTGACGCGGGAGCGGGCGTGCCGCTGGGCGTTGTTCACGAGGTTGCCGAGCACCCGCGCCAACTGCGCGCGCGAGCCCACGACTTCGCAGCTCTTCAGGTCCGCGTGCACCTCGACGCGGTCCCGGGTGCGCTGCGAGAGCTCCTCCCGTACGAAGGCCGCCAGGTCGACCGGCGCGCCGCCCGGCTTCTCCCCGGCGTCGAGGCGGGCCAGCAGGAGCAGGTCGGCGGCGAGCTCCTGGAGCCGTACGGTGTCCTCGACGGCGCCGTCGACGTCCAGCAACTCCGGGTGCGCGGCGCCCACTTCGAGCTGGGTGCGGAGCGAGGCGATGGGGCTGCGCAGTTCGTGCGAGGCGTCCGCGACGAACCGGCGCTGGCGCTCCACGGAGGTCTGCAGCGCGGCGAGCGTCTCGTTCGTGGTGCGGGCGAGGCCGGCGATCTCGTCGTGCGTGTCCGGCTCGGGCACCCGGCGCGCCAGGTCCTCCGACGCGGTGATCGCGGCCATCTCCTCGGTGATCGCGGCCACCGGACGCAGGGCCCGCCGCGTCACCAGCCAGGTGACGCCCGCGACGACCGCGAGCAGCAGCGGGAAGCCGATCAGCATGGACGTGAGCGCCGTGGAGACCGCGCTCTGCCGGCTGGAGAGGGAGCCGCCCGCGTGGACGGTGAGGTCGCCCCGGGCCTCGGTGCTCACCTCGACGGCGGCGAACCGGAAGTCGGCGCTCTCGCCGTCCACGGTGGCGGTGCCGTCGGTGTACGTGGTCTCGTCGTCGACCTCACCGAGCTCGTCGCCGCTCTCCCCGGGCTCGTCGTCGCCGCTGTCCCCCGCCTCCTCCTCCTCGTCCGTTCCCCCGCCCCCGTGACTCTTCCCGGAGGCCGGGGCGGACGGGCGGGCGGACGGGGCGGGGGCGGGCTTGACCGCGTCGACGCCGGTCCCGCTGATCTTCTGCAGGTCGTCGCTCGCCGCCACCAACCTGCCCTTGTCGTCGACGACTTGGACGGGCGAGTCCTCGTCGTCCGGCAGGTCGAGATCGTCGTACGGCCGGCCCGCGACGAGCTGGGAGGCGACCTTGCGCGCGGCCGAGTCGGCGCGGGATCCGGCCTGGTCGGTGAGGTTGGTCCGCAGCGAGAGCAGCACGGCGGCGCCCGCGGCGACCAGGGCGAGGGCGACGACCAGGCTCGCGCCGAGCGTGGCCCTGGCGCGGACCGATCCGAAGAGTTTCCCGGGCTTCCTCATCGCGGGGCCTCCAGACGGTAACCGGCGCCGCGCACGGTCTGGATGAGGGCCGCGCCGAGCTTGCGCCGCAGCGTGCTCACGTACACCTCGACGATGTTGGGGTCGCCCTCGTACGCGAAGTCCCAGACGTGGTCGAGGATGTCGCCCTTGGAGACGACCTCGCCGGAGCGCAGGACCAGCTGCTCCAGGACCGCGAACTCCTTGGCGGTGAGGGTGACTTCGTCCTCCCCGCTGAAGACGCGACGGGCGGCCGTGTCGACCTTGAGGTCGCCGAGGGTGTGGACCGGGGACGGGCCCGCGGAGCCGCGGCGGCGCAGCAGTGCCTTCACGCGGGCGACGAGGACGACGTACGAGAACGGCTTGGTGAGGTAGTCGTCGGCGCCCGTGTCGAGCCCCTCCGCCTCGTCGTACTCGCCGTCCTTGGCGGTGAGCATCAGGATCGGCACGTCGTTTCCCGCGGCGCGCAGCGTGGAGCAGACGCGGTAGCCGTTCATGCCCGGCAGCATGATGTCGAGGATGACGAGGTCGTACGTGTCCTCGCTCGCGCGGTGCAGTCCGTCGACGCCGTCGTGGACGACGTCGACGGCGTAGCCCTCGGCGGTCAGGCCCTTGGCCAGCGACAGCGCGAGGCGCTTTTCGTCTTCCACGATCAAGAGTCGATAGGTGTGGCGCGTAGCGCCTCCGGCAGGGTGGTGGTGGGAGACGGGTGGGCGCATGCGTTCAGGGTGGCAGAGCGAAGCTGAAGAGTTCTTCAGGCGGCTTCAGCGTGCGTTCAGGATCGCTCAGCCAGATTGGTCCATGTCGAAAGCGAACGGCAGCGGCCCCCCGGCCGCCGCCCGTACCGCCCACTTCTCGGGAGGACCCTCATGAAGCGCAACATCGTCATCGCCACCGTCGCCGCCGCGGCCCTGATCGGAGGCGGCACCGCGACCGCCTTCGCGGTCGGCGGTGACGACGACGGCGGCGCCGCGAGCAAGTCGAGCGTCCAGCTGAAGGACCACGACCGCCACGACGACGGCAAGAGCGACGACGACCGCGGCGACGACTCCGACGGCAAGAACGACGACCGCGACGACGCCACGGAGAACTCCGCCGAGGCGAAGGCCGCGAAGGTGACCGCCCCGGACGCCATCAAGGCCGCCCTCGCCCACACCAAGGGCACGGCCGTCTCCGCCGAGCTCGACGACGAGGACGGCGGCCTGGTCTGGGACGTCGACGTCCTGAACGGCAAGACCTGGCACAGCGTCGAGGTCGACCCGGGCACGGGCAAGGTCCTCGGCTCCTGGGTCGACAAGGACGACGACGGTGACGACGCCGCCGACACCGCGCGGGTCGCCGCCGCCCTCAAGGGCGCGTCCACCAGCGCCGCCGACGCCGCCCGCGCCGCCGCGGACAAGGGCACCGTGACCTCCGTGGACCTGGACGACGACGGCAAGGCGGGCGCCTGGGACGTCGAGACGACCGGCCCCAAGGGTGCCGAGTCCGACTGGCACGTCGGCCTGAGCAACGGCAAGGTCACCGCGGACCACTCGGACGCCCGGGACGACGACCACGGCGACCACGACGACGACGGCTCGGACGACTGACCGACACCGCATCGAACGGCTTACGGGCGCCCCACGCCCGTCGACCGCATCCGCCACAGGGGCGGCGCCACCGGCGCCGCCCCTGTGCCTGTCCGGGGCACGGGGGCCAGGTCCGGGGTCCGGGGCCCGGGGCCCGGGGCCTCAGCTCTCCGTGAGCCCCTCGACCAGTTCGTCCGCGGCCGTGTACGGGTCCAGCTCGCCCGCCACGATCCGCTCCGCGAGCGCGGAGAGACGCAGGTCGCCGTGGAGCGATCCGATCCGCTCGCGCAGGGCCGTGACGGCGATCGTCTCGACCTCGCGGGAGGCGCGGGCGACCCGGCGCTCGCCGAGGACTCCCCGCTCCTCCATCCACGCCCGGTGCTTCTCCAGCGCCTCGACGACCTCGTCGACGCCCTCGCCGCGCGCCGCGACCGTCTTGACGATGGGCGGCCGCCAGTCGCCGGGGCCGCGGGACTCGCCGAGGCCCAGCATGTGGTTCAGCTCGCGGGCGGTCGCGTCGGCGCCGTCCCGGTCCGCCTTGTTGACGACGTACACGTCGCCGATCTCCAGGATTCCGGCCTTCGCCGCCTGGATGCCGTCGCCCATGCCGGGGGCGAGCAGGACGACCGAGGTGTCGGCCTGCGAGGCGATCTCCACCTCGGACTGCCCGACGCCGACGGTCTCCACGAGGATCACGTCACACCCCGCGGCGTCCAGGACCCGGATGGCCTGCGGCGCGGCCCACGCGAGCCCGCCGAGGTGGCCGCGGGTCGCCATGGAGCGGATGTAGACGCCGGGGTCGGACGCGTGGTCCGACATCCGCACCCGGTCGCCGAGGAGCGCGCCCCCGGAGAAGGGGGACGACGGGTCGACGGCGAGCACACCGACCCGCTTGCCGGTCCTGCGGTAGGCGCTCACGAGCGCCGACGTCGATGTCGACTTGCCGACACCGGGCGAGCCGGTGAGCCCGACGACGTACGCGTTGCCGGCGAGCGGCGCCAGCGCCGCCATCACTTCCCGCAGCTGCGGCGACGCCCCCTCGACCAGTGAGATCAGCCGGGCCACGGCCCGCGGCCTGCCCTCGCGGGCCTGCGCCACCAGGGAGGGGACGTCCTGCATCACAGCTCCGTTCGCTACGTACGACTCACTGCGGCGGCCGAGCGAAGGCCTAGGCCTTGGCCACCTTGACGATCAGGGCGTCGCCCTGGCCACCGCCACCGCACAGCGCGGCCGCGCCGACTCCGCCGCCGCGCCGCCGCAGCTCCAGGGCGAGGTGCAGCACGAGGCGTGCGCCGGACATCCCGATCGGGTGACCCAGGGCAATGGCACCGCCGTTGACGTTCACCCTTTCCGAGGACACCCCGAGGTCCTTCATTGACTGCACGGCGACGGCCGCGAAGGCTTCGTTGATCTCGATCAGATCGAGGTCCGAGACCGCCAGGCCCTCCTTCTTCAGAGCGTGCTGGATCGCGTTGGACGGCTGCGACTGGAGCGAGCTGTCCGGCCCGGCCACGTTGCCGTGCGCGCCGATCTCCGCGATCCAGGCAAGGCCCAGCTCCTCGGCCTTGGCCTTGGACATGACGACGACCGCGGCCGCGCCGTCGGAGATCTGCGAGGCCGTGCCCGCGGTGATCGTGCCGTCCTTGCCGAAGGCCGGGCGCAGCTTGCCGAGCGACTCGACCGTGGTCTCCGGGCGGATGCCCTCGTCCTGCGAGAAGAGGACCGGGTCGCCCTTGCGCTGCGGGATCTCGACCGGGGTGATCTCGGCTTCGAACAGGCCGTTCTTGCGGGCGGCGGCGGCGCGCTGGTGGGAGAGCGCGCCCACCTCGTCCTGCTCGGGGCGGCGGATGCCGAGCCGGGTGTTGTGCTTCTCCGTGGACTCGCCCATGGCGATGCCGTCGAAGGAGTCGGTCAGGCCGTCGTACGCCATCGAGTCGATCATCTCGATCGCGCCGTACTTGTGGCCCTCGCGGGACTTCGGGAGCAGGTGCGGGGCGTTGGTCATCGACTCCTGGCCGCCGGCCACCACGACGTCGAACTCGCCGGCGCGGATCAGCTGGTCGGCGAGGGCGATGGAGTCGAGGCCCGAGAGACACACCTTGTTGATGGTGAGCGCGGGAACGTTCATGGGGATGCCCGCCTTGACGGCGGCCTGGCGCGCCGGGATCTGCCCTGCCCCGGCGGTGAGCACCTGGCCCATGATCACGTACTGGACCTGGTCGCCTCCGATGCCCGCGCGGTCCAGCGCGGCCTTGATCGCGAAGCCCCCCAGGTCCGCACCCGAGAAGGACTTCAGCGAGCCGAGGAGGCGGCCCATGGGCGTGCGAGCGCCCGAGACGATCACTGAGGTGGTGCCGGTCGTTCCTGCCATGTGCGACGACCCCTTGGGAGGAGAGGAGTTAACGAGGGTTTATCTGAATGTACTGAGCAGTACCCCCGCCGTCACCGTGCGGCAGGTGTGATCGCGCGCACGTTGCGTAATCACCGCATGAAGCGCTGCACTTGAACCATGCTGACGCGAATCGATCACATCGGGATCGCCTGTTTCGACCTCGACAAGACCGTCGAGTTCTACCGCGCGACGTACGGATTCGAGGTGTTCCACACCGAGGTCAACGAGGAGCAGGGCGTGCGCGAGGCCATGCTCAAGATCAACGAGACCGACGACGGAGGCGCCTCCTACCTGCAGCTCCTGGAGCCCACCCGCGACGACTCCGCGGTGGGCAAGTGGCTGGCCAAGAACGGCGAGGGCGTGCACCACATCGCCTTCGGCACCGCGGACGTGGACGGCGACGCCGCGGCCGTCAAGGACAAGGGCGTACGCGTGCTCTACGAAGAGCCCCGGATCGGCTCCATGGGCTCGCGCATCACCTTCCTGCACCCGAAGGACTGCCACGGAGTCCTCACCGAACTCGTCACTTCGGCACCTTCCGCGGCCCTGGAGCACTGACCTCCGTATATCCGGGCCGGTAGGGTGAGGGGCGGCCGTCCGAAGTTCCGGGCGGCCACATGCCGGGGTCCGGGTTTCGGGGGACGAGCGTCGGGGCAGCAGCCCATGCTCCACTGTTGATCTGACACCATTCCCCCGGGGGCCTCGTTCGGCGGATGGACGGGGCTCGTTGGAGAGACGTGCGACCAGGGTTGGGGTATCCCCTGCTCGACGAGCTTGGGGAAGGATGGGACCGCGCAGTGCGGGGCTACGAACGCCAAGAGAACTCGCGGGCTGAGACCGACAGTCTGTCCCGGTTCGAGGCCGAGATGGACCGGCTGAAGACCGAGCGGGAGAAGGCCGTCCAGCACGCCGAGGACCTCGGCTACCAGGTCGAGGTGTTGCGCGCCAAGCTGCACGAGGCGCGCCGCAACCTCGCGTCCCGCCCTGCCTACGACAGCGCGGACATCGGGTATCAGGCCGAGCAGATGCTCCGCAATGCCCAGATCCAGGCAGACCAGCTGCGCACCGACGCCGAGCGCGAGCTGCGCGACGCCCGTGCCCAGACCCAGCGCATCCTCCAGGAGCACGCCGAACAGCAGGCCCGCCTGCAGTCGGAGCTGCACGCCGAGGCCGTCTCCCGCCGCCAGCAGCTCGACCAGGAGCTGGCCGAGCGCCGCCAGACCGTCGAGTCGCACGTCAACGAGAACGTGGCGTGGGCCGAGCAGCTGCGGGCCCGTACCGAACAGCAGGCCCGCCGCCTCCTCGACGAGTCGCGCGCCGAGGCCGACCAGGCACTGGCCGCCGCCCGCGCCGAGGCCGCCCGGATCGCCGAGGAGGCCCGCCGGCGCCTGGCCGGTGACGCCGAGGCCGCCCGCGCCGAGGCGGAAGCGATCCTGCGCCGCGCCCGCACCGACGCCGAGCGCCTCCTGAACGCCGCGTCGACGCAGGCCCAGGAGGCCACCGACCACGCCGAGCAGCTGCGCTCCACCACGGCGACCGAGTCCGAGCAGGCGCGCCGGCAGGCCGCCGAGGCGAGCCGGGCCGCCGAGCAGCGGATGGCCGAGGCCGAGACGGCGCTGCGCGCGGCGCGCGCCGAGGCGGAGAAGGTGCTCGCCGAGGCCAAGGAGACCGCCTCCAAGCAGCTCTCGGCCGCCGAGGGGGCCAACGAACAGCGCACCCGCACCGCCAAGGAGCAGGTCGCCCGGCTGGTCGGCGAGGCCACCAAGGAGGCCGAGTCCACCAGGGCCGAGGCCGAGCAACTGGTCGCCGACGCCCGCGCGGAGGCCGAGAAGCTGATCGCGGACGCCGCCGAGAAGGCGCGCACGATCACCGCCGAGGAGACCGCGGGCCAGCTCGCGAAGGCCGCGCGGACCGCCGAGGAGGTCCTCGACAAGGCGTCCAAGAACGCCAAGGAGACCACGAAGGCCGCCACCGAGGAGGCCGAGCGGATCCGCTCCGAGGCGGAGGCCGAGGCCGACCGGCTGCGCGCCGAGGCGCACGACATCGCCGAGGAGCTCAAGGGCGCGGCGAAGGACGACACCAAGGAGTACCGCGCCAAGACCGTCGAGCTGCAGGAGGAGGCGCGCCGGCTGCGCGGCGAGGCCGAGCAGCTGCGCGCCGACGCGGTCGCCGAGGGTGAGCGCATCCGCGGCGAGGCGCGGCGCGAGGCGGTCAAGGAGATCGAGGAGGCGGCCAAGTCCGCCGAGGAGCTGCTCGCCAAGGCGAAGGCCGACGCCGAGGAGCTGCGCACCGCCGCGACCATCGAGAGCGAGCGGGTCCGCGCGGAGGCCGTCGAGCGCGCCACGACCCTGCGCACGCAGGCCGAGGAGACCCTGGAGCGCACCCGCGCGGAGGCCGAGCGGCACCGCGAGGAGGCCGACGAGCAGGCCGAGGCGACGAAGTCCGAGGCCGAGGAGGCCGCGCGGGCGCTGCGCGAGGAGACCGAGCGGGCCATAGCGGCACGTCAGGCCGAGGCAGCCGAGGAGCTGACGCGGCTGCACACGGAGGCCGAGGAGCGTCTTTCCGCCGCCGAGCAGGCGCTGACCGACGCCCGCGCGGAGGCCGAGCGCATCCGCGGTCAGGCCACCGAGGAGACCGACCGGCTGCGCGCGGAGTCCGCCGAGCGGATCCGCACGCTGCAGGCGCAGGCCGAGACCGAGGCGGAGCGGCTGCGCACCGAGGCCGCCGCCGACGCCTCGCAGGCCCGCGCGGAGGGCGAGAACATCGCCGTACGGCTGCGGTCGGAGGCCGCCGCAGAGGCCGAGCGGCTCAAGACCGAGGCGCAGGAGTCCGCCGACCGGGTCCGCGCCGAGGCCGCGGGCGCCGCCGAGCGGGTCGCCGCGGAGGCCGCCGAGGCGCTGGCCGCCGCCCAGGAGGAAGCGGCCCGGCGCCGCCGCGAGGCCGAGGAGACGCTGGGCTCCGCACGCGCGGAGGCCGACCAGGAGCGCGAGCGGGCCCGCGAGCAGAGCGAGGAGCTCCTCGCCTCCGCGCGCAAGCGCGTCGAGGAGGCGCAGGCCGAGGCGGTCCGCCTCGTCGAGGAGGCCGACCGCCGCGCCACCGAGATGGTCTCGGCCGCCGAGCAGACCGCCCAGTCCGTACGGGACTCCGTGGCCGGGCTGCACGAGGCGGCGCAGGAAGAGGTGGCGGGGCTGCGTTCGGCCGCCGAGCACGCCGCCGAGCGCACCCGGACGGAGGCGCAGGAGGAGGCCGACCGCGTCCGCGCCGACGCCTACGCCGAGCGGGAGCGCGCCACCGAGGACGCGGGCCGCGTCCGGCGCGAGGCCGCGGAGGCGTCCGAGGCGGCGAAGTCCCTGGCCGAGCGGACGGTCGCGGAGGCCATGGCGGAGGCCGAGCGGATGCGCTCGGACGCCTCGGACCACGCCCAGCGGGTGCGTACCGAGGCATCGGACACCATCGCGCAGGCCGAGCAGGACGCGTCCCGTACGCGCGCCGACGCCCGGGAGGACGCCAACCGCATCCGCGGCGACGCCGCGACCCAGGCCGACCAGCTGATCGGCGAGGCCCGCAGCGAGGCCGAGAAGCTGCAGAACGACACGATCGCGGAGGCCGAGCGCGTCCGTACGGAGGCCGCCGAGCAGGCCGAGCGGCTGCGCGCGGAGTCGACGGCGGAGGCCGAGCGGCTGCGTGCCGAGTCGACCGCCGAGGCCGAGCGGCTCACGGCGGAGACCGTCACCGAGGCCGAGCGGGTGCGCGCGGAGTCGGTGGCGAAGGCCGAGAAGCTCATCTCGGACGCCTCCGGCGACGCGGAGCGGCTGCGCGCCGAGGCCGCCGAGACGGTCAACTCCGCGCAGCAGCACGCCGAGCGGATCCGCAGCGACTCCGAGCGGCTCAAGGCGGACGCGGCGCGCGAGGCCGAGCGGCTCACGTCCGAGGCGCGCGACGAGGCGGAGCGGACCCTCGACGAGGCCCGCCAGGCCGCCAACAAGCGCCGTCAGGAGGCCGCCGAGCAGGTCGACACCCTCATCACCGAGGCCGCGTCCGAGGCGGACAAGCTGACCTCCGACGCGCAGGAGAAGGCCCTCAAGGCGACCACGGAGGCCGAGGCGCAGGCCGACACGATGGTCGGCGCGGCCCGCAAGGAGGCCGAGCGCCTTGTCGCCGAGGCCACGGTCGAGGGCAACTCCCTGGTGGAGAAGGCCCGTACGGACGCGGACGAGCTGCTGATCGGCGCCCGCAGGGACGCCACCGCCATAAGGGAGCGCTCGGAGGAGCAGCGCGACCGCCTCACCGCCGAGATCGAGGAGCTGCACGAGCGCGCCCGCCGCGAGTCCGCCGAGGCGATGAAGACCGCGGGCGAGCGCTGCGACGCGCTGGTCAAGGCCGCCGAGGAGCAGCTCGCCGAGGCGCAGGCGAAGGCCAAGGAGCTGCTCTCGGACGCCAGTTCCGAGGCGAGCAAGGTGCGGATCTCCGCGGTGAAGAAGGCCGAGGGCCTGCTGAAGGAGGCCGAGGCGAAGAAGGCCGCGCTGGTGGGCGAGGCCGAGCGGATCCGGGCCGACGCCGAGGAGGAGGCGACGCGTACGGTCGAGGAGGGCAAGCGCGAGCTGGAGATCCTGGTCCGCCGTCGGGAGGACATCAATGCGGAGATCTCCCGTGTCCAGGACGTGCTTGAGGCGTTGGAGTCTTTCGAGGCCCCGTCAGGCGGTGCGAAGCCCGGGGCCGGTGGCGGCTCCGGTGCGGGCGGCGTCAAGGCCGGGGCCGCGGCGGGATCGACACGATCGGGTGGCAAGCAGTCGGAGGGCTAGCCAAAGGGCATCTGCCGTGCTCTGTAAGGACCTTTGGCCCTGTCGCTGGCAAGTGCTCTGGCGGTTAGCCACTCAAAAGGGGTGTCATTCTCCAGATCAAACGGGCATCTGCTCGATGACACGCCGCCTTGACCCCTAGGATTCCCTCTATCACCTCACCGGTCTCATTCGACAGGAACCCCATGAGCGACACTTCCCCCTACGGCTTCGAGCTTGTGCGGCGTGGGTACGACCGCGCTCAGGTGGACGAACGTATCTCCAAGCTCGTCTCCGACCGTGACAGCGCTCTTGCCCGCATCACTGCTCTGGAAAAGCGCATCGAGGAGCTGCACCTCGAGACGCAGAACGCCCAGGCCCAGGTCGCCGACGCCGAGCCGTCGTACGCCGGTCTCGGTGCCCGCGTCGAGAAGATCCTCCGCCTCGCCGAGGAGGAGGCGAAGGACCTGCGCGAGGAGGCCCGTCGCGCGGCCGAGCAGCACCGTGAGCTCGCCGAGTCCGCGGCCCAGCAGGTGCGCAACGACGCCGAGTCGTTCGCCACCGAGCGCAAGGCCAAGGCCGAGGACGAGGGCGTCCGGATCGTCGAGAAGGCCAAGGGCGAGGCCAACGCCCTGCGTGCCGAGGCCCAGAAGGACGCGCAGTCCAAGCGCGAGGAGGCGGACGCCCTCTTCGAGGAGACCCGCGCCAAGGCCGCCCAGGCCGCCGCGGACTTCGAGACGAACCTCGCCAAGCGCCGCGAGCAGTCCGAGCGCGACCTGGCATCGCGTCAGGCCAAGGCGGAGAAGCGCCTCGCGGAGATCGAGCACCGCGCGGAGCAGCTGCGTCTGGAGGCGGAGAAGCTGCGGACCGACGCCGAGCGCCGGGCCCGTCAGACCGTCGAGACCGCCCAGCGCCAGGCCGAGGACATCGTGGCCGACGCGAACGCCAAGGCGGACCGGATCCGCTCGGAGTCCGAGCGCGAGCTCGCGGCCCTGACGAACCGGCGCGACTCGATCAACGCGCAGCTCACCAACGTGCGCGAGATGCTGGCGACGCTCACCGGCGCGGCCGTGGCCGCCGCCGGCACGCCCGCCGACGACGAGCCGGTCTCGCGCGGCGTCCCCGCGCAGCAGACCCGCTGAAGCGATCCGCCGGAGCAGCGAAGCCCCCCGCCATCGAGTGGCAGGGGGCTTTGTCCCGTTCTAGCGTGGGCGCATGATCGAGCTCCAGGGGCTGACCAAGCGGTACGGCGAGAAGGTGGCCGTCAACGAGCTGACCTTCACCGTGCGCCCCGGCATGGTCACCGGCTTCCTCGGCCCCAACGGCGCGGGCAAGTCCACGACCATGCGCATGATGCTCGGCCTCGACAACCCCTCGGCCGGCTCGGTACGCATCGACAACCGGCAGTACGCGCAGCTGAAGGACCCGCTCAAGTACATCGGCGCGCTGCTGGACGCGAAGGCGATGCACGGCGGCCGCAGCGCCTACAACCATCTCCTCTGTCTGGCGCAGAGCAACGGCATTCCGCGGGCCCGGGTCTCCGAGGTCCTCGACACGGTCGGTCTGACCGCCGTCGCCAAGAAGAAGGCCAAGGGCTTCTCGCTCGGCATGGGCCAGCGGCTCGGCATCGCGGGCGCCCTGCTCGGCGACCCCGAGATCCTGATGTTCGACGAGCCGGTCAACGGCCTCGACCCCGAGGGCGTCCACTGGATCAGGAACCTGATGAAGTCCCTTGCCGCCCAGGGCCGTACGGTCTTCGTCTCCTCGCACCTGATGAGCGAGATGGCGCTCACCGCCGACCACCTCGTCGTCATCGGCCAGGGCCGGCTCCTCGCCGACATGTCGATGTCGGAGTTCATCCGGCGGAACTCCCGGTCGTACGTCAGACTCCGCTCCCCGCAGCGCGAACGCCTCCTCGACGTCCTGCACGAGGCGGGCATCACCGCCGTCGAGGCGGGCGACGGCGCCCTCGAAGTGGACGGGACGCCCTCGGAGCGGCTCGGCGAGCTCGCGGCGAACCACCAGCTCGTCCTGCACGAACTGAGCCCCCAGCAGGCCTCGCTGGAGGAGGCCTTCATGCAGCTCACCGCGGAGTCGGTCGAGTACCACGCGCACACGGACGGCGGATCGGCGGAGCCGGCGCCGCCCGCCGGCTGGGGCGAGGGCTGGCAGCAGCAGCGGAAGGGGGTCTGAGCGATGGCCGCCGCACAGGTCCTGAAGTCGGAGTGGACCAAGATCCGCTCGGTCTCGTCGACCGTCTGGACGCTCGGTCTCGCCGTCGTCGTCACGATCGCGCTGGGCATGCTGATCAGCATCCTGTCCAAGAACGACTACGACAGCCTCGACACCGAGGACAAGCTGACGTTCGACCCGACCTTCATCAGCTTCGCCGGGATGTCGCTCGGCCAGCTCGCGATGATCGTCTTCGGGGTGCTCGTCGTGTCGAACGAGTACAGCACCGGCATGATCCGCACCTCGCTCGCCGCGGTACCGCAGCGCGCCACCTTCCTGTTCAGCAAGATCGCCGTCGCCACGCTGCTCGCGTTCGTGGTGGGCCTGGCGACCAGCTTCATCACGTTCTTCGTCGGGCAGGCGATGCTCGGGCAGTACAAGGCGCAGATCGGCGACCCCGGCGTGCTGCGCGCCGTGATCGGCGGCGCCCTCTACATGACGCTGATCGCGATGTTCTCGATGGGCGTCGCGGCGATGCTG
This sequence comes from Streptomyces sp. NPDC041713, assembly GCF_055591085.1. NCBI lineage: Bacteria > Bacillati > Actinomycetota > Actinomycetes > Kitasatosporales > Streptomycetaceae > Streptomyces > Streptomyces sp. NPDC041713. The sequence continues at coordinate 75,712 of NZ_JBVIZY010000002.1, forward strand.
CGCAGCCCGATGCTCTCGCTGGGCATCCTGATGCCGTTCTTCTTCCTGATCTCCAACATCCTCGGCAACGTCTCGGCGACCAAGAAGATCGGCCGCTTCCTGCCCGACCAGGCCGGCAGCAAGATCATGCAGGTCAAGACGCCGTTCGACGACGACACCCCGTACGGGCCGTGGGGCGGGCTCGGGATCATGCTGGTGTGGGTGGTGGCCGCGCTGATCGGTGGGTACGTACTGCTGAAGAAGCGGGACGCGTGAGGGGAGCGTCCCGCGGGACGTACGGCCGCGAGGCCACAGGGGGGCGTGTGACGGCGCAGAACCGCGGACTCGCGGCGCTCGGTCTCGACGGGGTGCCCGCCCTGCAGCCCCTCACCTACCCCGGCCTGCCGGTCACGGTCCCCTCCCTGCTGACCGGCGCCGAACTGCTGCCGCTCCGGGCCCGGCGGGGCGGGCTCGGCGCGTGGAGCGTCGACGGGAGCCACCGGCCCCACCCCGCGCTGAACGACGTCCTGGACGGCCTCGGGCAGCCGCCCGTCGCCGGCCGGCTGCCCGTGATCGCCGTCGGCTCGAACGCCTCCCCCGGGCAGCTCGCCCACAAGCTCGCCCGGCTCGGCGTCCCCGGTGCCGTGCCGATGGTGCCCGTGCGGCTGCGCGGCATCGGCGTCGGCCACTCCGCGCACATCGGCCGCGCCGGGTACGTCGCGGCCGCCCCCTACACCGCCCCCGAGGCGCGCGGCACGCTCGTCGTCTCCTGGCTCGACCCGGCCCAGCTCTCCGCGGTCGACGCCACGGAGCTGCCCAACTACCGGCGGGTGGCGCTGCCCGGAGCGGCGTACGGGATGGTCCTGCCGACCGGCGAGCGGCTCGACGCGGCCCAGGTCTACGTGAGCGTGCGCGGTCTCCTCGCCGACCCGGCCACCGGACTGCCCCGGCCGGGCGGCGGCGACCAGGCGGTCCTCCTCGACCGGCTCCTCGACGCCTCGCCCCGGCTGCGCGAGCTGCTCGGGCCGGACGCCGCGACGTGGGTGCGGCGGGCGGCGGTCGACCCCGAGCTGCGTGCACGGGGCACGCTTCTCTTCGCCGAGGAGGGCTGGGTGCTGCCCTGGACGGAACTCCACGCTCCGCCCGGCTGACCGAGACCCGGCTCCCGGCTGACCGAGGCCCGGCCCCTGCGCCCCCCCCTTGAGTTCTGCTCGCTCTTGGCTGGAACCGTCAGCTCCCCGTTATCCTCCTAACCCTTACGGGGGCGTGTGCCCCGACGTCCTGAACCATTCGATGGGTGCGGAGAATGATCGAGGCAGTCGGCCTGACGAAGCGCTACGGCGCCAAGACAGCCGTGTACAACCTTTCCTTCCAGGTGCGGCCCGGTACCGTCACCGGCTTCCTCGGGCCCAACGGCTCCGGCAAGTCGACGACGATGCGCATGATCCTCGGGCTCGACGCTCCCACCACCGGGCAGGTGACGATCGGCGGCTACCCGTACCGCAAGCTCCCGAACGCGCCGCGCCAGGTCGGCGCGCTGCTCGACGCCAAGGCGGTGCACGGCGGCCGGCACGCCCGCAACCACCTGCTCTGCCTCGCCCAGCTCTCCGGCATCCCGGCCCGCCGGGTCGACGAGGTGCTCGGCGTCGTGGGGCTGCAGGACGTGGCGAAGAAGCGCTCCAAGGGCTTCTCGCTCGGCATGGGCCAGCGGCTCGGCATCGCGGCGGCGCTCCTCGGCGACCCGCAGGTGCTGCTCTTCGACGAGCCGGTCAACGGCCTCGACCCCGAGGGCATCCTCTGGGTCCGCAACCTGATGAAGTCCCTCGCCGCCGAGGGCCGCACGGTCTTCGTCTCGTCCCACCTGATGAGCGAGATGGCGCTGACCGCCGAGCACCTCGTCGTCATCGGCCGCGGCCAGCTGCTCGCCGACATGAGCGTCAAGGACTTCATCTCGCACAACTCCGCGGACTTCGCCCGGGTGCGGACCCCGGACACCGATCCGCAGCAGCGCGAGAAGCTGACCGCCGCGCTGACCGAGGCGGGCGGCCAGGTGCTGCCGGAGCCGGACGGTGCCCTGCGCGTGACCGGTCTGCCGCTCCCCCGCATCAGCGACCTCGCGCACGACGCGAACGCCCGCCTGTGGGAGCTCTCCCCGCACCAGGCCTCCCTCGAAGAGGCGTACATGCGGATGACGCAGGGCGCCGTCGACTACCGCTCCACCGTCGACCAGCGCGCCGGCTTCGAGCAGCAGGCGCCGCCCGGCGCGCTGCCGCCCGGCCAGCCGCCGGTGCCCGGCCAGGGCCAGCCCGGCTGGTACGCCCCGCCGCCGCCCCAGCAGGGCGGTCAGCCCTTCGCGCCGCCGCAGGGACCGGGCGCCCCCGGGACGCCGAACCCCTACGCGACGGCGCCCCAGCAGCCCCCGGCCGCAGCCCCGGCCGCCCCCGCGGCCCCCGCCCCGGCGGCCCCCGCCCCCGACATGACCAAGCGCGACAGCGAGGACCAGCGATGACCACGCCTCCGACTCCGCAGCAGCAGCCACAGCCGCAGCCGCAGGCGCAGCCCCAGCAGGCGTACGCACCGGCGGGCGCCCCGATGCAGGGTGCCCCCGCGCAGGGAGCCCCGATGCAGGGTGCCCCCGGCGTCCCCGCCGCCCCCGCGCCCGCCGCCCCCGCGCCGCCCTCCGCCTGGCAGCAGGCGATGGCCAACGCCTACACCTCGCCGATCCCGGTCAAGAAGACCCACCTCGGCAACGCCCTCGCCTCCGAGTGGACGAAGATCAAGTCGGTCCGCTCCACGATGTGGACCCTCGGCGTCTTCCTGCTCCTGGTCGTCGGCATCGGTCTGCTCGCCGTCGCGAACACGGAGCCGGCCGACTACGCGGACATGCCGTTCACCGTCCCGGCCTTCTTCGGCCTGATGCTCGGCCAGATCTGCCTGATCACGCTCGGCGTGCTGGTCACCTCGTCCGAGTACGGCACGGGCATGATCCGTACGACGTTCACCGCGTCCCCGCAGCGCCACCGCGTCCTCACGGCGAAGATCCTGATCTTCTTCGTGGTCGCGTTCGTCGTCTCCGCCGGCTCCATCCTGCTGGTGGGCCTCACGGCGTCGGCCGTCAACAGCGGCCCGGAGGCGGGCGACCTGCCGTGGGCCGGCACGGTCTTCAAGGGCGGTCTGTACGTCTCGCTCCTCGGCGTGCTCGCGCTCGCCGTCGGCTCCATGCTGCGGCACTCCGCGGGCGCCATCACGGCGATGCTCGGCGTGGTGCTGCTGCCCGCGATCCTGGGCGGCTTCCTGATGATCTGGGAGAGCACGCAGCCGCTCGGCGAGAAGATGAACGACTACAACGCCATCACCGCCCTCGCCAAGGTCTTCGGCGCGGACGAGACCGGCGGCAGCGGCGGCTCGCAGCTGACGCTGCTCGTGGTCGTCACGGCCCTCGCCGTCGCGGGCGCCTTCGCCCTCCTGGAGAAGCGCGACGTGTAAGACACGCCATCCGAGGGGGAGTTCAGTACCTCGGCGCGTTACGGGACCGCTGCACCCGCGTGGTGCGGCGGTCCTTCGCGTTCCAGCACGCCTTGTGCCAGTGCCTGCGCTCGTCCACGCCCGAGTGCTCCGGCCACGCCACCACGTGGGCGAGCCCCGAGGGGATCTCCTGGTCGCATCCCGGGCAGCGGTACCGCTTGCCCGCCGCGCTCGCGCCCGCCACATGGCGCACGCTCCACTCCTCGCCCTGCCAGCTCTCGGTGCTCTGGAAGCCGCCGTAGCGGCCGGACGGTTCCGCGTCCGCGGACATCCTCGGCTCTCCGGCGCCCTTGGGGCGGTTGCGACGCGGGGACACGGAACACCTCACGGGCTGTACGGCGGTCAGGAGGGTGACCAGCCTACGCGCCGCGCCGAGGGGCGGACGTCCCGCGCGGGGCGCCCCGATCCCGGCCGCTGCACGGAAAATCCAACAATCTTTCTGCCAGGCCGTGCCTTTGGCACGTGTCATGCGTTGTTGCCCGTAGGGGGAGTGCCTGCGTCGGCGCCAAGGAGGCAGGAGTTCGATGCGTGTAGGTAGTTTTGTTCTCGCCGCCCAGTTTCCCGGACAGGGGCAGGGGGAGGCGCTGCACCGTGCGGTGCGGTCCGCCGAGGTGGCCGAGGAGGCGGGGCTCGACTCCGTCTGGCTCGCCGAACACCACTTCGTGCCGTACGGCACCTGTCCGTCGGCGGTGACCCTCGCGGCGCTGCTGCTCGGCCGGACCCGGCGGATCCACGTCGGCACAGCCGTGAGCGTACTCCCGACCGCCCACCCGGTGGCGCTCGGCGAGCAGGCGGCGCTGCTGCACGTGACGTCCGGCGGACGGTTCTCGCTCGGGGTCGGACGCGGCGGCCCCTGGGTGGACCTGGAGGTCTTCGGAGCCGGCCTGGAGGCGTACGAGAAGGGGTTTCCCGACTCCCTCGACCTGCTCCTGCGGTGGCTGCGCGAGCCCCGTGTCGAAGGCCGGGGCGAGCGGTATCCCTTCCGCGAGGTCGCCGTCGTCCCGCGCCCGCAGGAGGCCCTCGACGGCTCGGGCGGCAAGGGCCCCGAGGTCGTCGTCGCCTGTACCTCGCCGGCGAGTGTCCGGCTCGCCGCGCAGCGCTGCCTTCCCATGCTGCTCGGCATGCACGTGGGCGACGACGAGAAGGCCGAAATGGTGGCCTTGTGGAATCGGCACGCGCGTGCCTCCGGCCATCCGCCCGAGGACATCACCGCCGCCTCACACGTCTCGGCCGGTGTCGCCCAGGTCGCCGACCGTCGTCCGGATGCGGCGGAGGTCTTACAGAAGGCGATGCCCGGCTGGCTGAAGCAGGGGCTGGACGCCCATGTGACCGTCGACGGCCGCCACCGCGCCATGCGGGACCCGCTCGCGTACACCGAACTGCTCTGCGGGCTGCACCCGGTGGGCACCCCGCAGGTGTGCGCGGACCGGCTCGCCGCGACCGCGGAGCGCACCGGCATCACGCGCTTCGCGCTGCTCGTGGAGGGCTCGGGCGACCTCGCGGCCACCGAGGAGAACGTACGGAGGCTGGGCGCCGAAGTGCTTCCCCAGCTCGGCTGAGACCCGCCGTCGACGGTGGAGCTGCCGCTCCGGACTGACACACCTCCCGCGTACGGAGCGGCAGCAACAGACGTCAGCAGTCCCGCAGTTCCGGCGACTGGTTGAGCAACTGGCCCCGGATCGAGGTGAAACGGGCGAGCCGGTCGTCCACCGAAGGATCCAGCGGGAAAACCGCCACACGGTGGCAGTTCTGGAAGGCGAGGCGCACGCCGAAGTGCCGCTGCAGGGCACCGCGGATGGCGTCGCTCGCGAGAGCGCGCAGCAGCTGGCCGCGCGCCTGCTCGTCCGGCGGCGGGGTCTGGTTGTCGGCGAACTCGCCGCCGTCAACCTTGAGCTGGGCCACCAGAGAGCTGATCATCTCCCATGCGTAAGGCAGGGAGGTCCGGACGCAGTCGACGAATTCCGCTTCGTCCACCTCGCCTCGCTCGGCCTGTTCCAACAGTGCCGGTGAGACGTCGAGCGACATGGGTTCTCCTCTCGCACCCCCGTGGAGCGGGGGCCTACGGACAGGGATGGAGTCCGCCTACGCAGCGTGCACGGATGACGACCTCTTGCTTCTACGGTAGGCAACGGGCCGTGACCGCACCAGGAGATTGGGCGCATAACCGGCCAGGATCGAACGGGTCCATCGGCGGACAAGTCGCGCGGCCGCGCCCTCGCCGCGGGCCGGCCGGGGACGAATCGCGTACACCGCCCCGAGTCGAGTAGCGTTGCGCCCCATGCGTCTCGTCATTGCCCGATGCTCCGTGGACTACGCGGGCCGGCTCACCGCCCATCTCCCGTCGGCCCCTCGCCTGATCCTGGTGAAGGCGGACGGCAGCGTCTCCATCCACGCGGACGACAGGGCCTACAAACCGCTCAACTGGATGTCGCCGCCCTGCACCTTGAAGGAGGGCACCGGGGACGACGCGGGCGTGTGGACCGTCGTGAACAAGGGTGGCGAGAAGCTCATCATCACGATGGAGGAGATCCTGCACGACTCCTCGCACGAGCTGGGCGTGGACCCGGGTCTCATCAAGGACGGCGTGGAAGCACACCTTCAGGAGCTCCTCGCCGACCGGATCGAGACACTGGGTGAGGGATATTCGCTCATCCGCCGCGAGTACATGACGGCGATCGGCCCGGTGGACATCCTCTGCCGCGACGCCGACGGGCAGACCGTCGCCGTGGAGATCAAGCGGCGCGGCGAGATCGACGGCGTCGAGCAACTCACCCGCTATCTGGAGCTGTTGAACCGCGACCCGCACCTGGCGCCCGTCAAGGGCATCTTCGCGGCCCAGGAGATCAAGCCGCAGGCCCGCGTGCTCGCCACGGACCGCGGGATCGGCTGCGCGGTCCTCGACTACAACGCCCTGCGCGGCATCGAGGACGACAAGCTGCGGCTGTTCTGACCTGTCGCGGGCAGTACCTGTCGCGAGGAGTACGAGTGAGGGCCGGGTCCTGGTGGACCCGGCCCTCCGTCGTGCGTACGGGACGCTCAGCCCGCCGTCGCCGACGCGCCGTCCGCGTCGCTCGGCGATGCGCCGGAGCGGCTCGCCGAGTCGGAGATCTCGGGCGAGGAGGGGGCGTCGCTGGAGTCGGACGGCGTCGGCTCCTGCGTGGGCGGGTCGGTCGGATCGTCCGTCGGCGGGTCCGTCGGCTCGTGCGTGGGCTTGGTGGGCTTGTCGGTGGGCTCGGTCGGCTTGTCCGTCGGCTTCGTGGGCTTGTCGCTCGGCTCGGTCGGCTTGCCGCTCGGGGAGCCGGAGGGCTTGCCGCTGCCGCTCGGACTGCCGGAGGGATCGGCGGCGCTGCCGCTCGGCGTCGGGTCGTCGGCGGTGCCGGTGACGCCGTCCTCGCCGGGGTCGACGGGGCGGCTCGTGGAGTCCTGCCCCGGCGGGTCGGCGTTGGCGCCGTCGCCCTCGCCCTCCGGGGTCGCCGACTGCTCCGTCTTGACCTTGTCGCCCTGCGGGGCGTCGTTGTCGGAGGTGGCGCCGAGGGTGACGACGGTGCCGAGGACGGCGGCGAGCAGGGCGCCCGCGCCCGCGGCGACGAGGTTGCGCCGGGTGCCGTGGATGATGGAGCGGCGGCTGGGCGCGGGCCCCGGGGCGACGACGGTGGGCGTCACCTTGTGGGTGACCACGGTCTCCGGTTCCGGGGGCGGTACGGGCAGCGCGAAGACGGCGGGGATGCCGCCGGGGGGCGACGCCGACTCCTCGTGCCGGACCTCGGGCAGCTCCTCGCCGGCCACAGAGTCGCCGCCCACGGCGGACCGCGCGCCGCCCGAGCGGTCGGCGACCAGCGCGAGGGCCCTGCGGCCGGAGATCATGCCGCGCTTGTCGGCGAGCGCGCCGCGCAGCCCGATGGACGCCTCCAGCTCGGCGCGGGCCCGGTCGAGCCGCCCGCCGCAGAGCGCGAGGATCCCCAACTCGTGGTGGAAGTACGCCTCTTCGGCGACCTCACCGGCATTGCGCGCCGCCTCCTGTCCTGACCTGAGGGCCCGCTCCCAGGCGGCCCAGTCGAGCCCGCCCGCGAAGGCGGGCGCGGCGGTCCTGGCGAGCAGCACGGCGGCGCCGCTCTCCGTGGCGACCAGGGCGGCGAGCGCGGCCTGCACGGCGTCCGCCTCGGCGGCGACCCGCTCCGGGGAGACCGAGGGGTGTCCGGCCCACCAGGCGTAGTGCTGGGCGGCGGCCAGGGCGTGCGCGGCCGCGTCGTCGGCGTACCCGACGGATTCCAGTTGGGTCCGCACCCCGGCGGCGAGGCGGTAGTGCGCGCCGACCGGGGTGACCAGGGCGCAGCTCACCAGTTCGGCGAGGGCGGCGTCGGCGTGGGTGTCGCCGACCAGGGCGGGCAGGTGGGCCTGGTGCGGCAGCTCGCCGCCGAGGGCGACGGCGAAGGTCAGCGTGGCGCGGGCGGACGGGCTGAGCCGCGAGGCGAGCAGCGCGGCGGGTGCGGCGCCGTCGGCGAGCGAGGGCAGCGGCACGTCCGGGGCGTCGTCGTCGAAGGGCGCGTCGGCCGGGGCGCCGTCGAAGGGGCCGTGCTCCTCGAAGGCGTGCGGGTCGGCGCGGAGCTGGTCGCGCTGGCGGAGCAGGGCGCCGGCCTGGGCGAAGCGCAGCGGCAGTCCCTCGGACTCGAACCACAGGTCGCCGGCCCAGTTGGCCTCCTCGTCGTCGAGGATCCGGCCGACGGCGCGCTCCAGGAGTTCGAGGCCGCCGCCGCGGCCGAGGCCGCCGAGGAAGACCTCTTCGAGGTGGGAGTCGGCGGAGGGCGCGGCGACGTCGGGGGTGGTGGCGACGAGGAAGGCGCACTCGGGGGTGGCGTCGAGCAGCTCGTCGAGTCCGGCGCCGCCGAACTCCAAGTCGTCGAGGACGACGACGGCGCCGATGTCGCGGACCAGTTCGAGCAGCAGGCCGCGCTCGGGGCGGTGCAGCGGAGCCTCGTAGACGACGGCGAAGAGGTCGTGGAGGAGTTCGGTGGGGGTCCTGCGGTACCCGGAGAGACGGACGACGCCGTCGGGCGCGAGGTCGGCGCAGTCGTCCGCGACGGCGTTCAGGAGCGCAGTACGCCCCGATCCGGCGGGTCCGGTGAGCCGTACGGAGCGGCCGCGGGCCAGGAGCCGTACGAGGCGCTCGCGCTCCTCCTGGCGCTCAAGGAGCGGCAGCCGGGGCAGCGCGGGTCCCGGCGGCACCGGCGGCAGGGCGGCGCGGCGCAGCTCGGCGCGGTCGTCGGCGGTGCGCTTGGCGGGCCGTTCGGGGCGCTCCCCGGGCGGGCAGGGTTCGATCTCGCTGCCGTCGACGGGGTTGACGGTGAGCAGGAAGTCGCCGGAGACGAGCCGGACGGTGCGGGCCAGGGCGGGTGCCGGCTGGCCGAAGTCGGGCGTCGCGGGCTCGCGCGGCGGGCGTCCGGGGCCCGGCGTGCCGTCGCCGCGGTCGTCGTCCATGCCGTCATGGCCGTACTCTTCGGGTCCCCGGTTCATCGGGTTCATGGTCCTAGCCCCCAGATGCGTGGTGTGCAGAGCCCCCTCCGGCCTTCGTGCACACTGCGCTGTCGCTTCTGGTCCGGTGCCCCCGTGCGGGTTCGTATATCGGTGGCGACCGAACCCTAGACGTTGGCCCAGTATCTCCGGGAGGGCGGGGTGCCGTCCCGTCCGAGACGTCACGGGTTCGTGAGGATTGTGCGCTCTCGGTGTGCTGTCGGGCGGTTCCGGGCGCGATGGGTGTCCGGGCGGTGCGTCAGGCTCTGGGGAGCGATTCGACTCCGATGCCGCCCTCGATGGCGAGGATGCGGTGCAGTCGGGTGGCCACGAGGAGACGCTGCATCTGGGGCGGCACGTGACGCAGGACGAGTCTGCGTCCGCACCGCCCGGCGCGGCGGTGCGCGCCCATGATGACGCCGAGTCCCGTGGCGTCCCACGAGTCGAGTTCGGACAGGTCGAGCACCAGGTCGCCGGCGCCGTCGTCGACGGCCGAGTGCAGGACCGTGCGGGCGTCCGCCGCGCTGCGTACGTCGAGGCGGCCCCCGACGACCAGCTGGGCCTGGTCGCCCCTGATGTGCATATGCGCTCCCCGAGAGTGCTGTGTCTGCGGTGACGCCCGATACGTAGGGCGTCTGCGTATGTCACTGCAACTGACTGCCGCGTGGGCGAGGAAGTTGCCGTCTGTAAGCGAACCGATACCGAATTCACTCCGAGGGGTGACCCGTGGGGCGGCGATGCGCCCGACGGGTCGTCAGACGGCGTACGTCAGTGCTGGTTCAGTGCTTGTAGAACCCCTGCCCGCTCTTGCGCCCGATGTCACCGGCGTCAACCATCCGGCGCATCAGCTCCGGCGGCGCGAACTTCTCGTCCTGGGACTCCGTGTAGATGTTGCTCGTGGCGTGCAGCAGGATGTCGACGCCGGTGAGGTCGGCCGTCGCGAGCGGCCCCATGGCGTGCCCGAAGCCGAGCTTGCAGGCGATGTCGATGTCCTCGGCGGTGGCGACGCCCGACTCGTAGAGCTTCGCCGCCTCGACGACGAGCGCGGAGATCAGCCGGGTCGTCACGAAGCCGGCCACGTCGCGGTTGACGACGATGCAGGTCTTGCCGACGGACTCGGCGAACTCCCGGGTGCGGGCGAGGGTTTCGTCGCTGGTCTTGTAGCCGCGCACCAGCTCGCAGAGCTGCATCATCGGCACCGGCGAGAAGAAGTGGGCGCCGACGACGCGCTCCGGACGCTCCGTCACGGCCGCGATCTTGGTGATCGGGATGGCGGAGGTGTTGGAGGCGAGCACGGCGTCGTCCCGCACGAGCTTGTCGAGCGTGCGGAAGATCTCGTGCTTGACCTCGAGCTTCTCGAAGACGGCCTCGACGACGATGTCCGCGTCGGCGACCGCGTCCAGGTCGGTGGTCGTGGTGATGCGGGCGAGCGCCGCCTCGGCGTCGTCGGCCGCGAGCTTGCCCTTGCCCACGAACTTGTCGTACGACGCCTTGATGCCGTCGGTGCCCCGGGTCAGGGCCTCGTCGGTGACGTCGCGCAGGACGACGTCCCAGCCCGCCTGGGCGGAGACCTGAGCGATGCCGGACCCCATGAGTCCGGCTCCGATGACGGCGAGCTTCCCTGCCACTGTTCCGACTCCCCTACCGCTGATCACGCTTGGCTCACACGCTCTTTACGTATGCCTCTTCGGCGCACGTTAGCGGTCGTGAGGTCGCCTGTGGCAGTGAAGTAACGCGCGTCACGTCTCACATGACGGACATCACACCGGTACGTGTCATTCGGCGGCGCGCGGCGCGTAGTTGAGGACCTTCTCGCTCAGCAGGTCCTCCATCTCGTCCAGCAGACCGAGGGCGTCACGGGAGACTTCGGCCGGCCGCCGGCCCTTGGTCATCTCGTCGCCGATCCACGCCATCAGCGTGCTGTGCACCCAGGAGAGCTGTCCGGCGACGAGCCCGGGCAGCGGGTCGCCCTCGGCGGCTCCGGTCTCCTCGGCGAGGGTCCTGGTGAGGTTGTCGAGGGCCTCCTGCTGGATCGCCCAGAGCCGGGAGCGCAGGGCGTGCGCCTCGGTGATGACCTTCATGAAGTCGGCCCAGCCGGGGAAGAGCCCGACGGCCGGCGAGACGCCCTCCACGTCGGTGCGCAGCTCGCGCAGGACGGCGTCGGCCGCGGACTCCCCGGCGCGGCGGCCGCGGACGTGGCGGGAGAGCCGGTCGACGACGTCGGCGCCCCGGTCGAGGAAGAGGTCCTCCTTGGCCGGGAAGTAGTTGTAGACCGTGTTCACCGAGACGTCGGCGGCTTCCGCGACGTCCGCGACGGTCACCGTGACGAAGCCGTGCTCCAGGAAGAGCCCGGTCGCGATGTCCGAGATCCGCTGCTTCGTCTGCCGCTTCTTGCGCTCCCTGAGCCCTTCAGCCATGGCCTCACCCTACGGCCCCTTCCTTGGGCAACTGAAAACTTGGGGCGATTGCAAAATTTAAGGGACTCTGTTTTTCTGGTCGCCATGGCAATCATCAGCACGGCCGGACTCACCCGGACCTTCCGGACCAAGCGCGGCCCCGTCGACGCCGTGCGCGGCATCGACCTCACCGTCGCCCCCGGCGAGATCCTCGGCTTCCTCGGACCCAACGGCGCGGGCAAGACGACGACGCTGCGCATGCTGACCACGCTCCTGGCCCCCACCGGCGGCGCCGCCACCGTCGCCGGCCACGACCTGGCCCGCGACCCGGCCGCCGTGCGGCGCGCGATCGGGTACGTGGCCCAGTCCGGCGGCGTCGACCTCAGCGTCTCCGTACGCGAGGAACTGGTCACCCAGGGCCGCCTCTACCGCCTGACGAAGGATCACGCCACGTCGCGCGCGGCCGAGTTGGCAGACGACCTCGGCCTCACCGAATTCCTCGACCGCCCCTGCGCGACGCTCTCTGGCGGTCAGCGGCGGCGCCTGGACATCGCCATGGGCCTCATGCACCGGCCCGAGGTGCTCTTCCTCGACGAACCGACGACGGGGCTCGACCCGGGCAGCAGGGCCGACCTGTGGGCGCTGGTGCGGCGGCTGCGCGACGAGCACGGCACCACCGTCGTCCTGACCACCCACTACCTCGACGAGGCCGACGCGCTCTGCGACCGCCTGGTGATCATCGACAAAGGCGTCGTGGTCGCCGAGGGCATGCCGAGCGCGCTCAAGCTGCGGTACGGCGGGTCCATCGACGCCTCGCTCCAGGACACGTTCCTGGCGATCACCGGACGCGACCTCGCCCCCAAGGACGCGGCACCGGCCGCCGTCTGAACCCTCACACCCACGGGACCCCACCTATGTCCGCGTTCCTCACCGACACCGCGCTGATCTTCGGGCGGTACGCCCGCCAGACCCTGCGCTCCCCCTTCCAGATCCTCTTCGGCGTCCTGATGCCGCTGCTCTACCTGCTCTTCTTCGGCCCGCTCCTGACCGGCCTGCCGCTCGGCTCGCGCGGTGACTCCTGGCAGGTGCTCGTGCCGGGGCTGCTGCTCCAACTCGGCCTGTTCGGCGCCTCGTACAGCGGGTTCGCGCTCATCATCGAGAAGCAGTTCGGGGTGGTGGAGCGGATGCGGGTGACGCCGGTCAGCCGGCTCGCGCTGCTGCTCGGCCGGGTGCTCCGCGACGCCGCGCTCTTCGTCTTCCAGGCGGTGCTGCTCGTCCTCGCGGCCGTCGCGATGGGGCTGCGGGCGCCGCTCGTCGGGATCCTCGTCGGCTTCGCCTTCGTCGGGGTCCTGACGATCGTCCTCGCGTCCCTCTCGTACGCGCTCGCGATGCTCGTCTCCAAGCCGCACGAGTTCGGTCCCGTCGTCAACGCGGTCAGCATGCCCGCGATGCTGCTCTCCGGCCTGATGCTGCCGATGGCGCTCGCACCCGGCTGGCTGGACGTGCTCTCGCACTTCATGCCGTTCCGCTATCTGGTGGACGCGGTGCGGGCTGCGTACGTGGGCGACTACGCGGGGGCGGCGATGCTGTACGGCGTCCTAACGGCGGCGGCCCTCACGCTCGGGTCCGTGACGGTGGGCACACGTGTCTTCCGCAGGGCGGGCGCGTAACTAGGCTGACCCCATGGTCAATCTGACGCGCATCTACACCAGGACCGGCGACCAGGGCACCACCGCCCTCGGCGACATGAGCCGCACCGCCAAGACCGATCTGCGGATCGCGGCGTACGCGGACGCCAACGAGGCCAACGCCGCGATCGGCACGGCGATCGCCCTCGGTCAGCTCGACGCGGAGGTCGTCAAGGTCCTGGTCCGGGTGCAGAACGACCTCTTCGACGTGGGCGCCGACCTCTCCACCCCCGTCGTCGAGGACCCGAAGTACCCGCCGCTGCGCGTCGAGCAGTCCTACATCGACAAGCTGGAGGCGGACTGCGACCGCTTCCTGGAGGAGCTGGAGAAGCTCCGCAGCTTCATCCTGCCGGGCGGCACGCCCGGCGCGGCGCTGCTGCACCAGGCGTGCACGGTGGTGCGGCGGGCCGAGCGCTCGACGTGGGCCGCCTTCGAGGTGCACGGCTCCGGTGCGCAGGACGGCAGCATGAACCCGCTCACCGCCACCTACCTCAACCGCCTCTCCGACCTGCTCTTCATCCTCGCCCGTACGGCGAACAAGGCGGTCGGCGACGTGCTGTGGGTGCCGGGCGGCGAGCGGTAGGGCCTCACGCACCGACGGGCGCCTTCTTCGGGAAGAGCGTGTACGTCGCGGCGATGATCAGGTTGATCCCGATCACCCACAGCATCCGCTGCTGCCACATCCGCAGCGAGGAGACCTCGCCGTCCCCGCCCACGTACCAGACCGCGCCCTGCAGCAGCGCCATGGCGATGAGGGCGGCGAGGACCCAGCGGGCGGCGATCTTCCACTCGTGGACGGCGCGGGCCGTGCCGTACTTCGGGGTCGAAGGGGCGGGGCCGCCCGCGAAGCGGTGGGCGACGCGGACGTCGACCCACTTGACCGTGTAGTGGCCGAGGGCGATCGAGTAGCCGATGTACACGGCGGCCAGGCCGTGCTTCCAGTCCGGCTCGGCGCCGTTCTTCAGGTCGATCGCGGTGACGACGAACAGCAGGACTTCGAGCAGCGGCTCGCACAGCAGCACGGCCACGCTCGCACGCGGCATCTTCGCCCAGTAGCGCAGGACGAGCCCGGCGGCCAGCAGCACCCAGAAGCCGGCCTCGCAGATGATGATCAGCGCGACGATCACGACGCTCTCCTCTCGTTCACCCCTCCAGACTTCCGTCGCACCGGGTCACGATCATCGTCGTCAGTGACGAAACGGCACTGCATCCTTCGATGTAGCGGGCGGTTCCTCCCCCAGGACCAGGCGTGGCACCACCCCACCGTGTTGGATGGACGCATGGCCCCGACCCTCCCCCGCCCGCAGCGCGTCGACGTGCAGATCGCCGTGGGCAGCCTGCTGTGCGGGCTCGCGCTGTGGGCGCTCGGCCTCGAGTCGCAGAGCGACCGGCCGCTGGGCACCCACTGGGCGCTGGTGCCGCTCCTCGTCCTGGCCGGGCTCGAACTGCTGCGCAGCAGCCGACCGCAGTTCGCCCTCGTCGTCGCCACCTTCGCGCTGGTGGCCGACCAGTTCACGGCGGGCAACCTCGCGTCGATCCTGATGTTCACGGACATCATGTACGCGGCCGTCGTCTACGGCACCCCGGCCGCCGCCCGGCGCATCCCGATCACCACCGGCCTCATCACCGTGGCCCTGACCATCGCCTTCCTCGCCTGGTGGCAGGACCCGCAGGCCGTCCTGCTCGGCGTGGCGACCGCGATCGTGGCCTTCACCCCGGCCGCCACCGGCGTCCTGGTGCGCAACCACCGCGAGGCGACGGCCGCGGCCAAGCTGCGGGCCGAACAGACCGCGCTGCTCGCCGAGATGGACCGCGTCCAGGCCGTCTCCGCCGAGCGCGCGCGGATGGCCCGCGAGCTGCACGACATGGTCGCGGGCCACCTCTCCGCGATCGCCATCCACTCCACCGCCGCGCTCTCCCTCGACGACCCGGCGACGAGCAGGGACGCGCTCGCCGTCATCCGCGAGAACAGCGTCGAGGGGCTCGCCGAGATGCGCCGCCTCATCGGCATCCTGCGCGACCAGAGCGGCGACCTGGAACCGGCGGCCGCGCCCACCCTGGAGGGCCTCGCCGCCCTGCTCGACGGCTTCCGCACCAACGGCCTCGACGTCGCACTCGACGACGCCCGCACCCCCGCGGGCCCCAAGCTGCCCGCGCCCGTGGAGCTCGCGGCCTACCGGATCGTGCAGGAGTCTCTGACGAACGCCCTCAAGCACGCCTCGCCCGGCGTCGTCACCGTCGCCATCGAGCAGCTGCCGCGCGCCCTGACGATCCGGGTGAGCAGCCCGTACGGCGATCGCTCGGGGCCCCGCGCGCCGGGCTCGGGAGCCGGGCTCGTCGGCATGCGCGAGCGCACCGAACTCCTCGGCGGCGCCTTCGCGTCGGGCCCCGAGAGCAGCCCCGACGGCAAGGTCTGGAACGTCTTCGCGACCCTGCCCGTCGACCCCGCGGACGAAGGAGCCAAGGAATGATCCGGGTGTTGGTCGCCGAAGACCAGTCGGCCGTGCGCGCGGGGCTGGTGCTGATCCTGCGCAGCGCCCCCGACATCGAGGTCGTCGGCGAGGCCGCGGACGGCGAGGAGGCCGTCGCGCTCGCCCGCGAACTCCGCCCCGACCTGGTCCTGATGGACATCCAGATGCCACGCATGGACGGGGTGGCGGCGACCCGGCAGGTCGTCGCCGAGCGGCTCGCCGACGTCCTGGTCCTGACCACCTTCGACCTCGACGCGTACGTGTTCGGTGCGCTGCGCGCGGGCGCCTCCGGCTTCCTCCTGAAGAACACCGAGGCGAAGGACCTCCTTGAGGGCGTCCGTACGGTGGCGCGCGGCGAGGGGCTCATCGCGCCGGCCGTCACCCGCCGGCTGATCGCCGAGTTCGGTGCCCCGTCGAGGGCCGTACGGGACGAGCACGCGCCGGACCCGGCCGTCCTCGACAGCCTCACCCGCCGCGAGCGCGAGGTGCTCTCCTGCATCGGCGAGGGCCTGTCGAACGCGGAGATCGCCGCCCGGCTCGCCATGGCGGAGGCGACGGTGAAGACGCACGTCAGCCGGATGCTCGGCAAGCTGGAACTGCGCAGCCGGGTCCAAGCCGCCGTACTGGCACAGGAGTTGGGCGTCTGACCGGCGCGGCCGGGATTCCGACCGGCGCGAACCGGCCACTGGTACAGACCTCTTGACCGATGGTCCAGACCTTTCTATTCTCACCGCACTGCGGTGAGCACTCCCCCACGTGTCCACGTGCTCACGGGCGGCGCAGGGTCCCAACCCCTCAGACCCCCCGGAACTCACCCGAGGAGCACTCGTGCGCTTCACTCACAGCACCGCACGCCCGAGAGTCGGATCCAGACACCGAGCCGTGGCGGCGGTCACCACACTGCTGCTCCCGCTCGCCACCCTGGTCGCCCTCGGCGGATCCGCCGAAGCCGCCCCGGACGCCGCACCCGCGGCCACCGCCACGTACGCCAAGACCCAGGACTGGGGCGGCGGCTTTGAGGGCAAGTGGACGATCAAGAACACCGGCACCACCACGATCAGCTCCTGGAACGTCGCCTGGGACTTCCCCTCCGACACCAAGGTGACCTCCGCCTGGGACGCCACCGTCACCAACTCCGGCACCCGCTGGAGTGCCAAGAACGTCGGCTGGAACGGGACGCTCGCCCCCGGCGCCTCGGTCTCCTTCGGGTTCAACGGCAGCGGTCCCGGCGCCCCCTCCAAGTGCGAGCTGAACGGCGCGAGCTGTGACGGCGGCAGCGTCCCCGGCGACAACCCGCCGAGCGCACCCGGCACCCCGACCGCGTCCGGCATCACCGACACCTCGGTCAAGCTCGACTGGAAGGCCGCCACCGACGACAAGGGCGTCAAGAACTACGACGTCCTGCGCGACGGCGCCAAGGTCGCCACGGTCACCGGCACCTCGTACGGCGACACCGGACTGACCGCCGGCACCGACTACTCGTACACCGTCCAGGCCCGTGACACCGCCGACCAGACGGGTCCCGCGAGCGGCGCCGTCAAGGTCCGCACCACGGGCGGCGGCGGCCCCGACCCCGAGCCCGGCGACAAGGTCAAGCTCGGCTACTTCACCGAGTGGGGCGTCTACCAGCGCAACTACCACGCGAAGAACATCGCGACCTCCGGCTCTGCGGACAAGATCACGCACATCAACTACAGCTTCGGCAACGTCCAGGGCGGCAAGTGCACCATGGGCGACTCCTACGCGGCGATCGACAAGGCCTACACCGCCGACCAGAGCGTCGACGGCGTCGCCGACACCTGGGACCAGCCGCTGCGCGGCAACTTCAACCAGCTGCGCAAGCTCAAGGCCAAGTACCCGAACGTCAAGATCCTCTGGTCCTTCGGCGGCTGGACCTGGTCCGGCGGCTTCACCGACGCCATGAAGAACCCGGCGGCGTTCGCCAAGTCCTGCCACGACCTGGTCGAGGACCCGCGCTGGGCCGACGTCTTCGACGGCATCGACCTGGACTGGGAGTACCCGAACGCCTGCGGGCTGTCCTGCGACACCAGCGGTCCGGCCGTCTTCAAGAACATGATGCAGGCCTTCCGCTCCGAGTTCGGCTCGAAGAGCCTGGTCACCGCCGCGATCTCCGCGGACGGCTCGGACGGCGGCAAGCTGGACGCGGCCGACTACGGCGGCGCCTCGCAGTACGCCGACTGGTACAACGTGATGACGTACGACTTCTTCGGCGCGTGGGACGCCAAGGGCCCGACGGCCCCGCACTCCCCGCTCACGTCCTACCCGGGCATCCCGAAGGAGGGCTTCAACTCCGCCGCCGCCATCGCCAAGCTGAAGGCGAAGGGCGTCCCCTCGGCCAAGCTCCTGCTCGGCATCGGCTTCTACGGCCGCGGGTGGACGGGTGTCACCCAGAAGGAGCCGGGCGGCACGGCCACCGGCGCGGCGCCCGGGACGTACGAGGCGGGCATCGAGGACTACAAGGTCCTCAAGAACTCCTGCCCGTCCAACGGCACGGTGGCCGGGACCGCGTATGCCCACTGCGGCACCAACTGGTGGTCCTACGACACCCCCGCGACGGTGCGGGCGAAGATGACGTGGGCCAAGCAGCAGGGGCTCGGCGGCGCGTTCTTCTGGGAGTTCAGCGGCGACACCTCCAACGGTGAGTTGGTGTCCGCCATCAACGACGGTCTGAAGTAACCGTCCCCGATACGAAGCCGGGAAGACGGGATCGCCCCCTGTCTTCCCGGCTTCTTCATGTCACGCCACGTTGACGCGTTGCCCTGGCGGCGCCGCCTCCAGCCAGGCCAGGAAACCCGTCAGGGCGTCCTCGCTCATCGCCAGTTCCAGGCGGGAGCCACGGTGCAGGCAGCCGAGGACGATCGCGTCGGAGAGCAGGGCCAGCTCCTCCTCGCCGTCCGGCGCGCGCCGGTCCACGACCTCGATGGCCGAACGCTCCAGGACCCGGCGGGGCCGCGGCGCGTACGAGAAGACGCGGTACCACTCGACCCGGTCGCCGTTGTAGCGGGCGACCCCGTACCCCCAGCCCTTGCCGGACGTGTCCCCCTTCTCCGGGGCGTTCCAGCGCAGGCTGCAGTCGAAGGTGCCGCCGGAGCGCTGGATCAGCCGGCGCCGCAGTCCGAAGACGAAGAGCCCCACCAACACCAGCACGATCAAAGCAAGTCCGCACACGAGCAGAGTGAGGATCATCGGCACCGACCTCCTCGCCTCTACCGTCGGCCGAAGGGCCGACAACGGACCAACACATTGCACCCGCATTGCCTCAGCCGCGACCCGGTCCGGAATGTTCCCGGACCTGGCCGCGGCTGAGTCACGTTACGCCGCGCGCGCTGAGGTCAGCGCGTCGCCGCACGCAGTCGGACGTCGGCACGCCGCTCGGCGGAGGCGTCGGCCTCCGACTTCGCGCGCTCCAGCGCCCGCTCCGCGCGCTGGACGTCGATCTCGTCGGAGAGCTCCGCGATCTCGGCCAGCAGCGACAGCTTGTCGTCCGCGAAGGAGATGAATCCTCCGTGGACAGCGGCGACGACCGTGCCGCCGTCGCTCGTACGAATGGTCACCGGGCCCGATTCCAGCACACCGAGCAGCGGCTGGTGACCGGGCATGACGCCGATGTCGCCGGACGTGGTGCGCGCGACGACCAGGGTGGCCTCACCGGACCAGACACTGCGGTCCGCTGCGACCAGCTCGACATGCAGCTCAGCAGCCAAGGGTGGCTCCTCGGGTCACCACCCGGCGGCTTCGCCGGGTGTTGGGTCAAATTCTAGTGGGCGTACGGAGAGGGGCGGGACACGGCCCCTGCGCGGGGTGTCCCCGCCCCTCTCCGGATCGAGCGAAAGCTCAGGAGACGCCGAGCTCCTTGGCGTTCTTCTTGAGGTCCTCGAGACCACCGCACATGAAGAAGGCCTGCTCGGGGAAGTGGTCGTACTCGCCGTCGCAGATGGCGTTGAAGGCCGTGATCGACTCGTCGAGGGAGACGTCCGAGCCGTCCACGCCGGTGAACTGCTTGGCGGCGTGGGTGTTCTGCGACAGGAAGCGCTCCACGCGACGGGCACGGGCGACGACGAGCTTGTCCTCTTCGCTGAGCTCGTCGATGCCGAGGATCGCGATGATGTCCTGGAGGTCCTTGTACTTCTGGAGGATCCCCTTGACACGCATGGCGGTGTTGTAGTGGTCCTGCGCGATGTAGCGCGGGTCCAGGATGCGGGACGTGGAGTCCAGCGGGTCCACGGCCGGGTAGATGCCCTTCTCGGAGATCGGACGGGAAAGCACCGTCGTCGCGTCGAGGTGGGCGAACGTGGTGGCCGGGGCCGGGTCGGTCAGGTCGTCCGCGGGGACGTAGATCGCCTGCATCGAGGTGATCGAGTGACCACGGGTCGACGTGATGCGCTCCTGGAGGAGACCCATCTCGTCGGCCAGGTTCGGCTGGTAACCCACCGCGGACGGCATACGGCCGAGCAGGGTCGAGACCTCGGAACCGGCCTGCGTGAAGCGGAAGATGTTGTCGATGAAGAACAGCACGTCCTGCTTCTGCACATCGCGGAAGTACTCCGCCATGGTCAGACCGGCCAGGGCGACACGCAGACGCGTGCCCGGCGGCTCGTCCATCTGGCCGAAGACCAGCGCGGTCTTGTCCAGAACGCCGGCTTCCTCCATCTCGACCATGAGGTCGTTGCCCTCACGGGTGCGCTCGCCGACACCGGCGAAGACGGAGACACCGTCGTGCAGCTTGGCCACACGGACGATCATTTCCTGGATCAGCACGGTCTTGCCGACACCGGCACCACCGAACAGACCGATCTTTCCACCCTTGACGTACGGGGTGAGAAGGTCGACGACCTTCAGGCCGGTCTCGAACATCTCGGTCTTGGACTCGAGCTGGTCGAAGGCCGGGGCCTTGCGGTGGATCGTCCAGCGCTCGGCGTCGGCGACCGTGGACGGGTCGTCGTTCAGGACCTCGCCGAGGGTGTTGAACACACGGCCCTTGGTCACGTCGCCGACCGGCACCGAGATGCCCTTGCCGGTGTCGGTGACGGGCGCCTGGCGGACCAGGCCGTCGGTGGGCTGCATCGAGATCGCGCGGACCACGCCGTCACCCAGGTGCTGGGCGACCTCGAGGGTCAGCGTCTTCTTCGCGCCCGGCGTGGCCGGGTCGTCGACCTGGGCGTGCAGCGCGTTGTAGATCTCCGGCATCGCGTCGACGGGGAACTCCACGTCGACGACCGGGCCGATGACCCGGGCGACGCGGCCCGTGGCAACGGCCGTCTCAACAGTGGTCGTCATTACTTGTCACTCCCCGCGGTCGCGTCGGCCAGGGCTGCTGTGCCGCCGACGATCTCGCTGATTTCCTGGGTGATTTCGGCCTGGCGGGCCGCGTTGGCAAGCCGGGAGAGGCTGTTGATCAGATCCCCGGCGTTGTCGGTCGCCGACTTCATCGCGCGGCGCGTGGCGGCGTGCTTGGAGGCAGCCGACTGGAGCATCGCGTTGTAGATTCGGCTCTCGACGTAGCGCGGCAGCAGGGCGTCGAGGACGTCCTCCGCCGACGGCTCGAAGTCGTACAGCGGAAGAAGCTCACCCTTGGTGGGCGACTCCTCCGCGACGTCCTCGAGGCTGAGCGGCAGCAGCCGGCCGTCGATGGCCGTCTGCGTCATCATCGAGATGAACTCGGTGTAGACGATGTGGATCTCGTCCACGCCGCCCTCCGCCGTCTCCTTCTCGATGGCCTCGATCAGCGGCACCGCGACCTTCTTGGCATCCGCGTACGTGGGCTCATCGGTGAAGCCCGACCACGACTCCGCGACCTTGCGCTCGCGGAAGTTGTAGTGGGACAGACCGCGGCGGCCGACGATGTACGTGTCGACCTCCTTGCCCTCGGCCTCGAGACGCTCGGTGAGCTGCTCCGCGGCCTTGATGGCGTTGGAGTTGAAGGCGCCGGCCAGTCCGCGGTCGCTCGTGAGGAGCAGAACCGCGGAACGGGTCGCCGTCTCCGCCTCGGTCGTCAGCGGGTGCTTCGTGTTCGAACCAGTGCCGACCGCCGTGACCGCGCGGGTGAGCTCGGTCGCGTACGGCGTGGAGGCCGCCACCTTGCGCTGCGCCTTGACGACGCGCGAGGCGGCGATCATCTCCATCGCCTTCGTGATCTTCTTGGTCGCGGTGACGGATCGGATGCGACGCTTGTAGACCCGGAGCTGGGCTCCCATGAGTCAGGTCCCTTCCTTACGTCACTTGGCGGCGGCCGGAGCGTCCTCGCCGAGAAGCTTCCCGTCCGAGGTCTCGAACTGCTTCTTGAACTCCGCGATGGCGTCGCCGACGGCCTGCAGGGTGTCGTCCGACATCTTGCCGCCCTCCTTGATGGAGGTCATGAGGCCCTGCTCCTTGCGGTGCAGGTACTCGAGGAGCTCGCGCTCGAAGCGGCGGATGTCCTTGACGGGCACCTCGTCCATGCGGCCCGTCGTACCGGCCCACACGGAGACGACCTGGTCCTCGGTCGCCATCGGCTCGTACTGCGGCTGCTTGAGCAGCTCGACCATGCGCTGGCCGCGCTCGAGCTGGGCCTTGGACGCCGCGTCCAGGTCGGAACCGAAGGCGGCGAACGCCTCCAGCTCACGGAACTGGGCGAGGTCCACGCGCAGGCGTCCGGAGACCTGCTTCATCGCCTTGTGCTGCGCGGAACCACCGACTCGGGAGACGGAGATACCGACGTTCAGCGCGGGGCGCTGACCGGCGTTGAAGAGGTCCGACTCCAGGAAGCACTGGCCGTCGGTGATGGAGATGACGTTGGTCGGGATGAACGCCGACACGTCGTTCGCCTTGGTCTCGACGATCGGCAGACCGGTCATCGAGCCCTTGCCCAGCTCGTCCGAGAGCTTCGCGCAGCGCTCGAGCAGACGCGAGTGCAGGTAGAAGACGTCACCCGGGTAGGCCTCGCGCCCCGGCGGGCGGCGGAGCAGCAGGGACACGGCGCGGTAGGCGTCGGCCTGCTTGGAGAGGTCGTCGAAGATGATGAGGACGTGCTTGCCCTCGTACATCCACTGCTGGCCGATGGCCGAACCGGTGTACGGCGCCAGGTACTTGAAGCCGGCCGGGTCGGACGCCGGGGCGGCGACGATGGTCGTGTACTCCAGCGCGCCGGCCTCTTCGAGGGCACCGCGCACGGAGGCGATGGTGGAGCCCTTCTGACCGATGGCGACGTAGATGCAGCGCACCTGCTTGTTCACGTCGCCCGAGCGCCAGTTGTCGCGCTGGTTGATGATCGTGTCGACGGCCAGGGCGGTCTTGCCGGTCTGACGGTCACCGATGATCAGCTGACGCTGGCCACGGCCGATCGGGGTCATCGCGTCGACGGCCTTGTAGCCGGTCTCCATCGGCTCGTGCACCGACTTGCGCTGCATGACCGTGGGGGCCTGCAGCTCGAGGGCGCGACGTCCGCTGGTCTCGATCTCGCCGAGGCCGTCGATCGGGGTGCCGAGCGGGTCGACGACGCGGCCGAGGTAGCCCTCGCCCACGGCGACGGAGAGCACCTCACCGGTGCGCTGCACCGGCTGGCCCTCCTCGATACCGCTGAACTCGCCGAGGACGACGGCGCCGATCTCGCGCTCTTCGAGGTTCAGCGCGAGGCCGAGGGTGCCGTCCTCGAACTTCAGCAGCTCGTTCGCCATCGCCGAGGGCAGGCCCTCGACCTTGGCAATACCGTCGCCGGCGACGGTGACCGTACCGACCTCCTCGCGCGAGGCCGCGTCCGGCTTGTACGCCTGGACAAAGTTCTCCAGCGCGTCCCGGATCTCCTCCGGCCGGATCGTGAGCTCCGCCATCTGGGTTCCCTGCTCTCCTTGTTGGGCCCGAAGTTTTCTTGGGGGGTCTGGGGTCAGCCCCCAGGAATCCTCTGCACGGCCCAACTAGGGCCGTAGGTCGTGCTTGTTGTCTTAACTGCCGGCCATGCGGCGACCGGCCTCCGCGATGCGGTCCGCGACGCTGCCGTTGATGACCTCGTCGCCCACCTGGACCGTGATCCCGCCGAGGACCTCGGGGTCCACGTCGAGGTTCAGGTGCATCGGACGTCCGTACACCTTGGCCAGGACGGCGCCGAGACGCTCCTTCTGCCGGTCCGAGAGCGGAACGGCGGAAGTGACGACGGCGACCATGCGGTTGCGGCGGTCCGCGGCCAGCTTGGAGAGGGACTCCAGTCCCTCTTCCAGGCTACGTCCACGCGGCGCGGTCACCAGGCGCTCGATCAGCCGCTCCGTGACGTCCTCGGCGCGGCCGCCGAGCAGGCTGCGCAGCAGCTCGCTCTTGGCCGAACCGGTCGCGGCGCGGTCGGTCAGCGCGGCCCGCAGGCCGGTGCTCGAGGCGACGATCCGGCCGAACCGGAACAGCTCGTCCTCGACGTTGTCCAGCGCGCCCGCCTTCTGCGCACCGGTCAGGTCGGCGAGGTTGGCGAGCTCCTCGATGGCGTCCACCAGGTCACGCGACTGCGACCAGCGCGAGCGCACCATGCCGGCCACCAGGTCGGCGGCCTCGCCGCCCACCTGCCCGGACAGCAGGCGTCCCGCGAGCTCGGCCTTGGCCTCGCCGGACTGCGCCGGGTCGGTCAGGACCCGACGCAGCGAGACCTCGCGGGCGAACAGGGCCGTGACGGCCGCCAGCTCGTCCGCGAGCCGCTTGGCGTCGACCGAGGTGCTGTCCGTCAGCGCGTCGAGGCGCTCGCGCGCGGCGGCCAGGGCCTCGCGGCTCGCTCCGTGCGCTGTCATCGAGCAGCCTCGGCCTTCTCCTCGAGCTCGTCGAGGAAACGGTCGATCGTGCGGCTCTGCCGGGCGTGGTCCTCGAGGGACTCGCCGACGAGCTTGCCGGCCAGGTCGGTGGCCAGCTGGCCGACGTCCTGACGCAGCGCCTGCGCGGCGGCCTTGCGGTCGGCCTCGATCTGGGCGTGCCCGGCGGCGACGATCTCCTCGCGCTGACGCTGGCCCTCGGCCCGCATCTCGGCGATGAGCTGGGCGCCCTGCTCCTGCGCCTCCTGGCGCAGACGCGCGGCCTCGTGCCGGGCCTCGGCGAGCTGAGCCTTGTACTGCTCAAGAACGCTCTGGGCCTCGGTCTGCGCGGCCTCGGCCTTCTCGATACCGCCTTCGATCGCCTCCCGGCGCTCGTCCAGAACCTTGTTGATGTTCGGGAGGAGCTTCTTCCAGAAGAAGAAGAAGACGATGGCGAAGGCGATGGCGCCGACGAGCAGCTCGGGGCCCGGCGGAATGAGCGGGTTCTGCTCCTCCGCGTGCTCGGCCGCCTGCTGTACCAGGTTGGCGATCACATCATTGCCTTTCGTCGAACGGGACTAATCGTCTCGGGCGATCAGGAGCCGTAGACGAACGGCATGACGATGCCGATGAGGGCGAGCGCCTCACAGAAGGCGAAGCCGAGGATCTGGTTGGCACGGATCAGACCGGCAGCTTCGGGCTGACGGGCGAGGGCCTCGGTGCCCTTACCGAAGACAATGCCGACACCGATGCCGGGGCCAATGGCCGCGAGGCCGTAGCCGATGGAGCCGAGGGCCTTGATGTCACCCTGGAGGGCGGCGAGCTCGAGAGTCGCGGACATGCCGTTACTTCCTTCTCTTTCATGGACCGGTGGGGGTTGGCCACCGGGCGCTTAGGGGGTGGTGGGAGGGCGTCAGTGGTTCTCGGCGAGAGCGCCCTGGATGTACGAGCAGGCGAGGAGCACGAAGACGTACGCCTGGACAGCCTGCACGAAAAGCTCAAAGACGATCATGGCCATGGTCATCACGAAGGAGACACCGGCGGCCGGGATCAGCCAGCTGTTCAGCAGGTACCAGGAGGCGACGGTGAACATCACCAGCATCAGGTGACCGGCGAACATGTTGGCGAAGAGTCGCACCGCGTGCGTGAAGGGACGCACCAGCAGGTTCGAGAAGAACTCGATGAACGACACGAGCCACTTGATCGGGCCGAGCGAGTTGTCGAATCCCGTGATGTTCTTCCAACCACCCACGAAGCCGTGCTTCTTGAAGGTGAGCGGGACCCACACCAGGTAGACGACCGCCGCGAGCACCGCGGGGTAGGCGATGATCGACGAGACCGGGAACTGGGTCAGCGGAATCACGGACCAGATGTTCATGATCCAGATGAAGAAGAACAGGGAGACCATGAGCGGGACGTACTTCTCGCCGTCCTTCTTGCCCATCGTCTCGTAGACGATCCCGCGTCGAACGAAGTCGTAGCCGGCCTCGCCCATCATCTGCACCTTGCCCGGGACCATCTTGGCCTTGCCGAACGCGATGTAGAAGAACGTGACTACGACGAGGGTGGTCAACAGGGCGAGCAGCATCACCTTGTTGAGCTCGATCCCACCGACGGTGGCGAACGGCTTGAAGAGGAACGAGTGCAGGCCCGGAGCCGGGAAGCCACAGCCGTTGTCGGACATGATCCGACAGCTCCAGTCAAAGGCGAGCTCAGTTTGGTCAGCACTCACCGCGGGCTCCTTCGGCGTGACGCATAGGTACGGCAACCTCGTTGTCGTGTCGGCGCGGCGCGCAGCCGCGGGTCGGCACCGGACTGGTGTTTCGGAAGTGTGAGCGGCATTCAGGCATCGAGCCTCGCGATCGTGCAGGCGTCAGCTCAGATGCCCGCGCCCGCAGTGCCGCAGTTGGCACCGGACGATAGCAGCATCTCGAACGGGCATTTATCCCGCCCCTACCCCTCACGTCGAAGACCCCGACTTCTCCGGCTTGTCCTTATTGACGGACTCACTGCCGGAGTCGGGTTCCACGTAAAGGATCTTGGCTTTCATGTGCGCCCGGGCTTGAGCGGCCATCCACACGACGGTCGCTGCCACGAGTGCCGCAGCGAAAGCCCTCGGATTGAAGAGGGTGGTGTCCTTGAACAAGCCCATGAAGAGGAGCAGCAGCAACAGTTGGGCGACGTAGAGCATCATGCCCATCGCCTGAAAAAGCTGCGGAAGCGATTTTGCCGTCCGCTGCAGGACGAACATCCCGAGCCCCATGAACGTGATCACGACCAGCGTGCCGACAACAGCCCCGATGACCCCCTTGCCCCCAGCGACCACACCACTGACCACGGCGACGATCGCGCCGACGGCAGCCGTGGGCACGGCGGACTGGAGGAGAGTTCGGGTGTCTTGAGACGGCATGGCGGCGCTCCGCTTACTGATGGGGGCAGGGTGTCGTCATGGACGAGCGTAGACCCGGGTCGAGAGGGTCCCTCGGGCCAATCGACCGTCGCACTACGGTCCTTCGGCTCTATCCCGGGATCTCGTGAACCGTATCACAAACTATTTGATGAGGTCTTTACCTGCTGGGTGTGCTCACTGTCACACATGAGAGGTAATCCGCGCGTCTGTGCATCTGAAGCGGCAAGTTGTCTGGTATTGAGGCGATTTCGAACGGGGCGTCAACGTGACGTTCGGACGTCCCACCGGTTCTAGAGGTGGGAACGTTCGCCGACCGCAGTCGCTCCGTTGACGCCCGCGGAGACCGGAGTCTTCTGATCCGGGTCACTCGCGTCGCGTCCTTCCCCCACCGTCTCATCCGTCGCGTCGGCCTCGTGCGCCGCCCCGTCCACGTCCTGTGCCGCCGCCCGGCGACGCCGGTACCGCGGCGGCACGAAGTTCTCGGCCCAGCGCGGGGTGCGCGGGGTGAAGCGCGGCAGCAGGAGCAGCACGAGACCGAGCCCGCTGAACGCGACGATGAGGAGCAGGATCCACACGCTCGTCGAGTGCACCGAGTACGCGACGGTGCCGAAGGCGATGAGCGCCGACCAGAAGTACATGATCAGCACCGCGCGGCTGTGCGAGTGGCCGATCTGCAGGAGCCGGTGGTGGAGGTGGCCGCGGTCGGCGGCGAACGGCGACTTGCCGTTCCAGGTGCGCCGGACGATCGCGAGGACCAGGTCGGCGAAGGGGATCGCGATGATCGTGAGCGGCATCAGGAGCGGGATGAAGACCGGCAGCATCGCGTGCGTGGCGTCGCGGCCGCCGCCGAAGTTCAGCCTCATCGTGTCCGGGTCGACCTGGCCGGTGACGGAGATGGCGCCGGCCGCGAGGACGAGACCGATGAGCATCGAGCCGGAGTCGCCCATGAAGATCCGGGCGGGGTGCATGTTGTGCGGCAGGAAGCCCAGGCACATGCCCATGAGGATGGCGGCGAAGAGCGTGGCGGGCGCCGCGGCCTCGATGCCGTAGCCGTACCAGATCCGGTAGGCGTACATGAAGGACGCGGCGGAGGCGATGCAGACCATGCCCGCCGCGAGGCCGTCGAGGCCGTCGACGAAGTTGACGGCGTTGATGGTGATGACGACGAGCGCCACCGTCAGGAGCGTGCCCTGGCCCGAGGTCAGCGAGACCGTGCCGACGCCGGGGACCGGGATCCACAGGATCGTCAGGCCCTGCATGACCATGACGCCCGCGGCGATCATCTGGCCGCCGAGCTTGATCAGGGCGTCGATCTCGAACTTGTCGTCGAGGACACCGATCAGCCAGATCAGCGCGGCTCCGGAGAGCAGCGCGCGCGGCTCGTTGGAGTTCTCGAAGACGGTGTTCAGGTTCGGCAGGTGGTCCGCGACCAGCAGGCCCGCGCAGAGCCCGAAGAACATCGCGATGCCCCCGAGCCGGGGCGTGGGCTCCCGGTGCACGTCACGAGCGCGGATCTCCGGCATGGCGCCGGCCACGATCGCGAACTTCCGCACCGGGCCGGTCAGCAGGTAGGTCACCGCGGCCGTGATGCAGAGCGTCAGGAGGTATTCACGCACGGGCTTCCCCACAGGTCTCGCTGGCCATCTCGGCTCACAGCCTAGTGGCGTGAGCCTTGCGATCGTGTCGCCTCACATTCTCGCCATGCCTCGCCTTCACCAGAAGACGAGGGGTCTAACGCCCTTGGTCGCCGCAGCCCGACGCCGTCACCGGCGTGCGCTCGAGATGCCACCAGCCGAAGTCCGGCGGGCGCCACGCCCGACGACCGGTGAGATGTCGCCAAGGTTCTCGCGGCGCCACCGGCGCCGCAAGCGGACTGTCCCACTTCACAAGGACTCGACCTGCCTCTTCTTGATCGCTCCCGACGCCTTCAAACGTCAAGCGGGAATTCCCGCAAGGATCATTCAAGACATTGCGCAAAAGGTTCGCGTTTCAAGCAGCTTTAATTCGTTGAGTGTCTCCTCTTGAGCGCGATAGAAAGAAAACACAAACGGGGGCAAGGGCAATGTGGAACTAATTGCTCGACGCCTTCTCTTTTCCTCTGACCAAGGAGAAAAATGCGTAAGGCCATTGGCATCGCTGCAGCAGCAGCGATGATTGCGGGAACCGTGGGACTCGCGGCCCCGGCGACAGCTGATGACGCGGATGCCCCTAGCCGCGCCGGGTCCGTCACGGTGCAGGACTCCGATACTTCCGCCGACGGGGCTGATGCCCAGCGGCTGAGGTGTGGCGGCACCATCAAGCGGCTGCACGACGGCCCGGGGCCGTGGGGCAACAAGCGCTGGAACATCTACTACAAGAACTGCGGCAGCCGCACGGTGAAGCGGAAGGTCGACATCAAATTCGCGGCCGACCTCTCCTGCAAGAAGGTCAAGCCGCACAAGACGGTCAAGTGGTACCACGAAACGGGCCACTTCGGCCCGGACACCCCGCGCAAGGTGAAGGGCTGCTGAGGTCCGACGCGATATAGGGCGGGTCGGCCTGGGTGAATTACAGGCCGACCCGTCTTTTTTTGCGGGCACGACAATTACCGGAAGGCCTCACTGCGGGTACGGCGGAAATCTTCCCACCAGTTCGCGTACCTCTTCTCGTACGTTCGCGTTCTCGCGCACCGCCGCGACCAGCAGGGCCGCCGCCCGGGTCAGCTCCGTGGCCGTCATGCCCTGGGTCGTGACCGCCGCCGTGCCCAGGCGCAGGCCCCGTTCCCTCGGCTCGCCGTGCGGCAGGGCGCAGGTGTCCAGGACGATGCCGGACGCCGCGAGGCGGCCGCGGGCCGTGTGTGCGTCCACGCCGAGGGGCGTGGGGTCGGCCAGGATCAGATGTGTGTCCGTGCCGCCGGTGGTGATCGTGAAGCCGCCCGCGGCCAGTTCCCCGGCCAGGATCCGCGCGTTCGCGACCACCTGATGGGCGTACGCCGTGAAGGCCGGTGTCGCCGCCTCGCCGAACGCCACGGCCTTAGCCGCGATCGTGTGCATCTGCGCGCCGCCCTGGGTGAACGGGAAGACCGCGCGGTCGATCCGCTCCGCGAGGTCCGCGCCGCACAGCAGCAGACCGCCGCGCGGACCGCGCAGCACCTTGTGCGTGGTGGCGCAGACGACGTCGGCGTGCGGCACGGGGCTGGGCGCCGCTCCCCCGGCGACGAGGCCCATGGGGTGCGCGGCGTCGGCGATGAGGTACGCGCCCACGTCGTCGGCGATCTCCCGGAAGGCCGCGTAGTCGATGTGCCGCGGGTAGGAGATCGAGCCGCACACCAGGGCCTTGGGGCGGTGGGCGCGGGCCAGGGCGTGCACCTGGTCGTAGTCGATGAGGCCGCTCTCGGGGTCCACGCCGTAGCCGACGAAGTCGAACCACCGGCCGGAGAAGTTCGCGGGCGAGCCGTGCGTGAGGTGGCCGCCGTACGGCAGGCCCATCGCCAGGACGGTGTCGCCGGGTCGCAGCAGCGCGGCGTACGCGGCGAGCACCGCGGAGGACCCGGAGTGCGCCTGCACGTTGGCGTGCTCGGCGCCGAACAGCGCCTTGGCGCGGTCGACGGCGATCCGCTCGGCGGCGTCGACCAGCTCGCAGCCGCCGTGGTGCCGGGCGCCCGGGTAGCCCTCGGCGTACTTGTTGGCGAGGGGGGAGCCGAGCGCGGTGAGGACCGCGGTCGAGGTGAAGTTCTCGGCGGCGATCAGCTGCAGCGCGTCGGACTGCCGGGCGACCTCGCCGGCGATGATCTCGGCGAGCTCGGGGTCCTGCCGGCGCAGCGCGTCGAGGTCCGTGTACGCCGCGGGGGCGGTGGGTGCGGTGCTGACCGTCATCGTGGGCTCCGGGCCTCGCAGGGGTGACCTCAGATCCAATGTAGGCCTGCGCGGGCGGGTGCGCGCGGGGCCGCGGCTACCTGTGTGCGCCCACCCCGGTCAGCGCCGTCACCACCGGGTCGAGGGCCTGGTTGATCTCGTCGCCCACCGACCGGAAGAACGGCAACGGGGCGCCGTACGGGTCGTACACCTCGTCGGCCTCCACGCTCGGCGCGAGCAGCCAGCCGCGCAGCGCCGCGGCGGCCCGCACCAGGGCGCGGGCGCGCTCCACCACGCCGTTGCCGTCCGGCTCCGGCAGGGTCGTCGGGTCTATGGCCCGTACGAGGCGGGTGAACTCCTTGAGCGTGAACGTGCGCAGGCCGGCCGAGTGCCCCATGGAGATGACCTGCGCGCGGTGGTCGCGGGTCGCGGTGAGGACCAGGTCGGCGCGGATGACGTGGTCGTCGAGGAGCTCGCGGCCCATGAAGCCGGTGGGGTCCGCGCCGAAGTCGGCGAGGACCTGCTCGGCGTTGGTCTCCATCGGGGCGCCCTCGTGGCCCCAGGTGCCCGCGCTCTCCACGATCAGGCCGCCGGTGAGCGGGTCGCCGAGGCGGTCGGCCAGGGCGTGCCGGGTCAGCCGCTCGGTGATCGGCGAGCGGCAGACGTTGCCGGTGCTGACGTGGAGGATGCGGAAGGAGCCCGCGGATCCCGGGAAGCCCGCTATGCCACGCCCCGTCTCAGGGGCTGTCAATTCGCCACCTCGAGGTCGGGTACCACCTTGCGCAGCTCGTCCGCGTCGAGCGCGCCCGCGCGGAGCAGCACCGGCACCTTGCCCGTGACGTCGACGATCGACGACGGGACGATGCCGGGGGTGCGGCCGCCGTCCAGGTAGACGGAGACGGAGTCGCCGAGCATCTCCTGCGCGGCGTCGCAGTCCTCGGGGGCGGGGTGTCCCGTGAGGTTGGCCGAGGAGACGGCCATCGGGCCGACCTCGGTGAGCAGCTCGATGGCGACGGGGTGCAGCGGCATCCGGATGGCGACGGTGCCGCGGGTGTCGCCGAGGTCCCACTGCAGGGAGGGCTGCTGCTTGGCGACGAGGGTCAGGGCGCCGGGCCAGAAGGCGTCGACGAGCTCCCAGGCCATCTCGGAGAAGTCGGTGACCAGGCCGTGCAGCGTGTTGGGCGAGCCGATCAGGACGGGGGTGGGCATGTTGCGGCCGCGGCCCTTGGCGTCCAGCAGGTCGGCGCAGGCCTCCGGGGTGAAGGCGTCGGCGCCGATGCCGTAGACGGTGTCCGTGGGCAGCACGACCAGCTCGCCACGGCGGACGGCGGACGCGGCCTCGCGCAGACCGGTCGTACGGTCGGTCGCGTCGTTGGTGTCGTATCGCCGTGCCATTAGTCCGGACTCCTCACTGAAACGTACTGCTGACGTGACGTGTTGGTGCTCACGGCATCGCCTTGCGGGCGGTCGCGAAGCGCGGGCGGTTGTTCAGGTCGGGGTGGTCGGCCGCGTCGGCCCAGCCCCGCTCCTCCGTGAAGATCCACGGGACCTGGCCGCCCTGGGTGTCGGCGTGCTCGATGACGACGACCCCGCCGGGGCGCAGCAGCCGGTGGGCGGTGCGCTCGATGCCGCGGATCAGCTCCAGGCCGTCCTCGCCGGAGAAGAGCGCCAGCTGCGGGTCGTAGTCGCGGGCCTCGGGGGCGACGTACTCCCACTCGGTGAGCGGGATGTACGGAGGGTTGGAGATGACGAGGTCGACCTGGCCATCGAGCTCCGGGAAGGCCTCCCTGGCGTCTCCCTGGCGGAGCTTGACCCTGGACCCCTCGACGTTCTTCCGCGTCCACGTGAGGGCGTCCTCGGACAGCTCCACGGCGTGCACCCGCGAGCGCGGCACCTCCTGTGCCATGGCGAGGGCGATGGCGCCGGATCCGGTGCACAGGTCGACGATGAGCGGTTCGACGACGTCCATCGCGCGGACGGCGTCTATGGCCCACCCGACGACGGACTCGGTCTCCGGGCGCGGCACGAAGACGCCGGGTCCGATCTGCAGCTCCAGATAGCGGAAGAAGGCCCGCCCGGTGATGTGCTGCAGCGGCTCGCGGGCCTCGCGGCGCGCGATCGTCTCCCAGTAGCGGGCGTCGAAGTCGGAATCCTTGACGGAGTGCAGCTCGCCCCGCTTCACGCCGTGCACGAAGGCGGCGAGCTCCTCCGCGTCGTTGCGCGGCGAGGGCACGCCGGCGTCGGCCAGCCGCTGGGTGGCCTGGGCCACTTCCGCGAGCAGCAGGTTCACGCTGGTCCTCCGGGGGCGGTCGTGAAGGGGGCGTACGGCGGGGGTGCCTTACGCGGCGGCGAGCTTGGCGGCGGAGTCGGCGTCGACGCAGGCCTGGATCACCGGGTCGAGTTCACCGTCGAGCACCTGGTCCAAGTTGTACGCCTTGAAGCCGACGCGGTGGTCCGAGATCCGGTTTTCCGGGAAGTTGTACGTGCGGATCTTCTCGGAGCGGTCGACGGTGCGGACCTGGCTGCGGCGGGCGTCGGCGGCCTTGCTCTCCGCCTCCTCCTGCGCGGCGGCGAGCAGCCTGGAACGCAGGATGCGCATGGCCTGCTCCTTGTTCTGCAGCTGGCTCTTCTCGTTCTGGCAGGAGGCGACGACGCCGGTCGGCACGTGGGTGATGCGCACGGCGGAGTCGGTGGTGTTGACGGACTGGCCGCCGGGTCCCGAGGAGCGGTAGACGTCGATGCGCAGGTCGTTGGCGTGGATCTCGACGTCGATCTCCTCGGCCTCGGGCGTCACCAGGACACCGGCGGCGGAGGTGTGGATGCGCCCCTGGGACTCGGTGGAGGGCACGCGCTGCACGCGGTGCACGCCGCCCTCGTACTTCAGTCGCGCCCAGACGCCCTGGCCGGGTTCGGTCGCGCCGTTGCCGCCCTTGGTCTTCACGGCGACCTGGACGTCCTTGTAGCCGCCGAGCTCGGACTCGGTGGAGTCGATGATCTCGGTCTTCCAGCCGATGCGCTCCGCGTACCGCAGGTACATGCGCAGCAGGTCGCCGGCGAAGAGGGCCGACTCGTCGCCGCCCGCGCCCGCCTTGATCTCCAGGATGACGTCCTTGTCGTCGGACGGGTCCCGGGGCACGAGCAGCAGCCGCAGCTTCTCGGTGATCTCCTCGCGCTGCCGTTCCAGGTCCTTGACCTCGGCGGCGAAGTCGGGGTCGTCGGCGGCGAACTCGCGCGCCGTCTCGATGTCGTCCCCGGTCTGCTTCCAGGAGCGGTACGTCGCGACGATCGGGGTCAGCTCGGCGTAGCGCTTGTTGAGCTTGCGCGCGTTGGCCTGGTCGGCGTGGACCGACGGGTCGGCGAGCTTCTTCTCGAGATCGGCGTGTTCGCCGATCAGTTCCTCGACCGCCTCGAACATTCGGGGGCTCCTGGTTTTCTGCGCGGTGGTTCTACGCGAATCGGCTGCGGGACGGCAAAAGCGCCGGTCCCGGCCACCCCCTCCCGAGGGCGGCCGATGACCGGCGCAGTGGCTCGCTACTTCTTGGCAGCCGCAGCCTTGCCGAAGCGGGCCTCGAAGCGGGCCACGCGGCCACCGGTGTCGAGGATCTTCTGCTTGCCCGTGTAGAACGGGTGGCACTCGGAGCAGACCTCGGCACGGACGGTGCCGCTCGGGATCGTGCTGCGGGTGGTGAACTCCGCGCCGCAGGTGCAGCTGACCTGGGTCTCGAAGTACTCGGGGTGGATGTCGCGCTTCAAGGTGTCTCCTAGTTTCGGGAGGGCGCCGGGTCGTACGTGCGGATTGCTCGTACGTGAACCGGGGCCGACGTACCAGTCTGCCAGGACCGGCCGTATCTCCCAAAACCGGGGTAGGTGCCGATCTATTCCCCGGGAGCCCGCACGGGCCGCGCACCGGGCCCCGCGCCGCCGCTCAGCCGCCGGCGACCACGTCGCCCGCGTCGCCCTTGTCGCCCGCGGACTGGTCGGTGGCGGACTTGGGGATGGGCCTGTCGGCCCTGAGGGCGTCCCAGACCTCCTGGTCGGCCTTCTCCAGGGGCAGCACGCGGTTGGGGTCGTTCGGGTCGTACTGGATGGGCAGCGTGACCATCTTCATGTCGCCGGCGCCGATGCCCTTGAGGCCGTTCGCGAAGCTCGCGAGGGACTTGACGTCGTTGAGGTCGGAGTCGGTGGTGATGGCGCTGGTCGCGTCGTTCGCGAGGTCGTACATCTTCTTCGGGCTGCTGAAGACGCCGACGTCCTTGACCTGGTCGAGGAGGGCCTTGATGAACGCCTGCTGGAGCTGGATGCGGCCGAGGTCGCTGCCGTCGCCGACGCCGTGCCGGGTGCGGACCAGGCCGAGGGCCTGCTCGCCGGTGAGCGAGTGCTTGCCGGCGTCCAGGTCGAGGTGGCTGTCCTTGTCGTGGATGGCCTTCTTCGTGGTGATGTCGACGCCGCCCAGGGTGTCGATGAGCTTCTTGAAGCCCGTGAAGTCGACCTCGAGGTAGTGGTCCATCCTGATGCCGGACATCTTCTCGACGGTCTTGACGGCGCAGGCGGGCCCGCCGACCTCGTACGCCGTGTTGAACATCTGCCGCTGACCGCCCGGGTCGGTCCTGTCCTCGTCGGTCTTGCACGAGGGCCGGGATATGAGGGTGTCGCGGGGTATGGAGACGATGCTGGCCTTCTTGTGGCCCTTGTAGACGTGCACGATCATCGCCGTGTCCGAGCGTGCCGCGCCCTCGTCCTTGCCGTACTTGGCGTTGTCGCCGGAGCGCGAGTCGGAGCCGAGGACGAGGATGTCCTGCGAGCCGTTGTCGACGTCCGCGGGGCGGTCGGTGCCGAGCGCGGAGTTGATGTCGACGCCGTTGATGTTGCCGTTGAGCTTGAAGTACAGGAACCCCGCGCCCACTCCCCCGAGGACGACCACCGAGGCCGCGGTCCAGGCCGTGGCGACGAGGACCTTGTTGCGCCGACGGGGCTTGCGGCGCCGGCCGCCACCGCCGCCGCGGGAGCGCCTGGGCTTCGCGTCGTCCGTACCCGCGGGCGTGCTCTCGTCGGTCATGCGCTCCTCAGTCCTCGTCGGTCGGTTACCCCCTGCTTTCAGGGCCAGGTAGCGGTGTCTCGTCACTTGTCAGACGGCGAAACCGCTTGAAGGGTTGCACAGCGGACTGTGCGCGCCCCGGGCACCACCGGTGACTGCCCGTGTTCCCCTGCCCCTCGATTTCAGGCCTCACCTGCGGCTTTTTCTGCCACCGGGCTACGGGCCGTGACCGTGAGAATCTCTTATGCGTGTGGCCAACGTCTCTCCCGGCCCCCACGCACCAAAAGGGCCGCCCCGTCACGGCTGTGACGGGGCGGCCCGGTGCGATCGATGCGGACGACTAGTCGTTGCCGTTGCCCGGCGTCGGGGTCGTCTTCTGGATCTGCAGCAGGAACTCGCCGTTCGACTTCGTCTGCTTCATCTTGTCGAGCAGCAGCTCGATCGCCTGCTGCTGGTCGAGCGCGTGCAGCACGCGGCGCAGCTTCCAGGTGACGGCGAGCTCGTCGCTGCCGAGCAGGATCTCTTCCTTGCGGGTGCCGGACGCGTCCACGTCCACCGCCGGGAAGATGCGCTTGTCGGCGAGCTTGCGGTCGAGCTTGAGCTCGGCGTTGCCGGTGCCCTTGAACTCCTCGAAGATGACCTCGTCCATGCGCGAACCGGTGTCCACCAGCGCGGTCGCGAGGATGGTCAGCGAGCCGCCGTCCTCGATGTTGCGCGCGGCACCGAAGAAGCGCTTCGGCGGGTACAGCGCCGTGGAGTCGACACCACCGGACAGGATGCGGCCGGAGGCCGGGGCGGCGAGGTTGTACGCACGGCCGAGGCGCGTGATCGAGTCGAGCAGCACGACGACGTCGTGGCCCAGCTCGACCAGCCGCTTGGCACGCTCGATGGCGAGCTCGGCGACCGTGGTGTGGTCCTCGGCGGGACGGTCGAAGGTCGAGGAGATGACCTCGCCCTTCACCGACCGCTGCATGTCGGTGACCTCTTCCGGACGCTCGTCGACCAGGACGACCATCAGGTGGCACTCGGGGTTGTTCACCGTGATCGCGTTGGCGATCGCCTGCATGATCATGGTCTTGCCGGTCTTCGGCGGGGCCACGATCAGACCGCGCTGACCCTTACCGATGGGCGCGACGAGGTCGATGATGCGGGTGGTGAGCACGCCCGGGTCGGTCTCCAGGCGGAGCCGGTCCTGCGGGTAAAGGGGCGTCAGCTTGCTGAACTCCGGCCGCCCGCGCCCGGATTCGGGCGCCATGCCGTTCTGCGAGTCAAGGCGGACCAGCGCGTTGAACTTCTCGCGGCGCTCGCCGTCCTTGGGCTGGCGCACCGCACCGGTGACGTGGTCACCCTTGCGCAGGCCGTTCTTGCGGACCTGGGCGAGCGAGACGTACACGTCGTTGGGGCCGGGGAGGTAGCCCGACGTACGGATGAACGCGTAGTTGTCGAGGATGTCCAGGATGCCCGCGACGGGGATCAGGACGTCGTCCTCGGAGACCTGCGGCTCGTTGCCGAAGCCCTGCTCGTCGCGGCCGCGACGGCCCCGGCGGTCGCGGTAGCGGCCCCGACGGCCGCGGCGGCCGCCCTCGAAGTCGTCGTCATCCTGCGGACCGTTGTCGCGCTGGCGGTCCTGGCGGTCCTGACGGCCGCCGCCACCCTGCTGCTGACGGTCCTGGCGGTCCTGCCGGTCCTGGCGCCCGCCGCCCTGCTGGTCCTGGCGTCCGCCGCCCTGCTGGTCGTCGCCCTTGTTGCCGCGGCGGTCGCGGTCACGGCCGCGGCCCTGCCGGTCACGGCGCTCACGGCGGCCGTCGGCGTTGTTGTCGCCGGAGCCGTCGCCGCCCTTGTCGCCCTTGGACTCGGCCGCGTCGCCCTTGGCGTCGGCCTTCGGCTCGGACTTCGCCTCCGCGGTGGCGGCCGTCTCCGGGCTGCCCGCGTCGGCGGTGGCGCGGCGCCTGCGGCGCTCGCCGGCCGGCTGGTCGCCGTCCCCGCGCTCGTCGCTCCCGCGCGCGCCCGCGGGCTGGCCGGGGATGTCGATCTGCTGCTGGGCGGCCTTGTCGGCCTTGCCCTCGGCCTTGTCCGCAGCGCTCGCCTTGCCGGCGGGCTCCGCGGCGTCCTCGCCCGTACGGGCCTTGGAGGTGGCGCGGCGCTTGGGCTTGCTCTCGGCGGTGTCGCCGGAGGCCGGGGCGCTCTTCGCCGGGGCTCCGCCCCCTGCCTGCGCCTCCTTGATGACCTCGATCAGCTGGCTCTTGCGCATGCGCCCGGTGCCCTTGATGCCAAGGCCCGATGCGACCTGCTGCAGTTCCGCCAGCACCATGCCCTCGAGGCCGGTGCCGCGGCGCCGCCGGGAGCCGGCCGAAGCACCGGTGGCAGGCGCCGCGGAGGCGTCCGTGGCGGGCGTGTCGGCAGTCACGCCCATCAGATCGGTGGTGTCGCTCACGAAGGGTCCTTCCCTGGAGCGGACGTCGGCCTGTCTGGCTCGGCGACCGGTTGTGCTGTCCGGCGGCGGTCCTGGCTTTTCCGTGGACCGTGCCGGGGCGGTGGTCCGCCAACGCGGCGGAAGAATTCATTGGTGATGGCGATTCCCGGTGCGGTGCCACTGAAGTGCGGTGTCACCCGGCTCGGTCACGCCGGTTCCGGAGCGTGCTCAGGACCGCTCAGTGCAGGGCACGAAGCAGTTTGGAGGCTCCCGGAAGAATGGTTGTCCCGGACGGGGACACAAAGCACCTCGCCATGGTGAGGTCGGGTGCAGACTTGAGATTAACACTACCGGATCCAACAAACATTCCCCCTCTCGGGATCGGGACACCCCGAAATCCCTGTCTTCACTGCGTTCAGGGCGCGAGCGGAAGCACGCTCGTTCCCTTGGCGTCGAGCGCCAGGCGATTGGCCGCCCAGCCCTCTCCCGCCAGGCGTGCGACCTTGTCGGCCGCACTGTCTTCGGCCAGCGCGAGGACCGTGGGGCCCGCGCCGGAGATCACCGCGGGCACCCCGTCGGCGCGCAGCCGGTCCACCAGGGCGACGCTCTCCGGCATGGCCGGGGCGCGGTACTCCTGGTGCAGCCGGTCCTCGGTGGCGGGGAGCAACAGCTCGGGGCGGCGGGTCAGGGCCTCCACGAGCAGGGCCGCACGGCCCGCGTTGGCGGCGGCGTCGACGTGCGGCACGGTGCGCGGTAGCAGCCCGCGGGCCGTCTCGGTGAGCACCGGCTTTCCCGGTACGAAGACCACCGGAACGATGGAAGCGGCCGGGTCCATCCGGATCGCCCGGGCGGTTCCGCCGTCCATCCAGGAGAGCGTGAAGCCGCCGAGCAGACAGGCGGCCACGTTGTCGGGGTGGCCCTCGATCTCGGTGGCGAGTTCGAGCAGCGCCGCGTCGTCGAGACGGGCCTCGCCGCCTATCGTCACGGCGCGCGCGGCGACGATGCCGGCGCAGATGGCGGCGGACGACGAGCCGAGCCCGCGGCCGTGCGGGATGCGATTGGCGCAGACGATCTCCAGGCCGCGCGGCTGTCCGCCGAGCAGGTCGAAGGCGGTGCGCAGGGATCGTACGAGCAGATGCGACTCGTCGCGCGGGAGGTTGTCGCTGCCCTCCCCGGCGATGTCGATGTTCAGGCCGGAGTCGGCCACCCGGACGACCACGTCGTCGTAGAGACCCAGCGACAGGCCCAGGCTGTCGAAGCCCGGACCGAGGTTGGCGCTGGTGGCGGGGGTGCGCACCCGGACGGCGGCGGCGCGGAACGCGGGACCGGCCATCGCTCGATGACTCTCCTTGAGCTGCGTGTTTTTGAGGCTCCGTATTTTTCAGTACGTGCCACATGTACGGAACACCCGAAGGCCGCGGACGACGGCGGCACCCGGCATATGCGCGGGGTGGGTTCGGTACAGCCTATCGAAGGAAGGTTCTGTGGCGACATAGGGCGCACAGGAGGCGCACGATGCGTGTCGTAAGCCCCCTGTGCCACCCCCTGTACGGAGTTGCGGGTTCTGTCCGCGGGTGCGGGCCGTGGCCCGCGACGCCTGCGGCTGTTACGCCAGGCCGAGGCGCTCGGCGGCGGCGGCCGAGTCGACCGGGACGGTGACCGGCTGCGGGGCGCCGGCGACGGCCCAGTCGGGGTCCTTCAGGCCGTTGCCGGTGACCGTGCAGACGATCTTCTGGCCCTTGTCGACCTTGCCCTGCTCGACGGCCTTCAGCAGACCGGCGACGGACGCGGCCGAGGCCGGCTCGACGAAGACACCCTCCTGGGACGCCAACAGCTTGTAGGCGCGCAGGATCTCACGGTCCGTCACCTCGTCGATGAGGCCGCCGGACTCGTCGCGCGCGGCGAGCGCGTGCTGCCAGGACGCGGGGTTGCCGATGCGAATCGCGGTGGCGATGGTCGAGGGGTCCTTGACCACTTCGCCGCGCACGATGGGCGCCGAACCGGAGGCCTGGAAGCCCCACATCCGGGGGGTACGGGTCGACACCGCGTCGGCCGCGTACTCCTTGTAGCCCTTCCAGTAGGCGGTGATGTTGCCGGCGTTGCCGACCGGAAGGACGTGCAGGTCCGGCGCGTCACCGAGGGCGTCGACGATCTCGAACGAGGCGGTCTTCTGGCCCTCGATGCGGAACGGGTTGACCGAATTGACCAGCGCCACCGGGTAGTTCTCCGACAGGGCCCTCGCGAGGTTCAGGCAGTCGTCGAAGTTGCCGTCGACCTGGAGGATCTTCGAGCCGTAGACGAGCGCCTGGCCCATCTTGCCGAGCGCGATCTTGCCCTGCGGCACGAGGACCGCGCAGACCATCCCCGCCCGTACGGCGTAGGCGGCGGCGGAGGCCGACGTGTTGCCGGTGGAGGCGCAGATGACGGCCTTCGCGCCCTCCTCCTTGGCCTTGGTGATCGCCATGGTCATGCCGCGGTCCTTGAAGGACCCCGTGGGGTTGGCTCCCTCGACCTTGAGGTGGACCTCGCAGCCGGTGCGCTCGGAGAGCACCTGTGCGGGCACGAGCGGCGTACCGCCCTCGCGGAGCGTCACGACCGGCGTGGTGTCGGAGACCGGAAGACGGTCCCGGTACTCCTCGATGATTCCGCGCCACTGGTGGGTCATTGCTGCTTACTCCCCTTCAACCCGCATGATGCTGGCGACACCGCGCACGGTGTCCATGGTGCGCAACGCGTCGACGGTGCCGGTGAGGGCGGCGTCGGGCGCGCGGTGGGTGACGACGACGAGGGAGGCCTCGCCGTCCTTGCCCGTCTGGCGGACCGTGTCGATCGACACGCCGTGCTCGGCGAAGACCGTCGCGACCTGGGCGAGCACGCCCGGCTTGTCGGCCACGTCGAGGCTGATGTGGTACCGCGTGACGACCTCGCCCATGGAGCTCACGGGCAGCTGGGTGTACGCGGAGTCGCCGGGCCCAGTGGCCTCGGCGAGCTTGTTGCGGCAGACGGCGACGAGGTCGCCGAGGACAGCGGACGCGGTGGGCGCGCCGCCGGCGCCGGGCCCGTAGAACATCAGCTGTCCGGCGGCCTCGGCCTCGACGAAGACGGCGTTGTAGGCCTCGCGCACGGATGCCAGCGGATGGCTGAGCGGGATCATCGCGGGGTGCACGCGCGCGGTGACGGAGCCGCCGTCGGCGGCGCGCTCGCAGATGGCGAGGAGCTTGATGGTGCAGCCCATGCGCTTCGCGGACGCGAAGTCGGCGGCCGTGACCTCGGTCATCCCCTCGCGGTACACGTCGTCCAGGCGCACGCGCGTGTGGAAGGCGATGCCGGCGAGGATGGCGGCCTTGGCGGCCGCGTCGAAGCCCTCGACGTCGGCGGTCGGATCGGCTTCCGCGTATCCGAGCGCGGTGGCCTCGTCGAGGGCCTCCTGATAGCCGGCACCGGTGGTGTCCATGGCATCGAGGATGAAGTTCGTCGTCCCGTTCACGATGCCGAGGACGCGGTTGACCTTGTCGCCGGCGAGGGACTCGCGCAGCGGCCGGATCAGCGGGATGGCGCCGGCGACGGCGGCCTCGTAGTAGAGGTCGCGGCCGTGCTCGGCGGCCGCCTCGTGCAGCGCGGCGCCGTCCTGCGCGATGAGCGCCTTGTTCGCGGAGACGACGGACGCGCCGTGCTCGAAGGCCGTGGTGATGAGGGTCCTGGCCGGCTCGATGCCGCCGATCACCTCGACGATGACGTCGATGTCCCCGCGTTTGACCAGTGCGGTCGCGTCGGTGGTGATGAGGGAGGGGTCGATTCCCTCGCGCACCTTGGAGGGGCGGCGGACGGCGACCCCGGCGAGCTCCACCGGGGCGCCGATCCTGGCCGTGAGGTCGTCGGCGTGCGTCGTCATGATGCGCGCCACCTCTGAGCCGACAACCCCACAGCCCAGCAGCGCCACCTTCAGCGGACGCGTACGCATCATCCGACCTCACTTCTCATACATCTACGGTGGGACCAGTCTCACGCACCGGAACGGACTTTCCGTCCACAGTCCGGAACGTGAGACGACTATTTCATTATGCGATTGATTATCCGACGTCGAGACGCAGGAGGTCCTCCTCCGTCTCGCGCCGGACGATCACCCGCGCCGCCCCGCCGTCGACGGCGACGACGGGCGGGCGGAGCGCGTGGTTGTAGTTGCTCGCCATCGAGCGGCAGTACGCGCCGGTCGCGGGCACGGCGATCAGGTCACCGGGCGCGACGTCGGCCGGAAGGAAAGCGTCCCGTACGACGATGTCCCCACTCTCGCAGTGCTTGCCCACGACGCGCACCAGGACGGGCTCCGCGTCGGAGGAGCGCGAGACGAGGGCGACGGTGTACTCGGCGTCGTACAGCGCGGTGCGGATGTTGTCCGACATGCCGCCGTCCACGGAGACGTACGTGCGCAGCCCTTCGAGCGGCTTGATGGTGCCGACCTCGTAGAGCGTGAAGGCGGTCGGCCCGACGATGGCGCGGCCGGGCTCCACGGAGATGCGCGGGGTGCGGAGGTTCGCGGCCTCGCACTCGCGCGTGACGATCTCGCCGAGCGACTTGGCGATCTCGTGCGGCTCGCGCGGGTCGTCGTCGGAGGTGTAGGCGATGCCGAGGCCGCCGCCGAGGTCGATCTCGGGCAGCTCGACGCCGTGCTCGTCGCGCACCTCGGCGAGCAGCTGCACGACGCGCCGCGCGGAGACCTCGAACCCGGCCATGTCGAAGATCTGCGACCCGATGTGCGAGTGGATCCCGATCAGTTCGAGCCCGTCCAGCTTGAGCGCCCGCCGCACGGCCTCGGCGGCCTGGCCCCCGGCGAGGGCGATGCCGAACTTCTGGTCCTCGTGCGCGGTGGCGATGAACTCGTGGGTGTGCGCCTCGACGCCGACGGTCACCCGGATCTGCACCCGCTGGCGCTTGCCGTGCCGCTCGGCGATGTGCGCGACGCGCACGATCTCCTGGAAGGAGTCGAGGACGATGCGCCCGACGCCGACGGTGACGGCGCGCTCGATCTCCTCCACCGTCTTGTTGTTGCCGTGGAAGGCGATGCGCTCGGCGGGCATCCCGGCGTCGAGCGCGGTGGCGAGCTCCCCGCCGCTGCACACGTCGAGGTTCAGCCCCTCCTCGTGCAGCCACCGCACGACGGCCCGGGACAGGAACGCCTTGCCGGCGTAGAAGACGTCGGCCTCGCTGCCGAACGCGTCGCGCCAGGCCCGGCAGCGGGCGCGGAAGTCGGCCTCGTCGACGAAGTACGCCGGGGTGCCGAACTCCTCGGCGAGCCGGGTCACTTCGATGCCGCCCATGGCGACGACCCCTTCGGGGGTACGGGTGACGGTGCGGGACCAGACCTTGGGGTCCAGGGCGTTGAGGTCGGCGGGCGGCGCGGAGTAGTGCCCCTCGGGCAGTACGTCGGCGTGGCGGGGGCCTGCGGGGTGGGCGGAACGGCTCATGGCGGTGTCGTCTCTCTCACGTGCTCACGTGTGCGTGTGCGGGTACCTGGGCGCTGTCTGAGGCATCCGTCACGTGGAGCGCGCGGACCGCACGCGTCACATGCTCCCCCATGGGCGCGCGTGGCGCGCCGTGCGGCGTGCGCTGCGTCTCGCTCACGGATGTCCCGGTATGCACAGACAGGTGGTCATTCACAGGTATTCGTCACAGGTATGCGTCACAGGTATTCGGGTGCGCTGATGCCGAGCAGGGACAGGCCACCGGCGAGCACCGTCCCGGCGGCTTCGGCGAGCGCGAGCCGGGCGCGGTGGGCGGCCGAGGGTTTCTCG
This sequence comes from Streptomyces sp. NPDC041713, assembly GCF_055591085.1. Lineage (NCBI taxonomy): Bacteria > Bacillati > Actinomycetota > Actinomycetes > Kitasatosporales > Streptomycetaceae > Streptomyces > Streptomyces sp. NPDC041713. Next base: position 119,518 of record NZ_JBVIZY010000002.1, read on the forward strand.
TCGCCGCGGGGCAGGACGGAGCCCTGGAGGTCGAGCAGGGCGTCGGCGGTGCGGACGAGGTGGCGGGCGAGGCGGTCCGGGGCGCGGTGGCGGGCCGCGGCGGCGAGGACGGCCGGGTGGGCCTCGACGGCGTCGAGCAGCTCCGGCGCGTCGACCTCGCCGGGTACGGCGCCGAAGCCGAGGCCGGCGGCGTTGCGACCGAGGGCACGGGCGCGGGCGTGGGCGTACCGGACACGGAAGAGGGGGTTGCTCTCCCGCTGCACGAGGTGCCCGTCGCCGCCCTGCTCGGGGGTGACGCGGGGGTGGTCGTGGGGGGCGGGGTGGAGCAGGGCCCACCGGGCGGCGTCCCGGCCGAGGCGCAGGGTGGCGGCCTCCGGGGCGGGGACGGGGCGCAGGGTGGGCATGGGCTCGGGGGGCCGTCCGTACGCGTCCACGCGCGCCCCGAGCTGGTCGCCCCAGGCGGCGGGTGGCTCCGCGTCACAGGTGACGCGGACGAGGGCGCCCTGGGTGCGCAGGATGCGGCGGGCGCTGTCGGCGAGGACGACGGCGCGGAGCTCGCGGTCCACGTGGAGCTGGGCGAGCTCCCCGGTGTCGGGGTGGACGTGCCCGTAACAGTGCCCGTCCTCGCGTACGCGGCGTACGAGCTCCGCGGCCGCGGCGGCGCGTGAGCCCGCGAGGGTGATGTTGAGGAACCCGGGCCCGGTGATGTCGACCCCGGCGATGCCGGGCTCGGCGGCGAGCCGGGGCGAGAGCACCTCGGCCACCTGCCGCGGCGAACGCTCGGCGGCGCGGGCGATCTGCAGGGCGAGGTTGGTGGCGTAGTCCCCGCACCCACCGGGCCGCGGCCGCTCGACCCGCACGGCGCGCCCGTCGGGCACGGCCACGTCACGAAGCTCCCCGGCATCGACGGCGGCACGCAGGGCGTGCAGCACGGTGCGGGAGAGCTCGACGGGGGTCACGGCACCAGCGTATGGGAGGAGGGGGGTGGGAAGGCGAGTCGGTTTGGGGGATGGTCCGGGATGTGGACGGGGGCGGGTACGGGTCCCGGGGGCCGGGCGGGCTCTGACGCCCCCTCGCCCCGGTGGGCCGTCCCGTCGGTGGGCTGTCCCCGGTGGGCCGTCCCGGTGGGCTGCGTCAGCCCCCGGGCTGAGCGGCGCGCTCGGTCTCGCCGGCGCAGCCACCGCCGCGGCGGTCACGCGCGTGCGGGTGGTGCCCCTGATGCCCCTGATGCCCCTGATGCCCCTGATGCTCCTGCTGTTCCTGTTGTTCCTGACCCCCGTGGTTGGCGGCGTCAGCCCCACCCGAACCCAACAACTGCCGGACAACGCCGACGAGTTCGTTCGGTTCGAAGGGCTTGGCGAGGAACGCGTCGACGCCGACTTCGAGGCCGCTCTCGACCTCGTACTGCGTGCAGGCGCTGATGACGACGATGGGCAGGTGCCGGGTCCGCGGATCGGAACGCAGCCGCGCCGCGGTGCGCAGTCCGTCGAGCCGGGGCATCACGACGTCGAGGGTGACGACATCGGGCTGAACTTCATCCACGACATCCAGGCACTCGACACCATCGGCCGCGGTCACGACCTCGAAGCCCTCCAGCTCGAGGTTGACCCTGATCAGCTGCCGGATGACCTTGTTGTCGTCCACAACAAGCACGCGGCCGGGCACGCCTGGCACAACTCGAGACTAGGTCCGCGCCCACCGCCGCGTCCCGGTTTTCCCCACTTCCGCCCCGTGCGAGGCCGACCCGCCAGGCACCGAAACATCCGGAAGACCCCCCTCCGCACGGGGCGCCCCCGGGTCCCCCGGAACCGGAGAAATACCTGTTCATGATGAGCCCCGGAGAGCTGGTAGGGTTCTACCCGTCGCCGCACAAGCGAGTCGACACGCCCCCGTAGCTCAGGGGATAGAGCAACGGCCTCCGGAGCCGTGTGCGCAGGTTCGAATCCTGCCGGGGGCACCTTGCAGAAGGTGCCCAAGACCCCGTCACCAGCGGAAACGCTGAGGCCGGGGTCTTCGCGTATGTGCAGCCATATGTTGCTCGGAGCGGGCGTATGTCGGGGTCTGTGGACGAGGCGTGGACGGGATCTTGAAGCGCTGCCCCAGGTGAGCCACCGAAAATGCGGAGGCCCCTGGACAGGATGCCAGGGACCTCGGGCGCGGTCAGGTGGTGTCAGTCGTACTCGCGGAGCAGATCCTCGATTCGCCGGTTGGCGACGTCCTGCCGCCCGTCGAGGCACTTCGCGTAGCGGGTTAGCAGGACCTCGACACTGTTGCGGCGCATTCGGCCACCTCAGTCGGGTCGACACCGGCGTTGAGCCACGTCGACAGCGCCGAGTGCCGAAGGTCGTACGGCCGACTCGCAAGCGGCGAGGCGGCGACGGACGGCGGAAGCGCGAGGGGCCGAGCCTCCTGCCAGACGCGGTAGTAGGTCGAGGAGGGGACGACCTCGCCCTCCTCGCTGAAGAACAGCCGTCCGTCGTCCGTCGTTCCGAAGGTAGCCAGATGCTCGCGGAGCACCGCAACTAGGTGCGGCGGGATGGGCACCCGGCGGACATCCTCAGTCGGTCGGTTCTTCAGCAGTGCTGGCCGATTGGTGGCGTGGGCGGGGAGCTCCCATCCCGCCTGCCAGCGACCCAGGCAAAGCCGAGCAGTCACGGCCCAGGGCGTCCACGGTGTATGGGTCGACGGCAGACGGGATGGGAGCCAGGAGCGGTTGCGGGAGCGGTCCCCAACTCGCCCACAGGCCACGGATCGAGGGTCCGCACGCTCGCCCGAGGCAGTCATTCAAAAGGCGCTCTGCCATGGCCAACTTCCTCCCGAGCCCAAGCAGGCTGTGCCATGCTGATCACCATTGCCCCGCACTGCATCAGGAGCAGAGATGCCACGCGATATCCATCCGCTTGCGATGCTCACACAAAACGACACTCAGGCCTGGGTGAAGCAGCGTGTAATTAACGTCATCAAGAGCTACCACAACGCTGCCGACGTAATTGCCGAGCCGATCCAGAATGCGGTCGACGAAGTCCTTTCAGCCCTTGGGCTACCGGGCGACGGAGAGGTGCGGATCACCCTCGACACTGATGAGAACACAATCTCTGTTCGCGACAACGGCCGGGGAATCCCCAGCGAAGATATCGCAAAATGGCTCGCTCCTGACGTCGGCAGCAAGCGTGCTGATTTCCTGGCCGGGCTCGTGAGAGGCCATAAGGGCGTGGGGCTCACATTCCTCGCATACGGCTTCAACTTCTTCGAACTTGAGACGAAGACCGATGACGAACACTACATCGTGCGCCTTGAACATGGGCGCGCATGGGTTGAAGATCCCGACAATGAGCAGCCTCCTGTCGGACGGCTCGACGAAATTCAAGGCACCGGAAGACTTGACGGACCAGGGACGATTGTAACCATCCGCCTGAGCCCTCAAACGGAGCCCCGTAGTCTTCGACACGCGTTCCCGACCCTAGAGTACGCGACGACGGCGATCCGGAACCAGACCGCGGCAGGGCTCGTAGAGCCTCCCGAAGTCACGAAGAAGCGGCCGCTCAAAGTCACCCTGGAGTACAAGCGGCAGGCGAAGACGGAGACCGTGACAGTCCCCCCTTCTTACCGCTATCCGCATGAGGATCTCGCTGCGGGAATCAAGGTTCTCAATCTGGGGAATTGGCTCAAGAACAACAAGAACTCCGAGCCGTCCGCGAAAGAGAAGAAAGCTTTTCATGCGTGTTACTGGATCCTTGACCCCAAAGAGCTAAAGGATCTCATCGGGGCAAAGACAGGTGAGCAACTTGTCGAACCCGAAGAGGTAGAAGCGTTCATCGACACCCACGACGTCCACGTCTATTCCCTGTTCTCGTATAGCGCTTCATACCGGGATCAACTAGGCGACAACTGGAAGATCCCGCGCAATCGGAAGAGCCTCCACTTCCCCAGCCTGAGGGTCGCAACTGACGGCATGATCTCTTCCTGGAACAGAGAGATCACGCTGACGCATCGCGGCTTTAACGTCGACAGGACTTGGCTGATCTACAGCCTGCATGGGATTGAGCCGGACTTGGGGCGAAAAGATTTCCCGCCCAACGTTCACGATTTTCTGCGTATCACCGAGGAGCTAGTTGCCAACAGGCTCGCAGAACAGAGCCGGCCGTTTCTGCGCGTGAGCCCGCCACGAACGGCACCTACCCAGCCTGGCTACATGGACCCCGCGGTCAAGGCACATGTCAGGCGCCAGAACCGCATGTCGCCTCGACTGCTTCCAGAGATCGGTGAGATCACTCTTCAGACCGAGCCCCAAGCAGAGCAGGACGTAATTGCCCTGTATGGCGAGCTGGTTGGACTTGGCGTACTGCGCCATCTGCAGCCCGTCTACTTCAGCGGCTTCGACTTCTACGACTCGTTCTTTCAGTACGTCCCTTCAGTAGCTTCGGACGCCCTGAAAGAGAGACTTCCCGGAGTGGACGACGTTGACATTCGTGAAGCAGAAGGGGTTGCCGAGTTCAAGCTGACAGCAGACTCTCTCCTTGCTGATGTCGTCTCCGAAGTGAAGAAGTGGAGCGACATGAAGTTCCTGGTCTGCTGGGAGATCGGAAAGGATCGAACGGCTGGCGGCAACGCAATAGCGTTCACGGAGTGCGAAGACGCCGTTGATCGGCGATACCACGGGGTAACCCATCTGGCCAGATTGGAGACTGGGGGCGACCACACCGTTTTCGTGATCTCACTCAGCCACCTATTGCGAGCGATCACGGCCGATAGCTAGATGCCTCGAATGCGTTAGCCAAGCCGCAGATTCTCCCTCGATGCCGCCGCCTTCCCAACCGCACATGGGAAGGCGATGTGCGCTGGCGCCTGCTTATGATCCAAACAGGGCGGCCCCCGTGTGTCGGCGATGACTAGTACGGTTACCTGGAGATCGTCGGGAAGTGCTGTCATGGGGGCAATCGTGGGTGGTCAGTTGCGTGTTGGTCAGGTGTACCGCTACGCCACGGGGAAGGATCCCGGCCCGACGGTGCTGGGTGGGTACCCCAACTTCCACCATGTGACTCACTCGCCTGATCTCCCGCGGGCGTTGCTGGAAGCTGGGTGGTGGCGGCCTTGCGGTCGCCGAAGTAGCGGACGTGCCCGTTGTCCATGTCGAACACTTCGTGCCAAGGCGTCTGCTCGGTGCCAGCCTTCCAGGGGCTCGACCGGATGAGAATCACCGGCCGCCTGTCCCCACCCGGAGCACGTACCTACCGTCGACCCCGGAAAGACCAACGGGAACGCGGCTCTGCTCGACGCCTTCACGGGACACCACGGACACACTCCTGAGGAACGAGCCAGCGCTGTCCCGTTGCTGCTGTTCCGCGCGGTCTCGCGCAACGGAAAGGTCAAGGGACACGTCTAGTCCTGTGGGCTGGGCGTCATCGAGCGGGCAGAGCGGCTGGTGCAGTGGGGCGGCAGTGAGCACACGACGTTCACCAACTACGTGTACGACATCGCTCTCATCGACCTGACCGACGAGGACGACAAGGTCTCGTGGGAGTGAATTGACGCTCGTAGGAACAAGGCCGTGAGCGACGCAGCGTCGCTCGAACTCGCACCGCAGGCTTGACGCGAGTGGGTCAAGCACGGCGTCTCGGCGCTCCCCAGGCTCCGACGGCGCGTTGCTCGTGCCAAGGTGACCAAGATGCCCAAGCAGCGCCCGGCTCCGGGCACGCCGAAGGCCAGAAATCTAGAGCTGATCTATAAGTACTTCGACGGACGCAAGCACGATTTCGAGGCTGTCGCCTCCGCGGTCGCGTGTTCTGCGCGGCGCTGGCAACAGCTACGTCGAGGGGTGGCTCACCCGCCGATCCGGCGACGGAGGAACAGACTTCGTCGGGCGACTCCACATCGGCAGCGGATTGGCCGGTACCAGTCTCGTCGTCCTCGGACAGGCAAAATGCGTCAAGCTCGACAACCTCGTGACCGCCGAGCAGATCGCTCGCGTCGTGGCGAGACTTCGACGCGGCTGGATCGGCGTGTACGTCACGACCGGTGCCTATTCCGTGCCCGCGCAGACCGAGATGGTGGAAGACCAGTACCCGGTCGTCCTCATCAACAGGATGGATCTGGCTCGGGAACTCAGAAGCATGGCCCGGGACGACCACGGGGGAGACCTCGAAGCCTGCATCGAGCACATACTGACGGTGCGAGAGACCGCGGTTACGAACCGGCGTCCGGAAGAGATCATGTTGGAGTAGCTGCCTGTGCGATTGCGCGGCCTATTCGTGGACGGCAGAGGCGTAACGATGTGCTCACCCGTCTCTGCCCAGCGGTAGTGCACAAGAGGCACGCGCCCTCCGGAGCCGTGTGCGCAGGTTCGAATCCTGCCGGGGGCACCTTGCAGAAGGTGCCCAAGACCCCGTCACCAGCGGAAACGCTGAGGCCGGGGTCTTCGCGTATCTGCGGACGAGTGCTGCCGTGAGCTGCTGGGGCCGGCGGGACCCGTCCTCGCCACAAGACCGCCGGACCGGGACCCGCCCGTCCGACCTCTCGGCATCACTCCCGCTCTAGTGGTCGGAATGCAAGCCGGGCGGCATGGACCAGCCGTGTGTCTCGACGTACGTCGTGTCTCTGCCGCACAGCGAACGGTGATAGCGAACGTGCTCTTCGCTGATCCGGTGAGCAGGGTGCCGGCGGAGTTCGCCTATGGGAGCGCCGTCGACAGTTCTACGGGCAATGCCGTCGACGTCTATGTAGAGCGCCAGTGTGTCGAATTGGACGTGGTGGTTCGGGCACAGGATCAGCAAGTTGGGCAGCTCGTCGGGGCCGTTGTGAGGACGGCCGAGACCACGGATGTGAGCGGCCTCGCTGTAGGTGCCGAATCGGGTCGACAACTGCAGTCCGCAGACCTGACACCGGTCGCCGTGCAGCTTTTTCAGTCTGGCCGTCAGCGCGGTGTCCCGAACGATGCGGGACGAAGTAGCCGTCCGTCGCGCGGCTGGACCCGCTTCCCCCTCCTGCTCCTCAGCGAAATCCGAGACACCGGCGGCACTTTCGTAACCGGCCATTCCCAGCCGTTCCATCAGGGCCGACTGATCCATGTCGGCAAGGTGCGTCTCCCGCAGGACAGCGATCGCCTGGGACCGCACACAGGTGTCAGCCAGCAGACGCTCGGCCTGCTCGGTCATTCCGCCTTTGGGGTTGAGTCTGTCGAAGGTCGCCGCGTGCGCCACGCCCGCGTGCTCGGGCGGGACACCGTGCACGTCCCACAGATGACTCGTCTGCAGGTGCCAGAACGGATACTCGGGGGTGACCCTGGACTCGGGGTGGCCGAACTCGGCCAGCAGCCCTCCCACCTCGTCCCGGAACTGCCGCCACGGTGCGACTGGAGGCTTTCCCGTGGCCACCCTGGAGATACCCCACAGCAGAGCCAACGGCTTGTGCCTGCTCGGCCGACCGTTCGCCTTGTGGACCTTGAGGTTGCGCAGCCTGTCCATGAGCAGACCGACCGTGAGGTCATCCGACGGATCGGCCGGTACAGAGGAAATGGCGGCGGTGCCGTCGCGCGAGGGCCGCGGGGCGGGGAACGGCGCTGCCGTCTCACCGTCGCCGGGCACCTGCCGAACGGGGCCGAGGGCTTCGGCAGGGCGGTTGGTCCGCCTTTTCAGTTCGGGCAGGACGGAACGTCCGTGCTCCACCCACCGACGCCAGGAAGAAGGACCGACCTCGACCGCTTCTCGGGCTGAAAGTTCCGGGTTCCCCCTAGCCTCGATCCACGCCCAATCCAACTGATCGTCTTCTTGACTCAGGTCCAATACAGCCAATTCGCAGTAGTAGTTGGGGAAGGGCCTTCCGTCTGCCTCTTGTTCGACCTTCTCCACACCTTCAAGGACTGCCACCCCGCAGAACTGGACATACCCCTTGGGGGTCTTGTTGCGCGTGACGGAAGCGAACAGCAACAGCGGTGCGGCCGAGGCGCGCTGCTCCGCGGTGTCCATCTGGTGATCGGCCAGTGCATCCAACAGCACCGCGTTGCCCGGAGTCTTGCCCAAAGGCTCCGTGTGATCGACCCGGTGATCCCCGAAATAACGTACGCGGCCGTTGTCGAGGTCGAACACGTCGCGCCACGGAGTCTCAGCCGTGCCTGCCTTCCAGGGGCTGGAACGGATCAGGAGCGCCGGACGTCGCAATCCTTCGGGGGCCTTGACCTTGGCGGTCGGGTTGATCCCCTTGCTGAGCTGGATCGGAGCGAGGATGTCGGAAGCCGTGACGTAGTGGATGTTCGGGTAGCCACCGATGCACTCCACCTTGGGATTCCTGTTTCGGGCGGACCGATATACATCCCCCACACGCAACCGGCTTCCCACCGAGTCTCCCCCCGTTGCCAGCATTCTACTTTCGCCATCCTGCCGGCCGCGTTCGGTTTTCCGGCTGAACGCCCAGTGCTGCGCGGACCGCGACGAGCAGTTGGAGCTCGTCCGCACCGAGACGGTGGCCTACTGCCACGAACATCCGCGCCGCCTGGAGCAGTTCCGGCTCGGGTGGATTCGCTACATAGTGGCTCAGTTCGCGCAGCCCGCTCCCGAGCGCGTCAAGTCGCCGACGGCTTCGTCGGAGACTCGTCCCGCGATGACGGCAGCAGGTGGGACACCAGCCCACGGGCCCACTCCGGGGTCAGGGGTTCGGTCGTGAAGACCGCTCGGTAGTAGAGGGGGGCCAGGACCGCGTCTGTGGCGCGTTCCAGGGATGGGGGGGCCTCGCCGCGGGTCTCGGCGCGGTCGAGGATGGCCTCCAACTGGTGCTGGCGGTCTCCCCTGCAGGCGGCGGCGCCCTGTTCTCCTCCCGTGCCGATCGTGGCCCGCACCAGCGCGAGGGTGTCCGGGTCGCTGACGTCCTTGGCCAGGTCGGACGCGTAGCGCTCCAGGTCGCCGCGGAGGCTTCCGGTGTCCGGCACCACGATGTCGCCGGCGAAGCGGCTGGTCGTGACGTCGGCGAGCAGGTCGGCGACGGAGCCCCAGCGCCGGTAGACCGTGGTGGCGTGCACGCCCGCACGCGCGGCCACGACGGGGATCGTGAGCGTTTCGCCGGCCTCGTCCGCGACCAGTTCCGCCACCGCCCGATGGACGGCCGCGCGGACTCGGGCGGACCGGCCGCCTGGCCGGACACCGGCTGCGGGGGTCCCGGACACGGCGGGGGGCCCGGACGCTGCGGAGGCGGTGGACGCGGGCGCGGGCCCAGCGGGAGGCGTTGGGGACATGCCGTCATTGTCGCATTGATCGTTGCTTTTACTCGTGTCCGGGATCGGCCCCCCGCGAGACTCCGCATAGCTTTTCGCAGTGATCGTTGCGTTAATAGTGCAGCGATCGCTGCGTTTGTGGTACGTTTCCACCACTAACGCAACGATCGCTGCGAGGTCGGTATGCCCGCTGAATCCGTCGTCACCGCCGCACCGCCCCTCCGCGGCGTGGGCGCTCCCCGCCGCGAGCCGCGGGAGGGCCGGCCTCGCTGGGCCTTTCCTTCCGTGGCCGCGGTCCTCGTCCTCTTTCTGGCCGCCTCCAGCGCGCCGTCCCCGCTCTACGTCGTCTACCAGCAGCAATGGCACTTCACCGCCTGGGTGTTGACCCTCGTGTTCGCCCTCTACGTGGTCGGTCTGCTCGGCTCGCTGCTCGTCGTCGGAGCGCTGTCCGACCATCTCGGGCGGCGGCCGGTGCTCGCCGCGGCGATCGGTCTGGAGCTGTTCGCGCTCGTCCTGTTCGCCGTTGCCGGGGACGTATTCGTGCTGTCGGCCGCCCGGGTGCTCCAGGGCATCGCCACCGGCGCCGCCACGACCGCCCTCAGCGCCACCCTCGCCGATCTCGAACCGGCGCACGCCCGTGGCCGCGCCGGCGTCATCACCTCGGTGACCCCCCTCACGGGGCTCGCGCTCGGCGCCCTCGGGTCCGGCGTGCTGGTGGAGTTCGGGCCCAGTCCGACCCGGCTCGTCTACGCCCTCCTGTTCGGCGGGTTCGTGCTGGCGGGGGTGGTCGTGGCCCGTCTGCCGGAGACATCGCCCCGGCGGCCGGGAGCCGTCGCCTCCCTGCGTCCGCGGGTGGCGATGCCCGCGTACTTGCGCGCCGAAATCGTCCCGGCGGTGCCCGTGATGATCGCGGGCTGGGCCCTGGCCGGGATGTACCTCTCGCTCGGACCGTCCGTGGCGGCCCAACTGCTGGGGCTGCACAACCACTTGATCGGCGGCGTCGTCGTCACGCTCCTCGCCGGCACCGGGGCGTTCGCGGTCGCCCTGCTCCGCTCCCGCCCCGCGTCCGTGCTGCTCGCCCCCGCGTCCGCGCTGCTCGGCCTCGGCACCCTGATGTCGCTGGCCGGCACGGTGGAGGAGCTCGCCTGGCTCGCCGCCCTCGGCACCGTCGTCGCGGGCTTCGGAGTCGGTGCGTCGGTGCTGGCGACGTTCGGCACCTTCGCCCGGATAGCCAAGCCGCACGAGCGCAGCGCCGTCTTCGCCCTGGCCAACGTCATCAGTTACCTGGGGAACAGCGTGCCCGCCGTACTCGGAGGGATCGCCGTCACCGTGCTGGGGCTGCGGACCGCCACCGAGATCTACGCGCTGACGATCGTCGCGATCACGCTCGTCGCCCTCGTCCTGCGCCTGATCCAGATACGGGCCCGGCGCCGCGCCCTCGTCGCCCCGCCGAGGCTCGCAAGGAGGCGTGCGTCGCGAAGATGACCGGCGTACGGCAGCCCGCGGGCGAGCAGTTGTCGACGTTGCCCCGGACCTGCCCGAAGCCGTGGCGCCCCCTTCGGGCATGCTGGCGGACGTGGTGATCCGAGCCCGCTCAGGCCGACCCACCCGTCGCACCACCGCACCGCCGCCCTCGGCGCGGCACCGCACCGCCGCCCTCCGCGCGGCACCGCACCGCCGCCCTCCGCGCGGCAACGCACCGCCGCCCCCGCGCGGCACGGAACCGCCGCCCTCCGCGCGGCACGGAAAGGAGGCTCGCTCGTGAGCGAGTGGATTCGTTGCTTCCACCCTGCCCCCGACGCCCGCGCCCGGCTCGTCTGTTTTCCGCACGCGGGGGGTTCCGCCAGTTCGCACCACGCGCTGTCGGCCGCCCTCACGGGGGCCGTGGAGCCGCTGGTCGTCCAGTACCCGGGGCGCCGGGAGCGGTTGCGCGAGGCGTTCGCCGAGCGGGCCGACGAGGTCGTCGACGCCGTGCTCGGCGCGCTGCGCGGGCGGGGCGCCGGGACGCCCACCGTCCTGTTCGGGCACAGCATGGGCGCGGTCCTCGCCTTCGAGACCGCGCGGCGCATGAGCGCCGAAGGGCGGCCGCCCGTGGCGCTGTTCGTCTCCGCCGCGCAGGCCCCCTCGGCGCCTCGGCGGCCCTTCGCCGGGCGGCTGCCGGTCAGCGAGATGCCCGACCGTGAGCTCGTCGCGTACATGCGGGAGCTGTCCGGCACCGCCGACGAGGTGCTGTCCTCCCCCGATCTGCTGCCGCTCATCCTGCCGCCGGTCCGCGCCGACTACCGGCTCCTGGAACGCCACGTCCACCGGCCGGGACCGCCGCTCGACTGCCCGGTCGTCGCCCTGGCCGGCGACGCCGACCCACGCGTCGCGGTGGACAACGTCAGGCCCTGGGAGAGCGAGACGCGCGGCGCCTTCTCCTGCCATGTGCTGCCCGGCGGCCACTTCTTCCTCGACGAACACCTTTCGTACGTGACGGAACTCGTCGCATCCGCCCTCCGGGGCCAGGACCAGAGGTCTGCGCGGCTGCGGGAACAGGGGCGGTAAGGCGTCCAGGGAGACGTGCTCGGCTCAGGCCGAGGCGCGCCGCTTGGGCGTCGTCGCCTTCTTCGCCGCTCCGGCCCCCGTGGACTTCTTCGCCGCCGTCGCCGTCTTCTTCGTCGTCCTGCCTGCCACGCCCGCCTTCGTCTCCGTCGCCTTCGTATCCGTCGGCTTCGCGGCCGTCGTCTTCGTCGTCCGTTTCTTGGCCGTCGCGGTCTTCTTCGTCGCCGCGGTCGCGGACGACGTCGACTTCTTGCCGCCCACCTGCTTCGGCGTCCGCTTGGGTGTCTGTTTGGGCGTCTGTTTAGGCGTCGTACGGGACGACTTGCGCGCGATCGGGGTCACCTCGGCCACCGCCTCGTCCGCCGGTTCCTCGCCCCGCGCCGTACGCGCCGCGCGGACGCTGCTCTCCAGCGCGGCGATCAGGTCGATGACCTTGCCGCCGCCCCCTTCGGCCGCCGGGGTCCGCTCCGCCGGGGCCGTGCCCTCGACCTTCGCGGCGATGAGCTCCTCGACCGCCTCGCGGTAGTCGTCGTGCAGGGTCGAGATGTCGACCTCGCCGAGCGTGTCCATCAGGGCGTCCGCCAGGTCGAGTTCGGCCTCGCGGACGGTGACGTGCGTCTCGGGTGCCACCCCTTCGGGCGCGCGGATCTCGTCCGGCCACAGCAGCCCGTGCATGGCGATCACGTCGTCGACCACCCGCAGCATGCCGAGCCGCTCACGGCCCCGGAGCGCGTACTTCGCGATGGCCACCTTCTGGCTCCGCTTCAGCGCCTCGCGCAGCAGCGTGTACGGCTTGGCCGCGGGGGTGCCGCTCGCCGAGAGGTAGTACGCGGCGTCCATCTGGAGCGGGTCGATGCGGTCCGCCGGGACGAACGCGACGATCTCGATCGTCTTGGCCGTCGGGATCGGCAGCGCGGCCAGGTCCTCGTCCGTGATCGGGATGATCGAACCGTCCGCGTCCTGGTACCCCTTGCCGATCTCCGCCGACGACACCTCGCGCTCCTCCAGCTCGCACACCTTGCGGTAGCGGATCCGGCCGCCGTCCTCGGTGTGGATCTGGCGGAAGGAGACCGAGTGGCTCTCGGTCGCGTTCACGAGCTTGATCGGGATGCTGACCAGGCCGAAGGAGATGGCACCGTTCCATATGGATCGCACGTCCGACACCTCACTGGGGCGGGGAGGGCAGATGGGGGTTATGAGTTCTACGAGCGCTACGAGTTCTGCGAGTGCTATGAGTACTACGAGCGCTATGGGGTTTTTGTGGGAGTCTCATCGTATGACGCCTATCACCGAGGTGGAGGGGCGACGGCTCCCGCTCAGCAACCTGGAGAAGGTGCTGTATCCCGCGAGCGGCTTCACCAAGGCCGAGCTGCTGCACTACTACGCGAGCACGGCCGAGGCCCTCCTCCCCCACCTCCGCGACCGGCCCGTCTCCTTCCTGCGCTATCCGGACGGGCCCGACGGTCAGCAGTTCTTCGCCAAGAACGTGCCGCCCGGTACCCCCGACTGGGTGCACACGGCCGAGGTGCCCCGCTCCGAGGGAGGCGTGCGGCAGATCCTCGTACAGGATCTGCCGTCCCTCATGTGGGCGGCCAACCTGGTGACCGAGTTCCATGTGCCGCAGTGGCGGGCGGACGCCCCGGCGCGGGCCGACCGGATGGTGTTCGACCTCGACCCGGGGCCGCCCGCCACCGTCGTGCAGTGCTGCCGGGCGGCGCTCTGGCTGCGGGAGCGGCTGACGGCCGACGGGCTCCACGTGTACGCCAAGACGTCGGGCAGCAAGGGGCTGCATCTGCTCGTACCGCTGGAGCCGACCCCGTCCGACCAGGTCACCGCGTACGCCAAGGGGCTGGCCGTCGAGGCCGAGCGGGAGCTGCCCGAGCTCGTCGTGCACCGCATGACGCGGAGCCTGCGCCCCGGCAAGGTCTTCGTCGACTTCAGCCAGAATGCCGCCGCGAAGACCACCGCCGCGCCCTACACCCTGCGGGCCCGCCCCGAGCCGACCGTCTCCGCGCCGGTGACCTGGGACGAGGTCGAGGAGTGCACGGAGCCGGGGCAGCTCGTCTTCACCGCGGACGACGTCACGTCCCGGCTGCGGCAGGACGGCGATCTGCTCGAACCGCTCCTCGACCCCGAGCTGGCCCGGCCGCTGCCCGCCTGAACCACCACGTCCCGGTGCCGCATGTGACCGGCGTCACCGCTAATCAAGTTTGACTAGAGGTCCCCGGAGGCATACCTTCTTCGCCAGTAGTCAAACTTGACGACAAGGAGACCACGTGACCGTCCTTCCCGAGACCGGATACGTCCCGACCCACGAGGACCGCGCGAGCCTGACCGCCTGGTTCGCCGAGTACGACGCGCACAGCGCACGGCGCGATGTCGAGCGCATGGCCGATCTGGCCGTCTTCCCGCTCAACCTGGTCAGCGACGACGCGGCGGGCGACGGGCGCTCCGCGCAGTGGGACCGGGAGCAGTTCGTGGCGACCATGACGCACGTGATGGGGAGCGGCGGCGGCGACATCACCTTCGAGTCGACGCGCACGCCCGTCTTCCTCTCCCCCGCCATGGCCGTCGTCTTCACCGACTCGGTGATGACGGCGAACGGCGAGACGCAGCAGCTGCGTTACGCCGACATCCTGGTCCGGCGCGGCGGGTCCTGGGCCTTCCAGACCATGATCCAGGGCGGCTGGGGCGACAACCTCTGAGCCGGCTCCGAGCCGGCGGCCGGCTCAGACCTGCAGCCAGGTGCGGCGGTCCCTGGCCAGCGCGTGCAGGGCCTCCACGTCGGCCGGTTTCAGCACCCCGCCGAGGCGGGCGAGCCCCGGCAGGTCCCTCTCGCGCAGCACCCGTACGTCACGCGGCGGCGTCCCCAGATCCAGGTCGGCGGCGCCGGTCCCGGCCAGCGCGAGGACCGGGCGGACCTCGGCCGTCAGCGCGAAGGAGGCCCGGCCCGCGTCGGAGCGGATCGAGCGCAGCAGCGGGACCGGTGCGGCGCGGCCCACGGTGACCATCGGGTCGGCGATGCGCACCCGCTGCCTGCGGACGGCGAGGGCGCCCACGCAGAACAGGCCGCCGGGGCCGATCAGCAGATGGTGGATCCGGGCGCCGCCGGGCAGCGGCACGGAGTGCAGCACCCGCCAGCCCCCGCCCTCCAGGGCGTCCAGAACCTCGCCGACCGCCTGTTCCGCGGCGAGCGCGCGGTGCCGGGCGTCGGCGCGCAGTCTGCGGGCGGGCGGCGGGTCGCGGTCGAGGGAGGTCCGCAGGGCCTCACCGGGGCGGTTGGGGGCGAGGTCGTCGTCCGGGTGGAGGGCTAGCCTGGCCAGCTCGACGGGGGTCGGCACGGGCGGCGGGCCCACCGTGAACTCGCCGGTCAGAAAGGGTGCGAGGGCGTCGAGCACGTCCTGCTCGTGGTCCTCGCCGAGCAGATGGACGCGGGACGCGTCGCGGTCGTACCAGGCCACGCTCCTGCCGTCCGCGAGACACACGTACAACCGCTCCTGACCGTGCCGCCAGGCCGGTACGACGCGCAGTCCGCTCATGCGCCATCACCCCCCTCGACCATGGGAACAGCCTGTGGGCTCCCCCGGCAAGAACCTCGCGGCGGCGGGGGAGAAGCCACGTCACCTTTGCACCGGGGCCGCCGGTCCGGGTGCGCCGGGTGCGTCGCGTCCGGGTGCGCCCGGTCCGGTGCGCCCGGTCCGGTGCGTCCGGTCCCGGTGCGTCCGGGCGCGGCGCCCCCTCGGTCCCGTAACGGCACCGCCCGCACAGCTATGGGCCGCCGTTACATAGCCGACGAATGGCCGCAATAACGGACATCTAACGTCGTGGCTGTCCGCCCGAACGCACCGGAGCGACCAGCCGACCGACCGTAAGGAACGACCCGTGAGCACCGAAGGCCGCCGCAGCTTCCTCCGTACCGCCGCCCTCTCCACCCTCGTCGGCGGGGCGCTCCTCATACCGGCCGCGAGCGCCCTGGCCGACGCGCCGACCGAGCAACCGACGGCCGCGCGGAGCCAGTCACCGGCACCGGACAGCAGCCCCTCCCAGCGGCCGACGGAGAAACCCACGCAGCGACCCGGGCCGGAGAAGGGGCCGCACGGCACGTCCCGCTCCCCCAAGGGCAGTGTCGCGGCCGGCGCGCAGGGCGTGCGGGACGCCGGCGATCCCGTCTTCCTGGCGGCCGGCGGCGGGATGGCCGCGGCCGGTGCCGCGGGGCTCGGCTACGCGATGATGCGCCGCGGCCGCACCGGCTCCTGACCCCACCCCCACGCCTCCCCTCCCCCCTCCTCGCTCCTCATCCCCGGCCTGACCTGCCCCCCTGGAGTCCCCGTGACCACTCCCACCGGCTCCGAGCCCGACGCGGCGCGGACCCCCGCCCCCGCCCCCCGGCGCCCGCACACCGCCCGCATCGCGGCCGCCGCCGCGCTCACCGCCGCGCTCGGCATCGGTCTGATCGCCTGCGGTCAGGGCGGCAAGGGCGACCCGGCCCCGGACGTCAGGGTGAACAACGCGGCCACCGCCCCGGCCCGGCAGGCCGTCGCCCCGCTGAAGGCGTCCGAGCCGACCGGTCTGCGCATCCCCGCCGCCGGTGTCGACGCGCACTCGATGCTCGACCTGAAGATCGGCGCGGACCGAGAGTTGGAGGTGCCGCCCGCGGACAAGGCCGACGAGCCCGGCTGGTGGGCCGGCGGGGTCACCCCCGGCGAGAAGGGCCCCGCCGTGATCGTCGCGCACTACGACACGGCGAACGGTCCCGCGCTGATGAAGAACGTCGCCGAGGTCAAGGTCGGCGACACTGTCGAGGTCCCGCGCGCGGACGGCAGCACGGCGAGGTTCGAGGTCCGCGAGATCCAGCAGGTCGACAAGGAGGACTTCCCCACCAATAAGGTGTACGGGACGACCGACCGACCCGAGCTGCGGCTGCTGACCTGCGGCGGGCCCATCGTCGGCGGTCACCGGTCGGACAACATCATCCTCTACGCCGATCTGGTGTCGTGACAGCCCGCCTGTCGTGACAGCAGGCCTGGTGCCACGACAGGCCGCGCCCCGCGGCAGGCAGGAGTGCAGTGAACCGCAGCCGGCTCGCGGCCGCCGCCTTCGCCGTCCTCGCCGCGCTCGCCGTGGCGGGCTGCGGCGACCCCGGCGGGCTGCGGGACGCCGGCGCGACGCCGACCGCCGAGGGCCCCACCCACCTCTGGCCCGACCTGCCCTCCCCCTCGGTGCCCGCCGAGGACTACGGCGCCATAGAGAGCGTCAAGGTCAAGGGCGTCGACGTGCCCAAGGGCGACCTGCACAAGGTGGACCCGGTCGACGTCGTCCGCGCGGACTTCACCGAGAACCCGGGGTCGTACGAGCGCTCCGACCGCGCGTACAAGGAGACCGTCGAGCGGCTCGACGACTGCGCCGCGGACGACTCCGCGCCTCAGGGCCGCTGCCCGGTCCTCAAGGCCTACTACCGCGATCTGACCGGTGACGGCAGGGACGACCTGGTCGTCGGCGTCTCGACGCCCGACGACAACCTCGACATCCGCGTCTACGCCGAGGAGGACCGGCAGCTGACGCAGATCATGGAGATGAGCGACGCGGTGCTCGGCGTCGAGCTGGCCGGGCGCGACCTGATCATCCGCGCCATCTCCAGCCTCGCCGGGTACGAGTACCACACGGTCTGGTCCTGGGACTCCCACCAGAAGGCGATGCTGCCGACGAGCGACGAGATCGTCCGGGCCACCGGCTCGCCCCGGCCCAAGTCGCCCCGCCCCTCGCCGGGCAGGCCCTCGCACAGCCCGGCGCCCTCGCGCGGCGGCACGCCCTCCGGTGGCGCGTCGCCCTCCGGCTCGCCCGCTGCGGGCGGCGGGCGGTGAGCCGCCGTCAGCCGCGCGGGCCGCGGCTCCCCGCCTGGACGGCGACCCTCACCTGGAAGGCCGCCGTCTTCATCACCGTCATGTGCTGCGCGCTGGCCGCGCTGCTCGGCGCGCTCGTCCATGTCTCGGTGACCAACCAGACCGTGGGCCAGGCCCGCGAGCGCGCCCTGTCCCGCCTGAAGGAGGTCACCGCGCGGTACGAGGCGGGCGACCGGCTCGGTCCCGGCGCGGGCGTCGACCCGGCGGGCCTGCCCGACCGGCTGCACGACCTCGCGGCGAACGGGCGGCGCGGCACGATGGTCGCCGCCCACGAGTCCCGGCCGACGATGTGGGCGGCGGGCCCGGCCGACGGTGAGCGCGTCATCGCCGTCCAGGTCGACTACGCCCAGGGCGCCCGCACCATCGACGGCCTCGACCGGGCGATCCTCGGCTCGTCGGTGCTGGCCATCGGCGCGACGCTGCTGGTCGGCGCGTTCGCCGTGACCCGGGTGACCCGGCGGCTGCACCAGACGGCGCAGGTGGCGCGGCGGATCAGCGCGGGCGACCTGGACGCGCGGGTGCGGGACCCGCACTCCCGGCCGAGCGACACCGGGGCGCCGCGGCACCAGGACGAGGTGGCCGCGGTCGCCGGTGCCCTGGACACCATGGCGTCCACCCTGCAGGGCAAGCTCCTGAGCGAGCAGCGGTTCACCGCGGACGTGGCGCACGAGCTGCGCACACCGCTGACCGGGCTGCACGCGGCGGCCGAACTGCTGCCGCCGGGGCGGCCGACGGAGCTGGTGCGCGACCGGGTCGCCGCGCTGCGCACGCTGACCGAGGACCTGTTGGAGATCTCCCGGCTCGACGCGAAGAGCGAACGGGTGGACCTCGACGCCCACCGGCTCGCCCCTTTGGCGGAGCGGGTGGTGCGCTCTTCCGGTGAGGGCACGGAGCTCGTCGTCGTACGCGACGTCTGTGTGGAGACCGACCGGCGGCGCCTGGAACGGGTGCTCGGCAACCTCGTGGCCAACGCGCACAAACACGGGCGTCCGCCGGTCCTGGTGACCGTCGACGGGCCGGTCGTGACGGTGCGGGACCACGGCGACGGGTTCCCCGCCTACCTGGTGGAGCACGGGCCGCAGCGGTTCCGCACCGAGGGCACCTCCTCGAAGGGGCACGGTCTCGGGCTGACCATCGCGCTCGGCCAGGCGGCGGTGCTGGGCGCGCGGCTCACGTTCTCCGACGCCGTGGACGGGGGCGCGGTGGCCACCCTGCGGCTGCCGTTCGAGGAGTCCGCCGACGACGACGGCCGGCAGGGGCGGGACGAGCGGGGCGGGCCACCCGGCGCAACGTGAGCTTGCGAGGGGACAAAGGGCCGTTTTTAGTGGGATTCGCGGCATCTGAGCATCCGCCAGGGCCGCGCCGACCCACCCTTCCCTGAGGAGGCCTCATGTCCCCGCGGACCACCGCCACCCGGCTCGGCATAATCGCCGCCGGCGGCGCCCTCGCCGCTCTCACCGTCACCGGCCCGGCCGCCGCCCTCGACGACACCCACAACCCGCCCGTCTACAAGGGCCGCGTCACCGCCAAGAACGGGCTGCTGCTGCGCAACGCTCCGACCCGCGGCAGCAAGGTGATCCGCAGCGTCCCGCGCGGCAAGGTCGTCACGATCTTCTGCAAGACGCGCGGCGACCGGGTGGTGAACAACAACATCTGGTACCTGCTCACCGACGGGACCTGGGCCTGGGGCTCCGCGCAGTACATCGCGAACATCGGCAAGGTTCCGCGCTGGTGCTGACACCCCGTCACCCCACCCGGCCGACATAGTCGACATAAGCGGACTTCCGGCTGATTTGCTTGCTACGTTCCCGGCATGGCCGGAACGAGCACGGGCGCCGCACCCCCCGCGGTTCCCGCTGTTCGCGTCCCCCGTCGCCGCGGCACGGAACTCGCCCTGCTGGTCGTCGCCGTCCTGCTGTCCGTGTACGGATACTGCGACGTCGGCCTCGCGAAGAACGGCACCGTCCCGCCCGGCGCCGCCGGTTACGGCGCCGGGCTCGGTGTGCTCGCCCTCCTCGCGCACCTCGCCGTCCGCTTCCGCGCCCCGTACGCCGATCCGCTGCTGCTGCCCATCGCGGTGCTCCTCAACGGCCTCGGCCTGGTGCTCATCTACCGGCTCGACCTGGAGACGCCGAGCGACGAGGCCGCGCCCGCGCAGCTGATCTGGTCGACCATCGGCGTGGGGCTCTTCATCGCCGCCGTCCTCTTCCTGCGCGACCACCGCGTCCTGCAGCGGTACGCGTATCTCTCCGTCGTCGCCGCGCTGGTCCTGATGATCGTGCCGATCTTCTTCCCCGCCGTGAACGGCGCCCGGATCTGGATCAGGGTCGGCGCCTTCTCCATCCAGCCCGGCGAGTTCGCCAAGATCCTGCTCGCCGTCTTCTTCGCCAGCTACCTCGCCGCCAACCGCAACGCGCTCGCCTACACCGGACGCACCCTGTGGCGGTTCAAGCGCCTCCAACTGCCCACCGGGCGCGTCCTCGGCCCGATCGTGGCGATCTGGCTGCTGAGCGTCGGCGTCCTGGTCCTGGAGCGCGACCTCGGCACCTCGCTGCTCTTCTTCGGGCTCTTCGTGATCCTGCTGTACGTCGCGACGGGCCGCACCGGCTGGATCGCGGTCGGCCTGCTGCTCGCCGCCCTCGGCGCGTTCGCGGTCGGCTCGCTGGAGCCGCACGTGCACAGCCGGGTGGAGGACTGGCTGCACCCCTTCGCCTCCATCGACGCGGGGCAGGGCCCCAACCAACTCGCCCAGTCCCTCTTCGCGTTCGCGGCCGGCGGGATGCTCGGCGCGGGGCTCGGGCTCGGCCACTCCATCCTCATCGGCTTCGCCGCGAAGTCCGACTTCATCCTGGCGACGGCCGGCGAGGAGCTGGGACTCGCCGGACTCTGCGCGATCTTCCTGCTCTACGCGCTGCTCGTGGAGCGCGGCTTCCGCTCCGGGCTCGCGCTGCGCGAACCCTTCGGGCGGCTGCTCGCGATCGGGCTCGCCTCCATCGTCGCGCTGCAGGTCTTCGTCATCGCGGGCGGCGTCACCGGGCTCATCCCGCTCACCGGCATGGCGATGCCCTTCCTCGCGCAGGGCGGCTCCTCGGTCGTCACCAACTGGATCATCGTGGCGCTGCTGATCCGGATCAGCGACTCGGCGCGCAGCCAGCCCGTCGGCGAGGAGGGCGTGTGACCGGGCACGACCGCGAGGAGACCGCGTGACCAGGTACATCCGGCACGCCGCCGCCTTCTGCGCGCTGCTGCTCGTGGCCCTGCTCGTCAACGCCACCCGCGTCCAGGTCGTCCAGTCCGCGTCCCTGGACGCCAACCAGGCCAACCGCCGCAACACCATCGTCCGGTTCGCCCAGCCGCGCGGCGACATCCTGGTCGACGGCCGGCCCGTCACCGGCTCCAAGGACACCGGCGAGCAGCTCCGCTATGAACGCACGTACAGCAACGGGCCGTTGTACGCCCCGGTGACCGGCTTCGCCTCACAGGTGTACGGCACGACGTTCCTGGAGCACGCCGAGGACGCCATCCTCTCCGGCACCGATCCGATGCTCGCGCCCTTCCCCCTGTGGAACGACATCACGCGCACGCAGAACCCCGGCGGCGCCGTGCGGACCACCATCAAGGCGGCGGTGCAGCGGGCCGCCTTCGCGGGCCTGGGCGGGAAGCGCGGCGCGGTCGTCGCCCTGGAGCCGTCGAGCGGCCGGATCCTCGCGCTGGTCAGCGCCCCTTCGTACGATCCGGAGCGGCTGTCGGGGACCAGCCGGGGGGTCACGGACGCCTGGGCGGAGCTGAACCGCGCCCCGACCAAGCCGATGCTGAACCGGGCGATCCGCCAGACCTATCCGCCGGGGTCGGCGTTCAAGGTGGTCACGGCCGCGGCGGCGCTCGACGCGGGCACGGTGACGGACCTGGACGCGCCGACCAAGTCGCCCAGCCCGTACACGCTGCCCGGCACCACCACCCAGCTGACCAACGAGGTGGACGGCTGCACCAACGCCTCGCTGCGCTACGCCTTCCAGTGGTCGTGCAACACGGTCTTCGCGAAGCTCGGGGTGGACACCGGGCTCGGGCCCGTGTCCGGGACGGCGCGCGGCTTCGGCTTCAACGACCGCGATCTGCGCATTCCCTCGTCCGTCGCGGCGAGCAACTTCGACACCTCGATGGACAAGGCGCAGCTCGCGCTCTCCTCCATCGGGCAGTACGACACCCGGGCGACGCCGCTGCAGATGGCGATGGTCTCGGCGGCGGTGGCCAACGGCGGCTCGGTCAAGTCCCCGCACCTGGTGGACCGCACGACGACCGACGACGGCGACGTGCTCGACACCTCCGGGGCCAAGTCCCTCGGCCAGGCGATGAATCCGGCCACGGCGATGCAGCTGCGGGAGATGATGACGGACGTCGTGGAGAAGGGCACCGGCACGAACGCCGCGATCCCCGGCGTGACGGTGGGCGGCAAGACGGGCACGGCCCAGCACGGCATCGACAACACCGGTACGCCGTACGCCTGGTTCATCTCCTGGGCGCAGCCCGCGGACGAGGCGGAGCCCTCGGTGGCGGTCGCGGTGGTCGTCGAGGACGCGTCGGCGGACCGCGGGGACATCAGTGGCGGCGGCAGCGCGGCGCCGATCGCGAAGGCCGTGATGGAGGCGGCGATCGGCGCCGACTGACGTGCCGGAGGGGGCGCTCAGCCCGTACCGCCGGACGTGATCGCGTCCCGCACCTCCGCCACCCGCTCCCGCTCCTCGGCCGCGAACCGCTCCGCGTCCAGCTTCTCGGCGATCTCCTCGTCCTGCGCCATGAGCTGGTCGAGGTTGGCGTCGCCGAGCTCGAAGACGCCCATGTCGACGTAGGCCTCCTGCAGGCGCTTGCCCCACAGGCCGATGTCCTTGACGCACGGCACGATGCGGGAGAAGAGCAACTGCCGGAAGAGCGCCAGGTATTCGGACTGCTCGCTGTACTCCTCGGCCTGCGCCGTGGGGATGCCGAAGTTCTCCAGGACCTCGACGCCGCGCAGCCGGTCGCGCATCAAGTAGCAGCCCTCGATGACGAATTCCTCGCGCTCGCGCCGCTCGGCGTCGGTGAGCTGCTTGTAGTAGTCGCGCAGCGCCATCCGGCCGAAGGCCACGTGCCGGGCCTCGTCCTGCATGATGTAGGCGAGGATCTGCTGGGGCAGCGGCTTGTCCGTGGTGTCGCGGATCATGCCGAACGCGGCGAGCGCGAGGCCCTCGATGAGCACCTGCATGCCGAGGTAGGGCATGTCCCAGCGGGAGTCGCGCAGGGTGTCGCCGAGCAGCGCCTGCAGGTTGTCGTTGACGGGGTAGAGCATCCCGATCTTCTCGTGCAGGAAGCGGCCGTAGATCTCCGCGTGCCGCGCCTCGTCCATGGTCTGGGTCGCGGAGTAGAACTTGGCGTCCAGGTCGGGGGCCGACTCGACGATGCGGGCCGCGCACACCATCGCGCCCTGTTCGCCGTGCAGGAACTGGCTGAACTGCCAGGAGGCGTAGTGCTTGCGCAGTTCACCCCGGTCCCGTTCGGTCATCTTCGTCCAGTGCGGGGTGCCGTAGAGCGTCATCGCCTCGTCGGGGGTGCCGAGGGGGTCGAGCGGGTCGACCTCGAGGTCCCAGTCGATGCGTTTCGCGCCGTCCCACTGTTTGTCCTTGCCCTTCTGGTAGAGGGCGAGGAGGCGCTCGCGCCCCTCGTCGTACTCCCAGCTGAAACGGGCCGAACCGGCGGACGGGACTTGCCAGTTGAGACCATTCGGTGGACTGGTGTAAAGCTCACTCGTCGCCATGACGGCAGGCTCACACGCTCCTGGACAAGGGGTCAACAAGTCGTGCGCAAGGGATTGACGGCCTTACTGACAAGCAGTCTCATAAGAGTTGACCGCCGGTAACCCCGCGACAAGGCAGGAACAGTCATGACGACCGTGACGGAAGACGTTTCGCTGGACGGCCTGCGGGACGCGCTCGGACTGCTCAAGGACCGGGAGCAGGTCGCCGCGCGGCTCCTGGAGTCGTCCGCCAAGCACTCCTTCGACCCGGACAGGGAACTCGACTGGGAGGCCCCGGTCGAGGAGGGCAAGTGGTTCTGGCCGCCCGAGCTCGTCTCCCTCTACGACACCCCGCTGTGGAAGCGGATGTCCGAAGAGCAGCGGTTCGACCTGGCCCGGCACGAGGCCGCCTCGCTCGCCTCGCTCGGCATCTGGTTCGAGATCATCCTGATGCAGCTCCTGGTCCGGCACATCTACGACAAGTCGGTGACCAGCGCGCATGTGCGGTACGCGCTCACCGAGATAGCCGACGAGTGCCGGCACTCGATGATGTTCGCGCGGATGATCGAGAAGGGCGGGGCGCCGACGTACCCGGTCACGCGCCTCAACCACAACCTCGCGCGCGTCCTCAAGACGGTCTCCACCACCCCCGGCTCGTTCGCCTGCACCCTGCTCGGCGAGGAGATCCTCGACTGGATGCAGCGCCTCACGTTCCCGGACGAGCGGGTGCAGACGCTGGTGCGCGGGGTGACCCGCATCCACGTCGTCGAGGAGGCCCGCCATGTGCGGTACGCGCGGGAGGAGTTGCGGCGCCAGATGGTGACCGCCCCCGCCTGGGAGCGGCAGCTGACCCGCCTCAGCTGCGGTGAGGCCGCCCGGGTCTTCTCCCTCGCCTTCGTCAATCCCGAGGTGTACACGAACGTCGGCCTCGACCGCCGGGAGGCCGTCGCGCAGGTCAAGGCGAGCGGCCACCGCAGGGAGGTCATGCAGACCGGGGCGAAGCGGCTGACGGACTTCCTGGACGACATCGGTGTGATGCGGGGTGTCGGGCGACGGCTTTGGCGGAGTTCGGGGTTGTTGGCCTAGTTCTTCTCGAGCGCGGGCCGCCTGTGGCTGGTCGCGCAGTTCCCCGCGCCCCTTATGGAGCGCTGCCCAAGTACGCTGCGAGGCATGACCTCGCCAGCCACGACCCCCGCTTACCGCCGCCTGAGCGTCGAAGCGCGGCGGCGACAGCTGCTCGACTCCGCGCTCACCCTCTTCGCGCACCGCGCGCCCGAGGAGGTCAACCTCGACGACGTCGCGGAGGCGGCCGGGGTCTCGCGGCCGCTCGTGTACCGCTACTTCCCCGGCGGCAAGCAGCAGCTGTACGAGGCCGCGCTGCGCTCCGCCGCCGACGACCTGGAGCAGTGCTTCGCCGAGCCGCCGCAGGGCCCGCTCACCCGGCGGCTCTCCCGCGCGCTCGACCGGTACCTGGCCTTCGTCGACCAGCACGACACCGGGTTCAGCGCGCTGCTGCAGGGCGGCAGCGTGGTCGAGACCTCGCGGACCACCGCCATCGTGGACGGGGTGCGCAGGGCCGCCGCCGAGCACATCCTGAGCCACCTGGGCGTGGCGGAGCCGGGTCCGCGGCTGCGGATGACCGTACGGATGTGGATCACCGCGGTCGAGGCGGCCTCGCTGATCTGGCTCGACGGGGACAAGCACCCGGCGCTGGACGAGCTGCGGGACATGCTGGTGGAGCAGTTCATGGCGGTGCTCGTGGCGACGGCGGGGCGTGATCCGCAGACGGCGGACGTGGTGCGGTGGGCGCTCACCCTGGAGACCCCGGACGGTCCGGTCGGCGACCTCGCGCGGCACGTGCTGCCCGTGGTGGCCGACGCGGCGCACCTGCTCTGATGCCGCGCTGACCTGCGCGGTGTGACACTGGGGGCGTGAAGAGCCAAGACACTCCCTTCGTGGGCGGCCCCCTGGACGGCCGGGTGCTGCCGGTCCTGCTCGGGCCGACCGGGCACCCGCCGAAGGTGTACCGCGTGCCCGTCCCCGATGACGCGGGCGGCCCGCCGACCGTTCTGGTCTACCGGCGGGTGGACGCGCGGGCCGGCGGCGGGCTCAGACTGACGCCCCAGTGGCAGTACGAGTTCTCGCCGGGGGGCGAAACGGGTGGGGGTCTGAAGTGGCCCTGGTCTAAGCCGGGGGCCCGCTGACGGTTTGTCTCCGCGGGTGCGTGGGGGCTGGTCGCGCAGTTCCCCGCGCCCCTTAAACCCGTACCTGCGCCCCTCAAACCCGTATCCGCGCCCCTCAAACCCGTACCTGCGCCCCGCACCCCTGAGGGCGCCCCGCAGGGGCGTTTTGGGGGCGCGGGGAACTGCGCGGCTCGCCCCCACGCACCCGCAGACGGAAATCTCGCGACGCAACCCACCACGCCGACGCCCCCTGCAAGGGGGACCCAAGTTGCGCCGACCGCCCCCGCCGGGAGGCGGCCCCGGGCGGCGGGCCGGATGCTCACCCTGAGCGCAGGAGAGCCCTCGCGCACCGGAGGTGATGACATGTCAGCCACACTGCTGAAGTGGGTCTGCACAGGGGCCGCCCTCGGCGCCCTGTGCACCACCGCACCCCCCGCCCACGCGGCACCCGCAGCACCCGAGGCCCCGGGTCCGGAAGCCCGCCCCGTCGCCCGCCTCCTGACGGACCTTCAGCGGCTGTACCGGTCGGCGGAGGAGGCCACGGAGACGTACAACGCCACCGCGGAGAAGCTGAAGACGCAGCGCGCCAAGGCGGCCGAGCTGGACCGGAGACTGGCCGGGGCCCGCGCGTCGGTGCGGGACAGCCGGGGCGACGCCGGACTGTTCGCCCGGCGGCAGTACCAGGGCACCAGCGACCTCTCGCCGTATCTGCGGCTGCTGCTCGCCCGCGATCCGCAGCGCGCCCTGGAACAGGGCCACGTCATCCAGCGGGTGGCCGCGGGACGGGCCGCCACGATGCGGCGCCTCGTCGGCGGCGAACGGCAGGCGGACGGCCTCGCGCGCGCGGCGAAGAAGGCCCTCGACTCCCAACGCGCCCTGGCGGCACGGCAGAAGAAGCAGCGGGACAAGGTCGACGGACGGCTGCGCGAGGTCGAGCGGCTGCTCTCCGCCCTCACCCCCGACCAGCTCACCGCGTTGCGGGACGCGGAGACGGCGGACACCGAACAGGCCCAGCGGCGGTTCATGGCGTCCGGCGCGCTCGGCGGCAGCCCCGCCACCCGGCCGCCCTCCCGGCAGGGCGACAAGGCCCTCGACTACGCGGTGCGGCAGATCGGGCGGCCCTACCGCTGGGGCGCCGAGGGTCCCAAGGCGTTCGACTGCTCGGGGCTGACCCAGCGGGCCTGGGCGCACGCCGGCCGGGAGATCCCGCGGACCAGCCAGGAGCAGTGGGCCGAGCTGCGCCGCATCCCCCTGGCGAAGCTGCGCCCCGGTGACCTGGTCGTCTACTTCCCCAAGGCCACGCACGTGGCGATGTACCTGGGCGACGGCAAGGTCGTCCAGGCGCCGCGCCCCGGCGCCCGCGTCAAGGTCTCCCCCATCGCGGCGAACCCGGTGCTCGGCGCCGTGCGGCCCGACCCCCGGGGCCGGGCCATGCGCGGCTACACCCCGCCGCGGCTGCCCGCGGGCGCCACCTCGGGCAGTGACGTCGGGTACGACGGTCAGGCGCCCGGCGCGACCGTCTCCAGGTAGGCGGCGGCCTTCTCCGGGTCGAAGAAGAAGTTCTCGAAGTCGGCCGGGTCGTCGAAGCCGCCCGCGAACCGGTCGGCGACCGGCTGGAGCTGCCCGGCCGCACCGAGGATGTTCAGGACGTGCTCCGGCGGGGCGCCGAGCATCGCGTTGGTCCACTTGGTGACGTGCTGCGCCGTCCGCCAGTAGCGGTCGAACGCCGACTGCATCCACTCCTCGTCGAACGGCTTGTCGCCGTGCTCGACGATGGAGGAGAGGTAGGACGCCGCGCACTTGGACGCCGAGTTGGAGCCCTGCCCGGTGATCGGGTCGTTGGCGACGACCACGTCGGCGACGCCGAGGACCAGACCGCCGCCGGGCAGCCGCCCGATGGGCTTGCGGACGGTCGGGGTGTACCGCCCGGCCAGCGTGCCGCCCGCGTCGGTCAGCTCGACCTTGGTGGCGCGCGCGTACTCCCAGGGCAGGTACCGCTCCATGAGTTCGAGGGTCAGCGCCAGGTGCTCCGAGGGGTCCTTGACGCCCTGGAAGACGTCCAGCGGGCCGCCGGGCACGCCCTCCCAGAAGAGGATGTCCGCACGCCCGGAGAGGGTGAGCGTCGGCATGACGAAGAGCTCGCCGATCCCCGGCACGAGGTTGCAGCGCACCGCGTCGAACTCGGGGTGCTCGGGGCGCGGGCCGAGCCCGTGCACGTACGCCACCGCGAGCGCCCGCTGCGGCTCGGTGAACGGGGAGCGGGACGCGTCGCGCTCGAACATCGAGACGAGCTCGCCCTTGCCCGCGGAGACCAGGACCAGGTCGTAGGTGCGCGCGAAGTAGTCGAGGTCACCGACCGCGGCACCGTGGATGACCAGCTGGCCGCCGCGCTGCGCGAAGGTGTCCATCCAGCCGGCCATCTTCACGCGCTGGTCGACGGATTGCGCGTAGCCGTCGAGCTTGCCGACCCAGTCGATGACACGGGAGCCGTCGGGGCCGGCCACGGAGACGCCGGCGCCCTCGATCCGCGGGGCCTGCGACTCCCAAAAGTTCGCCTCGATGTCCCGCTCGTGCTGCAGCGCGGTGTGGAACATGCACTGGGTGGACATGACCCGGCCGGACCGGATCTCGTCCGCCGTGCGGTTGGACATCAGGGTGACCTCGTACCCCTGCGCCTGGAGTCCGAGGGCGATCTGGAGACCGGACTGACCGGCTCCGACGACAAGTATATTCCGCATGGGGGCACTTCTCCTACGTACGTTCTTGAGCGGCCGGAGCCGTGGGGGATGGCGTCGGCTATTCGGGGGTGACGTCCAGCGCGTGGCCGACCAGGGCGAGCAGCGACTCGACCACCGAGATGCGCTGCCGGGCGTCCATGATCAGCACCGGGATGTGCGAGGGCACCGTGAGGGCCTCGCGCACGTCGGCCGCCTCGAACCGCTCGCTGCCGTCGAAGTGGTTCACGGCCACCACGTACGGCAGACCGCAGCTCTCGAAGTAGTCGAGCGCCGGGAAGCAGTCGGGCAGGCGGCGGGTGTCGGCGAGCACGACGGCGCCGATCGCACCGCGCACCAGGTCGTCCCACATGAACCAGAACCGCTGCTGGCCCGGGGTGCCGAAGAGGTAGAGCACGAGGTCGTCGTCGAGCGTGATGCGCCCGAAGTCCATGGCGACCGTGGTGGTCGTCTTCTCCGGGGTGTCGCTCAGGTCGTCGGTGTCGGCGCTCGCCTGCGTCATCAGCGCCTCCGTCTGGAGGGGCGTGATCTCGGAGACGGCGGTCACCAGCGTCGTCTTGCCGACGCCGAAACCGCCCGCCACCACTATCTTCGTGGCGATCGGGGCACGTGACCTGTCCGTCTGCCAGGCCTGCAACTGACCCTCGTTCTCGAGGAGTTCAGAGACGGCGGAGTCCACTCAGCACCCTTTCCAGCAGTGCGCGGTCGGGCTGGCCCGGGCCGTGGCCCGTTCCGTACACCCGGATCTTTCCCTGGTCGGCGAGGTCGCTGAGCAGTACGCGGACCACACCGAGCGGCATCTTGAGGAGCGCGGCGATCTCCGCGACGGTGCGCATGCGGCGGCAGATCTCGACGATCGCCCGCATCTCCGGCATGACCTTCGACAGCGTGCCCTTGGGCAGTTCGAGGCGTTCCTCGGGCGCTTCGAGCGCGGCCACGAACGTCTCGACGAGCAGCACGTGCCCGAATCTCGTGCGGCCGCCGGTCAGCGAGTAGGGGCGGACGCGGGCGGGTTTCCCGCCGCCGCGCTGCGGGAGCTTCGGCGTCGTACGGCTGCTGCTCCTGCTGCTCATCGGGGGCTCTCCATCGACTGACGCAGTTCGCTGCGGAGTTCGGGGGTGAGGACGTGCCCGGCACGGCCGACGAAGAGCGCCATGTGGTACGCGACGACGCTCATGTCGCAGTCCGGCGTTGCGTGCACGCCGAGCAGCGAACCGTCGCTGATCGACATGACGAAGAGGCTGCCCTCCTCCATCGCGACCATGGTCTGCTTGACCGCGCCGCCGTCCATGAGCTTGGCGGCGCCGATGGTGAGGGAGCCGAGCCCCGACACGATGGTGGCGAGGTCGGCACTGGACCCCCGGGGGCCCGTGGGCTTCGCGGCCGGGCGCTCGGCGTTCCTGCCGGGGTCGGAGGAGAGCAGCAGGAGTCCGTCGGAGGAGACCACCGCGACGGAGAGGAGGCCGGGCACCTCCTCCACGAGGTTCGTCAGCAGCCAGTGCAGGTTGCGGGCCTCGCTGCTGAGTCCGTGCGCGGCGGGTGCGGCGGCCGCGGTGGCTGCGGTGGGTTCGGCGGAAGAACTGGGCGTGCGCATGGGCGCAGTCAACTGCTTGCCTCCTCGACTGAGTCCCCCATTACTTCTGCGGCTTGTGTGTTCTTTTCGTTACGTTGCGGTGGCTCCACCGGCTCCCCGGGGGTGGCGTCGGCGGCGAGCTCCGCCTCCACGTCCCGGCGGCCGCTCTGCGCGCCCTGGTGGAACCCGCCGAGGCGGCGGCGGAGCGCGTCGGCGTCCACGGATCCGCTGCGCGGCTTGGGCGGCGCGGCCGGGGCGGTGATCTTCGGCGTCCGCTTCGGCAGGCCCTTGTCGGTGACACGCTCCCACTTGGGCGGGGCGGGGGCGGAGACGGAGGCGGCGGGGGCCTCGGGTTCGGATGCGGGTTCCGGTGCGGGTTCGGGTGCGGATGCGGGTTCGGGTGCGGGGTCCGCCTTCGCTGCGGGCTCGGGGTCCGTGGGCTCCGGTTCCGCGGGCTCGGGCTCGGGCTCCGGTGCGGACGGTGTCGGCGGCGCCGCCAGCTCCATCGTCCGCTCGGCCGCGGCGATCAGCGGATCCGGGTGCTCACCCCCGCCCTCACCGGAGGCGGACCCGGACGCGGGCGCGGACCCGGAGGCGGACCCGCCGCCCGTCAACCGCCCCGGAATGACATTGGAGTTGGCCTCGGCCTCGGAGCCCGGCAGGTGGACGAGTCCGGTGTCCCCGCCCCGCCCCGGGGCCACCGTGGCGGCCGGCACCCCCGGCGAGGGCGCCTCGGCGAGCAGCGCGGTGGGCAGCACCACGACCGCGGCGACGCCGCCCTGCTTCTGCTCCCGCAACCGCACCCGTACCCCGTGCCGGGCCGCGAGCCGCGCGACGACGTAGAGGCCGAGGCCGAGCCCGTCCCCGCTCTCCTGGTCGTGCGCCTCGTCCGGGTCGAAGTCCGCGAGGCGGGCGTTGAGCTCGCGCATCCGGTCCTGGGTGACGCCGATGCCCTCGTCCTGGACGGAGAGCATGACCTCGCCGTTCTCCAGGAGCCAGCCGGAGACCTCGACCGCGGCGTCCGGCGGCGAGAACGAGGTGGCGTTCTCCAGGAGTTCGGCGGTGAGGTGGCTGAGGTCGTCCGCGACGAACCCCGCGACGTGCGCGTGCGGCGGCAGGGTGGCGATGCGGACCCGCTCGTACCGCTCGATCTCGGAGACGGCCGCGCGCACCACGTCCACCAGCGGGACGGCGCCGGGGTGCTGGTGGCCGTGTTCGGCGCCGGCGAGGACCAGGAGGTTCTCGCTGTGCCGGCGCATGACGGTGGCCAGGTGGTCGAGCTTGAAGAGGGTGGCGAGCCGGTCGGGGTCCTGCTCGCGGTCCTCCAGGTTCTCGATGACGGCGAGCTGGCGCTCCACCAGGCCGAGCGTGCGCAGGGCGAGGTTGACGAAGGTGCCGTGGATGGACCGGCGGACCCGCTCCAGGTGGGCGGAGGCCTCGGCGAGCTCCTCGCGCAGCGCCGCACGCTCGTCGGCCATCGACTGCCGCTGCCCGATGAGGTGCTTGCGGTCGGTTTCGAGGGTGCCCAGGCGCTCGGTGAGGGCGGCCGCGTGGCCGTGCAGCGCGTTGACGGAGCGGACGACCTGGGCGAACTCGTCGTCGCGGCCCGTGAACCGGATCGGCTCCTGGGGTGCGGGCTCGCCGGCCAGGCGGGCCGAGCCGAGGCGCAGGACGGCGAGCGGGCGGGTCAGCGACCGGGCCGCGCCCATGGCGACGCCGACCGCGACGAGCAGACAGACGCCGACGAGGGCGATCCGGATCTCCAGCGCCGTGACGTCGTCGTCGCGCAACTGGGCGAGGTGCTTGGTGCGCTCGACGCCGAGCGCGGACTCGGCGCCGCGCATCGTCTCGATACGGGCGGAGAGCGCGGCGTCGACCTTCTTGCGGTCATAGCGCCGCTCGGCCGCGGAGAGCGTGGGCCGGTCGGTGAGGCGCTCCAGGTACTTCTCCGCCGCGGTGACCTCGGCGCCGGTGACGGTCGACACGTAGGTGGCGCGGGCGGGGTCGTCCGCCGCGTCCCGGAAGTCGGTGAGGGCGGCGAGCTCGCGGACGCGGGCCTGCTGGGCGGCGCCGCTCAGCTCGTCGCGGCGCCTGGTCTCGGCCGGGGTCTCCTCGGTGCCGGTGGCCGGCAGGCCGGTGACCGGGTCGAGGGCGGGGGTGCCGGTGGTGGTGTCGAGCAGGGCGAGGGCGGCGAGGAGGAGGCCGCGGGTGGCGGCGGCCTGCTCGACGGCGTGGTCGAGGTCGGTGAGGGCGAGCGCGCCCCGGTTGGCCTCGGGAGGCAGCTTCTCGGCCAGGTCGCGGGTCAGGCCGTGCAGTTCGGCGATGACCTTGCTGTACGCCTCGTGGGCCTGGAGAGCACTGCTCTTGCCGGTGAGCGCCGCTCTGCGGACGGCGGCCACGTCGGCGAGGTCGTGGCGCAGCGCGGCGGGCGCGTCGGCGTCGCGGAGCTCGTCGATCTGCCGGTCCACGCGGGCGCTGCGGCTCTGGGAGAGGCCCTTGCCCTGGGGGCGGCCCGCGGCGATGAACGAGGTGACCTCGTCGCGCTCGTCGGCGAGCGAGTGGCCCAGGGAGACCGCCTGCTGGGTCTGTTCGGCGAGCGTCACCAGGCTCTGGGTGTCGCCGAGGCGGTCGGACGCGGCGATGACGGCGGGGGCGCCCGCGCCGAGGACGGCGGCGGCGACGACGGCCACGGCGATCATCAGCCGATTGCGTACGCGCGCGGTGGGCGCCTTGTTGACGAAGGGCGCCGGCACGACGGAGGACGACGTGGGCGGCGTAGCCGCGGTGGGCGGTGTGGTGGAGGCGGTGGACGCGGTGTTCGGCGTGGACGCGGTGGGTGGCGTGGACGCGGTGTGCGGCGCGGGTGGCGTGCCGGTGGCGCCGGCCGTCGCGGCGTCGTCACGCGCGGAGGTGTCTCGCGTGTCCCGTGCGGTGGCCGCGTGGTCCGAGGGGGCGGGCGCGGAGGCGGGGGCCGGGTCCGCTCCGGTGCCCGGCGTCGGGTCCGCGGTCGTGCGCTCCGGCACACGCCCGGTCGGAGTGGTCGCGCCCGGCGTGGCCCCTTCCGGGGCCTTCTGCTTGCCTTTGCGCCCAGGCCGAATCTTCTGCACCGGTGCTCGCATTCTTGTTTTTCGTCTGCCTTGGGCCCGGGTGACGGCCTGTCAACACGAGCGCTCCCCCGGTACGGTTCCTGACCCTTCCAGTGCCGGTGAGTGGCGGTCGTGCATCGCCTGCCTGGCCACCCGAAGGAGTGAACATCGGCGGGGAGTTGGCGGGCAAGTCCCGCCGCGGCGGCCACGCGGCCCGTGCGGAGCGCCGGTTGGACGTCTCCGGAAGGCTTTGGCAGGATGCGCCGCCACACCCCGTCGGAGTTGATCATTCCGGTCGAATTCCGGCGCGCGCCCTGCCGGTACGGGCCCGCCCCGCACCCCTGTCCCGCTCCTGGTGAGCCGCGGGCACCCCGCGGGCAGACTGACCGGATGCGCATCGAACTCGCCACCGAACCCGGTGACCCCGCACGCCCCAACGAGGACTATGCCTCGGTCGCGGTTCCCGCGTCCGGACAGGGCGGTTCACTCGTCCTCCTGGACGGCGTGACGCCACCCGAGGGCACGGTGGGATGTCCGCATTCCGTCCCCTGGTTCACCGCCCGGCTCGGCGGCGCACTGGGAGAACTGTCCGTTTCACGCCGGGATATGACGCTCACTGAGGTCCTCGCGGACGCCATCTCCCGTACGGCCGAGGCCCATGGTTCGACCTGTGACCTTTCTCACCCGCGCACGCCACAGGCAACCGTGGTGCTCGTGCGGTGGGACGAGGAGCGCGTCGAGCACCTGGTCCTGTCCGACTCGGCGCTGCTCATCGGCGCCCCCGACGGCACGGTGACGGCCGTGCTCGACCGGCGCCTGGCCGAACTGCCGCCCGCCGTCCAGGCCCTGCGCGACCAGGTGCGCGCCCTGCCCCGCGGTTCGGCCGAGCGGGACGTGGCGGCCCGCGCCTACGGCGTCGCGGTCGAGGCGCTGCGCAACGCCGAGGACGGCTTCTTCACGGCCGCCGCCGACCCCTCGGCCGCGGGGCGCGCGGTCACCGGCGAGCTGGCGCGGGCGGACGTGACGGCGGTGGCGGCGCTCACCGACGGGGCCGGGCGGTGGGTCGAGACGTTCCGCGAGGGCGACTGGGCGGACTGTTTCGCGCTGCTGCGCAAGCAGGGGCCGCGGCATCTGGTGGAGCGGGTCCGGGAGTTGGAGCGCGCGGACCCCGACCGCCTCGCCTATCCGCGCGGAAAGCGGCACGACGACGCGGCGGTCGTGTACGCGGAGTGGTGAGGCGGGGGCCCGTGTGCGGAGTGGTGAGGCGGGGCCCGTGTGCGGATGGGTGAGGCGGCGGCCTCGTACGCCGAGGGGTGACGCGGCGGCCCGTACGCCGAGGGGTGACGCGCCGCTCCCGGGGGCAGCCGCCCCGACCGGCGCGGGGGGACGGACCGTTCTCGTACGCCTCAGGCGTCCGCGCTGTCGTTCAGCCGGCCGAGCAGCCGGGCCAGTTCGGAGACCTCCGTGCGGTCCCAGCTCGCGAGCCGGCGCACGTACTGCGCGCGGCGCGCGGCCCGCACCGTGCGGAAGCGGGTGCGGCCGTCCGGGGTGAGCCGGATGAGCCAGGCGCGCCCGTCGGCCGGGTCGGGCTCGCGGGAGACCAGGCCGAGCTCCTCAAGCGCCCGCAGCTGGCGGCTCATCGTGGCCTTGCCGACGCCGATGTAGGCGGCGAGTTCGGTGGCCCGCCGCGGGCCCGAGTCGTCCAGGCAGACGAGCAGGCCGTACGCGGCGGGCTCCAGGTCGGGGTGGACCTGGCGGGCCATCTCGCCGGACGACGCCCGCGCGCGGCGCAGCAGGAGGGACAACTCCCGTTCGAGGGAGAGGAACTCCCGGTCCTCGCCCTGCTCCACCTCGCCGGGTTCCACCTCGCCCTGTTCCCTCTCGTCCTGCTCCACCTCGCCGGGTTCCACCTCGCCCTGTTCCCTCTCGTCCTGCTCCACCTCGTCCCGCGCGCCGCTCTCCGCACCCTCTTCTGCAGCACCCATGTCCCGCTTTCCCGATTCTGAAAGTTGTCGCCGACAGGCCCTCGCGCCGCGGCCGTGGCGCCGGCGGCCTGACCAGTATTTCGCAAGGTGGCGACCGTGCCGCCCGGCCGGTGCCGTCACAGGAGTGGACCAACGGCAGAAGTCCGGACCTCTTCCCTGGCGCCGGTCTACGTGCGTAGCTTTTCAAGTGACATGTTCACACCAGATGAGCATGTCGACAGGTCCCCACCGAGCACCACCGAGGCCTTCGGAGGCACGCCCATGCCCGTGCACAGACCCGGATCGGCCCGCCGCTCGCGCTTGTCGCCGGCGGGGGTCCTCCTCGCAGCACTCTCCGCTCTCTCCCTCCTCCTGACGCTCCCCACGGCGGCACAGGCGGACGACGACGTCCCGCAGCGCGGCTCCGCCCGCCTCGGCCAGGGCGTCGTCGAACACGACGGCCAGGGCGGCCGGCCCACGGGCGGTGACGCGACCCAGACCGAGGGCGTCGACGTCAGCGGCCACCAGGGCAACGTCGCCTGGCAGACGCTCTGGAACAGCGGCGTGAAGTGGGCCTACGTCAAGGCCACCGAGAGCACCTCGTACAAGAACCCCTATTTCACCCAGCAGTACAACGGCTCGTACAACGTGGGCATGATCCGCGGCGCGTACCACTTCGCGACGCCGGACACCTCGTCCGGCGCCACCCAGGCCAACTACTTCGCGAGCAACGGCGGCGGCTGGTCGCGCGACGGCCGGACGCTGCCGGGCGCGCTCGACATCGAGTGGAACCCGTACGGGGCGGCCTGCTTCGGCAAGTCGCAGTCCGCGATGGTCAGCTGGATCCGCGACTTCCTGACCACCTACAAGGCGCGCACCGGGCGCGACGCGGTCATCTACACCGCCACCAGCTGGTGGAAGGACTGCACCGGCAACTACAGCGGCTTCGGCGCCAGCAACCCGCTGTGGATCGCCCGCTACAACACCGGCCCCGGTGAACTCCCGGCCGGCTGGGGGTTCCAGACGATGTGGCAGTACACCTCGTCGGGTCCGACGGTCGGCGACCACGACAAGTTCAACGGCGCGCTCGACCGGGTGGTGGCGCTCGCCAACGGCTGAACGCGGCACCGCCCCGTACGCGAACGGCGGCCACCCCGGTGGGGGTGGCCGCCGTCTCCCGGTGCCGTCCGGAGCTCTACGCGGCGACCGAGACCCTCATCTCGGCTTCCGTCAGGGCCAGTTCGAGCACCTGGCGCACGTCCGTGACCGCGTGCACGTCGAGCTTGTCCAGGACCTCGGCGGGGACGTCGTCGAGGTCCGCCTCGTTCCGCTTCGGGATGATCACCGTGGTGATCCCGGCGCGGTGCGCGGCGAGCAGCTTCTGCTTGACGCCGCCGATCGGCAGCACCCGGCCGGTCAGCGAGACCTCACCGGTCATCGCCACGTCCGTACGGACGAGCCGGCCGCTGAGCAGCGAGGCGAGGGCGGTGGTCAGCGTGACGCCCGCGCTCGGGCCGTCCTTGGGGACCGCGCCGGCCGGGAAGTGGACGTGCACGCCGCGCTCCTTCAAGTCACCGACGGGCAGCTCAAGTTCGGCTCCGTGCGAGCGCAGGAAGCTCAGCGCGATCTGCGCCGACTCCTTCATCACGTCGCCGAGCTGGCCGGTGAGCGTGAGCCCGGAGGCGCCGGTCTCGGGGTCGGCGAGCGAGGCCTCCACGAACAGGACGTCGCCGCCCGCCCCGGTGACCGCGAGCCCGGTGGCCACGCCCGGGACCGCCGTGCGCCGCTCGGCCGGGTCCTGCGCCGACTCCGGCACGTGGTGCGGGCGTCCGATGAGTTCGCGCAGGTCGGCGTCGGTGACGGTGAACGGCAGTTCCCTGTCGCCCAGTTCGTGCTGCGCCGCGACCTTGCGGAGCAGTCGTGCGATGGAGCGCTCCAGGTTGCGCACGCCCGCCTCGCGGGTGTACTCGCCGGCGAGCTTGCGCAGCGCGCTCTCGTCGAGCGTCACCTCGTCCCGCTCCAGGCCGGCCCGCTCCAGCTGGCGCGGGAGCAGGTGGTCGCGGCCGATGGTGACCTTCTCGTCCTCGGTGTAGCCGTCGAGCCTGACCAGCTCCATGCGGTCGAGCAGGGCCTCGGGGATGGCCTCCAGGACGTTCGCCGTCGCGAGGAACACGACGTCGCTCAGGTCGAGTTCGACCTCCAGGTAGTGGTCCCGGAAGGTGTGGTTCTGGGCCGGGTCGAGGACTTCGAGGAGGGCGGCGGCCGGATCGCCCCGGAAGTCCGAGCCGACCTTGTCGATCTCGTCGAGGAGCACCACCGGGTTCATCGACCCGGCCTCCTTGATCGCCCGTACGATCCGTCCGGGCAGCGCGCCCACGTACGTACGACGGTGGCCGCGGATCTCCGCCTCGTCGCGGACGCCGCCGAGCGCGACGCGCACGAACTTGCGGCCCATGGCGTGCGCGACGGACTCGCCGAGCGAGGTCTTGCCGACGCCGGGCGGGCCGACGAGGGCGAGCACGGCGCCGCCGCGGCGCCCGCCGACCACCCCGAGGCCGCGGTCGCTGCGGCGCTTGCGCACCGCGAGGTACTCGGTGATGCGCTCCTTGACGTCCTGGAGCCCGGAGTGCTCGGCGTCGAGGATCTCCTGGGCGCCCTTGATGTCGTACGCGTCCTCGGTGTGTTCGTTCCACGGGAGTTCGAGGACGGTGTCGAGCCAGGTCCTGATCCAGGAGCCCTCCGGCGACTGGTCGCTGGACCGCTCCAGCTTGTCGACCTCCTTGAGGGCGGCCTCGCGGACCTTCTCCGGCAGGTCGGCGGCCTCGACGCGGGCGCGGTAGTCGTCGGACTCCTCACCCTCCTGCTCGCCGTTGATCTCGCGCAGCTCCTTGCGGACGGCGTCGAGCTGGCGGCGCAGCAGGAACTCGCGCTGCTGCTTGTCGACACCCTCCTGGACGTCCTTCGCGATGGACTCGGCGACGTCCTGCTCGGCGAGGTGCTCGCGCAGCTGCTCGGTGGCGAGCTTGAGGCGGGCGACCGCGTCCTCGGTCTCCAGGAGCTCGATCTTCTGCTGGACGGTCAGGAACGGCGAGTACCCGGAGTTGTCGGCGAGCGCCGAGACGTCGTCGATCTGCGTGACGCGGTCGACGACCTGCCAGGCGCCGCGCTTCTTCAGCCAGCTGGTGGCGAGCGCCTTGTACTCCTTGACGAGCTCGGTGACGGAGCCGGGCAGCGGCTCGGGCACGACGTCGTCGACCTTGGTGCCCTCGACCCAGAGCGCGGCGCCGGGACCGGTGGTGCCGGCCCCGATCCGCACCCGGCTGCGGCCGCGGATGAGCGCGCCGGGATCGCCGTCGGAGAGCCGGCCGACCTGCTCGACGGTGCCGAGGACGCCGGTCGCGGCGTACGTCCCGTCGACGCGCGGAACAAGCAGCACCTTCGGCTTGCTGTCGCCACTGGACCGCGCGGCGGCCTGCGCGGCCTCGACCGCGGCCCGCACGTCCGCGTCGGACAGATCGAAGGGCACCACCATCCCGGGCAGAACGACCTCGTCGTCGAGCGGCAGCACCGGCAGGGTGAGCGACGTGTACGTGGTGGACTCAGCAGCCATGATCTCCCCTTCGGCATTCAAGTTGAGCTATACCGACTCAATGCATGTGAGCCCCGGGATGTTCCCCACCCGGCGTTCGCTGTGAGCGATCACCCGAAAACCGTTCGCCGTCCCGCGTCCCGCTCCCTAAGGTCCTCGACGGTGCCGCGATCGGTGCCGTTGAGGTTCGCGCAGGTGAGGAGCACGGTGATGGGGCGGCAGGGGCGGCCAGTAGTGGTCGGTGGGGCCGGGGGCGACAGGGGGTCGCGGGTCTGGTTCGTCACCGGGAGCAGTTCGGGGCTCGGGCGGG
This sequence comes from Streptomyces sp. NPDC041713, assembly GCF_055591085.1. Classification (NCBI taxonomy): domain Bacteria; kingdom Bacillati; phylum Actinomycetota; class Actinomycetes; order Kitasatosporales; family Streptomycetaceae; genus Streptomyces; species Streptomyces sp. NPDC041713. Next base: position 158,368 of record NZ_JBVIZY010000002.1, read on the forward strand.
CCCTGGTGCGGGCCGCCGTCGCGCACGGGGACCGGGTCGTGGCCACCGCGCGGGACCTGTCCACCCTCGACGACCTCGTCGCGCTCGCGCCGGAGCGGGTCAGGGCGCTGCGTCTCGACGTGACCGACGCGGAATCCGTACAGGCCGCGGTCGCGGGTGCCGAAGAGGCCTTCGGGGGGATCGACGTGCTGGTGAACAACGCCGCGTACGGGCTGCTCGGCGCCTTCGAGGAGCTCGGCGACGACCAGCTTCGCGCCAACTTCGAGACCAACGTCTTCGGCGTCATGACGGTCACCCGCGCCGTCCTGCCCCTCATGCGGCGGCGCCGCTCGGGGCACATCGTGCAGATGTCGTCCGTCAACGGCGTGGTGCCGGGGCCCGGCGGCGCGGCGTACGTCGGCACGAAGTACGCGCTCGAAGGGTTCTCCGCCGCCCTCGCCGCCGAGGTCGCGCACCTCGGCATCCGCGTCACGATCGTCGAACCCGGCCCGTTCCGCACCGACTTCGGCGGGCGCTCGCTGCGCTGGGGCACGCCGATGGCGGAGTACGCGGAGATCATCGCGCCCGCCCGCAGGGCCCTGGAGGCCTCGCACGGCAGCCAGTCCGGCGACCCCGCCCGCGGCGCCGAGGCGATCGTCGCCGCCGTGGGCCTCGACGAACCACCGCTGCGGCTGCCGCTGGGCGCCGAGGCGTTCGGCTGGATCAGGGCCCATTTCCAGTCACGTATCGAGGAGCTGGACGCGGTGGAGGAGCTCGGGGCCGACACGGCTTTCCGCTGATCACTCCCCCACCGGCCGTTCCCGGACCGGCCGTGCACGATCAGGCCGGTCCCCGGGGGTGGCCGCCGGGCGGCGTTCCCCTGCGGCCGTTCCGTTGGGACCGTGGACGCTCCTACTCCTCAGGAGGGCACCCATGGTGGACACACCCGGGACCGGCGACGACGACGTGCAGGACGTGGCCGGCCAGATCGTGGAGCTCGCGCTGGGCCACCTCTTCTCGGCGGCGCTGCGCACGGCGGTCCGGTGCGGGATCGCCGACCGGCTCGCCGCGGGCCCGCGCACCGCAGGGCAGTTGGCCGAACTGACCGACACCGACCCCGGCCACCTCCGCCGCGTCCTGCGCTACCTCGCCACGCGCGGCATCTTCCGCGAGGACGGGACGGGCGCGTTCCACCTCACGCCGCTCGCGCGGGCGCTGCGCACGGACGCGCCGGACTCGATGCACGCCGCGGTCCTGCTGATGACCGACCCCGCCTTCCAGCGGACCTCGGCGGGTCTCGAGGAGACGGTGCGCCGGGCCGGCGCGTCCTTCGAGCGCCTCTTCGGCAAGCCGCTCTTCACCTATCTGGCGGAGGATCCCGCGCTGCGGGAACTGTTCGACCGCGGCATGGCCTCGATCTCGGGTCCGGTCGACGCGGTGATCGCCGGCACGTACCCCTTCCCGGAGAAGGGCACCGTGGTGGACGTCGGGGGCGGCCGCGGCGGCCTGCTCCGCGCGGTCCTGCGCGGGCGCCCCGGCCTGACCGGCGTCCTCTTCGACCAGGAGCCCGTGATGCACACCCACGTGCTGGCCGACGACGAGTCGGTACGGGGCCGCTGGCGGGCCGAGCCCGGCGACTTCTTCACCGAGATCCCCGAGGGCGGCGACCTCTATGTGCTCAAGCACGTCCTGCACGACTGGCCGGACGAGGCGTGTCTGCGGATCCTGCGCAACTGCCGCGCGGTGATGACCCCGGAGGCCCGCCTCCTGATCGTCGACTGCGTCCTGCCCTCCGGCAACGCACCGCACCTGGGCAAGACCCTGGACGTGGCGATGGCGGCGGTCGTGGACGGCCAGGAGCGGACGGAGGACGAGTTCTCGGCGCTGCTCACGGGTGCGGGGCTGCGCCTGACGCGGATCCTGGCGACCGAGACGTATCCGTCGATCGTGGAGGCGGAAGCGTCGTCATGAGGCGGCGGGCCCCTCACCCGACGGGCGACGAGCCGCCCTGGAGTCGCCGACCGGCAACGAGCCGCCCTGGGGTCGCCGGCGCCGGAGCAGCGGCCAGGTGGAGACGCCGATCACCAGCGCGAGCAGGTGGCCCCAGTTCGTCATCGGGTCGGTGAACGCGATCAGATCCTCGATCAGCATGCACCCGAACCCGCCGAGGACGACCGCGCGCAGCCACGGCGTCAACAGCCCCGCGAGCGCGCCGACGCTGGCGGCCACGCCGAAGCTGATGCCGTAGTCGAGGCGGTGCAGCGAGCTGTCGGGCAGATGGCCCGCGAGGACCGACAGGCCGACCGGGACCTCGGTCACGAGCGTGGCGACGACGTGGCCGAGGAGGAAGACCCCGGCGGTGCGCAGCCCTCCGATGCGCCGCTCCAGCGCGGTCAGCACCAGCAGGAAGCCGATCGCGTACGGGGACGTGATGCCGCCCGCGACCCACAGGGCGCTGGCGAGAAGGACGAGGACGGGGGTGTGCGAGAGGTGCGCCACGTCGGTGCTCGACCCGCGCAGCAGCGCGGAGACGAGGTCGGGGTCCGCGTAGGCGGCGACCATCGAGGTGACGGCGAGCACAAGGGCGTACCCGAAGGTGAAGGGCGTACCGGTGGGGGTGGGCAGCAGGCGCCAGGGGCGGAGCCGGGCGATTCCCCCGGTGACGGGTCTTCTCGTGGCGACGGGCCTTCCCGCGGCGACGGAGCTTCCCGCGGCCGGGCTCCCGGCGGCGACTCCCCCGGCGGCGGCCGGCGCGGGCGCCTGCGCCACCCGAGGTCGACGCGTCGACTGTCGCGGTATGCCGTTCAGCCCGCCCGGCGCCCCACCGCCAGGCGCGGTCCCACCGCCAGGCACCGCCGGGTCAGGCGTCCGCACATCGGTCGCGGCCTCGGCGGCCTGCACGCTCTGGTTCACGGGTGAGGCGCTCCTTCCGTCCTGCCCCACCCTTTGCCCTCTTTTCCGGCGTTGTCTATGACAGGAACCACGTGAGGTACGTCTCACAGGCAACCCGCGGGACACATTCTGCGTCGCACGACCCCCCGACGCCGCGCGCCCCACCCGCGCCGCGCGCCCCGCCCACGCCACCCCGCGCCGCCCGCGCCCCCGCGAAAATCGGCTACAGCCACGGCCACGCCACGAATACCCTGGCGCCCATGCGCACCCCCACCGACGCCCCCGTCGTCATCGACCGGCGCGAGGGCCCTTACGGCGAGGTCGTCCTGCGGCGCCACGGTGAGCTGCTGCAGATCATCGCCAACGGCTGTTTCCTGATGGACACCTCCGACGGCCGCTCCGAGCGACTGCTCGTCGACGCGGCCCGCGACGCCCTCGACGACCGCCCGTCCCCCGCCGTCCTCATCGGCGGCCTGGGCGTCGGGTTCTCCCTGGCCCACGCCGCCGCGGACCCCCGCTGGGGCCGCATCGACGTAGTGGAACGCGAGCAGGCCATCATCGACTGGCACCGCGAAGGACCGCTCGCCGAGCTGTCCGCCGCGGCCTTCGCCGACGCACGTTCGCAGATTCTTCACACCGACCTCGTCACACACCTCTCCGGGTCCACGCGGACGTACGACGCGCTCTGCCTGGACATCGACAACGGCCCCGACTGGACGGTGACGGAGGGCAACAACTCCCTTTACTCAGCAGCCGGTCTGACGGCGTGCAAAGCACGTCTGAACCCTGGCGGAGTGCTCGCCGTATGGTCCGCCCAACCCTCGTCCGCTTTCGACGACGCTCTACGGAATGCCGGATTCCAGAGGGTACGGACGGAAGAGATCCCCGTTGCCCGAGGCGTCCCGGACGTGGTCCATCTCGGCGTCAGGGCTGCGTAGCCGAGGGCCCTTCGCGACCCGTACTCTGCTGACCGAACACAAGCGATCAGTGTCAGGGGCGGGCGATGGAGCAGACACACACCTCCCACAACGGCGCCACGGCGGCGACGCCGGGCGCACAGCGCCGGGTGCTGGTGGTCGAGGACGACCCGACGATCGTCGACGCCATCGCCGCCCGGCTGCGCGCCGAGGGTTTCGTTGTGCAAACGGCCGGCGACGGCCCGTCGGCGGTCGACACCGCCCAGGCGTGGCAGCCCGACCTGCTGATCCTCGACATCATGCTGCCGGGCTTCGACGGCCTTGAGGTGTGCCGCCGGGTGCAGGCGCAGCGTCCCGTCCCGGTGCTCATGCTCACCGCGCGTGACGACGAGACGGACATGCTGGTCGGGCTCGGGGTCGGCGCGGACGACTACATGACCAAGCCGTTCTCCATGCGCGAGCTCGCCGCCCGTGTGCACGTGCTGCTGCGCCGCGTCGAGCGGGCCGCGCTCGCCGCGACCACGCCCCGCAGCGGCATCCTGCGCCTGGGCGAGCTGGAGATCGACCACGCCCAGCGGCGTGTGCGGGTGCGCAGCGAGGACGTCCACCTGACGCCCACCGAGTTCGACCTGCTCGTCTGTCTGGCGAACACCCCGCGCGCCGTCCTCTCCCGCGAGCAGCTGCTCGCGGAGGTGTGGGACTGGGCCGACGCGTCCGGCACCCGGACCGTCGACAGCCACATCAAGGCGCTGCGCCGCAAGATCGGGGCCGAGCGGATCCGTACGGTGCACGGCGTCGGGTACGCGCTGGAGACCCCCACTCCGTGAGGCGGTTCGTGTGATGAGCGGACCTTTCGGAGGGCTGCGGCCCTTCTCCATCAAGACGAAGCTCGGCGCTCTCGTGGTCGTCTCGGTGTTCATCACCACAGGCCTGCTCCTGGTGGCCACGAAGACCGAGACCGAGCTGCGCTTCATCACCGTCTTCTCGGTGATCGCCACGCTCCTCATCACCCAGTTCGTGGCGCACAGCCTCACCGCGCCGCTGGACGAGATGAACGCGGTGGCCCGCGCCGTCTCGCACGGCGACTACACGCGCCGGGTGCGCGGCGCCGACCGGCGCGACGAGCTGGGCGACGTGGCCTCCACGATCAACGCCATGGCCGACGACCTGGAGGCGCAGGACACCCAGCGCAAGGAGCTCGTCGCCAACGTCTCGCACGAGCTGCGCACCCCCATCGCGGCGCTGCGCGCGGTCCTGGAGAACGTGGTCGACGGTGTGTCGGCCGCCGACCCGGAGACGATGCGTACGGCCCTGAAGCAGACCGAGCGCCTCGGGCGGCTCGTCGAGACGCTCCTGGACCTGTCCCGCCTGGACAACGGCGTGGTGCCGCTCAAGGCCCGCAGGTTCGAGGTGTGGCCCTATCTGTCGGGCGTTTTGAAGGAGGCCAACATGGTCGCCTCCGCGCGCGCGGGCATCGCGTCGGGCTCCGGCAGCCACACCCGTACGGACGTCCATCTGCACCTCGACGTGTCGCCGCCGGAGCTGACGGCCCACGCGGACGCGGAGCGGCTCCACCAGGTCGTGGCCAACCTCATCGACAACGCGGTCAAGCACAGCCCGCCGCACGGACGGGTGACGGTACGGGCCCGGCGCGGCCCCCGCCCCGAGTCGCTCGACCTGGAAGTGCTCGACGAGGGTCCCGGCATCCCGGAGTCGGAGTGGCACCGCGTCTTCGAGCGCTTCAACCGGGGCAGCCACGCCGGCGCCCCCGGGAAGGGGTCGGGGAACGACGGCGGCACGGGTCTCGGCCTGGCCATCGCGCGGTGGGCGGTGGACCTCCACGGCGGCCACATCGGGGTGGCCGAATCCCCTCGCGGCTGCCGGATCCAGGTCACTCTTCCGGGCCTGCCCGAGGCTCGAAGTTGACGTAGGGTTCGAGTACAAGCGTTTCACGGTGCTGGTCACGGGCACTCGGGAGCGGCTGCCGCGCGTAGACGTCCCTCAGGCGTACCCGCGCGGCCATCTGGCGTTGCAGAACCTCGCTTGTTTCCCGCCATTCAGTGCGCCGAAACCATCGATCCAGTGTGACTTACGCGACGGATGCCGGGCCCGGTCTGCATCTCACGCCCTGAGAGGCGTAGCCTTTATTTCCGCTGTCCATCACCTTGTGAAGCGGAAGAGGGCGGTTACCGCCGTGTCGTCACAGTCCCCCAGTAGCTCGAGCATCTCGACCGACCAAGACGGGCAGGGCAAGGACCCTGCCGCTGCCTTCGGTCCCAATGAGTGGCTCGTAGACGAGATCTATCAGCAGTACCTCCAGGACCCGAATTCGGTCGACCGAGCCTGGTGGGACTTCTTCGCCGACTACAAGCCGGGCTCGGCCGCTGCCGCCGCCCCGGCCGAGCCGGCGGGTGACGCGGCCGCGGGGGCCGCGGCCACCAGTGCTCCCGCCGCGCCCGCCACCCCGGCGAAGCCCGCGGCCCAGGCCGCGCCCGCCGCCGCTGCTCCGGCCGCTCCCGCGAAGCCCGCGCCCGCCGCCCCGGCCCCCGCCGCGAAGCCCGCCGCCAAGCCCGCCGAGGCCAAGCCGGCCGCGAAGCCCGCCGCCAAGGCGGAGCCCGCGACGGAGGCGCCGGCCGGGCCCGAGTACGTGACGCTGCGCGGCCCCTCGGCCGCCGTCGCGAAGAACATGAACGCCTCGATCGAGGTCCCGACGGCCACGTCGGTCCGCGCGGTCCCGGTGAAGCTGCTCTTCGACAACCGCATCGTCATCAACAACCACCTCAAGCGCGCCCGCGGCGGGAAGATCTCCTTCACGCACCTCATCGGGTACGCGATGGTGCAGGCCATCAAGGCCATGCCGTCGATGAACTACTCCTTCGTGGAGAAGGACGGCAAGCCCACCCTGGTCAAGCCGGAGCACATCAACTTCGGCCTCGCCATCGACCTGGTGAAGCCCAACGGCGACCGCCAGCTGGTCGTCGCGGGCATCAAGAAGGCCGAGACCCTGAACTTCTTCGAGTTCTGGCAGGCCTACGAGGACATCGTCCGGCGCGCCCGCGACGGCAAGCTCGGCATGGACGACTTCACCGGTGTGACGGTCTCGCTGACCAACCCCGGCGGCCTCGGCACCGTCCACTCCGTGCCGCGTCTGATGCCCGGCCAGTCGGTCATCATGGGCGTCGGCTCGATGGACTACCCCGCGGAGTTCCAGGGCACCTCCCAGGACACCCTGAACAAGCTCGGCATCTCGAAGGTCATGACGCTCACGTCGACCTACGACCACCGGGTCATCCAGGGCGCCGCCTCCGGCGAGTTCCTGCGGATCGTCGCGAACCTCCTCCTCGGCGAGCAGGACTTCTACGACGAGATCTTCAAGGCGCTGCGCATCCCTTACGAGCCGGTCCGCTGGCTCAAGGACATCGACGCCTCGCACGACGACGACGTCACGAAGGCCGCCCGCGTCTTCGAGCTGATCCACTCCTACCGCGTCCGCGGCCACGTCATGGCCGACACGGACCCGCTGGAGTACAAGCAGCGCAAGCACCCCGACCTGGACATCACCGAGCACGGCCTCACCCTGTGGGACCTGGAGCGGGAGTTCGCGGTCGGCGGCTTCGCCGGCAAGTCGATGATGAAGCTGCGCGACGTCCTCGGCGTGCTGCGCGACTCGTACTGCCGCACCACCGGCGTCGAGTTCATGCACATCCAGGACCCCAAGCAGCGCAAGTGGCTGCAGGACCGCATCGAGCGCACGCACGCCACCAAGCCCGAGCGCGAGGAGCAGCTGCGCATCCTGCGCCGGCTGAACTCGGCGGAGGCCTTCGAGACCTTCCTGCAGACGAAGTACGTCGGCCAGAAGCGCTTCTCCCTGGAGGGCGGCGAGTCCGTCATCCCGCTGCTCGACGCCGTGCTCGACAGCGCCGCCGAGTCGCGCCTGGACGAGGTCGTCATCGGCATGGCCCACCGCGGCCGCCTGAACGTCCTCGCCAACATCGTCGGCAAGTCGTACGCCCAGATCTTCCGCGAGTTCGAGGGCAACATGGACCCCAAGTCCATGCACGGCTCCGGCGACGTGAAGTACCACCTGGGCGCCGAGGGCACCTTCACCGGCCTGGACGGCGAGCAGATCAAGGTCTCGCTGGCCGCCAACCCGTCCCACCTGGAGACGGTCGACCCGGTCATCGAGGGCATCGTCCGCGCCAAGCAGGACATCATCAACAAGGGCGGCACGGACTTCACGGTCCTGCCCGTCGCCCTGCACGGTGACGCGGCCTTCGCGGGCCAGGGTGTGGTCGCCGAGACGCTCAACATGTCGCAGCTGCGCGGCTACCGCACGGGCGGCACGGTCCACATCGTCATCAACAACCAGGTCGGCTTCACCGCCGCCCCGGAGTCCTCGCGCTCCTCCATGTACGCCACCGACGTGGCCCGCATGATCGAGGCGCCGATCTTCCACGTGAACGGCGACGACCCCGAGGCCGTCGTCCGCGTTGCCCGCCTTGCCTTCGAGTTCCGGCAGGCGTTCAACAAGGACGTCGTCATCGACCTCATCTGCTACCGCCGCCGCGGTCACAACGAGTCGGACAACCCGGCGTTCACGCAGCCGCTGATGTACGACCTGATCGACAAGAAGCGCTCGGTGCGCAAGCTCTACACCGAGTCCCTCATCGGTCGCGGCGACATCACCCTGGAAGAGGCCGAGCAGGCGCTGCAGGACTTCCAGGGCCAGCTGGAGAAGGTCTTCACCGAGGTCCGCGAGGCCGTCTCGCAGCCCGCGCAGGCCGACGTGCCCGCGCCGCAGGCCGAGTTCCCGGTGCACGTGGAGACCGCGATCTCCCAGGAGGTCGTCAAGCGGATCGCCGAGTCCCAGGTCAACATCCCCGACCGGGTCACCGTCCACCCGCGTCTGCTGCCCCAGCTGCAGCGCCGCGCGACGATGGTCGAAGAGGGCACGATCGACTGGGGCATGGGCGAGACCCTCGCCATCGGCTCGCTGCTCCTGGAGGGCACCCCGGTCCGCCTGTCGGGCCAGGACTCCCGCCGCGGCACGTTCGGCCAGCGCCACGCGGTCCTCATCGACCGCGCGACCGGCGAGGACTACACGCCGCTGATGTACCTCTCCGAGGAGCAGGCGCGCTACAACGTCTACGACTCGCTGCTCTCCGAGTACGCGGTGATGGGCTTCGAGTACGGCTACTCGCTGGCCCGTCCCGAGTCCCTCGTCATGTGGGAAGCGCAGTTCGGTGACTTCGTCAACGGCGCGCAGACGGTGGTGGACGAGTACATCTCCGCCGCCGAGCAGAAGTGGAACCAGCACTCCGGCGTCACGCTGCTGCTGCCGCACGGCTACGAGGGCCAGGGCCCGGACCACTCGTCCGCCCGCATCGAGCGCTTCCTCCAGCTGTGCGCGCAGAACAACATGACGGTCGCGATGCCGACCCTGCCGTCGAACTACTTCCACCTCCTGCGCTGGCAGGTGCACAACCCGCACCACAAGCCGCTGGTGGTCTTCACCCCGAAGTCGATGCTGCGCCTGAAGGCGGCGGCCTCGAAGGCGGAGGAGTTCACGACGGGCGGCTTCCGTCCGGTCATCGGCGACGCGTCGGTCGAGGCGTCGGCGGTCCGCAAGGTCGTCTTCTGCGCGGGCAAGCTGTACTACGACCTGGAGGCCGAGCGTCAGAAGCGCGGCGCCACGGACACGGCGATCATCCGCATCGAGCGCCTGTACCCGCTGCCGGGTGCGGAGCTCCAGGCGGAGATCGCCAAGTACCCGAACGCCGAGAAGTACCTGTGGGCGCAGGAGGAGCCGGCGAACCAGGGCGCGTGGCCCTTCATCGCCCTCAACCTCATCGACCACCTGGACCTGGCGGTCGGCGCGGACATCCCGCACGGCGAGCGCCTGCGCCGCATCTCGCGGCCGCACGGCTCGTCCCCCGCGGTCGGTTCGGCCAAGCGTCACCAGGCCGAGCAGGAGCAGCTGATCACCGAGGTCTTCGAGGCGTAGTCCTCGACGGTTCTCCGCACAGGGGGCCCGCCCCCGGGTTCAGTACGAACTCGGGGGCGGGCCCTTCTGCGTCGGCGCCTACCATGAAGGCGAAGAGTCCCACCCCACCAGGAGCATGAGTTGTACTTCACCGACCGTGGCATCGAGGAACTGGAGAAGCGGCGCGGCGAGGAGGAGGTCACCTTCGAGTGGCTCGCCGAGCAGCTCCGCACCTTCGTGGACCTCAACCCCGACTTCGAGGTCCCGGTCGAGCGCCTGGCGACGTGGCTGGCGCGGCTGGACGACGAGGACGAGGACGAGTAGCCGGGGTTGGTCTCGGGGTCGGGGGTGCCCTCCCGGGACGCCTCAGCCCTGTTCCGAGGGGTGACTCAGTCCCGCGCCCGCAGCCGGTCGTACGCGAGGCCCGCGACGCCCTGAGACAGCAGCAGCGCCGCCGCCGTGGCCCAGCCGCCGCTGCGCAGCCGTACCGCGCGCGCCGCGAGCGGCAGCCCCGCGACGATCTGTGCGGTGGCCAGCACCCGCGCCCGTGGCCCACGCACCCAGGGGCCCAACGGGCTCCGCTCGACGGCGACGAACTCCGCCCGCACCGCGTCCCGCCAGCCGGGCCACTCCACCTGCCGTACCCCCTCCTGCACCCGCGCCACCTCGCACAGCCGGCCGGCCGGTGCGCCGGGGGTGAGGCCGGGCGGGAGGGTGAGCCCCGTGCGGGAGAGGACCGCGAGGAGGCCGAGCATCCGGGCGCGGGCGTCGGCCGACCGGTCGGGCCGGGTGAGGGCTTCCAGGGACTGCATGTCCAGTACGGGGTCGAGGCCGAGCCGCGCGGCCAGGGTCCGCATCGCCTCGTCCTCCCCCACGGCCGTGCCGTTCGCGAGCCATTCATAGCCGACGGTCCGCCGGAAGCCCACGGCGAGGATGCAGCCGGACCAGTCGCGGTCCCACCACAGGGCGAGCACCGGCCGGCCCGAGCCGACGGCGAGCGCGGTGGCCCACCCGGTGAGCACCCGGTCCACCGGCTCCTCGCCGTGCAGCCACGGGCTGCCCTCGGGCACCAGCACGCTCCAGCCGTAGCCGGCCTCGGTCATCAGCATCCGCTCGCGCAGCAGCCGGGCGGAGGGCTCCACGGTGTCGGGCGCGGCCCGGCAGAGCAGGAGCGCGCCGGCGGCCGCGGCGGTCCCTGCGGCTCCGGAGGTGCCGGAGGTGCCGGAGGTGCGGGGCGTGGATGGATCGGACGACATGACCCCACGCTAGGACAGATCGGCACATTCGGCGCAGAGACCGGGTGGGCCGGGCTGGCCGGAAACCCCGGGGGGCGGGGTGGGTTCACTCTCTCGTGTGTCTTGACTTCCGGGATCCGCGATATATCGTGAATGACAAAGAACGCGATATGGCGCGTCGACGTCCCGTGAGGGGCCCGCCAAGGAGGTCAGGTCATGTCAGAGTGGTCCGTCGCCGAGCCACAGAAGCTCACGTTCGACGCCCCCGTGACGGCACTTCACGTACGGGTGGTCAACGGAACGGTGAACGTGGTGGGCACCGACGAAGGTTCCGCCCGCCTGGAGATCTCCGAGATGACGGGCCCGCCCCTGCGGGTCACCCATGAGGACGGCGTCCTCACGGTCGCCTATGACGACCTGCCCTGGAAGGGCTTCCTGAAGTGGCTCGACCGCAAGGGCTGGCACCGCAGCGCGGTGGTCTCTCTCGCCGTCCCCGCGGCGACTCGCGTCGAGGTGGGCGTGGTCGGCGCGGGCGCCGTGGTCTCCGGCATCGAGGGCCGCGCCGAGGTGAAGGGCGTCACCGGTGACACGACCCTGCTCGGCCTCTCGGGTCCGGTCCGCGCCTCCACGGTCTCCGGGAGCCTGGAGGCCCAGAGCGTGACGGGCGACCTCCGCTTCAACTCCGTCTCCGGCACCCTGACGGTGGTCGAGGCGTCGGGCTCCTCCGTCCGGGCGGACTCGGTGAGCGGTTCGATGATCGTGGACCTGGCGCCGGCGGGCGGCCCGACCGATGTCGCCCTGACGAGCGTCTCGGGCGAGATAGCGATCCGGCTGCCGCACCCGGCGGACGCCGAGGTCGAGGTGGACACGGCGAGCGGCGCGGTGTCGAACGCCTTCGAGGACCTCCGGGTGGGCGGCCAGTGGGGTGCCAAGCGGATCACCGGCCGGCTGGGCACGGGCCGCGGACGGCTGAGGGCGACGACCGTCTCGGGCTCCATCGCGCTCCTGCGCAGGCCGCAGGTGGAGGAAGATCATGACGACGAGGCCCCCCTGGACATCGTCCCGGCGGACGCCGGCCCCACGGACGCCACCCCCACCGACGCCGCCGCCACGCCACCGGACGGCCCGAACGACGACCCGACCCCCAAGAAGGTGCTCTGACATGCCCCCCGTGTTCGCCCACGGCCGCCTGCGTCTGTATCTGCTCAAGCTGCTCGACGAGGCCCCCCGCCATGGCTACGAGGTGATCCGCCTCCTCGAAGAGCGCTTCCAGGGGTTGTACGCACCCTCGGCAGGCACCGTCTACCCCCGCCTCGCGAAGCTGGAGGCCGAGGGGCTGGTCACGCACACCAGCGAGGGCGGCCGGAAGGTCTACGCCATCACGGACGCCGGCCGCGCCGAACTGGCCGACCGCAGCGGCGAGCTGGCCGACCTGGAGCTGGAGATCCGCGACTCGGTCGCCGAGCTCGCCGCCGAGATCCGCGACGGCGTCCAGGGAGCCGCAGGTGAACTGCGCCGCGAGATGCGGGCGGCCGCGAAGGAGGCACGCGCCACGGGTGGTTCGACCCAGGAGGGCTCGGCCACGGGTGGTTCGGCGCAGGGCCGGTCCTTCCCGGACCCGAGCGACTTCTTCGACGGCGTCTGGGGCGACAAGGAGAGCCTGCGGCTGGCGAAGGAGGAGTTCAAGCGGGCCAAGCAGGAGTGGAAGGAGCAGGCCCGCCGGGCGAAGGACGAGAGCCGCCGGGCCCGCGAGGAGGCCCAGCGCGCCCGCCGCCAGGCCAAGGAGGCCCAGGAGAACGCCCGCACCCAGGCCCGGGAGGCCCAGGAGGAGGCCCAGCGCATCGCGCGCCGGGTGCAGGAACAGGTCCAGGTCCACTTCGCGCGGGGCGACTGGCCGACGGGCGTACGCGAAGGCATGGCGGAACTGGCCAAGGAGTTCGGCGAGTTCGGCATGAGGTTCGGCCGGGACTTCGGCAAGAACTTCGGCACTCGTTCCGACGGGGCGGACTCCGAGGCCGGGTCGAGGTCGGGGACGGAGTCGAGGTCGGGGACGGAGTCGAGGTCGGGGACTGAGACCGACGTGGGCGCTGGGCCCGTGTTCACCTCGGCCCCCGAGGATCTTCCCGTCGAGTACGTGCCCGCGTGGGCCCGCGAGGATTCCACCGGTGACCCCGGCCGGGACCTCGACCGCCTCCTGGACCGTTTCCGCGACGACATCCGCGACGCGGCCCGGGACCACGGGGTGACGGAGGACCAACTCCGCGAGTCCCGCCGCCACTTGTCCCAGGCGGCGGCCCACATCGCCGCGACGCTGCGCACGCCGGGGCGCACGCCGTGAGGTCCGGGGACCCACGGGCCCCCAGGGTCACCTGAACCCGCGAGGCGCCGAGGGCGGCCCCGAAAGCACGGGGCGCTGCCCTGCAGGCTGCGCCTACCCGGCCGGCCCGTGCGACCCGGTGCGAGTCCGGGCCCCCTCCCTGGCGGCCTGCGACGGCGAGCCGAGGCCCAGACCCGAAAGCACGGGCCCACTGCCCTGCCAGCTGCGCCTGCCCTGGCCGTCGGCCCGCCCGGCCCGGGGCGGGTCCGAGCCCCCTCCCCGGCCGCCTGCGACGGCGACCCGAGGACCGGACCCGAAAGCACGGGCCACTGCCCTGCAAGCTGCGACTACCCGGCCGGCCCGCGCGGCCCTGTGCGGTACGGGCCCCCTCCCTGGCGGCCTGCGATGGCGAGCCGAGGGCCGGACCCGAAAGCACTGCCCACTGCCCTACAGGCTGCGCCTACCCGGCCGGCTCGCGCGGCCCGGTGCGGGTCCGGGCCCGCCCCCCCTGGCCGCCTGCGACGGCGAGCGCTCCACGGCGACATGCCGCCGCCTGCTGGGCGGCGCCTTCCCCAGCCAGGACGCCGGGCGCGAACTGCCCGTACGTCCGTACGACCCGCACGACATGTCGGCCCCGTCCGCCCCGGCCACCCATCCGCCCATCCGCCCATCCACCCGTCCGCCCCGCGAGGTCAGGCGGCCTCGCCGTAGAGGACCCGTTCCAGGTTCGCGTGCGTCACGCCGTGGTCCGCGAGGATCTCCGAGACCGCTCCGGGGCGGACGCAGAGGGCCAGGAGCAGGTGCTGTCCGCCGATCGTGCGGTCATGGCGTGCGGTCGCGAGCCGGAGGGACTTCACGAGGACCTCCTTGGCGTCCCGCCCGAAGAGCACCCGGCCGAGCCGCTGCCGCCAGCCCCTCCGTCCAGAACCGGCACCCGCACGGGCACCCGCACCCGCACCGCCGCCCGCCCGGGCACCCGCACCCGCACCCGCACCCGCCAACGCCCCGACCCCGTGCGCCTCTTCGACGCGGGAGACGATCTCGTCGACGTCCACGCCCAGGTCGGCGAGGGCCTGCGCGTCGGCCCGCGAGAGCCCGCCGCGACGCCGCGCTTCGGCGAGGGCCCGCTCGATGGACGTACGCCGGTCCGCCGCGCCCAGAGCCCGCAGCGCGAACGCGGCCCGACCGACCACCGGCCGCCCGACGCTCTCGTCCGCCCCCTCCCCCACCCGCGCCTCCGCACCCGCGCTCTCGTCGAGCAGGGACAGGAGGGCGAGCAGCAGATGGCCGTCGTCGACCGATGCCGCGCCCGCCCGTTCCGCCTGGCCGATCGCGCCGACGACCACCGCGCGGGCCTCGTCCGTGAACTTCTCGAACATCACTGCCTCCCGTACTTCTTGTGCACGGCCTGCCTGCTGACGCCGAGCTCGGCGGCGATCTCCTGCCAGGACCAGCCCTGCAGGCGGGCGCTGCGCACCTGCACGGCCTCCAGCTGCTCCACGAGCTTGCGCAGCGCGGTCACGGCGCGGAGCCCGATCCGTGGGTCGCGGTCGCCCGCGCGCTCGGCGAGATCCGTTGCTTCGGTCATGCATGTCAACTTACGTTGACATGAGGCAGACGTCAACCACGGTTGACGGCAGTTGGCGTGAGGGTGAGGGGGCGGCGGCTCAGACCTCCAGGACGATCTTGCCGAACTGGTCACCGGACTCCAGCCGTTCGAAGCCCTCCCTGGCGCGGTCCAAGGGCAGCACCTCGTCGACCACCGGCCGTACGCCCGTGGCCGCGCAGAAGGCCAGCAGGTCCTCCAGCTCGTCCTTGGTGCCCATCGTCGAGCCGACCACCTTCAGCTCCAGGAAGAAGATCCGGGTGAGTTCGGCGTGCGCGGGGCGGTCGCCGCTGGTGGCGCCCGAGATGACCAGCGTGCCGCCCGGCTTGAGCGACTTGACCGAGTGGGACCAGGTCGCCGCGCCCACCGTCTCGATCACCGCGTCCACCCGCTGCGGAAGCCGGGCACCCGCCTCGACGGCCTCGACGGCGCCCAGTTCGAGCGCCCGCTTGCGCTTGGCCTCGTCCCGGCTCGTCGCGAAGACGCGCAGGCCGGCCGCCTTGCCGAGCACGATCGCGGCCGTGGCGACACCGCCGCCCGCGCCCTGCACGAGGACCGAATCGCCGGGCCGTACCCCGGCGTTGGTGAAGAGCATCCGGTAGGCGGTCAGCCACGCGGTCGGCAGGCAGGCCGCCTCGGCGATGGAGAGCTCCTTCGGCTTGGGCAGCACGTTCCAGGTGGGGACGGCGACCCGCTCGGCGAAGGTGCCCTGGTACTTCTCGGTGAGGATCGAGCGGCCCTCGCGGGGCCCGACGCCGTGCCCGCTCTGGCCGATGACGGAGTGGAGCACCACCTCGTTGCCGTCCTCGTCGATCCCGGCGGCGTCACAGCCGAGGATCATCGGCAGCTTCTCCTCGGCCAGGCCGACCCCGCGCAGCGACCACAGGTCGTGGTGGTTGAGGGAGGCGGCCCTGACGTTCACGGTCGACCAGCCGGGGCGCGCCTCGGGGGCTGGCCGCTCCCCCAACTCGAGGCCGGCGAGCGGCTGGTCACGGTCGATACGAGCAGCGTAGGCAGCGAACATGAGGTGACCCTAGGCGTCACCTCGGCCCGGACGGAACCACGTACGGCTGTGACACGCGCCGCGCTCGCCCACGGCCGCCGCTCACCCACCGGCGCCGCTCACCCACAGGCGCCGCTCACCCACGGCCACCGCCCACCCACGGGCCCCGCTCACCCACGGCCGCCAAACGCACCGCGCCCCCGGCCGCACGAGGTGCACGGCAGGGGGCGCGGTGGATGCCCGTACCCGGAGTCAGCTCCGGGCCACGCCCTCGGCGCGGGCGGCGGCGGCGACCGCCGCCGTGACGGCCGGGGCGACCCGCTCGTCGAACGGCGAGGGGATCACGTAGTCCGCGGAGAGCTCGTCGCCGACGACGTTCGCGAGGGCGTCGGCCGCGGCGATCTTCATGCCCTCGGTGATGCGCGAGGCACGCACCTGGAGCGCACCGGCGAAGATGCCGGGGAAGGCGAGCACGTTGTTGATCTGGTTCGGGTAGTCCGAGCGCCCGGTCGCCACCACGGCCGCGTACTTGTGCGCGACGTCGGGGTGGACCTCGGGGTTCGGGTTGGCCATGGCGAACACGAAGGAGTTCGGCGCCATGGAGGCCACCGCGGGCTCGGGGACGGTGCCGCCCGAGACGCCGATGAAGACGTCGGCGCCTTCGAGGGCCGCCTCCAGCGAACCGCTGATGCCGGCCTTGTTCGTCAGCTCGGCGAGCTCGCGCTTGACCGGGGTGAGGTCGTCCCGGTCGCGGCTCACGACGCCCTTGCGGTCGGCGACCGCCACGTCGCCGAGTCCCGCTTCGAGGAGGAACTTGGCGATGGCGACCCCGGCCGCGCCCGCGCCGGAGATGACGGCGCGCAGCTCGCCGAGCGTGCGCCCGGTCAGCTTCGCCGCGTTCCGCAGCGCGGCCAGCGTGACGACGGCGGTGCCGTGCTGGTCGTCGTGGAAGACCGGGATGTCGAGGCGCTCCTGCAGCTTGCGCTCGATCTCGAAGCACCGGGGTGCCGAGATGTCCTCCAGGTTGACGCCGCCGAACGACGGCGCGAGGCGCACGACGGTCTCGACGATCTCGTCGGCGTCCGTCGTCGCGAGCGCGATCGGCACCGCGTCCACGCCGCCGAACTGCTTGAACAGGATGGCCTTGCCCTCCATCACCGGGAGGGAGGCCTCGGCGCCGATGTCGCCGAGACCGAGCACGGCGGTCCCGTCGGTCACCACGGCGACGACATTGGATTTCCACGTGTAGTCGTGGACGAGCTCCGGCCGCTCGGCGATCGCGCTGCACACCTTCGCGACGCCGGGCGTGTAAGCCAGGGACAGGTCGTCCTTGTCGCGGACCGGCACGGTGGCCTGCACGGCCATCTTGCCGCCGCGGTGCAGCGCAAAAGCCGGATCGAAGGGCTCGGCCGCACCCGCGGGGCCCTCGTGATCCGTACTGCTGTCGCTGCGAGGATTGACGATCTCCGCTGCCACTTGTCTGACCCCTTAAGTCTTATTCATCAGTTGAGGGTGTCCACTCCCGGTTGAGAAGTGGGCGGGCACCGCGTCCGTTCCCCGCCTGTCGGCGGAGGGAGGTACGGACACGCGGGCGCGCCGCACACGCGCCCTGGGCCCCGGATGAGGGGTGTAGCCAACCTTTGTACCCGAAGGCGGCGGGCACGGGCGAGTGACATTGGTTGCAGCCAGCTCCGCAGACGTCCCTCGAGGCCGGGACGAGTGGCACTGGTCCGCGCGGATGACCTGCGCGACGGCACTGGGTGCCATCTTCGGTAGCCCGCATTCCGCGATCAAGGTCCTCGTAATCGGCCTTTTCCGACATGGGGCCGCTCGCCCGGAAAGGACGCATGCCCTACCGGCCCCGAACACCCGATGTCCGAATTCTCCGAATAGTGCATGCCAGCGGTCCGCATAGCGAGATTCACCGGATATTCATCGATTGACGGCGATTCGCTCCGACCCCCATACGCCCGTGCCGTACCGGGATGAAGTGATTCGAGGCTCGCCCGTTATCCGATTTTGACATCTCCGGCACCCAGAATCGGACGGTCCGAATGGCAAGATGCCGTCATCACACGAGGTCGCGACACCCGAAGGTGTGTGCCCGACCCATCGGCAACTCCCTCATCCGCCGGAGGACCCACCATGACCGCCAGCTCCATTTGTCGCAGGACCGCAGCGAAGTCCGCTAAGTCACGGATTACGGCGGTCGGCGCCATCGCGGTCGCGGGCGCGCTGCTGCTTTCCGGCTGCGGCGACCAGACCAACGACAAGGGGAGCAACTCGGTCGGCAACGCCCCGCTCGCCGACAAGCTTCCGAAGGACATCCGCGACAAGGGCGTCCTCAAGGTCGGGTCCGACATCGCCTATCCGCCGGTCGAATTCAAGGACAAGTCCGGCAACACCGTGGGCATCGACCCCGATCTGGGCGAGGCGCTGGGCAAGCAGCTCGGGGTGAAGGTCCAGTTCGACAACGGCACGTTCGACACCCTCCTCGGCGGACTGCGCTCCAAGCGCTACGACATCGCGATGTCGGCCATGACCGACACGAAGAACCGCCAGGAGGGCGTCGACGAGGAGACCGGCAAGAAGGTCGGCACCGGCGTCGACTTCATCGACTACTTCACCGCGGGCGTATCGAACTACACCAAGAAGGGTGAGACCCAGGGGATCGAGACCTGGTCGGACCTCTGCGGCAAGAAGATCGTCGTCCAGCGCGGCACCGTCTCGCACGACCTGGCCAAGGCCGAGTCCAAGAAGTGCAAGGGCGGCAAGAAGATCTCGATCGAGCAGTACGACAACGACCAGCAGGCCCAGGCCCGGCTGCGCTCCGGCGCCGCCGACGCGGGCTCGTCCGACTTCCCCGTGGCCGCGTACGCGGTGAAGACCTCGGGCGGCGGCAAGGACTTCGAGCTGGTCGGCGAGCAGGTCGAGGCCGCCCCGTACGGCATCGCGGTCTCCAAGAAGAACCCCGAGCTGCGGGACGCCCTCAAGGCCGCGCTCGACGCGATCATCAAGAACGGCGATTACGGAAAGATCATCAAGAAGTGGGGCGTCGAGGACGGCGCGGTCAAGGAAGCCAAGGTCAACGGCGGCAAGTGATCCACCTCCCCCTCCCTCCCCGTCGCTGAAAGGCCACGCACGTGACCCCCGACATCTCCAAGAAGGGCCCGGCGGACGACGTCCCCACGGCCCGCCCCGCGGAGGCCATCAAGGCCATCCCGGTCCGGCACTTCGGCCGGTACATAGCCGCTGTCCTCGCGATCGGCGTCCTCGCCGCGATCGTCGTCGCCTTCGCGCAGGGTGACATCAGCTGGGGCGCGATCCCCGACAACTTCTTCGACGAGCGCATCCTCAAGGGTGTCCGCGAGACGCTGATCCTCACCTTCCTCTCGATGCTCATCGGCGTGGTCGGCGGTGTGCTGCTGTCGATCATGCGGCTGTCGAAGAACCCGGTGACCCAGTCGATCGCCTGGTTCTACATCTGGTTCTTCCGCGGTACGCCGGTCCTGGTCCAGCTCTTCGTCTGGTTCAACCTCGGCTTCGTCTTCGACTACATCAACCTCGGCCCGGTCTACAAGGACGAGTGGTCGGACTTCATGACGCCGTTCCTGACGGCGCTGCTCGGACTCGGCCTGAACGAGGCCGCGTACATGGCGGAGATCTGCCGCGCCGGCCTGCTCTCGGTCGACGAGGGCCAGACCGAGGCCGCGCACGCCCTCGGCATGAGCCACAACAAGACGCTGCGCCGCGTGGTCCTCCCGCAGGCGATGCGCGTGGTCGTCCCGCCGACCGGCAACGAGTTCATCAACATGCTGAAGACGACGTCGCTGGTCGCCGCCGTCCAGTACTACGAGCTCCTCAAGTACGCCCAGGACATCGGCACCTCGTCCGGTGCGACGGTCGAGACGCTGCTGCTCGCCGCCTGCTGGTACCTGATCATGACGTCGATCCTCAGCGTCGGTCAGTTCTACCTGGAGCGTTACTACGCGCGCGGTTCGTCGCGCTCGCTGCCCGGCACCCCGTTCCAGAAGATCAAGGCCCACATGCTGTCCCTGAACAGCCCGCGGGGAGGCACCGCATGACCGCCATGGTGAAGGCCGAAGGCGTCCACAAGTCCTTCGGCAACGTAGAGGTCCTCAAGGGCATCGACCTGGAAGTGAAGTCGGGTGAGGTGTTCTGCCTCATCGGCCCGTCCGGCTCCGGCAAGTCGACGTTCCTGCGCTGCATCAACCACCTGGAGAAGGTCAACGCCGGCCGGCTGTACGTCGACGGCGAACTGGTGGGCTACCGGCAGAAGGGGGACAAGCTGTACGAGCTCAAGGACAGCGAGGTCGCCCTCAAGCGCCGGGACATCGGCATGGTCTTCCAGCGCTTCAACCTCTTCCCGCACATGACGGCGCTGGAGAACGTCATGGAGGCGCCGGTCCAGGTCAGGGGCGTCCCCAAGGCCCAGGCCCGGGAGCGCGCCGGCCAGCTCCTGGAGCGCGTGGGCCTCGCCGACAAGGCGGGCAACTACCCCTCGCAGCTCTCCGGCGGCCAGCAGCAGCGCGTGGCGATCGCCCGCGCGCTCGCGATGGACCCGAAGCTGATGCTGTTCGACGAGCCGACGTCGGCGCTCGACCCCGAGCTGGTCGGCGACGTGCTCGACGTGATGCGCGACCTCGCGGAGTCCGGCATGACGATGGTCGTCGTCACGCACGAGATGGGCTTCGCCCGCGAGGTCGGCGACAGCCTCGTCTTCATGGACGGCGGCGTGGTGGTCGAGTCCGGCCACCCGCGCGACGTGCTGACCAACCCGCAGCAGGAGCGCACGCAGTCGTTCCTGTCGAAGGTGCTGTAGCAGCACCCCGTGAGGGGCGCGGGGAACTGCGCGAGCAACCACGGCGGACCCGCACCCGGGAACGCGCGAAGGGGCGGTACGGATCACGCATCCGTACCGCCCCTTCGCGCGCAGGTCACTTGAGGCCGAGAACCATCGCATCGGAGGGCGACGCCCACACCGTCCGCGCCTCGCCGAAGCCCGCCTCGCGCAGCGTCCGCGCGTGCCACTCGGGCGACGGCGTGTCGCCGTCCGCGTGCTCCCCGTAGATCTCGAACCGCCTGGCGGTGGGCTCGGCAAGCACCGGGTCCTTGGCGGCGAGCTGCCACCACTCCTTCCAGTCCACGGCGCCCTCGGCCTTGGCGCGGTCCATCCGGGCGTGGCGCTGGGCGCGGTCGGCCTCGTTCAGGCGCGGGGTCGCCGGATCGGGCATGTGGTCGGCGTTCATGAAGACGCCGCCGTCCCGGACGAGGCCGGCGACCTGGCCGTAGAGGGTGGCCAACGGCTCGCTGAAGAGCCAGTGCAGTGCGGTGGCGGTGAGCACGGCGTCGTAGCTGTCGTGCGGCAGCGCGGCGGCCCAGTCGGGGTCCTTCAGGTCGGCCGTGACGAAGGTGACCCGGTCGTCCCCGGCGAAGGTGCCCTCGGCGATGGTGAGCAGCGCGGGATCGAGGTCGACGCCGACGCTGGTGGCGTCCGGGAACCTCTGGAGCAGCCGGTCCGTAATACTTCCCGTACCGCACGCCAGGTCCAGGACGCGCGGCGCGGTTCCCACCACGGCCTCGACCATGTCGAGCATGATGCGGAAGCGTTCCTCGCGGTCGGGCAGATACCACTGCTGCTGCCGGTCCCAGCTGTCCTGCCAGGCGCGCCAGTCGGTGCCGAGCGTGGCGCCGGTCCCGGCCCCGGTCCCCGTGCCCGTACCCGTCCCCGTATCCGTCATCAGAACCCCTCCACTCCGTAATACCCTGGTACCGCAATCGGCCATTACCGGCCGACGAGAAGGACCATAGCCCGCCCTCGTAAGGACTACAAGTGGAACTGGCCTATTACTCGGACTACGCCGTACGCCTGGTCAACAGCGAGGAGCCGGGCCGCAACAAGGACACGCTGACGTCCGTCGAGGCGATCAGGGAGCTGTTCGGATCGAGCACGCAGATGGCCCGCCGCGCCACGGACTCGGACGTGACGCGCTTCCGGTCCGTGCGGGGCAGGCTCCGGGCGGTCTTCGAGGCGGCGGACGGCGGCGACGAGACGCTCGCGGTCGACCTGCTGAACTCACTGCTCCTGGAGTTCCCGGTCAGCCCGCAGATCTCGGGCCACGACCACCGGGACGACGACGGGCGCCCGCTGTGGCACATGCATCTGGCGGACCACCCCTCGAACGCGACGGCCGGGTACGCCGCGATCGCCGCGATGGGGCTCGCCTTCCACCTCACCGAGCACGGCGTGGACCGGCTCGGCCTGTGCGAGGCCGCGCCGTGCCGCAACGCCTACCTCGACACGTCGACGAACCGCTCCCGGCGCTACTGCTCGGACCGCTGCGCGACCCGCGCCAACGTCGCCGCCTACCGCGCCCGCAAGCGCCTGGAGACGGAGCGTTCGGCGGGCACCGGCCGTACGGCGCCCAGCGCCCAGCGCGCCAGCGCCAGCGGTGAGCGGCGCCCCGCCGCCGGCGGACGGTAGCGGAACCGCACCTTCCCGACCACGAGTTCCTCGGGGACGACCCCGTAGTCCGTGCTGTCCCCGCCCGCGAAGGCGTTGTCACCGAGCACCCACCAGCCGCCCTCGCGCCGCTCCTTGGCCCGCTTGACGACCAACAGGTCCTGCTGGAACGGATGACACAGGATCACCACGTCACCCGGACGTACGCGCGCGCCCCATCGCACCAGCAAGCGGTCCCCGTGCTGGAGCGTGGGCACCATCGAAGGGCCCGTCACCTCCGCCGCGCCCCACGGCACAAGGGCCCTTGCGCGCTCGCTCTCCTGCGACAGTTCCGGCATCACCGGCACCTCCCCGGTCCTATCCTCCACCAGTCCCAGTCTGGACCCGGACTTTTGTCCTAAGCCCATGGGGGCACTCGCGAAAACCCGCCTCTCACGGAGTAATGTCCCACCTGAGAAGACGATCACGAGGAGGACAGCACCATGCTTTCCCGCCTGTTTGCCCCCAAGGTGAAGGTCAGCGCCCACTGCGACCTGCCCTGCGGTGTGTACGACCCGGCCCAGGCCCGCATCGAGGCGGAGTCGGTCAAGGCCGTGCAGGAGAAGATGGCCGGCAACGACGACGCGCACTTCCAGGCGCGCGCCACGGTCATCAAGGAGCAGCGCGCCGAGCTCGCGAAGCACCACGTTTCGGTTCTCTGGAGCGACTACTTCAAGCCGCCGCACTTCGAGAAGTACCCGGAGCTGCACCAGCTGGTCAACGACGCTCTCAAGGCCCTCTCGGCCGCCAAGGGCTCGACCGACCCGGCCACCGGCCAGAAGGCGCTGGACTACATCGCCCAGATCGACAAGATCTTCTGGGAGACCAAGAAGGCCTGACCCGCACGCTGGGTCGCCGGCTCGCGGATGCGCGGGCCACATGCCTTTGTGACCGCACCCGGTCCGCACGTCGCCTCGCCGTACATCGAGCGAAGGCGTCCGTGCCGGACCGGGTGCGGTCTTTTGCTGCGGTCGCGCCCCTCGCTAAATCATTTGCCGCGCCCGACGCCCGGCTGCTGCACTGGTCCGCGTCGGCGAGAGTCCGGCGGAATCTGCGGAGGAGACGGAAAATGCGGCGTTCGTGCATGTCCCACACGAAAGGAACTTCCACTTCCGCAAAGGACATGACGGTACGTGCCTTCATCTGCCCCGCACACCCTGAACCTGGGCGTTCTGGCCCACATCGACGCCGGTAAGACGAGCCTGACCGAGCGGCTCCTGCACACCGCCGGTGTCATCGACGAGATCGGCCGCGTCGACGACGGCAACACCCGCACCGACTCGCTCGCCCTGGAGCGGCAACGCGGCATCACCATCAAATCCGCCGTCGTCTCCTTCGTCATCCCCGCCACGGATGTCACCGGCCCCTCGGGCGGCACCGGCTCCCCGGACGTCACGGTCAACCTCATCGACACCCCCGGCCACCCGGACTTCATCGCCGAGGTGGAGCGGGTCCTGAGCGTGCTCGACGGCGCGGTGCTCGTGGTCTCCGCCGTGGAGGGCGTCCAGGCGCAGACCCGCGTCCTGTTCCGGACTCTGCGTCGGTTGCGCATCCCCACCCTGATCTTCGTCAACAAGACCGACCGGAGAGGCGCCCGGTACGAGGGCGTCCTCGACCACATCGCCGCGCGGCTGACCCCGGACATCGTCGCGATGGGCACGGTCGACGGCATCGGCACGCGCGCCGCCCGCTGCACGGCGGCGAACGGCGACGTCGACGTCGCCTTCGCCGCCCGGCTGACCGAGGTGCTCGCCGGTCACGACGACGCGCTCCTCGCCGCGTACGTGGAGGGCGCGGCACCCCTCCCGTACGAGCGGCTGCGCACCGAACTGGCCCGTCAGACGCGCGACACCCTCGTGCACCCGGTCTTCTTCGGCTCGGCGGCGACCGGCTCCGGCGTGCCCGAACTCGTCGACGGCATCCGAGACTTGCTACCCGCAACCCTCGGGGACGCCGAGGGCCCGGTCTCCGGGAGCGTCTTCAAGGTGGAGCGCGGTGCGGCCGGGGAGAAGATCGCGTACGTACGCATGTTCTCGGGCACGGTCGGCATGCGGGACAGCGTGCTGTACGGCGACGGTGGGGGTGGCGGTGCGGACGCCGATAAGGGCGCTGGCCAGGAGGGCGGCGCCGGCAAGGTGACCGCCGTCCGGGTCTTCGACCGGGGTGAGGACGTGCGGGCCGCGGAGGTCCGTGCGGGGCAGATCGGCAGGCTCTGGGGGCTCGGCGACGTCCGCGTCGGGGACGTGATCGGCGTACCGCGCGCGGGAGTCGACCCCGGCGGCCGCTTCTTCGCGCCGCCGACCCTGGAGACGGTCGTCACCCCGCTGCGCCCCGCCGACCGCGGCGCCCTGCACCTCGCGCTCACCCAACTCGCCGAGCAGGACCCGCTGATCGACCTGCGGCAGGACGACATCCGCGGGGAGGTGTCCGTCTCGCTCTACGGCGAGGTGCAGAAGGAGGTCATCCAGGCGACGCTCGCCGCCGACTTCGGCCTCGACGTCTCCTTCCGCGAGACCACGACGATCTGCGTGGAGCGGGTCGTGGGCACGGGTGCGGCGTTCGAGATCATCGACAAGGAGCCGAACCCCTTCCTCGCCACGGTCGGCCTCAGGGTCGAGCCCGCGCCGGTGGGCGCCGGTGTGACGTTCCGGCTCGGGGTCGAGCTCGGCTCGATGCCGTACGCGTTCTTCCGTGCCGTCGAGGAGACCGTCAGGGAGACGTTGCTGCAAGGCATCCACGGCTGGCGCGTCCCCGACTGCGCGGTGACGATGACGCACGCCGGGTACTGGCCGCGGCAGAGCCACGCCCACGGCACGTTCGACAAGAGCATGTCGAGCACCGCGGGCGACTTCCGCAACCTCACACCGCTCGTCCTGATGGACGCGTTGCGCGCGGCGGGCACGACGGTGCACGAACCGATGCACCGCTTCCTGCTGGACGTGCCGGCCGACACGGTCGGGGTGGTCCTGCCCGCCCTCGCCCGGCTGCGGGCCGTCCCGCACACGCCCTCGACCGACGGCGCCTCGTACCGCCTGGAAGGAGACGTGCCCGCCCAGCACGTGCATGCCCTGGAGCAGCTGCTGCCCGCACTGACGCGCGGCGAGGGCGAGTTGGAGACCGCTTTCGACCACTACGAGCCGGTACGGGGCGGTACGGTCCCGGCGCGCCGCCGCACGGACCACGATCCGCTCCACCGCAAGGACTACCTGCTGCGAGTGGTGCGGCGGACGCATGGCGGCGGGCGCGAGGGACGGGAGGGCCGTGAGGGACGCGACGGGCGGGAGGGGAGTTACTGGAGCGACGGGCGGGAGGGGCCGTGAGGTGGCCGCGAGGGTCCGTGAGGCGGCCGGGCGCACTCCCGCCAGCCCGGCCGCCCGCCCGCCCGCCCGGCGTCAGGAATCGAGGATCGGGATCTCCGGAAGGTCGAGCCGCTTCAGCCGCTCGCGGTCCGCGAGAATGTTGATCTCCACGATCTTGCCGTCGACCACCGTGAACGACCCCAGCGAGACCGCCTGGCCGCCGGGCAGCCCGATGAGACCCGGCATGCCGTTGATGAGCACCATGTACTGGCTCTCCGCGGCGTGCGGCGCGAACATCTTCGCCTGACCCGCCACGGCCGAGATGCCCCGGACCACCTTCGACAGGCCCGAGGCGAGCTCGCCGGTGTCGGCACGCAACACGACGTCGGGGTCGAGGAGTTCGAGCAGCGCGTCGAAGTCGCCGGCGCGGGTGGCGGCCATCCACGCCTCGACGACCTCGCGCTGCTTGGCGACGTCGGTCTCGGCGGCCGGCGTGGAACCCTGCACGCGGCGCCGCGCCCGGCTGGCCAGTTGCCGGGTCGTCGCCACCGAGCGCTCCACGACCGGCGCGATCTCGTCGAAGGGCACGGCGAACATGTCGTGCAGCACGAACGCGAGCCGCTCGGCGGGCGCCAGCGTCTCCAGTACGACGAGGAGCGCGAGGCCCACCGAGTCGGCGAGCAGCACCTCCTGCTCGGGGTCGACCACGTCCACGCGGGTCACGACCGGGTCGGGGATGTGCGTGTCCCCGAAGGTCTGCAGGGACGCGTCCAGGGAGTCCTCGCGCCGGGACTGCCGCGAGCGCAGCAGGTCGAGGCAGATGCGGCCGACGACCG
The DNA here is from genome assembly GCF_055591085.1 of Streptomyces sp. NPDC041713. Lineage (NCBI taxonomy): Bacteria > Bacillati > Actinomycetota > Actinomycetes > Kitasatosporales > Streptomycetaceae > Streptomyces > Streptomyces sp. NPDC041713. Next base: position 184,958 of record NZ_JBVIZY010000002.1, read on the forward strand.
TGGTGAGCCAGCCTCCGAGGTTCTGCACCTCACCCGCGTCCGGCCCTGCCTCGGTGCGGCTCAGCCGGAACCACGCCTCCTGCACCGCGTCCTCGGACTCGCTCAGCGAACCGAGCATGCGGTACGCGACCGCGTTCAGCCGCGGCCTGTGCTCCTCGAACCGTGCCGCGAGGGCGACTTGCGCCGATCCGTTCGCGTTCATCCGCCGCCTTCTTTCGTATGGGCCAACGGAACTGAACAGTAATGACTGCGCGGACGGCCGTTCGACCCGGATGCATCCTTCGCGGGGTTCGACCTGGATGCGCCCTGCAGGGGTCAGGCGGTGGCCGGGAACGTGAAGCGCACGGAGGTCAGCTCCTCCGACAGATCCCACAGCCTGCGGCCGCTCTCCGCGTCCGTGGCCCGGGGCGCCAGCTCCACCGTCTTCGGCGCGCCGCGCAGCTCGGCGATGCCGTCGGGGCCGATGAACTGACCTCCCGTCACGCTCGGGTCGGTCGCGGCGAAGAGTGTGGGCAGCGCACCCTGGGCCGGGGTCTGGGCGAGCGGCAGCAGCAGGCGCCCGAACAGGAACTTCACCATGCCCGCGGGCGAGCTCGTCTGCAGATTGGTGGAGGTGTAGCCGGGGTGGGCGAGCAGGCTGCGCACCGGGCTCCCGGCCGCCGTCAGCTTCTGGTGCAGCTGCCAGCCGAAGACGGCGTTCGCCAGTTTCGACTGGTTGTAGTGGCCCATGGGCGAGTACGTACGCTCGCCGTTGACGTCGTCGAAGAAGAGGTCGCCCTGGCGGTGGTTGGGCGAACTCACGGTCACCACGCGCGGGTCGTCCCCGGCCGCCAAGAGGTCGAGCAGCAGCCCGGTGAGGGCGAAGTGACCGAGGTGGTTGGCGGCGAACTGCACCTCGTGGCCCTGTGGGCTGAGCAGACGCTTCGGCGGTGCCATCAGACCGGCGTTGTTGACGAGCACGTCCAGGCGCGGGTGGTCCGCGTGCAGCCGCTCGGAGAAGGCGCGGACGGAGTCCAGGTCCGCGAGGTCGACCCGCCGCACCTCGAGAGCGGCGCCCGGCATCTCGGTGGTGAGCCGCTCGACCGCGACCCGCCCCTTTGCCTCGTCCCGCACCGCGAGGATCACGCGCGCGCCCTTGCGGGCCAAGGCCCGGCTGGTCGCGAACCCCAGGCCGCTGTTGGCCCCGGTGACGACGACGACTCGCTCGCTCTGGTCAGGGATGTGCTCGGCGGTCCAGCCGCGCGGAGTACGCATGTGACACAAGCTGCCTTATGTGACACTCAGTGTCAATCGATTCTCTCGATGCCTGTGTGGTCTCTGGGTGCCTGTTCGTTCCCTGGGGGTTATTGAGGCCCGCCCGGCATGCGCGCTTCCTGGAGTGCCGGGCGCAGGGGGAGCGAACTCGGCGGAGCGGGGCGGGGGTTAGGAAGTCGGCAGTGGGCAGGGGGCAGCGGGCGGTGGGCGGTCGGCAGGGCGGGACCTCGCGCCGTGAGAAGACCGCCGCCGTCAGAACAGCGTGTCGCCCGCGCCCACCCCGGTCAGAGCAGCGGGGCCAGCGCCTCGCGCAGGTCCGCCGGCGCGCGGTAGAGCAGTCCGGTCATCCCGAGCTCGACCGCGGCGTCGACGTTCTCCTGGCGGTCGTCCACGAAGAGGCAGCGGTCGGCCCCGACCCCGGCCCGCTCCGCCGCCGTCTCGTATATCCGGCGGTCCGGCTTGGCGATGCCCAGGTCCGCGCTGCTGATCACGTCGTCCAGGAGCCCCTGCGGTCCGGTCAGACCGAGCAGAGCGAGATCGTCGGCGAGCCACGGCGTCGCGTTCGTGACGAGCAGGACGGGCAACCCGGCCGCGCGCACCTGCCGAAGCAGGCCCACCACCACCTCATCGGCCCGGAACTTGGCCTCGGCCAACGTCGTCCCCAGCTCCCGACCGCACGCCTGCGGCACCCGGTCGGCGAGCCCCTCCGCGATGGACTCGATCCACCGCTCCTTGGTGATCTCGCCGCGCATCAACGGCATGTCCGTCTCGGGCCGGAAGGCCACCTCGGTCGTGCTGCCCGGCGACAGACCGGCCGCGCGCTCCCGCTCCTCCAGCTCCGCCATGTCGTAGAAGCGGATCACGCCGTCGAGGTCAGTCAGTACGGCGTCGAACGCCCGGCCGCGGCTCGTCATCCCCCGTGTCTATCACGCACCCCCGGAACGCCTGCCGCCTACCTCCTCCACCCCACGACCCACGTGACACTCGCCGCCCTATCTGCGGAGCCCCGTCCGTCTGATCCATGGCCTCACGCCGCGCCGAGGACCTCACGCACCTCGGCCCGCAACCGGTCCTGCTTCTTGCGCACGGCCTCATAACGGGACTTGTGGCGACGCACGTCCTCCCGCTGTTTTTCGTTGCTGACCGCCCACCACACACCGGCGACGTTCAGCTTCCGGTTGCACTCGACGTCGGCGACGGCCGTCTCCAACTCCCGCTGCGTACGACGCGTATTGCCGTCCTTGCGCCCCTCGCGCCACGCCTTGTCGCGCGCCGCCCGCGCCGGGCTTCCGTACCCCTTGAAGCCCTTGTCCGCGACACAACGCGACCAGTCACCGAACGCTTCGCGGACCCGCTCGTCTCCGGCCACGACCTTGTCGATCTTCGCGTTGCGCAGGAGGACGTACCCCGAGGGATCCTTCGCACCGCCGGCCCCCGCCCCGATACGCCGCTCCGCCTCGGCGGAACAGCCACCCTCCGGCACCTTCCGCCCGTGCACCATCGAGGGCCCGCCCTCCCCCGCCCCGACCCCGTTGAGCACCGGCTCCTCCTGCTCGGTCACCTCCCGCCCCTTCGGCATCAACTCCGCTACCTGGGCCTTGGCACGCTCAGGGTCGAAGCCGTACCCCCAACGTCGGGCCTGGCCGAGATCGAGCCTGCCGTACGGGGACTCCATCCACGCCCACGACGTCAAGCTCTCCGACATCCGGAACTTGACCCACGTATCGGGTTCGAGCGGGAAGTCATCGAACCCAAAGGCCCGCATGCACCGCTGCTGCAACAGATTCCGCGCCCGCTCCATACGTTCACTGTCCCTGCGGCTGAACTGATATCGGTCCAGCGGAAGTTCAGGTAAGTCCTCCGCACTCCGCACGCGCGGCACCCCGGGCTCCCGCGCATACGCGGGCAGCGACGCCTCGCCCGCATCCGTACCGGACCCCACTCCGCACCCCGCCAACACCCCACCCACCAGGGCGAGCACGCCCCACCGCACCCTCATCGAACCCTCCCGGACAGCCACATCACCGATCCGAGGGACCCTACCGCCGCGCTCGAACACCACCCCGAACGAACGACGCCCTCAAGCCAGACGGAAGCTACCCGCCCCCCTCCTGACCGGACGGGACGCCCTCCTGGCGAGGCCCGATACCGCAGACCCACCACAGCCCGCGCACACCAGCTCGGCTCGCGGGCCGGAGGCCGGGGTCGGGGTCGATCCGGGGCCGGACCGGGCTGCGGCCCTTCGCTGCCCGTGACTCCAGGACATTCCGGTTCCACCGGCATGGGGTGGGGGTGGGGGTGGGCCTGGGGCCTAGGGGCTGGGGCCTGGGCAGCCCAACGGCCCCCGTTCCCTCAGGCCCGCGGCTCACGCCACATGGGCCACATGCGCGGGCCGTCGGGAAGGTCGAGCGTGGTCCCCATGAAGGTGAAGCCGAGGCGCGCGTACAGATCGCGGCTGCGCGCATTGCTCGCCTCCAAGTACGCGTGCCGGCCCTCACGGTCACACCGTTCGAGCACACCGGCGACGAGTTCGGTACCGAGCCCCTCCCCCTGCCGGTCCGGATGCACGGCGATGAGGTGCAGGTACTCGTGTGCCCGGTCCGTCGGGTGGATCGCGTCCGTCAACCGCCCGATGAGCTCCACGCGTTCGTTGCCCGGATCGACGATCTGACGCAACATCGCCGGCCCGTCCTCCCCGCTCTCCCCCGCCTCATGGGCCCCATGGGCCCCCGCCCCCTGCGACTCCGCCTCAGGCATCCCCGCAGGCACGGACCACCACATCGCCACGGCCGCCCCGTCCTCGGTGACGTCGACGAACCCCTCACTGAGCGCGATGTCGAAGAACGCCCGCATCAGCCCCCCGTGCATCCGCCGCCGGCGCCCCTCCTCGGGAAAGACCCAACTGCTCACGGGGTCGTCCATGAACGCCACATCGAGCAACCGGACCACGTCCTCGCGGTCGCCCTCCCCGGCCCTCCGGATCGCCACACCCACAGCCCGCCCCCTACCGCTCACCGCCTCCGACGACGCGCACCCCTTCCTTCAAGCCCCGGAGACACAACTCCTGGCCTCGGCACGTCGGTTGCAGCGTAAGTGATCGCGAACGCGAGCGGGCAGGCCCCGTCCCTCCGACCGGCCCCACCCCGCTCGCCCCCGTCATCTCCCCCGTTCCCTCATCCCTCCAGATCCCTCACCCGGCCCTCTCACCCCTCCAGTCCGCAGCCCAGCCCCTCCAACTCCCTCGCCCTCCCACTCCCCGCCCCCGCCTCCCGGCACCGGGCGTACGGCCCCTCCCCACCCTTCCGTCGAACTCCCCGCACCCACTAACCCACCCAAACACCCCCTAGTGCGTACGCCGCGTCACGAACTCGGCCAGTGCGAGCAGGCCACCCGCCGATTCCGGGTCCGGGACCGCCCTGGCGAGCTGGTCCACCGCCCGGGACATCCGGTCGGCCGCATGCACCTGCGCCCAGTCACGTCCGCCCGCGTTCTCCACGGCTCGGGCCACCCGCGCCGCGTCCTGCAGGGCGTCGGCGCTTACCCCCTCGTTCCCGGCCCTCTCACCCCGCGACGTGCCGGGCAGCCGTCCGTACAATTCGGCGAGTTCCGCCGCGGCCGGCGTGCCCGACGCCAGGGCCGCGACGACCGGCAGGGACTTCTTGCGGGCCGCCAGGTCGGCGCCCGCGGGCTTGCCGGTGTGGCCGGGATCGCCCCAGATCCCGATAACGTCGTCGATGAGCTGGAAGGCGAGGCCGGCCTCCCGGCCGAACCCGTCCAGTGCCTCGGTCTCCTCCCGTCCCGCCCCCGCATACACCGACCCGAGCGCACAGGCGCAGCCGAGGAGCGCCCCTGTCTTGGCCTCCGCCATGGCGAGGCACTCCTCCAACGTGACCTCGTCCGGGCTGCGGTCCTCCAACGCGCAGTCCGCCAGCTGTCCCGCGCAGAGCTCCACGACACAGGCGGTGAGGCGGGCGGCCGCCTCCGAGGCTCCCGGGTGGGGGTCCTCGGCGAGCAACCGCTGGGCCAGAGCCTGCAGGGCGTCGCCAGCCAGGATCGCGCCGGCCTCGCCGAACACGGTCCAGACGGTGGGCCGGTGCCTGCGTGTGGTGTCCCCGTCCATCACGTCGTCGTGCAGGAGGGTGAAGTTGTGGGTCAACTCCACGGCGGCCGCGGCCCGTACGGCCATGGCCGGGTCTCCGCCGAGCGCCCGTACCGCGGTGAGCACGAGTGCCGGCCGGATGGCCTTGCCCGCGTTCCCCGCGGCCGGTGTGCCGTCCGCGTGCTCCCATCCGAAGTGGTAGAGCGCGATCCGGCGCAACGATCCGGGCAGCGAGTCGATCGCCCTGCGCAGCTCGGGGTCGACGTACCGGCGCGCTGCCGCCAGGATCTCCACGGCCTCGTGCTGCTCGCCGGGCCCGGGCAGCGGGCCCTGCTCCGTCGCGTCCACTGTTCCTGCCGTGTCCGTCGTCGTGTCCGTCATGGACTCACCCCGTGAAGGATGCGGACGGTGGCGGTTCCTCGGGCTGCGGGCGCGTACGGGTGGGGTGTACCCCGTGCCGCGCCCCGAGACACGGGCGCCGGCTCACCTCCAGCGGCCGATCTCGACGTTCTCCAGCACGCCGAGTGCGTCGGGCACGAGCACCGCTGCGGAATAGTAGGTGGAGACCAGGTACGAGATGATCGCCTGCTCGCTGATGCCCATGAAACGCACGGACAGGCTGGGCTCGATCTCGTCCGGGATGCCGCTCTGGCGCAGGCCGATGACGCCCTGCTCCTCCTCCCCGGTACGCATGCAGATGATGGATGTCGTGCGGGCCTCGGTGACCGGGATCTTGTTGCACGGGAAGATCGGCACCCCGCGCCAGGTGGGGATCCTGTTGCCTCCCATGTCGATGGTCTCGGGGACGAGTCCCCGCTTGTTGAGCTCGCGACCGAACGCGGCGATGGCGCGCGGGTGGGCGAGGAAGAGCTTGGATCCGCGCCGACGGCTGAGCAGTTCGTCCATGTCGTCCGGGCCCGGGACGCCGTCGTGGGGCTGGATCCGCTGGTCGTACTCGCAGTTGTTGAGGAGACCGAACTCGCGGTGGTTGATCAGTTCGTGCTCCTGGCGCTCCTTGAGCGCCTCGACGGTCAGCCGCAACTGCTGCTCGGTCTGGTTCATCGGCTGGTTGTAGAGGTCGGCCACGCGCGTGTGGATGCGCAGCACGGTCTGGGCCACGCTCAGTTCGTACTCACGCGGGGACGATTCGTAGTCCACGAAGGTGCCCGGCAGGACGGCCTCGCCGACATGGCCGGCCGACAGGTCGATGGGTGCTTCGCCGAACTTGTTGGTGCGCTGGGCCGGGATGGACCGCAGCCGCTGGAGGTGGTCGCGCAGCGAGTCGCTGCGCTCCGCGATCTGTTCGAGGTCCTGTCGGGGCAGGGCGAGGACCGTGCACGGGGTCACCGCGCGGGCGGTGTACTCCCAGATGGTCTCGGGGTCGATGAGCGCCTGTTCGCCGAAGTAGGAGCCGTCGGCGAGCGTCTCGAGCACCGTGTCGTCGCCGTACGGACCGGCGCCGATCTTCTCGACGCGGCCGTGCGCGAGCAGGTACACCTCGTCCGCCGGGCTGCCGAAGGAGGTCAGCACCTCTCCCGCGGCGAACTCCCGCTGCTGGCAGCGCTGCGCCAGCTCCCCCAGCACCTCGTGGTCGCCGAAGTCCCGCAGCACCGGGAGCTCGCCGAGCTCGGCCGGGACGACCTGCACGCGGTCGCCCGTCTTCACGAAGGTCACCCGGCCGTCGCCCACCGAGTAGCTCAACCTGCGGTTCACCCGGTACGTACCGCCCTGCACCTGGACCCAAGGGAGCATCCGCAGCAGCCAGCGGGAGCTGATCTCCTGCATTTGTGGCGCGGATTTGGTGGTCGTGGCCAGATTCCGCGCGGCGGATGTGCCGAGGCTCTGCTGCGGCTTCTCCGACTCTGTACGGACTTCTTCGCCTACCGACATTGGCTTTGCCCTCCCGGATCCCAGCGGTGATCTGCTTCCCCCACTCTTCCAGCACGGAGCGTGGCCGCGCCATTACACAAAAGAGCGGGAATGGATCACCTCCGGACGGGGCAGTAGGCGCGTTTCCACCCGTTCGGCGCAACCCGGGGTGTGCCGGGTGGGGCAGCCTGGTGGGCTCGGGAGATGACCACCCCCGAGGCCGCCGACGCCGGTGCGCGGGAGCCGGAGCCGTCGGCTCCGCTCGCGCCGCCGGGCGAGCGCGGCCCGGTGCGCTGGCTGCACGCGGTCGGCAGAGCGTTCGAACCGGTCCGCCGGGCGCCGGTGACCGTGTTCGTCGTGGTGGCGCTGTGGGCCGTGGGCGCCCTGACCGGGAGCCTCGGCGCCGGCCCCTCCACGACGCTCTTGAACGACATCGGCATGGGGGTGCCGGCCCTCGCCGACGGCCGGTGGTGGACGCCCCTCACCTCGGTCCTGTGGTGTCCGGGCATCGGCAACTACATCGGTTCCACCCTGCTGTTGCTGCTCCTCGGCTCCGCCGCCGAGCAGCGCATGGGGTCCGCACGCACCGCCGTCGTCCTGTTCCTCGGACAAGTGCTCGGATCGCTGCTCGGCACCGGCGTGGTCAAGCTAAGCGCGCTGGGCGGCGACGACTGGCTGCGCGACCTCTCGGGCCAGTTGACGGCGACGCCCGGGATCGGCGCCTGCGCCCTGGGCGCCTTCCTCAGCTTCCGGCTTGCAGCCCTGTGGCGGCGCAGGCTGCAGCTGAGCCTGATCGTGTTCCCGCTGATGCTGGCGCTGTACGTCGGTCACCTCCAGGGCGTCCTGCGGCTCGGCGGCGTCGTCGTGGGCCTGGGGCTCGGCGCCCTCGCGCACCGGCACACGCACCGTCTGCGGATGCCGCACGCCTCGCACTCCGAGGGCCGGGTCCTGGTGGCGCTCGTGGTGGCCGCCTCCGCCATCGGTCCCCTCGTCGCGACGCTCTACAAGGACTCCTTCGGCCCCTTCAACGTCCTCGATCTGTACGTGTCGGGGGGACCGAGCCCGCAGGACGTCGCGGACGCCTGTGTCCGGGCGGACAGCTCGGGCTGCGCCCGCATCCGCGCCCAGGACCGCTTCTACGGCTCTCCCGCGATGCTCATGGGCGTCGCCATCCCGCTGCTGCTGTTCGTGCTCGCCGACGGACTGCGCCGCGGACTGCGGCCTGCGTGGCGGATCACGGTGGCGGCACAGCTGGTGTGGCTGGGCCTCATGGCCTTCCTGCTGAGTGACATCGCCTCGCATCCGGACCAGTACGTCCTCGAGGGCAGCGACCTGTCGGACCAGAAGGCGGCCATGATCCAGGCGGTCGCCGAGCAGATGCTGCTGCCGCTGCTCGTCCTGGTGCTGCTGCTCCTCGCCCGCCGTCTCTTCGACCAGCGCCTGTCGCGCACCACCGTGACGTGGCTCGCGGGGACCGTCGGCGGCACGCTGCTGCTGGCCTGCGTCGCGTACGTGGGCATCGGATACGCAGTGCGCGACCAGTTCACGCCCGACGCGAGGTTCTGGAAGCTGGTCGCGGGGCTCCCCACCCAGTTCCTGCCGCCCAGTTACGAACCTTTCTTCTTCCGTGGCCAGGCCCCTGTCCCGGTCGGCGGCACCGCGCTGTCCCTGTACGAGTACTGCGGGATGCTGTTCTGGGTGGTCAGCCTGGTCGCCCTCTTCGTGGCGTTTCGGCGGCCCCTGATGCGCGCCGACGCCGACGCGGCCGCCCGCGCGCGTGCGCTGCTCGCCGCGCACGGCGGCTCCACGCTCTCGTATCTGACGACGTGGCCCGGCAACCACTACTGGTTCTCGACGGACGGCCGGGCCGCGGTCGCCTACCGCGTGCACTCCACCGTCGCGCTCACCACGGGTGACCCCTTCGGGGAGCCGTCCGCGCGCGGGGAGGCGATCGACGGATTCGCCGCCTACTGCGACCGACGCGGCTGGACCCCCTGCTTCTACAGCGTGACCGCCGACGCCAAGGCCCGTACGGACGCCCTGGGCTGGAGCTCCGTACAGGTGGCCGAGGACACCGTCGTACCGCTGCCGGAGCTGGCCTTCACCGGCAAGAAGTGGCAGGACGTCCGCACGGCCCTGAACAAGGCCAAGAAGGAGGGCATCACCGCGGAGTGGCACACCTTCCCGCAGGCGCCCGTCGCGCTCACGGACCAGATCCGCTCGATCTCCGAGGAGTGGGTCGCGGACAAGGGCCTCCCGGAGATGGGATTCACGCTCGGCGGCCTCGACGAACTGGACGACCCGCACGTGCGGTGTCTCTTGGCGGTCGACGGAGACCGCACGGTGCACGGCATCACGAGCTGGATGCCCGTCTACGGGGACTCCGGCGCGGCCGAGGACGGGGCGCCCGTCGCGCCGGTGGGGTGGACCCTGGACTTCATGCGGCGCCGCTCCGACGGGTTCCGCGGCTCGATGGAGTTCCTGATCGCGTCCGCCGCGCTCGGCTTCAAGGAGGAGGGCGCGCAGTTCCTCAGCCTCTCCGGAGCGCCGCTCGCCCGCTCCGACACCGCCGAACCGCCCGCCGCGCTGCAGCGCCTGCTGGACTACGCGGGCCGCACCCTGGAACCGGTCTACGGATTCCGTTCGCTGCTGAATTTCAAGGCCAAGTTCCAGCCCCAGTACCGACCCATGTACATGTGCTACCCGGACCCGGCGGCCCTGCCCAGCATCACCCGGGCGATCGGCAAGGCCTACCTGCCGCACATGAAGCCCGCCCAGGGGGTGCGCCTGATGCGCAGACTCACCACCTAGGGCAGCGTGGGCAGCGTGCCCACTTCACGGCGGCCGGACATGTTTCACGGCCGCCGGACGGAGCGCCGCGAGATGCCCGGGAACTCCCGGATCTGTACAACCGTTCCATCCCATGCGGGGGTATCCGTACCGCCCGCACCCTCGGCACCAACGGCAGGAGAGAGCAATGGCAGGCTTCCTGGATCGCGCCAAAGAGCAGGCCCAGCGGGGCCTCACCCAGGGCAAGCAGAAGATCGACGAGGTGCAGGAGAAGCGGGCCGGCGACGCCCTCCTGAAGAAGCTCGGCGCCGCCTACTACGCGGAGCGCCGGGGCACCGGATCCGCCCAGGCCACCCAGCAGGCGCTGCAGGCCGTGGAGGCCCACGTCGCGGCGAACGGCGACGGTTTCCTGCACGGCACCTGACCGGATCGGCTCGCACGGTGCCCGAACAGGCCTCGGATAGCTGCCGAACAGCTGGTGGCGGCACCGGAGTTCCGGTACAAGCAGGGCGTACGAGGCGGTCCGCGACCGGCGACCGTCGCGCCTTGCAGAGGAGTCGGTCATGTCCCCACCCATGTCCGCGAGCACGTTCCTGAACGCCCTGCGGGACGAAGGCGTGACCGTCGTCGAGGTCGGCGACTGGGAGCATCACAACCGCAACCACAAAGGCCCCTGGGGCCCCGTGAACGGCGTGATGATCCACCACACCGTGACGTCGGGCAGCGAAGAGACGGTGGAGCTCTGCCGCGACGGCTCCGAGGCCCTCCCGGGGCCGCTCTGCCACGGCGTCATCACCAAGGACGGCCGGGTCCACCTGGTCGGCTACGGCCGCGCCAACCACGCGGGCCTCGGCGACGACGACGTGCTCCGCGCGGTCGTCGCCGAGAAGCGGCTGCCACCGGACAACGAGGCCAACACCGACGGCAACCGCCACTTCTACGGCTTCGAGTGCGAGAACCTCGGCGACGGCGAGGATCCGTGGCCGGACGAGCAGCTGGACGCCATCGAGAGGGTCTCGGCCGCGGTCTGCCGCGTCCACGGCTGGACCGAGCGCTCGGTGATCGGCCACCTGGAGTGGCAGCCGGGCAAGATCGACCCGCGCGGGTTCACGATGGACTCGATGCGCGACCGCATCGGGGAGCGCCTCAAGTAGGCCCGGGAGGCGCCGGAAAGCCGCCGGCGCAGGGCTCCGCTGCCGGGCGGCGCGCCCCGGGAGACAATGGCGGGGTGTGCCCCACCCCGCCCGTCGGCCTGCGCCCCCGGCTGCCGTCCCCGCTGCAGCCCATCGCGGACGACCGCTTCGCCCGCCGCGGCGTACGTCTGCTGCTCAAGCGGGACGATCTGATCCACCCCGACCTGCCGGGCAACAAGTACCGCAAGCTGGTCCTGAACCTGCGGGCGGCGGCCGACGCCGGCCACGACACCCTCGTCACCTTCGGCGGCGCCTACTCCAACCACCTGCGCGCCACCGCCGCCGCGGGCCGCCTCCTCGGATTCGCCACGATCGGCGTCGTTCGCGGCGACGAACTCGCCGACCGCCCCCTGAACCCGTCCCTGACGCGCTGCGTGGCCGACGGGATGCGACTGCGCTTCGTCGACCGGGCCACGTACCGGCGCAAGAGCGATCCGGAGACCCTCGCGGCGCTCCTGCGCGCGGCGGACGCCGGGGCCGCGTACGTGATCCCCGAAGGCGGCAGCAACGCCCTTGCCGTACGGGGCTGTACGGCCCTCGGCGAGGAGTTGCGCGAGCACACCGACGTGGCGGCCGTGGCGTGCGGCACCGGCGGCACCCTCGCGGGGCTGGCCGCCGGTCTCGGCCCCGACCGGCAGGCGCTCGGCATACCGGTCCTCAAGGGCGGCTTCCTGGGCGCCGACACGGCGGCCCTGCAGCGCCGCGCGTTCGGTGAGCCCACCGCCAACTGGCGCCTGGACGAGCGCTTCCACTGCGGCGGCTATGCCCGTACCCCGCCCGAACTCATCGCCTTCGCCGAGGACTTCGAGGACCGGCACGGCCGCGTAAACAGCCTCTCCGTAGAACGCCTCTACGTCGCCAAGCTCCTGTACGCCCTGACGGCCCTCGCCGAAGAGGGCGCCTTCCGCCCCGGCACCCGCCTCACCGCTGTCATCACCGGCACGCGCGAGGACCCCGCGGAAACCACCGACCCGGGCCGCACGTAACCGGCTCGGTCCTCGGCCTACCGCTCAGACCTCGATTCAGTCCTCGATCTCCCGGTGGGCGGCCGCCTCCTCCAGGTCCAGCTTGCGCAGCAGCGTCCGCATCATCTCGTCGTCGATGCGCCGCTCGTCCCGCATCTTCACGAACACCTCGCGCTCGGCGGCGATCGCCTCGCGCGCGAGGCGGCGGTAGGTGTCGTCCGCCGACTCCCCCGTCACCGGGTTGGACTGACCGAGTCGCTCCCACACGGAGTTGCGGCGCCGCTCCAGAACCGTGCTCAGACGGTCCTGAAGGGGCTGTGGCAGGCGATTGCGCTCGTCCTGCATGAGTTCCCCCAGCCGCTCCTCCGCGGCCTGTGAGGCGGCGTTCTGCGCCTGCGCCTCGGCGAGCGTCTGCGCCTGCGCGTCACGGCCCGGCAGTTTCAGGACACGGATCAGCCACGGCAGCGAGAGCCCCTGCACGACGAGCGTGCCGATCACCGTGGTGAACGTCAGAAACAGGACAAGATTGCGCGCCGGGAAGGGCTCGCCGTCGTCCATGACGAGCGGGATCGAGAAGGCGATGGCAAGCGAGACCACGCCGCGCATCCCCGCCCAGCTGACGATCAGCGGACGGCGCCAGTCCAGGTCGCTCTCCCGTTCCCTGATGCGGGCCGATACACCGCGCGGCAGGTACGTCGCCGGATACGACCACACGAACCGCGCGACCACCACGAAGACGAAGACCCCGAGCGCGTACCAGACCGCCTGTCCCACGCTGTACTCGCCGAGCCCCTTGAGGACGACGGGCAGTTGCAGCCCGATGAGCGCGAAGACCGCCGACTCCAGGATGAACGCGACGACCTTCCACACCGCGGCCTCCTGGAGCCGCGTCTCGAAGTCGACCTGCCAGGAGCGGTGCCCCAGGTAGAGGGCGACCACGACGACGGCGAGCACTCCGGAGGCGCCGACCTGTTCCGCGGCCGCGTAGGCGACGAAGGGGATGAGCAGCGACAGCGTGTTCTGCAGCATCGCCTCCTTCAGGTGGGTGCGCAGCCAATGGATCGGCACCATGAGGAGCAGCCCGACCCCGACCCCGCCGACGGCGGCCATCAGGAACTCCCGGACGCCGCCCGACCAGCTCGCGCCCTCGCCGACCGCCGCCGCGAGGGCGACCTTGTAGGCGGTGATCGCGGTCGCGTCGTTCACCAGGGACTCGCCCTGCAGGATGGTGGTGATCCGCGAGGGAAGCCCCACTCTGCGCGCGATGGCCGTCGCGGCGACCGCGTCGGGCGGCGCGATCACGGCGCCGAGGACGAGCGCGGCGGTCAGCGGCAGGTCGGGGATGAGCAGGTACGCGAGCCAGCCCACGGCCACCGTGGCGAACAGGACGTAGCCGACCGAGAGCAGCGCGACGGGCCTGAGGTTGGCGCGCAGGTCCAGGTAGGAGCTCTCCAGGGCGGCGGTGTGCAGCAGCGGGGGCAGGATCAGCGGCAGCACGATGTGCGGGTCGAGGTGGTACTCGGGCACTCCGGGGACGTACGAGGCGATGAGCCCTACCCCGACCAGGAGCAGCGGCGCCGGCACGGGGGTCCTGCGTGCGGCCCCCGCCACCACGGCGCTCGCCGCGATCAGTGCCACCAGGGGCAGTACATCCATCGGCAGACCCCTCCGCCCTCCGCGTTCCCGTCGTAACCTGGCAATCATGAACGAGTGCCCGCACGTCGCCGCGCTGCCGCACCCCGAGGTGTCCCCGCTGAGTGAAACGTGCCTCGAGTGCCAGGCGGCCGGTAGCCATCCCGTGCAGTTGCGGCTGTGCCTGGAGTGCGGGCATGTGGGCTGCTGTGACTCCTCGCCCTTCCAGCACGCGACGGCGCACTTCAAGGAGACCTCACACCCAGTGATGAGGACCTTCGAGCCGGGAGAGAGCTGGCGTTGGTGCTTCGTGGACGGTTCGATCGTCTGACGCCTGGGTACGTCAACCCGGCGCCCGTTCTTTCCAATTGGGCCTGCCCGACCCCTAGCCACTGTCCGTACTCATAGGCTTACTATGAGTGACAGCATCGGGCGGGGTCCCCGGGACACGGATCCGGGGAGCGCGGTAGCGTCACCGCTGAAAGACGTGGCGCGTTACCCGTGTGACGCAGTCCGGACCACCGCAGGACAGCGGTCCGGGAGCCCCGAAAGTGCTTGTACCACCTTGGAGGTGAGGGTGTCCCAGATCGCAGGCGAGCCCGGGAATCAGGACTTCGTGGAGGTCCGCCTTCCGGCTGCGGGTGCCTACCTGTCTGTGCTGCGGACGGCGACGGCCGGCCTCGCGGCGCGCTTGGACTTCACACTCGACGAGATCGAGGACCTCCGCATCGCGGTCGACGAGGCCTGCGCGATCCTGCTCCAGCAGGCCGTGCCGGGCTCCGTGCTCAGCTGCGTCTTCCGACTCGTCGACGACTCGTTGGAGGTGACGGTCTCGGCACCCACGACCGACGGCCGGGCCCCGGAGCGGGACACCTTCGCCTGGACGGTGCTTTCGGCCCTCGCGGGCCAGGTCGACTCCGCCGTCGCCGAGGACAACACCGTCTCGATCAGCCTCTACAAGAAGCGCGGCGCGGGACCCGGGCCGGCGTGAGGAACGGGGACGGGCAGGTGCGGGACGAAGAGCGCGGCACACAGAGTCTGTCCGCCGGCGGCAGGGAGGGGACGCGCCGTATGACCACCGGAATCCCCGAGCAGCAGGCCAAACCGCACCCCCAGGAGCCGGAGCATCCGGCTCCGCCGAGGGTGGCCGATGTGTCGGAGCAGGCAGAGCCGACCGCCAAGGACGAGCCCAAGCAGCTCTCCGGCCGGGGCGGCGGGCGACGGGTGGGAAACATGAGCGAGCACGGGCACGGTCGGCACGATCCGCAGGACCGCAGCGGCGCACGCGCGATGTTCGTCGAGTTGCGCTCCCTGCCGGACGGCAGTCGGGAGTACGCGGAGCTGCGCAACCAGCTGGTCCGCATGCACCTGCCGCTCGTCGAGCACCTGGCCCGCCGCTTCCGCAACCGCGGCGAGCCGCTCGACGACCTCACCCAGGTCGCCACCATCGGCCTGATCAAGTCCGTGGACCGCTTCGACCCGGAGCGCGGCGTGGAGTTCTCCACGTACGCGACGCCGACGGTCGTCGGCGAGATCAAGCGGCACTTCCGCGACAAGGGGTGGGCGGTCCGCGTGCCGCGGCGCCTTCAGGAGCTGCGGCTCTCGCTGACGACGGCCACCGCCGAGCTGTCCCAGCTGCACGGCCGCTCCCCCACCGTGCACGAGCTGGCGGAGAAGCTGGCCATCTCCGAAGAGGAGGTGCTGGAGGGCCTGGAGTCGGCGAACGCGTACTCCACGCTCTCCCTGGACGTCCCCGACACGGACGACGAGTCGCCTGCTGTCGCGGACACCCTGGGCGCCGAGGACGAGGCCCTGGAGGGCGTCGAGTACCGCGAGTCGCTCAAGCCGCTCCTGGAGGACCTGCCCCCGCGCGAGAAGCGCATCCTGCTGCTGCGCTTCTTCGGCAACATGACCCAGTCGCAGATCGCACAGGAGGTCGGCATCTCCCAGATGCACGTCTCCCGCCTGCTGGCACGCACCCTCGCGCAGCTGCGGGAGAAGCTCCTCGTCGAGGAGTAATCGACAGTCGAGAAGTAGTCAGCAGCAGGCACTCCCCGTAATCGGGGTGTGGTCGCTCTCCGTAGTCGGCGCTACTTCTGGTCCTGGACGTTGCCGGGGCCCTGGATACCGAGGGCTTCGGTCGTCGCCGGATGGATCAGGAGCACCAGCGAGGCGATCGCCGCGAGGGCGAGGACGATACCGGCGGGGATCGCCGCGCTGTCGGCCTGCAGCAGCTGCCAGGCCACCGGAAGCGCCATGATCTGCGTGATGATCGCGGGCCCCCGGCTCCAGCGCCGCAGCTTCATCAGCCCGCGCGCGGCGAGCAGCGGAAGCAGCGCGAGGACGATCAGCGTGACGCCGCCCGTCTCGGCCTGCTTCGGATCGTCGGGCGAGCCCGCGAGACCCATCGCAAGCATGTACACACCCCCCACGAGGAGCGCGAGGCCCTCCAGCGCCACCAGGGCCGCGGCGGCGGTCACCCGCGTGGGTCGCGGGCCCGGCGCGGGCGCCTCGGGGGTTTCGGGGGTGGTTTTCCGCTGAGTACTCACTCATGCAGGGTAGCTCCGGGCACCCCCGCCCCGGCACCTCGGTCTAGGCCGGGTAAAGACCGCTAGGTAGTCTGCTGCGCATGCGTGCACTCCTCGTGGTCAACCCGGCGGCAACCACCACCAGTGCGCGTACGCGTGATGTGCTGGTCCACGCCCTCGCGAGCGAGATGAAGCTTGACGCGGTCACCACCGAGTACCGCGGGCACGCCAGAGACCTCGGCCGGCAGGCCGCGGACAGCAAGGACATCGAGCTGATCGTCGCCCTCGGCGGCGACGGCACGGTCAACGAGGTCGTCAACGGCCTGCTGCACGACGGGCCCGATCCCGAGCGCCTGCCGCGCCTGGCCGTCGTCCCCGGCGGTTCCACCAATGTCTTCGCGCGCGCTCTGGGACTGCCGAACGACGCCGTGGAGGCCACCGGCGCCCTCCTGGACGCCCTGCGCGAGGGGAGCGAGCGCACGGTCGGCCTCGGCATCGCGGGCGGCACGCCGGGTACGGAGGACGAGGCGGTGCCCTCGCGCTGGTTCACGTTCTGTGCGGGGCTCGGCTTCGACGGCGGCGTGGTGGGCAGAGTCGAACAGCAGCGCGAGCTCGGCCGGCGCTCGACGCATGCCCTCTATGTGCGCCAGGTGCTCCGCCAGTTCCTGGACGAGCCGCACCGCAGGCACGGAATGATCACCCTGGAGCGGCCCGGCGAGGACCCGGTGACCGACCTGGTGATGTCGATAGTGTGCAACACCTCCCCCTACTCCTACCTGGGCAATCGCCCGTTGTACGCGTCCCCGCAGGCCTCCTTCGACACAGGGCTTGACGTCCTGGGCCTGAAGAAGCTCTCGACGGCCGCGGTGGCCCGTTACGGCACCCAGCTCCTGACGTCGACGCCGGACCGCGGACCGCACGGTAAGCACGCGGTTACACTCCACGACCTCACGGCCTTCACCTTGCATTCGAAGGTGCCCCTGCCCCTTCAGATGGACGGCGACCACTTGGGGCTGCGGACGAGCGTGACGTTCACAGGCGTACGCCGTGCACTGCGTGTGATTGTGTGAGTAGAAGGGCCTAAAGTCCTTTCACTCGAACGTTTAGGCCAGGGTCCACCCCATGGAAGTACGGCTGTGACCCAGTCGACACTGAGGAATCAAAAAAAACTTTCCTGAAGGGGTTGTATCCGCCGCCGAGGTTTGCGAATCTCTACATGGCGATCGGGACGGCCCGCAACAACGGCCCCACAGAGAGCCAGAACCCCTCCTCCATCACAAGGTCCACACCAGGCGACTGGGCGTCGGCCCTTCCCGTGCGGGGGGATTCGTGAAAGCGTTCACATTCACAAGCAACCTGAATGTAATACCAAGGAGAGGTAGCAGCCATGGACTGGCGTCACAACGCCGTTTGCCGCGAGGAAGACCCCGAGCTCTTCTTCCCCATCGGCAACACCGGTCCTGCGCTGCTGCAGATCGAGGAAGCCAAGGCCGTCTGCCGCCGCTGCCCCGTCATGGAGCAGTGCCTGCAGTGGGCGCTCGAGTCCGGCCAGGACTCCGGCGTCTGGGGTGGCCTCAGCGAGGACGAGCGCCGCGCAATGAAGCGCCGCGCCGCTCGCAACCGTGCACGCCAGGCCAGCGCCTGACGCCCACACCCCTTACGAGCCTGAGCTTGGCGGCGCGTACAGCGCGTACGCAACTCCCGCCCCCGAGCCGCAGCCGCGCAGTACCCCCGATGCGCATCGCAACGTGAGCAGTGAGCCCCGGACCCATCGGTCCGGGGCTCACTGCTGTGGGCGTCGAACTGCCGTGTGCGTCGAGGTGTACGGCTGGACGGGCCGACGTTTGCCGCCGCTACCGGCCGGTGTCGCCCGCCGGCGCTACTTGTCGGCGCGGACCGGGACGTCGAGGATCACCTGGGTGCCGCGCTCCGGGGCGCGGACCATGTCGAAGGTGCCGCCCAACTCGCCCTCGACCAGCGTGCGGACGATCTGCAGACCGAGATTGCCGGAGCGGTGCGGGTCGAATTCCTCGGGCAGGCCGATGCCGTCATCCTGAACGGTGATCAGCAGCCGCGCTTCCTTGCTGGTGCCGCCGCGCACGGCGGAGACCTCGACCGTGCCGGTGTCCCCCTCGCGGAAACCGTGCTCCAGCGCGTTCTGCAGGATTTCCGTGAGCACCATCGACAACGGTGTCGCGACCTCCGCGTCGAGAATTCCGAAGCGCCCGGTGCGCCGGCCCACGACCTTGCCGGGTGAGATCTCGGCGACCATCGCGAGCACCCGGTCGGCGATTTCGTCGAACTCCACACGCTCGTCCAGGTTCTGGGAAAGCGTTTCGTGGACGATGGCGATGGAACCCACCCGGCGCACCGCTTCCTCCAGGGCTTCGCGGCCCGTGGCGGAGTCGATGCGGCGCGCCTGCAGCCGCAGCAGCGCGGCGACCGTCTGGAGGTTGTTCTTCACCCGGTGGTGGATCTCCCGGATGGTCGCGTCCTTGGTGATCAACTCCCGCTCCCGGCGACGGAGTTCGGTGACGTCGCGCAGCAGGACGAGGGAGCCGATGCGGGGGCCCTTGGGCTTGAGCGGGATCGCGCGCAGCTGGATCACTCCGTCGCCGCCCTCGATCTCGAACTCGCGCGGCGCCCAGCCGCTGGCCAGCTTGGCCAGGGCCTCGTCCACCGGGCCGCGGGACGGGGCGAGTTCGGCGGTCGCCGTGCCCAGGTGGTGGCCGACGAGGTCGGAGGCGAGGCCGAGCCGGTGGTACGCGGAGAGGGCGTTCGGCGACGCGTACTGCACGATGCCGTCGGCGTCCAACCGCAGCAGGCCGTCGCCCACGCGCGGGGAGGCGTCCATGTCGACCTGCTGCCCCGGGAAGGGGAACGAGCCGGCGGCGATCATCTGTGCGAGGTCGGACGCCGACTGAAGGTAGGTCAGCTCCAGGCGGGACGGGGTGCGCACCGTCAGCAGGTTGGTGTTGCGCGCGATGACGCCCAGGACGCGTCCTTCCCGGCGTACCGGAATGGACTCGACGCGCACCGGCACCTCCTCGCGCCACTCCGGGTCGCCCTCGCGCACGATGCGGCCCTCGTCCAGGGCGGCGTCGAGGAGGGGGCGGCGGCCGCGCGGGACGAGGTGGCCGACCATGTCGTCCTGGTAGGAGGTGGGGCCGGTGTTGGGCCGCATCTGCGCCACGGAGACATAGCGGGTTCCGTCGCGCGTGGGGACCCAGAGCACCAGGTCGGCGAAGGAGAGGTCGGAGAGCAGCTGCCACTCCGAGACCAGCAGGTGCAGCCACTCGAGGTCGGAGTCACCGAGGGCGGTGTGCTGGCGTACGAGGTCGTTCATGGAGGGCACGTGTGCGAGCGTACCTTTCGCGTCCGGTGGGCCCGCTCCGTGGAGTTCCCGGCGGGATGGCGCCGGATGTGTGTGGAGGGCTCCGGCGATCCCGACGAGCCGCGGCGCCAGGGCGGGACCCTCAACCCACCCACGGCACCGCAGCCCTTCAGGTGCATCGGCCGTCAGAATGTGCGGTACTGAGCGGCCGATCGGGAGGATCCGACGCGGTCAGGGCAGAGAGCGCCGGTTCCTCGATCCGCTCTCCTGTGCGGGAAGAGCGGAGGCTTTACCCCCGCATTGTGGACTAGACCATTCTCCCATGTCTATGCGTCGACAGATGTTTGTTGTTGTCACTTTCTCCCACTCGCGCACCGGGCGCCAGGCCTCATTCCGGGTCGGTTCGCCCTGCGGACTCCCCCGCAGGCCGTGACCGCGGCCAGGCCCGCATGGCGAGGTCGGCCACCGCCTCGAGATCGCCCCTGGTGGCGCCGTCCCGCGCCTGCTGCGACATCCCCTGGAAGACGGCCCCCGTATAGCGGGCGAGAGCCACGGGATCGGTGTCGTCGGGCAGCTCCCCCGCGGCGACGGCCGCACGGATGCGGGACTCGATGTCCGCGAGATTGGTGTTGCGCCGCTCGCGCAGGGCCTCCTCCACCTCCGGCGTCGTGCAGTTGATCGCCGCCGAGATGACCAGGCACCCGCGGGGGCGGCCGGGGGCGGTGAACTCGGCCGCGGCCTCGCGCAGCATCCGTGACACCGCGCCGCGCACCGTCGGCTCCTCGTCGAAGGCACGGCCGCCGAAGGCGCCGTGGGTGTGGTCGTACCGCACGACGACCTCGTCGAAGAGGCGCCGCTTGTCGCCGAAGGCGGCGTAGAGGCTGGGCGCCCCGATCCCCATGGCGCGCGTCAGGTCGGAGACCGACGTCCCCTCGTACCCGTGTTCCCAAAAGGCGTGGAGCGCCTGCTCCAGCGCCGTTTCGCGGTCGAAGGAGCGGGGACGGCCGCGCTGTTTCGTCGCCATGGGGTGAATTGTATAGCGGGCACTAGTAAATGGGGGTGGGGGTCGGGTACGGTTCTTTCTGTAGCAACCACTAGAGAAATGGGGGGTGCCTGACATGGGTGCATCCACGGGCAGGCTCGCGGGGAAGACGGCGCTGGTCACGGGCGGGAGCCGCGGCATCGGCCGGGGCATCGCGGAGCGGCTCGGGCGGGACGGGGCGCGGGTGGCCGTGCACTACGGCAGCAACGAGGTGGCGGCGAAGGAGACGGTCGCCACGATCGAGGCGGCGGGCGGCTCCGCCTTCGCGATCGGCGCGGAGTTGGGGGTGCCCGGTGACGCCGAGGCGCTCTGGGCGGAGTTCGACCGGCATGCGGACGGCCTGGACATCCTGGTGAACAACGCCGGCATCGGGCTCTACGGCCACGTGGGGGAGGTGCGGGAGGCGGACTTCGACCGGGCGTTCGCGGTCAACTCCAAGGCACTCTTCTTCGTCACGCAGCACGGGCTCGGCCGACTGCGGGACGGCGGCCGGATCATCAACATCTCCTCGGGCGTCACGCGGATCGCCTTCCCGATCACCATCGCGTACTCGATGACGAAGGGTGCGGTGAATGTCCTGACCCACACGCTGGCGCAGGAGCTGGGCCCGCGCGGGATCACGGTCAACGCGGTCGCGCCGGGGATCATCCAGACGGACATGATGGACGGGCTCCCCGCCGAGCAGCGGGCGAGCATGGCGGCGTACTCGGCCTTCGACCGCATAGGTCAGCCGGCGGACGTGGCGGACATCGTGGCCTTCGTCGCCTCGGACGACGCGCGCTGGATCACGGGGCAGTACATCGACGCGACGGGCGGGTCGGTGCTGGGGGTGTGAGGACAAGCGGGTCGACGCTGGGGAGCGAGGGGCCGGTCGACCCTGGTCTGCTCGACGCGGGCTGAGGCGACCGGGGGCCGGGGCCCGGGCCCCGGGCACGCTTCGCTCGACGGGCGGAGGCCGCCGTGAGGGCTGAGCATGGACTGGAGGCTAAGCATGGGCTAGACGCTAAGCATGGGCCGGAGGCTGAGCGTGGGCTGGAGCTGAGCATGGGCTGGAGGCTGAGCATGGGCTGGAGGATTCGACTGTTCTGGCGGCACAGCTCTGCTAGATTGGTCTATACCACCAACTGCGTCTGAGTGCCCCTGAGTCTCGCGCGACGTCCCTTCAGAGACCCGGACACCAGTCCCCACAGTCCCCCTCTCCAGATCGGCAGGCCCAGCGTGGAAGTTGTCATCGTCCCGGACGCCAAGGCAGGCGGCGAGCTCATCGCGGAGGCCATGGCCGCCCTGGTGCGCCGTAAGCCTGACGCCCTGCTCGGTGTCGCCACCGGATCCACCCCGCTGCCCATCTACCAGGCGCTGGCCGCCAAGGTCGCGTCCGGCGCCGTGGACGCCTCGCGTGCGCGCATCTGTCAGCTCGACGAGTACGTGGGGCTGCCGGCCGGGCACCCGGAGTCGTACCGTTCCGTGGTGCTGCGGGAGGTCGTCGAGCCGCTCGGGCTGAGCGAGGACGCGTTCATGGGCCCGAACGGCAGCGCCAAGGACGTGCAGTCGGCGTGCGTGGCGTACGACAAGGCGCTGGCCGAGGCCGGCGGCGTGGACCTGCAGTTGCTGGGGATCGGGACCGACGGGCACATCGGCTTCAACGAGCCGTGTTCCTCGCTCGCTTCGCGTACGCGCATCAAGACGCTGACGGAGCAGACCCGGGTGGACAACGCGCGCTTCTTCGACGGGGACATCGAGCAGGTGCCCCACCACGTCATCACCCAGGGGATCGGGACGATTCTGGAGGCGCGGCACCTGGTGCTGCTCGCCACCGGTGAGGGCAAGGCGGACGCGGTGGCCGCGACGGTGGAGGGTCCGGTCGCCTCGGTCGTGCCCGCCTCGGCGCTGCAGTTGCACCCGCACGCCACGGTCGTCGTGGACGAGGCGGCCGCGTCCAAGCTGAAGCTCGCGGACTACTTCCGCCACACCTACGTGAACAAGCCGGACTGGCAGGGGCTTTAGGGGCTCAGGGGTTCTCCGGGCTCTGGGGGTAGCTCCTCGCCGCCATCAGGAGTCAGGAACGCCGGAAGGGGCGCCCCTCAACGGGGGCGCCCCTTCCGGCGTTGCGGGGCCGGCACGAGTGCGCCGACGCCGAAGTCACGCGCCCGTGATCGCCTCCGCCGCCGCCTCGCCGCACACCCGTGCCGCGCCGCGGGTGGCGATGTGGATCGCGCCGACCGGGGCGGACTGGGGGACGCCCATCTCGACCACGACCGTGTCCGGGCGGGCCGTGACGAGGGTGGTCAGGGCGTCGGCCATCCACCCGTGCCGGTGGGCGTCGCGGACGACGGCGACGATGCGCCGCTCCCCCGCCGCCGCCAGGGCCTCGGCGCCCGCGCCGTCGCCGGAGAAGGTGCCGGACGCCGTGCCGGGGAAGCGGGCCGTCAGCTCGGCGGTGACGCCCCACGGGGTCTCGTCGCCGACCGCGATGTTCGGCAGCGGCGAGAAGGTGGCGACGTAGGGGGCCTCGGTGACCGGGGCCGCGTAGGTCTCGCCGCGGGTGACCGTCAGGGCGCGGCGGGCCGCGACCAGGCCGATCCCGGTGTCGGGCATGCCCCCCGGCACGCCCGCCGCGAGACCAGCCCCAGCCGCTCCCCCGCCCGCCGACGCCGCGGCCCAGCCGGCCAGGGCGCGTACGCGGTCGGCGGCTTCGGCGAGCCGTTCCTCGGGCAGTTCGCCGGAGCGGACCGCCGCGACGAAGGCGTCCCGCAGCCGCAGCACGGTGCCCTCGTCCGAGGGGCCGCCGCCGGTGCAGATGGCGTCGGCGCCCGCGGCGATGGCGAGGACGCAGCCGCGCTCGAAGCCGTAGGTGCCGGCGATCGCCTGCATGTCCATGCCGTCGGTGACGATGAGTCCCTCGTAGCCGAACTCCTCGCGGAGCAGGCCGGTGAGGATGCGGCGGGAGAGGGTGCCGGGGTGGTCCGGGTCCAGGGCCGGGGCCAGCACGTGCGCGCTCATCACCGCCCGGGTGCCCGCGGCGATGGCCGCGCGGAACGGCGCGAGGTCGCGGGAGTCGAGGACGTCCCGGTCGACGTCGATGACCGGCACGGAGTGGTGCGAGTCGATCGCGGTGTCGCCGTGGCCGGGGAAGTGCTTGGCGGAGGTGGCGACGCCGGCGGACTGCATGCCCTCGACGTAGGCGGCGGTGTGCCGGGCGACGAGTTCGGGGTCCGAGCCGAAGGAG
The DNA here is from genome assembly GCF_055591085.1 of Streptomyces sp. NPDC041713. Taxonomy (NCBI): domain Bacteria; kingdom Bacillati; phylum Actinomycetota; class Actinomycetes; order Kitasatosporales; family Streptomycetaceae; genus Streptomyces; species Streptomyces sp. NPDC041713. The sequence continues at coordinate 208,890 of NZ_JBVIZY010000002.1, forward strand.
CGTACGCCGATGACCGGGTTGTCGGGGTTGGCGTTGACGTCGGCCGAGGGCGCCCAGTTGAAGTTGATGCCGCAGGCGGCCAGGCGCCGGCCGAGGTCGGCGGCGACCGCGCGGGTCAGCGCGGGGTCGTCGACGGCGCCGAGCGCGTGGTTGCCCGGGTAGGAGGAGCCGGTGCGCACCTCCAGGCGGGTGACGTCGCCGCTCTCCTCGTCGATGGCGATCAGCAGGTCTTCGCGCTCGGCGCGCAGCTGCGCGGTGAGGGCGGCCACCTGTTCGGCGCTCTGGACGTTGCGGCCGAACAGGCTGACGGAGGCGAGGCCTTCGCCGATCCGGTGGCGTACCCAGTCCGGTACGGCGGCGGTGCCGTCGAAGCCGGGCTGCAGGACGGCCAGGGCGTTGCGGGTGAGGGTGTCACCGGCGTGCGTGAGTGTCGTCATGAGCGGAGCTATCCCTTCACTGCGCCGTCGGTCAGGCCGGCCACGGCCTTGCGCTGCAGGAAGACGAAGAGGACGAGGATCGGGACGGCGAAGAGGGAGGCGGCCGCCATGGTGGCGCCCCAGTCGTCGCCGAAGGCGGTCTGGAAGCTGGACAGCCAGATCGGCAGGGTCTTGGCGTCCGCTTCCTTGTTGAGCACGAGCGCCAGCGGGAACTCGTTCCAGGCGGTGATGAAGCCGAAGAGCGAGGTCGACATCAGGCCCGGCGCGAGCAGCGGCAGGATCACCCGGCGGAAGGCCTGCATACGGGTGCAGCCGTCGACCATGGCGGACTCCTCCAGCTCCTTGGGCACGGCGGCGACGAAGCCGCGGAGCGTGAGGAGGGTGAAGGGCAGGATCATCACCATGTAGAAGAGGGTCAGCGGGATCAGACTGTTCAGCATGTCCGCGTCGCGCACGATGATGTAGATCGCGATGACCATGACTTCCCACGGCGCCATCTGCGCCAGCATGAAGCCGACGATGAAGCCGCGCCGCCCCTTGAAGCGCATCCGGGCGAGGGCGAACGCCGCGGTCACGCCGATGACGAGGGAGAAGAGGACCGCGAGGATCGTCACGGTGAGCGAGTTGCCGACCATGGTCCAGAAGTGGTCGGCGTCGATCGCCTTCTTGAAGTGCTCCAGCGTGGCGTCGGTCGGGAACCAGACCGGGTCCTCGGCGATGATGTCGCCGGTCGGCTTGAAGGCCGTGGCGAACATCCAGTACACGGGGAAGACGCAGAAGACGAAGATGACGACGGCGGCCAGGTTGGGCCAGAGCCGGCCGATCGGCGAGCGCTTCACAGCTCGTCCTCCTCTTGCTTGAGCACGATCCGCAGGTAGAACGAGGTGATGGCCAGCAGGATGATGATGGTGAGCAGGGCGATCGCGGCACCCATGCCGAAGTGCTGGTTGCCCATGCCCTCGATGTAGGCGTAGACGGGGAGGATCTCGGTGAGCCGGTCGGGGCCGCCCTCGTTGATCGTGAAGACCTGGACGAACGCCTTGAAGACCCAGATGATCTCCAGGAACGTCGTGGCGTAGAGGAAGGGCCGCAGATACGGCAGCGTGACCTGGGTGAACTGCTTCCAGGCGCCCGCGCCGTCCAGCGCGGCGGCCTCGTACAGCTCCTTGGGGATGGTGGTCGTGGCGGCGTACAGGTTGATCGCCACGAAGGGGATGGACATCCAGACGATGAGGAGCAGGACAACGAAGAAGGTCGAGGCCTGCGTGGCCAGCCAGTCGTGGTCGGCCATCGAATCGAAGCCGACCTTGGCGAACACCCAGTTGACGACGCCGAAGCGCTGCGCGAACAGCCACTGGTAGACCGTGCTGGCCGCGACGACGGGCATCGCCCAGGCGAGCACCAGGCCGAGCAGCAGGAACGTGCGCATCTTCCGGCCGAGGCGCGCGAGCAGCAGTCCCACCAGCGTGCCGAGGACCATGATCAGCACGACGTTGACGGCGGTGAAGGCGACCGAGCGGCCGGTGACCCGCCAGAAGTCCTCGCCGGTGAGGACGTCCTTGTAGTTGTCGAATCCGTTCCACTCGGTCAAGTGCAGGATGAACTGCCGCATGTTGAGGTTCTGGAACGACAGCATCCCGTTGTTGACCAGCGGCCAGCCGAGCAACAGCAGGGTGACGATGATCGCGGGGGCAAGGAGCAGATAGGGCGTCAGCCCGGCGAGACGCCGGGGCTCCCTGCGCGGGCCACCTGGATGCGGCCCGCCTGCCGGTGTCTGCACCTCCGTCGGGCCGGAGGGCGGCCGTTCGGTCTTCTGCACGGTCATGCTCGCCATCTCTTTCGTGGGCAACGCGGAGCGCTGGGGGCAGCGCGGAAAACGCCGAGAGCGCAGAGGGCGCGGAGAGCGCGGAGAGCGCATGGATACGCCGGGGGCAGCGGGGTCGTGTCACCCGCCGCCCCCGGCAGGGCACGCGTTCCTACTGCTTCTGCGCCAGGCGCTTGTTGAGCTCGCCCTCGACCTGCTTGGCGGCGTCGGCAGGCGACTTACCGTTGAGCACCGCGGTCATGTAGTTCTTGATCGGGTTCGGCGGGTTCTCGACCGCGCCCCACTCCGGGATCAGCGGGGTGGTGCCGCCGCCGGCGGTGGCGGGAGCGGCGGCCTCGGCGGCCGGGTTGCCCTTGAGGTTGGACTCCAGCGCCTTCTTGTTCGGAATCGTGCCGCCTTCCTTGGCGAACTGACCCTCGAACTTGTCGGACAGCGCGATCTTCAGGAACTCCTTGGCGAGCTCCTGCTTCTTGCTGGTCGCGGCGACGGCGAGGTTGGAGCCGCCGAGGAAGACGCCCTCGGGCTTGTCGGCCGTCTCACCGGGGATCGTGAAGAAGCCGATGTCCTTCTCGATCTTCTTGTTGGCCTTGATCGCGGTCGCGGCCTCCCAGCTCATGCCGATGAAGGCGCCGGTCTTGCCCTTGGCGAAGACCTCGGCCTGCTGCGGGGTGGCCTCGTCCTTGTTCTTGGGGGCCTTGGAGAGGTCCGCGAACTGCTTGTACGTCTTCATCGCCTTGGCGACCTTGGGGTCACCGAGGTTGGAGACGTACTTGTCGCCGTCCTTCTTGACCAGCTCGGCGCCCTCGCCGATGGTCAGGCCGACGAAGTGGTACCAGTTCTGGCCGGGCAGGTAGATCGGCTCGGCGTCGGTCTTGGAACCGATCTGCTTGAGGTCCTTGAGGAACTCGGCGCGGGTCTTGGGAAGCTCCTTGATGCCGGCGTCGGCCCAGACCTTCTTGTTGTAGACCACGACGCGGTTGAGGACGAACCACGGGGCGGCGTACTGCTTGCCGTCGATGACCGAGGCCTTGTTCATCGATTCGGTCCAGTCGGCGCCGATGGACTCCTTGAGGTCACCGAGCTCGGCGAGGCCACCGGTCTTGGCGTACGCGGCGGTCTGGGTGTTGCCGATCTCGAAGACGTCCGGCGGGTTCTCCTCGGAGAGGGCGGTGGTCAGCTTCTGCTGGATGCCGTTCCACTGCTGGACCTCGAACTTGAGCTTCGCGCCGGTCTTCTTCTCGAAGGCGGCGGTGACGTCCTTCTGCCACTGGTCGGGCGTCGATCCGTCCATCGCCCAGAGCGTCAGGGTCTCCCCCTTGAAGCTGTCGGCTCCCCCGGCCTTCTTGTCGTCGTCGTCACTGCCGCACGCCGCGACCGAGACCAACATGCCCGCGACACCGATGGCCGCTATGAGCTTGCGCTTCACGTCACCCTCCTCAAGGGATGCCAGTCAACCCCCCACCCGCAGCGACCGAATGGACCGAGATCTGCCCGTGGGACTGGAACCTGGTCTTTAATGGTGTAGACCAGTACGGGGAGCTTGGCCTAGACCTTTAGGGGTGTCAAGGGTGTATAAGAAGGGCAGTCGCGTCCGTTATCGGACCGACACCTGAGCAGGCGGAGTCTTCCCACGAGCTCTCGACTTCGCTCGACCAGGGGGCGCCCCCTGGGCCCGGTACGTGCCACGATGTGAGCCGCGACAGACGGAGGAGCCGGTGACGGCAGCAGCACAGGAGCCGGGAAGGCAGATCATGGGCAGCGAGGCGGACAGTTCCGGCACCGGGGCCGACGTGCCCACGGAGGCTCCCACCGTCGGCCGCACCGCGCGCGTGCCCAAGTACTACCGCCTGAAGCGGCACTTGCTGGACATGACGGAGACGCTGCCGCCCGGCACCCCCGTCCCCCCGGAGCGCACCCTCGCCGCCGAGTTCGACACCTCCCGCACCACGGTGCGCCAGGCGCTGCAGGAGCTGGTCGTCGAGGGCCGGCTGGAGCGGATCCAGGGCAAGGGCACGTTCGTCGCCAAGCCCAAGGTGTCGCAGGCCCTCCAACTCACCTCGTACACCGAGGACATGAGGGCCCAGGGTCTGGAGCCCACCTCGCAGCTCCTGGACATCGGGTACATCACCGCGGACGACACCCTCGCCGGGCTGCTCGACATCAGCGCGGGCGGCCGCGTCCTGCGCATCGAGCGGCTCCGGCTCGCCAACGGCGAGGCGATGGCCATCGAGACCACCCACCTCTCGGCCAAGCGCTTCCCCGCCCTGCGCCGCTCCCTGGTCAAGTACACCTCGCTCTACACCGCGCTCGCCGAGGTGTACGACGTGCACCTCGCGGAGGCCGAGGAGACCATCGAGACCTCGCTCGCCACCCCGCGCGAGGCCGGCCTGCTCGGCACCGACGTGGGCCTGCCGATGCTGCTGCTCTCCCGCCACTCGCTGGACGGGAACGGCAGGCCGGTGGAGTGGGTGCGCTCCGTCTACCGCGGCGACCGCTACAAGTTCGTCGCACGCCTCAAGCGCCCCACGGACTGACGCCCGCGCACCGCGCCCCCAGGGGGTCTGGCGCGCATCACCGCGCTGCTCTACGTTCCTCCCGTCATCGCACGATGAACGTCATCGCAAGATGAACGGGAGGACGACCCGGTGCGCACCGCGAATCCCCGCTCCATCGTCATCTGGTCCCTCGTCGCGCTGATCGGCGCCGCGGGCTGGACCGTCCTGGCCCTCGCCCGCGACGAGGAGGTGTCGGCCGCCTGGATGGTCGCGGCGGCCGTCGGCTCGTACGCGGTCGCGTACCGCTTCTACTCGAAGTTCATCGCGTACAAGGTGCTCAAGGTCGACAAGCGGCGGGCCACGCCCGCCGAGCGGCTCGACAACGGCATCGACTTCCACCCGACCGACCGCCGGGTGCTGCTCGGCCACCACTTCGCGGCGATCGCGGGCGCGGGCCCGCTGGTCGGGCCGGTGCTCGCCGCCCAGATGGGATACCTGCCCGGCACCATCTGGATCATCGCCGGGGTGATCTTCGCGGGCGCCGTGCAGGACATGGTCGTGCTGTTCTTCTCGACCCGGCGCGACGGCAAGTCGCTCGGGCAGATGGCGCGCGAGGAGATCGGCCCGTTCGGCGGGGCCGCCGCGCTGCTCGCCACCTTCGCCATCATGATCATCCTGCTCGGGGTGCTCGCGCTCGTCGTCGTCAACGCGCTCGCCGAGTCGCCGTGGGGCACCTTCTCCATCGCGATGACGGTCCCGATCGCCCTGCTCATGGGCTTCTACCTGCGGGTCCTGCGCCCCGGCCGGGTCAGCGAGGTCTCCCTGATCGGTGTCGCGCTGCTGCTGCTCGCACTCGTCGGCGGGCGCTGGGTCGCGGAGTCCTCCCTCGCGGACACCTTCACGCTGGCCCCGTCGACGCTGGTGATCTGCCTGGTGGCGTACGGCTTCATCGCCTCGATCCTGCCGGTGTGGATGCTGCTGGCGCCGCGCGACTACCTCTCCACCTTCATGAAGATCGGCACCATCGTGCTGCTCGCCGTGGGCGTCGTGGTCACGCTGCCCACGCTGAAGATGGACCCGGTGACCGACTTCGCCTCGCGCGGCGACGGTCCGGTCTTCGCGGGCTCGCTCTTCCCCTTCGTCTCCATCACCATCGCCTGCGGGGCGCTGTCCGGCTTCCACGCGCTGATTTCCTCGGGCACCACGCCGAAGATGATCCAGAAGGAGACGCAGGTCCGGATGGTCGGGTACGGCTCCATGCTGATGGAGTCGGCCGTCGCCGTGATGGCGCTCGTCGCCGCCTCGATCATCGACCCCGGTCTGTACTTCGCGATGAACGCGCCGGCCGGCGTGGTCGGCGGCACCGTCCAGGAGGCGTCGAAGGCCGTCGCGGGGTTCGGGTACACCATCTCGCCTGCCGAGCTGGCGCAGGCCGCCCGGCAGGTCGAGGAGTCCTCGCTCCTGTCGCGGACCGGCGGCGCGCCCACCCTGGCGGTCGGCGTCTCGGAGATCTTCTCGAAGGTCACCGGCGGCTCGCTGCGGGCCTTCTGGTACCACTTCGCGATCATGTTCGAGGCGCTGTTCATCCTGACCGCGCTGGACGCGGGCACCCGCGTGGGCCGCTTCATGCTCCAGGACATGCTGGGCAACGTCCACAAACCCTTCAGGAACATGAGCTGGAAGCCGGGCCTGCTGCTGACCAGCGCCGCCATCACCGGCCTGTGGGGGTACTTCCTGTGGGTCGGCGTGCACGAGCCGCTCGGCGGGATCAACCAGCTCTTCCCGATCTTCGGCATCGCCAATCAGCTGCTCGCCGCCGTCGCCCTCGCCGTCTGCACCACGCTGCTGGTCAAGTCCGGCCGCCTCAAGTGGGCCTGGATCACCGCGGTCCCGCTCGCCTGGGACGCGACGGTGACGCTCACCGCGAGCTGGCAGAAGGTGTTCTCCAGTGATCCGCGCGTCGGCTTCTTCCAGCAGCGCGCCGACTACCGGGACGCCATCGACGACGGGAAGATCCTGCCGCCCGCCAAGACCATGGACGACATGCACACCGTCGTCACCAACTCCACGGTGGACGGCGTCCTTTCGGCGGTGCTGGCGCTGCTCGTCGTCGTCGTGATCGTGGACGCCGCCCGCGTCTGCGTCCGGCACGTCCGCGCCCCCGGGGCCTCCCGGCTCACGGAAGCCCCGTACGTGGCATCGCGGTTGACCGCCCCCGCCGGACTCTTCGCGACCCGCGAGGAGAAGGAGGAGGAACGGCAAGAGCGGGACCGGGAGGGAGTGACGCCATGACCTGGCTGCTGCGCGGAGTGCGCTGGATGCGCTGGTACGTCAGGGAGTTGACGGACGAGAGCGCGTACGAGCGGTACGTGGCTCATATCCGCAGGGACCATCCGGACGCAACCGTCCCCAGCCGCCGCGCATTCGAGCGGATGCGGACGGACCAGCAGGAGTCGGACCCCCGGCAGGGCTTCCGCTGCTGCTGAGCAGGGACATTACGCGGAGGTGATCCGTCCGTTATCCGGACGGGGGTTCCATACCGCGAGACTGTGGCTTAGATTTCCCGCACGTTAAGCATGGGATAAGTGAGGGAACGGAGCCGCGACATGTCAGATGCGCCGGAAGTGAACAGACCGGTCGTCACGCCGGTCCGCGTGGTCATCGCCGTCTGCCTTGTCGCGCCCTTCGTGGCGATGCTGTGGGTGAGCTCCTACGCCAAGATCGACCCGACCCTGATCGGCATCCCGTTCTTCTACTGGTACCAGATGCTGTGGGTGCTCATCTCCACGGTGCTGACGATGACCGCGTACAAGCTGTGGCAGCGTGACCAGCGCTCCCGCAAGGCCGCGCAGGCCCAGGGGGGTGCCGGAAAGTGACCACACTCGCATCGGGCGGCGTGAACGGCGTCGCCCTCGGGGTCTTCATCTTCTTCTTCGTCGCGGTCACGGCGATGGGCTTCCTGGCCGCGCGCTGGCGCAGGGCCGAGACCGAGTCCCTGGACGAATGGGGCCTGGGCGGACGGTCGTTCGGCACCTGGGTCACCTGGTTCCTGCTCGGCGGAGACCTGTACACCGCGTACACCTTCGTGGCCGTCCCGGCGGCGATCTACGCGGCGGGCGCGGCCGGCTTCTTCGCCGTCCCGTACACGATCCTCGTCTACCCGCTGATCTTCACCTTCCTGCCGCGCCTGTGGTCGGTCTCGCACAAGCACGGCTACGTGACCACCTCGGACTTCGTGCGCGGGCGGTTCGGCTCCAAGGGGCTCTCGCTGGCCGTCGCGGTCACCGGCATCCTCGCCACGATGCCGTACATCGCGCTCCAACTGGTCGGCATCCAGGCCGTTCTCGACGTCATGGGCATCGGTGGCGGCCCCGACACCAACTGGTTCGTCAAGGACCTGCCGTTGCTGATCGCGTTCGCGGTGCTCGCGGCGTACACGTACTCCTCGGGGCTGCGCGCGCCCGCGCTGATCGCGTTCGTGAAGGACGGGCTGATCTACCTCGTCATCGCCGTCGCGATCATCTACATCCCGATCAAGCTCGGCGGCTTCGACGACATCTTCGCCAAGGCCGGCGACGCCTTCGGGGTGGTCAACGAGGGCACGGGCAAACCGCGCGGCGCCCTCGCGCCGCCCGAGGCCGGCCAGTGGACGTACGCGACGCTGGCGCTCGGCTCGGCGCTCGCGCTCTTCATGTACCCGCACTCGATCACGGCGACGCTCTCCTCCAAGAACCGCAACGTCATCCGCCGCAACACCACGATCCTGCCGCTCTATTCGCTGATGCTGGGCCTGCTCGCGCTGCTCGGCTTCATGGCGATCGCCGCCGGGGTCAAGGTCGACAACGGCCAGCTGGCCATCCCGCAGCTCTTCGAGGACATGTTCCCCGACTGGTTCACCGGCGTCGCCTTCGCCGCGATCGGCATCGGCGCGCTCGTGCCCGCCGCCATCATGTCCATCGCGGCCGCGAACCTCTTCACCCGCAACATCTACAAGGACTTCATCAAGCCCGACGCGACGCCCGAGCAGGAGACCAAGGTCTCCAAGCTGGTCTCGCTCCTGGTGAAGGTGGGCGCCCTCATCTTCGTCCTCGGCATGGACAAGACCGTGGCGATCAACTTCCAGCTGCTGGGCGGCATCTGGATCCTGCAGACGATGCCCGCGCTGGTCGGCGGCCTGTTCACCCGGTGGTTCCACCGCTGGGCGCTGCTCGCGGGCTGGGCGGTCGGCATGGTCTACGGCACGCTGGCCGCGTACGGCGTCGCCTCGCCCACGCAGAAGCACTTCGGCGGCTCCTCCGACACGATCCCGGGCATCGGCGAGATCGGCTACATCGGCCTCACCGCCTTCGTCCTGAACGTGGTGGTCACCGTGGTCCTCACCTTCGTCCTGAAGGCGCTGAAGGCCCCCGAGGGCGTCGACGAGACGTCTCCGGAGGACTACACGGCGGACGCGGGCGACCCCGGCGTCGTGGAGGAACTGCCGCCGGCCACCGCGGGCGCCGGCCACTGAGCCCGCTCCCGCGGAGCTGAGTCCGCTCCCGCCCCGCCGACACCGGAGGGCCGCCGGAAAACCGGCGGCCCTTTGTCGTGCGCTGTTGCACACTGCGCCCCATGGACATCACGATCAGAACGGCACGCCCCGAGGAGTACGCGGCGCTGGGCGACCTCACCGCGCAGGCCTATCTCGACGACGGACACCTGGACTATGGGGCGGACGACCAGTACCTGCCCGTGCTGCGGGACGTGGCGGGGCGCGCGGCGCACGCCGAGATCCTGGTCGCCGTGGCGGACGGCACCGCGGACGGCGCGCTGCTCGGCGGCGTCACCTTCGTGCCCTCCGGCGGCGCCCTGGCCGACATCGCGCGCGACGACGAGACGGAGATCCGCATGCTGGCGGTCTCGCCCGCGGCGCGCGGCCGCGGGGTCGGCGAACTACTCGTCCGCGCGTGCGTGCAGCGGTCCCGGGAGGCGGGCCGGCGCCGGCTCGTGCTGTCCTCCTCGCCCTCCATGCGGACCGCACACCGGCTCTACGAACGCCTCGGCTTCACGCGGACCCCGGAGCGCGACTGGTGCCCGCTCCCCGACCTCCCGCTGCTCACCTACGCGTTGACACTCTAGGCCCCATCCCCCGCGATCCGACACAAGATGTGGGCCTGCTTCCGCGGGCCGACACAAGATGTATGCTCGTGCTCGCTGTCGCCGCAGGGGAATCCGGTGCAAGTCCGGAACTGTCCCGCAACGGTGGACGTGTACGCCTTTGTCGTACGCGGAGTCCGAAGACCTGCCAGCAGCGCACCCGTGCCGTCCGGCCCGGGTGCCGACCGTCCGGGCCTCGTGGAATGGGCCGGTGGACGCGGTACGCCGCCCTGTCCGGGTGCGCCCGTGTGTGCCGTCCCCTCGCGCAGGCCCAGAGCCGAGCGAGGGAGAGCTCCACGTGACCATCGCGCCTGCCGAACCTGCGTCAGCGCGGGCACCGCGACCCAGTGCCAGCACCGACGGCACCGAGGGTGCCGACGCGCCGGGGACCGCGCTGCTGCGCACCCTGACCGACCTCACCGCCGACCTCCCCGACGCCGACCCCGGCCGGGTCGCCGCCGCCGCGCTGCGCGGCCGCTCGGCCAGGGCCGACGAGGCGGAGCTGCGCACGCTGGCGACCGAGGCGGCCGCGGGGCTCATCTCCGAGGACCCGGCGTACTCCAAGCTCGCCGCCCGGCTGCTCTCCCTCTCCGTCGCCGCCGAGGCCGCCACGCAGGGCGTGCGCTCGTTCACCGAGTCGATCGCGGTCGGCCACCGCGAGGGCCTGATCGCCGACCGCACCGCCGACTTCGTCGCCGCGCACGCCGCCCGGCTCGACGCGCTCGTGGACACCGCGCTCGCCGACGGCGCCGACTTCCGCTTCGGCTACTTCGGCCTGCGCACGCTGCACAGCCGCTATCTGCTGCGCCACCCCATCACCCGCCAGGTCATCGAGACGCCGCAGCACTTCATGCTGCGCGTGGCGAGCGGCCTCGCCGAGGACGACAGCGTCCGCGCGCTCGACGAGGTCGCCGCGCTGTACGGCCTGATGAGCCGCCTGGACTACCTGCCGTCCTCGCCGACGCTCTTCAACTCCGGCACCCGCCACCCGCAGATGTCGTCCTGCTACCTCCTCGACTCCCCGCTGGACGAGCTGGACTCGATCTACGACCGCTACCACCAGGTCGCGCGGCTCTCCAAGCACGCGGGCGGCATCGGTCTCTCGTACTCCCGCATCCGCTCCCGCGGTTCGCTGATCCGCGGCACCAACGGGCACTCCAACGGCATCGTGCCGTTCCTGAAGACGCTGGACGCCTCGGTCGCCGCGGTCAACCAGGGCGGGCGGCGCAAGGGCGCGGCCGCGGTCTACCTGGAGACCTGGCACTCCGACATCGAGGAGTTCCTGGAGCTGCGCGACAACACCGGTGAGGACGCGCGCCGCACGCACAACCTCAACCTCGCGCACTGGATCCCGGACGAGTTCATGCGCCGGGTCGCCGCCGACCTGCCGTGGTCGCTCTTCTCGCCGTCCGACGTGCCGGACCTCGTCGACCTGTGGGGCGACGACTTCGACGCCGCGTACCGCAAGGCGGAGGCCGCGGGCCTGGCCAAGAAGACCATCCCGGCCCGTGAGCTGTACGGCCGGATGATGCGCACCCTCGCGCAGACCGGCAACGGCTGGATGACGTTCAAGGACGCCGCCAACCGCACCGCCAACCAGACCGCCGAGCCCGGCCACACCGTGCACTCCTCGAACCTGTGCACGGAGATCCTGGAGGTCACGGACGACGGCGAGACGGCCGTCTGCAACCTCGGCTCGGTCAACCTCGGCGCGTTCGTGGAGAACGGCGACATCGACTGGGAGCGCCTCGACGCGACCGTCCGCACCGCCGTCACCTTCCTCGACCGCGTCGTCGACATCAACTTCTACCCGACCGAGCAGGCCGGCCGCTCCAACGCCAAGTGGCGCCCGGTGGGCCTCGGCGCGATGGGTCTGCAGGACGTCTTCTTCCAGCTGCGGCTGCCCTTCGACTCTCCCGAGGCGCGCGCCCTGTCGACCCGCATCGCCGAGCGCATCATGCTCGCCGCGTACGAGGCGTCCGCCGACCTCGCCGAGCGGGGCGGCCCGCTTCCCGCCTGGGAGAAGACCCGCACCGCGCGCGGCGTCCTGCACCCCGACCACTACGACGTGGAGCTGACCTGGCCGGAGCGGTGGGCGGCGCTGCGGGAACGTATCGCCGCGACCGGCCTGCGCAACTCGCTGCTGCTCGCCATCGCGCCGACCGCGACCATCGCGTCCATCGCCGGCGTGTACGAGTGCATCGAGCCGCAGGTCTCCAACCTCTTCAAGCGCGAGACGCTCTCGGGTGAGTTCCTCCAGGTCAACGCCTATCTGGTGGAGGAGCTGAAGCGGCTGGGCGTCTGGGACGCGCAGACCCGCGAGGCGCTGCGCGAGGCCAGCGGCTCGGTGCAGGGCTTCAGCTGGATCCCGGCGGACGTCCGCGCGCTGTACCGCACCGCGTGGGAGCTGCCGCAGCGCGGCCTGATCGACATGGCCGCCGCGCGCACCCCGTTCCTGGACCAGGCGCAGTCGCTCAACCTGTTCCTGGAGACGCCGACCATCGGCAAGCTCTCCTCGATGTACGCGTACGCCTGGCAGCAGGGCCTGAAGACCACGTACTACCTGCGCTCGCGCCCCGCCACCCGCATCGCGCGCGCGGCCGGCGGCTCGAACGCGGCCGCCACCACACCCGCCCCCGTCCCCACGCAGGCGACCCCCGAAGACGCCGTCGCCTGCTCCCTGGAAAACCCCGAGTCCTGCGAGGCCTGCCAGTAATGAGCTCCACGACGAACAGCGAGAAGAACCTCCTCGACCCGGGCTTCGAGCTGACCCTGCGCCCCATGCGCTACCCGGACTTCTACGAGCGCTACCGGGACGCGATCAAGAACACCTGGACCGTGGAGGAGGTCGACCTCCACTCCGACGTCGCCGACCTCGCCAAGCTCTCGCCCGGCGAGCAGCACATGATCGGCCGTCTGGTCGCGTTCTTCGCGACCGGCGACTCGATCGTGTCGAACAACCTCGTGCTGACGCTGTACAAGCACATCAACTCCCCCGAGGCGCGGCTGTACTTGAGCCGTCAGCTCTTCGAGGAGGCCGTGCACGTCCAGTTCTATCTGACGCTGCTCGACACCTATCTGCCCGACCCGGAGGACCGTGCGGCGGCCTTCGACGCGGTCGAGGAGATCCCCTCCATCCGTGAGAAGGCCGAGTTCTGCTTCCGCTGGATGGACTCGGTCGAGAAGCTGGACCGGCTGGAGAGCAAGGCCGACCGGCGCCGCTTCCTGCTGAACCTGATCTGCTTCGCGGCGTGCATCGAGGGGCTCTTCTTCTACGGCGCCTTCGCCTACGTGTACTGGTTCCGCAGCCGCGGTCTGCTGCACGGCCTGGCCACCGGCACCAACTGGGTGTTCCGCGACGAGACGATGCACATGAGCTTCGCCTTCGACGTGGTGGACACGGTCCGCAAGGAGGAGCCGGAGCTCTTCGACGACGCGCTGCAGCAGCAGGTCACGGACATGCTCAAGGAGGCCGTCGAGGCCGAGCTGCAGTTCGCCCGCGACCTGTGCGGCGACGGTCTGCCCGGCATGAACACCGACTCGATGCGCGAGTACCTGCAGTGCGTGGCCGACCAGCGGCTGCAGCGCCTCGGCTTCGCGCCGGTCTACGGCTCGGAGAACCCCTTCTCCTTCATGGAGCTGCAGGGCGTCCAGGAGCTGACCAACTTCTTCGAGCGGCGGCCCTCCGCGTACCAGGTCGCGGTCGAGGGGTCGGTCTCCTTCGACGACGAGTTCTAGGTCTGGCGCACAGCGCCCTCCCTGTGCCCGTCCCGTCGGCTTCGGCGGGGCGGGCACACGGCCGTGTTCAGCGCGGGGTGGCCCGCAGGACGAGCCGCTTGGGGTGCAGGGTGATGCCGACGCGGGTGCCGGTGTCGGTCTCCCCGACCGGTTCGAGGCGCCACTTCGGGGCCACCGTCCCGAGGATCAGGGCGAGTTCGGCCAGGCTGAAGTGGTCGCCGGGGCACTTACGGTTGCCGACGCTGAACGGCATCATCGCGAACTCCGGTACGGCGGCGGCGCGTTCCGGTTTCCACCGGTCCGGGTCGAACTCCAGGTTCCGCTCGAAGGAACGCGGGTCGCGCTGCATCGCGTAGACGCTGTAGACGATGTCCGCGTCCGCCGGAATCGAATAGCCGCCCAGTTCGGTTTCGGCCACCGACCGGCGCGTGAATATCCAGGCGGCCGGCCGTATGCGCATCGCCTCGGTGACGACATTGCGGGTGTGCGGCAGGTCCGCCAGATCTGCGAATGTGATCGCGCGATCGGGGGCCACGGAATTTACCTCTTCAACCAACCGCCTTTCCTGCTCCGGGTGTTCGGTGAGGAGATGGAAGGTCCACGCCAACGTCGACGCCACATTCTCCGCACCCGCCACGACGAGCGACACCACGTTGTCGTGGATCTCCTGGTCGGCTATGAGCGCCCCGGATTCGTCCCTGGCCCGCAGCAATTCCGCGAGCAGGTCGTCCGGAGCGCCGGGCCCGGCGGCGCGGCGCTCCGCGATGATCTCGTCCACCAGCGCGTGCAGATCGGCGAGCGCCCGCTCGAAGCGGCGGTTGGCGGGGGTCGGGACGCGGTAGAGGGGCCCCACCGACAGCACCATCCGGCGGTAGAGCCCCTCGAACACCGTGTGCAGCGAGTCCGCGATGCGGTCCGCCTTCTCTCCTATGGAGTCGACCTCCAGGAGCGAGCGCGAGACGATGCGCACGGCGGTGCGGAACATCTCCGCGCTCACGTCGACGGTGGCGCCCGGCTGCCAGCGGGCGGCTGTGGCGCGCGCCTCCTCCTCCATCACCTTGGCGTAGTCGGCGATCCGCTCGGGCCGGAACGAGGGCTGCATCATGCGCCGCTGGCGCCGGTGCAGCTTGCCGTTGCTGGTCGCCACGCCCTTGCCCAGGAGCACCTCCAGGGTGTCCCAGAGCGGGCCCCCGACGATGTAGTCGGGGTTCTTCAGGAGGGCGCCCACGAGCTCCGGATCGCAGACCGCGTACGCCGTCCGGGGTCCCAGCCTGATCCGTACGAGATCCCCGTGGTCGCGCAGCGCGGCGAGGAAGCCAAGGGGATCACGCACCAGCTTCCAGGCGTGGCCGAGCAGCGGCACACCGCCCCGGACGAGGGGTGGCGTGCGCAGCGGGTCGGGACCGGAAGTGGCCGACGCAGGTATTGCGGACTCGATGCTCATTCCTCACCCACCAGTTCGTTTTCCGCCACGGCTTCTTCCGTCACATAAGGCGGTACGGACCTGTCGTCCCAGCTGTCCACCCGATAGCGGCCCGACTCGTGATGGAACCAGTACACGGACGAGAACCAGTTCCGCATATTGAAGACGCAGGATTTCACCGCGTCCGAGAGTTGCCTGCCGTGCTGACTTCCGTCCGCCAATTCATCGGCGAACAGAAGAACATCCCGTTCCGCCTCGATGAATTCCGTGACGCACCGGCTGACGCGCCGGTGGACTTCCCGCACCGCCTCTTCGAGCGTCATTCCCTCGTGGTGGATGAGGCTGATTCCGAGATTGTGCAGCTCGTCGCCCGCGAGTTCTTTCGGGAGCGAGCACAGGTCGTTGTACCAGGCCGAGAAATCCTGGGTCGCGAGCGCCGCGCGCCGGTACGCGGGGTGCTTGCGTACGGCCGTCGGCAGCTCGAACCGGGCGGTGGGTTCGAGGAGGTCGATCCACGACCAGTGCGCGAAGGTGAGGCGGCGCAGCTCCACGTACGCCTCGACGGTGGGCACGGTGCCGCTGCACCGGTTCCTGAACTCCTGGTCGTACGCCTCGATCACCGGGTGGAAGTGGCGGGCGAACCGGGCGTTCCAGCTGGGGCCGAGGAAGGAGTACAGGCGGCGGACGCAGTCCGCGAACCCCGCGACCAACGGGTCCTTGTGGTGCAGGTACTGCCGGGGGTCGTTCAGGGTGCCGTGCAGGCCCCGGCAGAGCCGCCGCCACTGTGCCGCCCTGCCGTGCACCGAGTCCCGGTCGTGCCGGTCGTCCCACGCGAAGAACCAGCTGCTGAGGTCGGCTATCGCGGTGAGCAAGGCGTCCGGCGCGCCGATGTAGTAGCCGGCGACCAGGTCGGTGTAGCACAGGCTGTCCGCGTACCGTTCGACCTTGTCGGCGGGCATGAGGCGCATTTCACGCAGCCAGGTCCGCGACTTCTCCTGAAGCTGTGGCCAATACGGATGCAGCCGGCGAGGGAACGTCGCTTCGATCACCGGAACGGCCAGTGCCGGCGGGACGGTGACCACCGGTGTGCGTGGCCGTGTGTGCAGTGGTGTCTGAGAAGTGCTTCCGGAATATGCAGGCACGAACATTCCCCTTTCAGCCGCTTGAGGACACGCGCCCCTTGTGCTGTACCGGGCGCGCGCCGTTGCGTATCCCCGCGCTTTCCATTCAGCACCACAACTGACCGTTCAGGGAACAGATTTGCGCCATTCACTACCCCTCGCTGCCGAGAACCTCCCCGTACGTGACTGAATATGGACCTCGGGCAGCCTGTTCTGCTCGCACAGGCGATCGGTTCACGCCAACGGCCCCTGGTCAGGGGGTAGTTCCCGACCAGGGGCCGCTCGTGTCACGCGGTTCCCACGCCTCTCAGGCGTCGCGTGCGTCAGCCGTTCGCCACCACGGGGTAGCGCGGAGTGCCTTCTTCCATCTGCCGCAGCGCGTCCTTGCGCTCCCGCTTGGAGAGGCGGTCGATGTAGAGGTAGCCGTACAGGTGGTCCGTCTCGTGCTGCAGGCAGCGCGCGAAGT
Source organism: Streptomyces sp. NPDC041713 (assembly GCF_055591085.1). Taxonomy (NCBI): domain Bacteria; kingdom Bacillati; phylum Actinomycetota; class Actinomycetes; order Kitasatosporales; family Streptomycetaceae; genus Streptomyces; species Streptomyces sp. NPDC041713. The sequence continues at coordinate 225,531 of NZ_JBVIZY010000002.1, forward strand.
ACCCGGTGCCGCGCACCTTGATGGGGTTGCCCTTCTCGTCCTGACCCGTGACCTCGGCGTAGTCCGGGCGGGCCAGCGGGGCGTAGGCGGTCGGGACGGAGAGGCAGCCCTCGCCCGAGTCGTCCAGGCGGCGCTTGTCGGCGGGCAGCTCCTGGAGCACCGGGTTGCAGACCACGCCGACGTGGCGCACGCCGTCGTCGTCCATGCAGTCGTAGACGAAGACCTTCAGGTCGACGCCGACCTGGTTGGCGGCCACGCCCACGCCCTGGGCGACGCGCTGGCTCGCGAACATGTCGTCGATCAGCTGGGCGAGCTCGTCGTCGAAGGCGGTGACGTCCTTGCACTCCTTGTGCAGCACCGGGTTGCCGACGACCGTGATGGGCCGGGACGTGCCGCGCTCGCGGTAGGCCGTCTCGCGCTCCTCGCAGTTCTCGGTGTCGATGACGAAGCCCTCGTCGTCGACGGGGAGCACCCCGTCCCCGCCGATGGCCTGCTGCTCAGTGTCCTGCGCCATGTCCGCCGTACGCCTTCCGTGAAACCCTCGAGAGTTGTGCCGGTACAGCCTACGGCGAACGGTCAGCAGACCTCTTCGAGATCCCGCCAGTCCCGGGAATCCGGGCTGTCCGCCACCCAGCCGTCCAGCAGCCCGCGCACCAGGGCGGCGGGCGCCGCGAGGCCGCACTCGCGCTCCGGCACCCAGAGCGCGCCCGGGCTGCGGTGGCCGAGCGGCCCCGGATGGCCCGGCTCGCTGTGGTCGTGCGGGTCCAGATGCTCGCCGTCGCCCTCGTCGCTCGGCATCCGCGACTCCGAGCACATCCGGCACAGCAGCCGCACCGAGGACGACCAGTCCTCGGCGGCGAAGCCCGCGTCGGCCGCGAGCTGCTCCAGGGCGTCCCGGTCCTCCTCGGTGGCCGCCTCCAGGAGGACCACCCAGGTCGGCACGGGAGAGGGCGCCCACAGCTCGATCTCGTCGAAGACGGGGTAGGAGTGTCCGGCCGCCGTCGTCCGCTCACCGTGCGGGACGCCGTCGTGCAGCACGACCTCGCCCCAGCGGCGCCCGGAGGAGGGCAGCGGGATGGAGAGGACCTCCATCCGGGCCGGGTCGAGCCGCCGGCCCCACACCACTTCCGCCTCGCCCTCCGGGGAGAGCCGCACGGCCGCGCTGCCCAGCTCCATGCCGGTCGGCTCGCCGGACGCGGCCACCCCGCCGGGGACCTTGAGGCCGTACGCCTGCCAGGCGCGGCGGGCCAGCGGCCAGTCCTGCAGGGCGGTCGCCGCGATGCCGACGTTCCACCAGTCGGGGGCGCCCGCGGACCGGTCGAGGAGCGCCACGGCGCGCAGCCCCGCGGCCCGCGCCTGTTCCCAGTCGTGCCGGAACTTGTGCAGCAGCGCCAGGTTGAACCAGGACTCGGACAGCCAGGGTTCGAGATCCGCCGCGCGCGTGAGCAGTGCCCCCGCGTCCTCGTACCGGCCGTCGCCGATCAGCGTGAACGCGCGGTCGGTCGCCTGCCGCCATGAGGCGGAGGGCCGGTGCCGTCCCTTGCCGAAGATCCTCACGATGTCCGCCTGATTCCCGCCTGCCACGTCTTGCGTCGGTCACTTGTCGATGGGCGCCGCGTGGGGTCCTGACCCCCGCGCACCCTCTTCTTCGCATCCAACCACGTACGGTCGGACGGCCGCTCATTACCCATGGGTTACCCAGCCGGGCACCAGGTAAGGCCCGTCCGTGGGCCTCCCGTCCCGCCGGGACCCTACGGGCCACCTCCCCTGTCCCTGGACAGCACCCTGGCCAGCGACTCCACGACCTCCGGCTGGTAGTCGTGGCCGGTGGCCAGGCGCAGCCGCTCCAGGGCCTGGAGCGGCCCGTCGAGCGCTCCCGAGGGTCCTTCTCCCCGCGCCATCTCGTCGTACGCGTTCGCGGTCCGCACAATACGTGCGGTGAGGGGCTGTTCGCGGTACGGATCCGCCTGGCGCTCCACGACGACGGCGACGGCGGCGTCCACCCCGGTCTGGCGGACCACGGCGCCGCCGAGCAGGGCTATCCGGCGCTGTTCCGCCTCGGGCAGCACCGCGGTGGCGCCGGCCGGGACGGGGTCGACGAGGGAGAGCTGGCCGATGTCGTGCATCAGGGCCGCGTGCTCCAGGACGGCGAGGTCCGCCGCGCAGAGCCCGAGGTCACGCCCCACGGCCCGGCTGAGCCCCGCCACCCGGTGGGCGTGGCCCTGCGGGGTGTACCCGGCGATCTCGGTGGCCCGGGCCAGCGAGGCGATGGTCTGCCGGTAGGTGGCCCGCACCGCGGCGTACCGCCGGAAGGAGAGCTGGGTGAGCAGCAGCGGCAGGCTGAAGACGGGCAGCGCCCAGAGCCCCGCCACGGCCACCGCGAGCGCCATGACGGCGCCCGTCGCGCAGACGGCGGAGCTGATGCCGAGCGTGGCCCGCAGCTCCTCGCGCAGCAGCGGTCCGAACGGCCACCGGGTGCGGGCGTGCGCGGTGGCGGCGGCGAGGACGGCGTCGCAGAGCGCGGTGAGGACCAGCAGCGCGACGATGCCGAGCGCGTAGTACGGGCCGTGCCCCACCAGCTTCTCCAACTGCCCCGAGTTGTAGAGGGGTTGGAAGCAGGCGGCGGCGAAGCCGACGGTCAGGACGCGGCGGGCCAGCTGGTCGAGGGTGGGGCCGCGGCCGAGCGCCACATGGGGCACCGCGCCCACCAGCGCCGCCGCGACGACCACCGCGACCACCTGCAGCACCCCGTGGTGCGTGGCCTGCCCGGAGTTCTCGCCGAGCAGCGCGTACGCCAGCGCCCCGGCGGCGCCGAGCGGCGCGGACTCCCGGCTGCGGCCGCTCCCCCACCGGGCCAGCTCGCCGAGCGTGATCAGCACCCCGAAGGCGAGGGCGACCCGGCCCTCGGTGATGCCGTGCCAGAGGGTCCGGGAGAGGGCGGCGAGGGCGAGCAGCGCGGCCAGCCAGGCGAGGGTCGCGGGCAGCCGGGAGGCGCTCTTCACCGGGCCGCCGGACGGGAGACCGCGGGGGCGGGCGGGGCGGGTGTGACGGCGGGGTCGGCCGTGTCAGCCGTGCCGGCGGTGCCGGAAGGTACGTTTCCGCTCTGCTCGGGCACGCCCCCGGCGACCTCCGGGACGTCCGCGGTGACCTCGGGGTGCCAGCCGTACCGTTCCAGGGCGCGGGCGAGGGCGGCCACCATCTCGGGGTCGAACTGCGCGCCGGCACATCGCCGGAGCTCGTCGACGGCGGCCTCGACCGGCCGGGCCCGCCGGTAGGACCGCGTGGACGTCATCGCGTCGAAGGCGTCGGCCACCGCCACGAGCCGCGCGCACTGCGGGATCTGCGTGCCCGTGAGGCCGTACGGGTATCCGCTGCCGTCGATGCGCTCGTGGTGGTGCAGGATCGCCGCCCGCGCCTCGCCGAGGAAGCCGATGCCGCGCACCATCTCGTGGCCGTACTCGGGGTGCAGTTCGATGACGCGCCGTTCCTGTGCGGTCAGCGGGCCGTCCTTGCGCAACAGCCGGGTGGGGACGCCGAGTTTGCCGACGTCGTGCAGGATTCCGGCGAACCGCAGAACCTCTACGCGCTCGTCGTCCAGGCCCAGCTCGCGCGCGATCAGGACGGAGGCGCGGCCCACCCGCTCGCTGTGGCCCCGGGTGTACTTGTCCTTGATGTCGACGGCCTGGACGAGGGCGCGGATGGTGGCCTGGTGGGCGGCGCGCTCGCGGTGGTACTGCGCGAAGGCCCAGCAGGAGACGCCCATCGGGAGCAGGACGAGCAGGGCGGCGGCCGGGCCGTACGGACTGGCCCAGAGCACCGCCATCATCAGGCCGGCCAGTCCGTGCACGGTGACGGGGGCCAGGGAGCGCGCGAAGAGTCCGCGCCAGGCGGCCCGTACCGGCACCCGCTCGGCGGTCACGAGGATGCCGCCGTCGAGGGCGGCGAGGACGGCGGAGAAGGCGAGGACGGCGGCCCCCGCGGGCCCGAGGACGTACGGGAAGTCGGGGGCGGCACCGGCCGCGGGGCCGCCCAGCGCCGCGTACACCCACGCGGCGACCCAGGCGGCCAGGGTGAGCCGGGCGGCGCGCCAGAGCCGGCGAAGGCGGCGGGGGTGCCGGTCCACGCGGGCGCAGAGCGCGCCCGGCAGGGCGACGAGGGCGGCGGCCGACGGGGGCAGCAGGAACACCGCGGCGAGCAGCACGGGGAAGAAGGTGCCGAGGCCGCGCGGCACGCGACGGCCGACGGCCGTGCAGCGGGTGATCTGCTCGCAGCCGGCGAAGAGCACGGCGAGGAGGAGGACGGCGGGCCACGGAGGGCGGGCGCCGGGCGCGGGTACGGCGCAGGCGCCGCCGGTCAGGGCGACGCACAGGATGTAGACGCGGGCCCGCACCGGCACCGACCGCATGGAGCTCTCCTCCCCGTTCCAGGTCGGAGACTAGAACGGGGGCCTCCCTGCCAGCGCCCGGGTGCCGTTAATTAGCACGTACGAGTGACGCGAGGGGAGAGCGGGGCGCAGCGGTCCGCCGGGCCGGGGCCCGGCGGTCAACTGCCGTGCGAAAGCCGGGTGTTCAGGCCTCGGACGCGGTCACGTCGTGCGTGACGTCCTGGTCGGGCACGGCCTGCCCGGAGCGGATCAGGTCGATACGGCCCATCACCTTGGCCCGCAGGTCGACGGGTACGTCGTCGGAACCGCAGCAGCGCTTGACCAGCTTCTTGACCGCCTGCTCGAGGCCGTACTTCTCCAGGCACGGAGAGCACTCCTCGAAGTGCGTCTCGAACTTGGTGCAGTCGCTGTCCGGCATCTCGTGGTCGAGGAACTCGTAGAGATGGTCCAGGACTTCACTGCAGTCAGTCTCGTGCGGCTCTCCGCAGCTCATGAGCCCGAGCCTTTCGTTCCGTTCGACTCCCCGGCACCCGCCGGGACGAGCCCGCGCTCACGGGCGTAGTCCTCCAGCATGCCGCGCAGCTGGCGGCGGCCCCGGTGCAGTCGGGACATCACCGTACCGATGGGTGTCCCCATAATGTCCGCGATCTCCTTGTACGCAAAGCCCTCGACATCGGCGAGATAGACGGCGATGCGGAACTCCTCGGGGATCGCCTGCAGCGCCCGCTTCACGTCCGAGTCGGGCAGGTGGTCCAGCGCCTGCGACTCGGCGGAGCGCAGACCGGTGGACATGTGCGACTCGGCGCGCGCCAGCTGCCAGTCCTCGATCTCCTCGGCGGCGCTGCGCTGGGGCTCGCGCTGCTTCTTGCGGTACGAGTTGATGAACGTGTTGGTGAGGATGCGGTACAGCCAGGCCTTGAGGTTGGTGCCCTCGCGGAACTGGTGGAACGACGCGTACGCCTTCGCGTACGTCTCCTGCACCAGGTCCTCCGCGTCCGCCGGGTTGCGCGTCATGCGCAGCGCCGCCGAGTACATCTGGTCGAGGAACGTCAGCGCGTCCCGCTCGAAGCGGGCCGAACGCTCCGCGGCCGTCTCCGCACTCTCTCGGGGCTGCTCCGCCTGACCGTGCTCGGTCCCTGCGTCGGTCCCAGTGACCGGACCCACCTCCTCCAACGACGTGGTGGGACCGAGAGCAGTCCCACTCGAATCGGAGGATAGACGACGACCCGCTCCCCGCGCCGCCCGAATAGATGCGGTTTTGGGTGCGCTCAGCACCGTCCACTCCAGGTCAGCGGCGCTGGAGCGGTTCGGGCAGATGGTCGAACCCATGCGGCGGACTCCCTCTCGTACGAACGGCTGTCGACGGTGTTCACCGTCTGTCCGCCACAACAGAGGTCACCCGTCCAACATTCCCGTCCAGCGCGTCACGGCGTCCGTGATGCGCTTCACCGCCTCGTCCTGCCCGGTCTCCGCCCGCTTGGGCACGGCGAACCCGTGATCGCCGTACGGGATCTCCACGAGCTCGTACGGCCCTTCGGGGAACTCCGCGGGTTTCCCGAAGGGGTCGTTGCCGCCCTGCACGACGAGGGTGGGCACGCCGGCGCCGAGCAGTTCGTCGGCGCGGGACTTCTCGGGCTTGCCCGGGGGATGCAGCGGGAAGCTGAGGGCGAGCACGGCGGCGGCGCCCAGTTCGGTCGCGGTGCGGCAGGCCACGCGGGCGCCGGCGCTGCGCCCCCCGGAGATCACCGGCAGGCCCTTCTTCCGCAGCGCGGGCCAGATGCCGCGCCAGCCGGTGTCGAGCGTCCTGGGCGCGGGCGCCAGTTTCTTGCCGGCCACCCGCCAGGGCTGCTCCACGAGGGCGACGGTCACGCCGTGCGCGGGCAGGGCGGCGGCGACGGCCCGGAGGTCGCGGGCCTCGATGCCGCCGCCGGCGCCGTGGCTGACGGCCAGCACGAGGCGGGCGCTCTTCGCGGGGGCCGGGTGCCAGGTGATCCTGGCCACGCCCGCATCGGTCTCGACGGTCTCGACGGTCTCGCTCTTGGTCACGTCAGAAGAGTGTGCCCTCTTCGGGCCCGTCGAGCTCCTTGAGCAGCTCCGGGCCGTTGTTGCGGACGTTGCTGACGGCGGTGGAGACCGGGTAGGCGCGCATCAGTCCGTGCGGCGGCGGCTCCAGGAGGGTGCGCAGCTCCTCGACGTCGGTGCGGGACGGGTCGAGCCAGGCGTCCCAGCGGTCCGGAGTCAGCATCAGCGGCATGCGCGGGTGGATGTCGGCGAGCGCGCGCGGCCCCTCCTCGGGGGCGACGGCCAGCGGCGCGGTCTCCGCCTCCGTGGTGATCACCGTGCACGTCACCCACCAGGCGAGGGGGTGCTCGTCGGGCAGCGTCTTGTCCCGCCAGAACTCGTAGAGCCCGGCCATGGCGAAGACCGAGCCGTCGGCGGGCGTCACGAAGTAGGGCTGCTTGCGCGGCCGCTTCTTCTTGCCCTCGACCTCCAGCTGCCGCTCCTCGGGCGCGGTCACCCACTCGTAATAGCCGTCGGCGGGCAGCAGGCAGCGGCGGGAGGTGAAGGCGCGGCGGTAGGACGGCTTCTCGTGCACGGTCTCCGCGCGCGCGTTGATCATCCGGGCCGCGCCCTCGGGCGTCTTGGACCAGGACGGGACGAGGCCCCACTTCAGGGTGAGCAGCTGGCGAACCGGACGCGGGTCGTCGGCGTCTTTCAGGGGGCGGTCGAGGACCGCGTAGACCTCTTTCGTGGGCGCCACGTTGAAGTCCGGGGCGAACTCCTCCTCGGGCGCCTCGTACTTCTCGATCTCAAAGGTCGCCGCGAGATCCTCGGGCCTACGACTCGATGCATACCGTCCGCACATACGTGCCAGACTGCCAGACCGCGCACGACCAGAGGGAGCCGTTCCGCTCATGGAAAGCACCGCCACCGCCAGCCTGACCGACCTCTGGGACCGTGTCTTCGGTACGCAGCCCGCGCCCGAGCAGTGGCTCGTCATAGCCGCCGGCGTCGTCGCCCTCGCCGTCGTCGTCCCGCACACCCTCTGGCGCCTCGCCCGCAACGCCATCACCATCGCGCACGAGGGCGGCCACGGCCTGGTCGCGCTGCTCACCGGGCGGCGCCTGGACGGCATCCGGCTGCACTCCGACACCTCGGGCCTGACGGTCTCGCGCGGCAAGCCCTCCGGCCTCGGCATGATCCTGACCGCCGCCGCGGGCTACACCGCGCCGCCGCTGCTCGGCCTCGGCGGCGCGTGGCTGCTCGCCTCGGGGCGCATCACGGCGTTCCTGTGGATCGCGACGGCGCTGCTCCTCGTGATGCTGGTGATGATCCGCAACGCGTACGGCGCCCTGACGGTGATCCTCACCGGCGGCACGTTCCTGCTCGTCTCCTGGCTGGCGAACACCGACGTGCAGGCGGCCTTCGCGTACGCGGTGGTGTGGTTCCTGCTCCTCGGCGGTGTACGTCCCGCCTTCGAGCTGCAGTCCAAGCGCCGGCGCGGCGGTGCGGGCGACTCGGACGCGGACCAGTTGTCGCGGCTGACCCATGTGCCCGCGGGGCTGTGGCTCTTCCTCTTCCACGCCGTGTCGCTGTGTTCGCTGATGGGCGGGGCGCGGTGGCTCCTCGACGTCTGAGCGGGGCCCCGGCCAGCCACTAAAGTGAGGGCATGACCGAAACCCCGGCGCACACCGCCCTCTGGCCCGCCCCGCACGCAAGCGGAGCCGTCACCGCGACGGTCCACGTCCCCGGTTCGAAATCGGTCACCAACCGGGCGTTGGTCCTTGCCGCGCTGGCCGCCGAGCCCGGCTGGCTGCGCCGCCCGCTGCGCTCCCGCGACACCCTGCTGATGGCGGGCGCGCTGCGCGCGATGGGCGTCGGCATCGAGGAGACGGTCTCCTCCAGCTCCCCCGTCGCCGGCGGCGCGGGCACCACCGGCGAGGCGTGGCGGGTGATCCCCTCGGGGCTGCACGGCCCGGCCACGGTCGACGTCGGCAACGCCGGCACGGTCATGCGCTTCCTGCCCCCGGTGGCCACCCTCGCCGACGGCCCGATCCGCTTCGACGGCGATCCCCGTTCGTACGAGCGCCCCCTGCACGGCGTGATCGACGCGCTGCGCGTGCTCGGCGCCCGCATCGACGACACCGAGGGCAGCCGCGGCGCGCTCCCCCTGATCGTGCACGGCGGCGGCGCCCTGGAGGGCGGCCGGGTCGAGATCGACGCCTCGTCGTCCTCCCAGTTCGTGAGCGCCCTGCTGCTGAGCGGCCCGCGCTTCAACCAGGGCGTGGAGGTACGGCACGTGGGCGGCGCCCTGCCGTCCATGCCGCACATCCGGATGACGGTCGACATGCTGCGCTCCGTCGGCGCCCAGGTGGACACCCCGGAGGCGGGCGGCGAGCCGAACGTGTGGCGGGTGACCCCCGGCGCGCTGCTCGGCCGCGACCTGACCATCGAGCCCGACCTGTCGAACGCCCAGCCGTTCCTCGCCGCGGCCCTGGTCACGGGCGGCACGGTGACGATCCCGGACTGGCCGGCCCGCACCACGCAGCCGGGTGACGCGCTGCGCAAGATCTTCACCGAGATGGGCGGTTCCTGCGAACTGACCGAGCGGGGCCTGGTGTTCACCGGCTCCGGTTCGGTGCACGGCATCGACGTGGACCTGAGCGAGGTCGGCGAGCTCACCCCGGGCATCGCGGCGGTCGCGGCCCTCGCGGACTCCCCCTCGACGCTGCGCGGCGTCGCGCACCTGCGGCTGCACGAGACGGACCGGCTCGCCGCGCTCACCAAGGAGATCAACGAGTTGGGCGGTGACGTCACCGAGACCGCCGACGGCCTGCACATCCGGCCGCGCACGCTGCACGGCGGCGTCTTCAGCACCTACGACGACCACCGCATGGCGACCGCGGGCGCGATCATCGGCCTCGCGGTGGAGGGCGTACGGATCGAGAACGTCGCGACGACGGCGAAGACCCTCCCGGACTTCCCCGACCTCTGGACCGGGATGCTCGGGAACTGACGGGCGGATCGAGAACCATGCGCCGTTACGGCAAGAACCCCGACGAGGACGACATCCGCGTCCGCCCCAACCGCAAGGGCAACCGCCCCCGTACCCACATCCGGCCCAAGCACGAGGACGCGGCCGAGGGCATGGTCCTCACCGTCGACCGGGGCCGGCTCACCGTCCTGGTCGACGACCGGATCGTGATGGCCATGAAGGCCCGCGAGCTCGGCCGCAAGGCCGCCGTGGTGGGCGACCGGGTCGCCGTCGTCGGGGACCTGACCGGAAAGAAGGACACGCTCGCGCGGATCGTGCGGATCGCGGAGCGCACGTCGGTGCTGCGGCGCACCGCCGACGACGACGACCCGTACGAGCGGGTGGTCGTCGCCAACGCCGACCAGCTCGCCATCGTCACGGCCCTCGCCGACCCCGAACCCCGGCCGCGGCTGATCGACCGGTGCGTCGTGGCGGCGTACGACGGCGGTCTGGAGCCGGTGCTGGTGCTGACCAAGTCGGACCTGGCACCGGCCGACAAGATCCTGGAGACGTACGCCACCCTCGACATCCCCTATGTGGTCACCAGCCGCGAGGAGTTCACCGACGGCGCGGAACTCGCGCGGGTCCACGAGCTGCTCGACGGCAAGGTCACGGCCTTCGTGGGGCACTCGGGGGTCGGCAAGACGACGCTCGTCAACGCGCTCGTCCCCGAGGAGCGGCGGCGTACGACCGGGCACGTCAACGCGGTCACGGGGCGCGGCAGGCACACCACCACCTCCGCGCTCGCGCTGCCCCTGGAGGGCTCGGACGGCTGGGTGATCGACACGCCGGGCGTGCGGTCGTTCGGGCTCAACCACGTCGATCCGTCGCGCGTCATCCTCGCCTTCCCGGATCTGGAGCCGGGGACGGCGGAGTGCCCGCGCGGCTGCAGCCACGACGAGAAGGACTGCGCGCTCGACGCCTGGGTGACCGACGGGCACGCGGACCCGGCGCGGCTGTACTCGCTGCGCAGGCTCCTGGAGGTCCGGGACCGGCACGACGGCGACTGACCTCCCCGTTGTTTGCGCGGCGACGGCAAAGGTAAATGCATAATCGCACCAAGCCGGATTCAAGCCAGACGAATCGGCCGCGGATCGTGGACGAGCACGGGAGGCAGGGACATGGCGTGGCTGCTGGTCATCGTGGCCGGGGTTCTGGAGACCGGCTTCGCGGTCTGTCTGAAGCTGTCCCACGGATTCACCCGGCTCTGGCCGACGATCGCGTTCGCCTCCTTCGCGCTCGGCAGCTTCGGTTTGCTGACCCTCGCGCTGCGGAAGCTGGACGTGGGGCCCGCGTACGCGGTGTGGACGGGCATCGGGGCGGCCGGCACGGCGATCTACGGCATGATCTTCCTGGGTGACCTGGTCTCCACGCTCAAGATCGTCTCGATCTCGTTCGTCATCATCGGCGTGATCGGCCTGCAGCTGTCGGGTTCGGCGCACTGACCAGGCTCTAGCGCACACCCACCCAGCGCCCGATGGCCCCGCGCACCAGTTCCGCGGGGTCGTCGTCGTTCCCGGCGGGCGCGACCACGTACGACAGGGCGAGGCGGACGGCGCTCTCGCAGGCGAGGGCGAGCTCGGGGTCCCTGGCCCGGCCGCGGCCGCCGAGCGCGAGCACCGCGCGGTCCCGTACCAGCGCGAGCAGCTCCGCGGCGGAGGGCACCCCGGCGTCCGCGCGGCGCTGCGCCGGCACCGGCGAGATGGAGCCCGCGACCCGGCTCGGCGCGGGGAGCCGCTCGCCCCAGCAGTCGGTGAGCGCGGCCCGCACCAACGGGTTGGCGCGGGCGGCGCGCACGCTCCACGCGGCGACGGCGGCGAGCCGGTCGGCGGGGTCGCGCTCCTCGGCCAGCGCCCGCTCCACGCCGTGCAGATAGCCGTCCGTCTCGCGCCGCAGCAGCGCGCGGGCCAGGCCGTCCTTGCTGCCGAACTCGTTGTAGAGGGTCTGCCGGGAGACCCCGGCGGTCGCCGCGACGTCGACCATGCGCACGCCGGGCCACGGTCGCCGCGCGAGCGCCGTGTATGCCGCGTCCAGTAAGGATTCCCGTGCTGCAGGCATCGTCGCCTCCCCGGGCCCAGAGGGCTCCCGTGCCAGAGTTGACGGGCTCGGCGGCACTGTCAATAGCTCCGGCGCGCGCAAGGGCGAGCACCCGCCACCCGGCGCTGTGGATCGCGCCGAACGAGATCGATACTGTTCACCCATGCCCGACTACCACGATGATCTGCGTCTCGCCCACGTCCTCGCGGACACCGCCGACGCCGCGACCATGGACCGGTTCAAGGCCCTCGACCTCAAGGTCGAGACCAAGCCGGACATGACGCCGGTGAGCGAGGCCGACAAGGCCGCCGAGGAGCTGATCCGTGGCAACCTCCAGCGGGCCAGGCCGCGCGACGCGATCCTCGGCGAGGAGTACGGCGTCGAGGGCACCGGGCCGCGCCGCTGGGTGATCGACCCGATCGACGGCACCAAGAACTACGTGCGCGGCGTCCCCGTCTGGGCCACCCTGATCTCCCTGATGGAGGCGGGCGAGGGCGGCTACCAGCCGGTGGTCGGCGTCGTCTCGGCGCCCGCGCTCGGCCGTCGCTGGTGGGCGGCGAAGGGCGGCGGCGCCTACACGGGGCGGAGCCTGACCTCGGCGACCCGGCTGCAGGTCTCCAAGGTCAACCGCATCCAGGACGCCTCCTTCGCGTACTCCTCGCTCACCGGCTGGGAGGAGAAGGGGGCGCTGGACGGGTTCCTGGACCTGAGCCGCGCGGTGTGGCGCACGCGCGCGTACGGCGACTTCTGGCCGTACATGATGGTCGCCGAGGGCGCGGTCGACATCTGCGCGGAGCCGGAGCTCTCGCTCTGGGACATGGCGGCGACCGCGATCGTGGTGACGGAGGCGGGCGGCCGCTTCACCGGTCTGGACGGCAGGCCCGGCCCGCACAGCGGCAACGCGGCGGCGTCGAACGGCCTGCTCCACGACGAGCTGCTCGGGTACGTCAACCAGCGCTACTGAGGCTCGGGTACGTCAACCAGCCGCTACTGAGGCTCGAATACGTCAACCAGCCGCTACTGACAGGTCGTCCGGACCCCTCCGCGGGGCGCGACTTCGTCTCCGCGCGCCCCGAACTGACCGCACGCGCCCCCTTGCTGGCCTCCGGCCGGGCTGCGACTCTATGAGTCCCCCCACTTGTGAACTTGTGAATCCGTTCTCACAGGCCGGTAGCGGAGGCAATCCTTCGCCCTCCGGGAGACCGCGGTTTCACCAAGGAGGTGGCTCACGCCCATGCTCGTCAACGACGCCATGAGCTCGATGGTCCTCACCATCGGCCCCGCCCACACACTCCGCCAGGCGGCCCGGCTGATGTCGGCGCGCCGCGTCGGCGCCGCCGTCGTCCTCGACCCCGACACCTGCGGGGTTGGCATCCTGACCGAACGCGACATCCTCGTCTCGCTGGGCCTCGGCCAGGACCCGGACACGGAGACCGCCGGCACCCACACCACGACGGACGTCGTCTTCGCCTGCCCCTCGTGGACCCTGGAGGACGCCGCGGACGCCATGTCGCACGGCGGCTTCCGGCACCTGATCGTGATGGACGGCAACGAACCGACCGGCATCGTCTCGGTCCGCGACATCATCCGCTGCTGGGCCCCGGTGCGGCGCGCCGCGGCCGCGGTGGGCTGAGACACGGCGACGGGCCGGCCCCCCGAAGGGATCCGGCCCGTCGCTCATCCACGACAAGTGGCAGGTCAGCCGCGCAGGGCCTGGACCGCGGCCTCCAGCCGCTTGCCGAAGTCACCGTCGGCCTGACGGAAGTTGTCGATCGCGCGCTCGGCGATCTCCTCGTGCGAGACCTTGGAGATGAAGCCCGCCAGGTTGCCGATCAGGCGGTCCTTCTCGTCCTCGGTCATCAGGCGGTAGAGGTTGCCCGCCTGCACGAAGTCGTTGTCCTCGGCGTGCCGGACGGCCGGGTGGTTGCCGGTGGCGCCGGTGAGCGGGACGGGCTGCCACAGCGGCCGGTCCGTCTGGTGCGGGCCGCCGAAGCTGTTCGGCTCGTAGTTCTTCGCACCCTTGTGGCGGCCGTCGTACAGGAAGCCGTCACGCGAGTTGGTGCGCGCCTCGGTGGCGTGCGGGCGGTTCACCGGCAGGTGGTCGGCGTTGATGCCGACGCGGTAGCGGTGGGCGTCGCCGTACGCGAAGAGGCGGCCCTGGAGCATCTTGTCGGGGGACGGGCCGATGCCCGGCACGAAGTGCGCGGGGCTGAAGATGGCCTGCTCGACCTCGGCGAAGATGTTCTCCGGGTTGCGGTTGAGCTCCAGCTTGCCGATCTCGATCGGCGGGTAGTCCGCGTGCGGCCACACCTTGGTGAGGTCGAACGGGTTGAAGCGGTACTCCGCCGCCTCGGCCGCCGGCATGATCTGCACCTGCACGGTCCAGGACGGGTACTCGCCGCGCTCGATGGCCTCGCGCAGGTCGCGCTGGTGGGAGTCGGGGTCCTCACCGGCGAGCTTGTCGGCCTCGGCCTGGGTGAGGTTCTTGATGCCCTGGTCGGTCTTGAAGTGGTACTTGACCCAGAAGACCTCGCCGGCCTCGTTGTTCCACTGGAAGGTGTGCGAGCCGAAGCCGTCCATGTGGCGGTACGAGGCGGGGATGCCGCGGTCGCCGAAGAGCCAGGTCACCTGGTGGGTGCTCTCCGGGCTGAGGCCCCAGAAGTCCCAGACGTTGTCCGCCTCGGTCGAGCCCGTGTAGGGGTCGCGCTTCTGGGTGTGGATGAAGTCGGGGAACTTGATGGCGTCCCTGATGAAGAACACCGGGGTGTTGTTGCCGACGAGGTCGTAGTTGCCCTCTTCGGTGTAGAACTTCAGCGCCCAGCCGCGCGGGTCGCGCACCGCGTCGGCCGCGCCGAGGTTGCCGGCCACGGTGGAGAAGCGCAGGAACGTCTCGGTCTGCTTGCCGACCTCGGAGAGGAACTTGGCGCGCGTCCACTGCGAGACGTCCCGGGTCAGCGTGAAGGTGCCGTACGCGCCGGCGCCCCGGGCGTGCACGATCCGCTCCGGGATCCGCTCGCGGTTGAAGTGGGCGAGCTTCTCCAGCAGCAGCTGGTCCTGGACCAGAACGGGACCGTCGACGCCCGCGGTCTCGCTGTTCTGGTTGTCGGCGACCGGAGCCCCGGCCTCCGTGGTGAGCGGTCCCTGCGTCACGTGCGCCTCCTGCGTCATTCCTGCAAGTCCTGTCCTTGGGCGTTGTTCGTACTCGATCCTACGATAGACTTTGTCTAAGTCAAGCAACGATCCAAAGTCACACCTGTTCGGAACTGACCCCCTCGCCTGTTAGGCTGGCCCTCATGAGTGACCTGTTGGAACGACTGCGGGGACGTGGCTGGCGCATGACCGCACAGCGGCGCGTCGTGGCCGAGGTCCTCGACGGGGACCACGTCCACCTCACCGCGGACGAAGTGCACGCCCGCGCCGCGGACAAGCTGCCCGAGATCTCCCGGGCCACCGTCTACAACACCCTGGGCGAGCTGGTGAGCCTCGGCGAGATCCTCGAGGTCTCGACCGACCGCCGCGCCAAGCGGTACGACCCGAACGCCCACCGCCCCCACCAGCACCTGGTCTGCGCCCGCTGCGGCGCCATCCGCGACGTGCACCCCACGGGCAACCCGCTGGCGACCCTCCCCGACTCGGAGCGCTTCGGCTTCACGGTCGAGGACGTGGAGGTCACCTACCGCGGCGTCTGCCCGAACTGCGCGGCGGCGTAAGCACTTTCCCGTACGTCACGAAGGGGTCCGGCACCGTTCTCGGCGCCGGGCCCCTTCGGCGTACCCCCGGCACCGGCGGATCCCGGCCACGGCGCACCCCTTCCAAGATCTGACGCACCGTCATATTCTCTGCGGCGCCCGCCGTCCGCCCGCCCTCCGCAAGGAGAAGCCGTGGAAGCTCCGCACCCGCCCGACCTCAAACTCCGCGCCCGCGCGGTGACCAGAACCTTCGGCCGGGCCGCCGGGGCGGTGCACGCCCTCGGCCCCGTCGACCTGGACGTCGCCCCCGGCGAGTTCACCTGCGTCGTCGGCCCCTCGGGCTGCGGCAAGTCGACCCTGCTGCGGATCGCCGCGGGGCTGCTGCGCCCCAGCGCCGGCGAGCTGGCCATCCGTACCACCGCGCGGCGGCCGGTCGCGATGATCTTCCAGGACTACGGCATCTACGACTGGAAGACCGTCCAGGCCAACGTCCGGTTCGGCCTGGACATCCAGCGCGTCCCGCGCCGCGAGGCCGACGCGCGGGCCACCGAGTGGCTGGCCCGCATGGGTCTCGCGGAGTTCGCCGGCGCCTACCCCGCCACCCTCTCCGGCGGCATGCGGCAGCGCGTGGCGATCGCCCGCGCGCTGGCCGTGGAGCCCGAGATCCTGCTGATGGACGAGCCGTTCGCGGCCCTCGACGCCCAGCTGCGCGTCATCCTCCAGGATGAGCTGCTCGCCCTCACCCAGACCACCCGCACCACGACCCTGTTCATCACACACAGCCTCGAAGAGGCGATCGTGCTCGGCGACCGCGTCCTGGTGATGTCGGCCAGGCCAGGCCGCGTCATCGCCGAGCGCCGCCCGCCCTTTCCGCGCCCCCGCACCGGAGACGTCCGCGCGACCGCCGAGTTCACCGCGTTGAAGAGCGAGCTGTGGGACCTGCTGCGGGACGAGGTCGGCACGGAGGCCGCGGCATGACCACCGCCACCGGCAAGAGCCCGGTCCCCCGCCCCGGCAAGAACCCGTCCGTGCGGGAAGAGGTGCTGGTCAGGAGGCCGGGACCGCAGGAGCTGCACCCGGTGCGCACCCATCGCCGCCGCCGCGCCCTGGAACTGTCGCTCGCCGTCGGCGTGCCCGTCGCCCTGATCCTGCTGTGGCAGCTCGCCGCCGTGAGCGGCTGGATCGACGACCGCGTCTATCCGGCGCCGCAGACAATCCTTGAGGACGGCTGGCACCGCGCGGCCGACGGCGACCTGTGGCCGGACGTGTGGGCCACCCTGAAGCGGGTGCTCGCGGGGTACGCGATCGGCACGGTGGCCGGATACGCGCTCGGCCTCCTGATGGGCTCCCTGTCCGTCGTGCGCGCCGCCCTGGAACCCACCCTCGATGCCCTGTACGTCGTCCCGAAACTGGCGCTGCTGCCCGTCTTCCTGAACATGTTCGGCCTCGGCGAGGGCCCGCAGATCGCGCTCGTCGCCGCCACGGTCTTCTTCTTCGTCTGGATATCGACGATGGCGGCGGTCCTCGCCGTACCCTCCGGCCATCGCGACGCCGGCCAGGTCTTCGGCGCCTCGCCCTGGCAGATGTTCCGACACGTCCTGCTGCCCGCCTCGCTGCCCGCCGTCCTGGTCGGCGCGCGGATCGCGGCGGGCGTCGCGGTCCTGGTCATCGTCGCCTCGGAGCAGATCGCCGCGGCGGACGGCCTCGGCCACCTGATCTTCGACTCGCGCGCGCTCTTCCAGAACGACGTGATGTTCGTCGGCATCGTCTGTGTCGCGGTGCTCGGCGTCGTCTTCTCCGAACTGGTGCGGATCGCGGGCCGGTTGCTCACCCCGTGGGCCCCGCGCGACCGCGGCCGCGGCCAGTCATGACCCGAACCGATGGACGGAGCCGAGCACTCGGAGGCACCATGCGCATCCGCACCACCGTCCGCACCACCGCACTCCCCCTGCTCCTGGCGGGCGCGCTGCTCGCCGCCGGCTGCGCCAAGGAGGACGACGAGGCGCCGCCCGCCCCCGACAAACCCCGCACCGTCACCTCCGTCTCCGGCTGTGGAAAGGGCAGTTGGACCGACCCCGCCGACCTGGCGCCCGATCGCGCCCCGGCCCGCTGCGCCCCGCGCACCCCCGCCCCCCGACCGCTCTCCAAGGAGCGCAGCCTGACCATCGCGACCGGCACCCTCAGCGCCGAGTACGTCGCGCCGCTCCAGATGGCGCTGGAGAAAGGGGAGTTCAAGAAGGAGGGCCTGAACGTCGACCTGAAGGTGCTGCCCACCCCCGACGCCCTCCCGCTCCTCGCCAAGGGCGACATCGACGCCCAGTGGGCGGCCCCGGAGGCCGCCGTGATGAACGGCATCACCAGCGGGTTCGACATCAAGTGGACGGCCGGCAACTTCTCCCCGGGCCCCCACTCCAAGAGCGGCCTCTGGGTACGCCTGAAGAAGGACGAGACGGCCGCCCACGTGCCGATGGCGGGCCGCACGCTCGGCACGATGATCGGCAAGGGATCCGTCATCGCGTACCCCATGAACCGGGCCCTGAAGAAGCACGGCGGCGGCCTCGACGAGATCAAGTTCCAGCAGCTGGGCTCGGCGGACGTGCTCACCGCGCTGCAGAACGGCGGCACCGACGCGGCCTGGCTGCTCGACCCGGTCTGGCGCAAGGTCGACGGCGACAAGAAGTACGCGTTCCTGGGCGGCCAGCCCCGCGGTGAGCCGCTCGGCGGCCTCCTCTTCGGCCCGAACCTGCTGAAGAAGGACCCGGACGCCGGCGTCGCGCTGCTGCGCGCGTACATCCGGACGGTGAACACCTACTTCGCCGGCGACTACAAGGCCGACAAGACCTTCGCGCGGGAGCTCGCCGGGTTGCTCAAGACGGACGAGGACGTGCTGCTCTCCACGCCGTCGCTGCGCATGGACTGGGAGATCCGCGCGGGCACGACGGACCGGCTGCAGGACGCGTACCGCGCGGCGGGCGTCTCGGAGGGCGCCAGGGTCCCGGAGAGCAAGGCGGTGGACCGCGCGCTGTACGAGGAGGCGGTCGGGCACACTTGAGCCGTCGGGCACAAATGCATCGAGGGCCGGAAGCTTGTCGGCTTCCGGCCCTCGACCGTCAGTAGCGGGGACAGGATTTGAACCTGCGACCTCTGGGTTATGAGCCCAGCGAGCTACCGAGCTGCTCCACCCCGCGTCGGTAGACACAACATTACGTCAGGGCTACGACCAGCGCAAATCTGTTCCCCGAAGCCCCGGAGCCCCGGGGCTGGGCGGGGCGGGGCGGCCGCGGTGCGCCCGCCCCTACGCGGAGAGCTCCTGCCGCAGCGCCTCCCGCAGCCGCCCGGCCCGCTCGGAGACCTCCGCGGGCCCGAGATCGACCGCCCGCGAGGCCCACCGCTGCCCCTGCGCCAGCTGCCCGCGCCGGGCGTAGAGCAGGGCGAGCCGGAGCGCGGCCCGTCCGTGGCCCGCGTCGGCGGCCCGGGTCCACCACAGCGCCGCCTCCGGCTCGCTGCCCTCGCGGGCCAGGAGCAGGCCGAGGTTGAACGCGCCGTTGCGGCTGCCGGCCTCCGCGGCCTTCCGGTACCAGCGCGCGGCCTCGACCACGTCGCCCCGGCCCGACGCCAGCATGCCGACCCGGACCTGGGCCCGCCGGTGCCCGAGCTCGGCGGCCCGCTCGTACCACTCCTCGCACTCGGACTTCTCCGCCGCGGGCTCGCCGAGCGCGGGCGGGGCCTCCGCCGGGCGCCGCGCGTCGAGCACCGTGCCGAGCCGGTACGCCGCCTCGGCACTGCCGCCGCCCGCCGCGCACCGCAGATACCGCTCCGCCTCCTGGTCGTCGCCGGCGCGCAGCCGCGCGGTGCCGACTTGGAGCGCGGCGTCGGTGTGGCCGGCCGAGGCGGCGCGCTCGTACCACCGCAGGGCGTTGGCCTCGTCGCCCCGGCTCGCGTACAGGATCCCGAGGTTGAACGCCGCGTCGACGCTGCCGGCCTCCGCGGCCTTGGAGAACCACGGCTCGGCCCCGGCCGCGTCGCCGCCCTGGAGCAGCAGCACGGCGAGCGCGTTGGCGGCCTCGCGGTGGCCCGCGTAGGCGGCGCGGCGGTACCACTGGTCGGCCTGGGCGGTGCGGTCCTGCTCGGCGCAGAGCAGGCCGAGGTTGTACGCGCCGTTCACGTCCCCCGCGTCCATCGCGGCGCGGTACCAGCGCTCGGCGGTCTGGGTCTCGCCCCGCTCGGCGTGCAGCGCGCCGAGCGCGTTCGCGGCGTTCCCGTCACCGTCCTGGGCGGCCTTGAGCCACCACACGGCGGCGCTCTCCTCGTCGCCCGCGTCCCGCAGCAGGAAGCCGAGCGCGCAGGCCGCGCGGGCCTCCCCGTCCTTGGCGGAGTTGAGGTACCAGCGGCCGGCTTCCTTGAGCTCGCCGCGCTGTTCCAGGATCGCGCCGAGGTGCAGCGCGGCCCTGCGGTGGCCACGGGCGGCCGCCTGGCGGTACCACTGCTCGGCCTCGTCGGCGGGCGTGCGCGCGGTGTCGTCGGCGTGGTCCGCGCGCGCGGGGCGCTCGCCGCGCTCCGCGGTGGCGCGCCGGTCGAGCGCGCGGGCCAGGCGGTAGGCGGCCTCGCGGTGGCCGCGCTCGGCGGCGACGCGCATCCAGCGCTCGGCGCCGACGTCCCCGCGGTGCTCCAGGAGGTCGGCGAGCGCGTACGCCCCCAGGGTGTGGCCGTCCTCGGCGGACTGGCGCAGCCAGTACTCGGCGGCGGGCTCGTCGCCGCGCTCGCGGTGGTGGCGGCCGAGCGCGTGCGCGGCCGCTGCGGAGCCGGCGACAGCGGCGACCCGCCACCATCCGGCCGCCTCGTCGGCGTACCCGCGCTGGTGGAGCAGGACGCCGAGGTTGTTGGCCGCGGCGCGGTCGCCCTCGGCGGTCGCGGCGCGCAGCAAGGACTCGGCCCCGTCGAGATCACCGCGGCGCAGCAGAAGGCTTCCGAGGACGCTCATCGCGTCCACGTCGCCGGCCTCGGCGGCCAGCCGATGACGCATCTCCTCGGCGGCCGCCCCGGGATCCTCCCGGTCGGCCGACTGCACAAACCGCCCTCTCTCCAACAGAGTTGCCTTGTCCCCCATAACGTCCATCGTCGCACCACCTGCAACCTGGGTACACCTGGTATACCGCAGCCAGTGAGGTCACTTCAGCGTTTTGTCGACATGCCCACAGAGAGATAAGTCAAACACAGATCCCCCAACTCTCCCCCGACCACGCGCCGTTCGCACGAGATGGCATAGGACACCCGCACACGACCGGCACGGGTCCCCCACACACGACGAAGGCCCGGATCCGTAAGGATCCGGGCCTTCACCTTGCAGTAGCGGGGACAGGATTTGAACCTGCGACCTCTGGGTTATGAGCCCAGCGAGCTACCGAGCTGCTCCACCCCGCGCCGTTGTGTCCAAACCGTACCACGGCGCGAGGGGGCTGCCCGACCGGCCGCTAGCCGGTGCTGTCCGCCGCCTTGTCGCCGTCCTGGCCGGAGGCCTTGTCGCCGCCCTTGTCGGAGGCCTTGTCACCGTTCTTGCCAGTGTCCTTGGCCGCGTCGCCGGCCTTCTTGTCGCCGGCCTTGGCGGAGGCCTTCTCGGCCCGCTCCAGCGCTTCCTGGAGCCGCTCCTGCGCCTCGCCGTACGCCTTCCAGTCGCCCTTCTTCATGGCGGTCTCGCCGTCCTCGAACGCCTCCTGCGCGTCGTCGAGCGCGGCCTGGACCGTCGGGTCGCTGGTCTTCGGCGGCTTGGTCGGCTCGTCCTCGTCCTCGCCCGGTGGCTTGGTGGACCCGTCGGCGTTGAACACCGCGTTGAGGCCCTCGCCGAGGGTGTCCGAGAACGCCGTCTCCGTGCCGTACGACACGGCCACCTTCTTCAGGAGCGGATACGCCGACTTGCGCCCCTGTACGTAGACGGGCTCGACGTACAGGAAGCCGTCGTCCAGCGGCACGGTCAGCAGATTGCCGTAGAGGACGTCGGAGTCGGCGCCCTTCATGTCGCGGACGAAGTTGCCGACCTCCGTCATGGAGTTCAGCTTGTTCTGGACCTGTTCGGGTCCGTCGACGTCGCCCTGGACTCTGAGCAGCTGCATCGTGCCGTAGTTCTTGCTTCTGGCGTCGGCGTCGACCGTCATGAACGCCCGTAGGTTGGGCCGCTCGCTGGGTGTGAACGTCGTCGTCAGGGAGAACTGCTGCTGCGTCTGGCCCGGCGACTTCAGGGAGAGGTAGTACGGCGGGACCGCGCTGTCGTCCTTCTTCGTCGGGTCGTTCGGCACCTGCCAGGCGTCACTCGCGTTGTAGAACTGGCCCGGGTCCGTGACGTGGTACTTCGTCAGGAGCTCGCGCTGGACCTTGAACATGTCCTGCGGGTAGCGCAGGTGGTCCATCAGCTTCGGCGGGATCTCGCTCTTGTCCTTGACAGTGCCCGGGAACGCCTTCTTCCAGGTCTTCAGGACCGGGTCCTTGTCGTCCCAGGTGTAGAGCTTGACGTCACCGGTGTACGCGTCGACGGTCGCCTTCACCGAGTTCCGGATGTAGTTGACCTGGTT
The DNA here is from genome assembly GCF_055591085.1 of Streptomyces sp. NPDC041713. NCBI lineage: Bacteria > Bacillati > Actinomycetota > Actinomycetes > Kitasatosporales > Streptomycetaceae > Streptomyces > Streptomyces sp. NPDC041713. The sequence continues at coordinate 247,239 of NZ_JBVIZY010000002.1, forward strand.
CTGCTGGGCGATCACGGTGCGCTGGCTGTCCGCCTGCGACAGGGAGTCGGCCGTGGTGTCGCCGAGCGTCGTCCGCGAGGCGTACGGATAGCCGTTGCTGGTGGTGTAGGCGTCGACCACCCACTGGATGCGGCCGTCCACCACCGTCGGGTAGACGTCGCCATCGATGGTCAGCCAGGGCGCCACCGCCTCGACGCGCTCCTTGGGCGTGCGGTTGTACAGGATCCGCGAACCGTCGCCGATGGCGCCGGAGTAGAGGATCTGCGGCTCTCCGAAGGAGACCGCGTACGCCGCGCGGTTGATCGGGTTGGAGAGGTTGACCCCGCTCTTGCCCTGGTAGCTGTAGGTCTTCTGACCGCCGCCGTTCTCCTCGTAGTCGAGCTCCTTCTGGGGCCCGCCGACGATCGAGTACTGGCTGGTCTTCTCGCCGTAGTAGATCCGCTGCTCGTACTCACCGAGGGTGCCGCTGGTGGGCAGGCCGGACTCGGTGAACGCCGGGGCGCCCTTGGATCCCGGTTTCGTCTCGGTGCCCTTGGCGGCGACCATGCCGTAGCCGTGGGTGTAGGCGAAGTGGTCGTTGATCCAGTTGCGCTTGTCGAGCTTGTTCACGTCGATCTCGCGCAGGCCGACGATGGTGTCCTGGCCGTTGTAGCGGTCCACGTCCAGCGTCCGCGGGAACTGGTAGTAGCTGCGCTCCTGCTCCAGCTGCTGGAAGGTGGGCGAGACGATGTTCGGGTCGTTCAGGCGGTAGTTGGCCGCCGTGTCCGCGTTGTCGCGCTTCTTCTTGGGGTCCTCGTCGACCTTGCCCGCGCCCTTGTACTCCTGGGGCTTCACGCCGTTGATGCCGTAGGCGTTCCGGGTGGCCTCGATGTTCTTCTCGATGTACGGCGCTTCCTTGGCCTGCTCGTTCGGCTGGACCTGGAACTTCTGGACGATCGCGGGGTAGAGCCCGCCGATGAGGATCGCCGAGAGCACCATCAGGCCGAAGCCGATGACGGGCAGCTGCCAGGTGCGCCGCCAGAGCGTCGCGAAGAAGAGGATGGCGCAGATGACGGCGATGCAGAACAGGATCGTCTTCGCCGGCAGGTACGCGTTCGCGTCCACGTAGCGAAGGCCGGTCCAGTTGCCCGTCGCCTTGAAGTCACTGGACTTCACCGCGAGGCCGTACCGGTCGAGCCAGTACGCGACGGCCTTCAGCGACACGAAGACACCGAGCAGCACCGAGAGGTGGCCGGTGGCCGCGCCGGTCGCGCGCGCGCCGGGGCTGGTGATGCGCAGCCCGCCGTACAGGTAGTGCGTCAGGGCGGCGGCGACCAGGGAGAGCACCGTCGCCGCGAAGCCGAAGCCGAGCAGGAAGCGGTACCAGGGAAGGTCGAACGCGAAGAACGACACGTCCATGTGGAACTGGGGGTCCTTCTGGCCGAAGGACACGCCGTTGACCCACAGGAGCCAGGTACGCCACTGTCCCGCCGCGGACGCGCCCGCGATCAGCCCCACCAGAGCGGTGATCCCGATGAGGAGCCACTTCTTGTAGGGGGCGATGCCCATGCGGTACCGGTCGAGGCTCTGCTGCTCCATCGACATGGCGCTCAGCGGCGGGCGCAGCCGGTGCGCCAGCCAGATGTTCACGCCGACCGCGGCCGCCATGAGGAGGCCGAAGACGAAGAACAGGCCGATCTTGGTCCACAGGGTCGTCGTGAAGACCGATGAGTAGTTGACCGAGCGGTACCAGAGCCAGTCCGTCCAGAAGCCCGAGAACATGACGAAGGCCATGGCCAGGACGGCGAGGACCCCCAATGTCATGAGCAGGGTCCGGACACGCCGGGAGGGTCGGCCCACTCTGATCCGTGGCCCCGTCGGGCCTCCGCCGCGGTCCGGCATCTGGAAAGCCAAGGTGCGCACCTCGAAGTTCGCTGTTGATTCGCTGTTGGTCCGTCAGGCCCCCGAGATCGCGGACCCACACCTATGCAACTTACCTACGCTTTACTCGGTTCCCGTTTCTCGGGACTAACGAGGCAGGATTGTGACCATGTCCAACACTCCCATGGCAGCGAGCCCCCTCACTCGGGCGGTACTCGAGATCGACGAGTACGTATCCGGCCTCGGCTGGGACCGGCCCGCCCGCCTCTTCGCGCTGGTCGACACGGCGCGTCTGCGCACCCAGGAACCCGGCCTCGCCTCCCAGCTCGGCCTCGACGACGGCGTGGAGCACGCCGGTCTCACCCCCATCGAGCAGGAGGAGATCCCCGCCGACAAGCCGCTGGACGAGTTCCTCGGCACCATCGCCTGGCCGGACGCGGTGACCGGCTGCGCGCTCACGGTGGAGCGGCTGATGCTGCCGCCGTCCGCCGAGACGTCCGTCCCGGACGGCCTGAGTGAGGCCCAGCTGGCGAAGTGGGTGGCCGAGCATCCGGACCGCCAGGAGGTCCGGATGACCGTCGCGGTGCTCCGTGACGGCGCGCGCGAGTCCGCGCTGCGGCTGCGCGAGAAGGACTCGCCGACCGAGGTCCTCACGGGTTCGGCGCTGGTGCCGGGTCTCGCGGAGGCGCTGGCGGCGACGTTCGCCTAGCGGTACGGCGCGGTACCTCTTGTTCGTTCCGTACGCGGGTGGGGCGCCCCCACCCGCGTAACGTCCGTCTCCGGGGCCGCTGCGGCCCTCAGAACGCGGACCTCAGGAAGCGGTGCACTTCGGCAGGTCGGCGGTGTCGTCCTCGCGGATCTTCTTTAGGGACTTCACCGCGTCGGCGATGGTGTTCACCTTGACGAGCTTGAGCCCGTCGGGCACGTCCTTCGCGGCGGCCGCGCAGTTGTCCTTCGGGGTGAGGAAGTACTCCGCGCCCTTGTTGCGCGCGCCGACGGTCTTCATCTCGATGCCGCCGATCGGGCCGACCTTGCCGTCGTCCTCGATGGTGCCGGTGCCGGCCACGAAGTTGCCGCCGGTGAGGTCGTCCGGGGTCAGCTTGTCGACGATGCCGAGGGCGAACATCAGCCCGGCGCTGGGGCCGCCCACGTCGGCCAGCTTGATGTCGATGGTGAACGGGAAGGTGTGGTCGGTGCCCGCCTTGATGCCGACGACCGCGCGATCGGAGCCACGCTCCGCCGCCTTCGTCGTGATCTTGACGTCCTGGGTCTTCGTGGCTTCCTTGCCGGCCTTCTCGGCCGCGGCCGCCTCCTTGACGGGGACGACGCCGAAGGTGACGGGCTCGCCGGGCTTGTGCCGGGTGACGAGCTTCGCGACGTCCTCCATGGCCTTGACGGGCCTGCCGTCGACCTTCCTGATGACGTCGCCCGCGTGCAGCTTGCCCTCGGCCGGGTCGCCCTTGAAGACGGTGGAGACGATGACCTGGGACTTCACCGGGAGGTCGAGCTCCCTGAGCGCCGCGACCTTGGCGCTCTCCTGGGACTGGCTGAACTCCTCGGCGTTCTCCTGGGAGGACTGCTGCTCGGTCTTGCCGTCCGGGTAGAGCGTCTCGTGCGGCACCACGATGCTGTCGTGCGCCAGCCAGCCGTACACGGCCTCCGCCAGGTTCATGTTGTAGTCGGCGCTGGTGACCCTGACCGTCGTCATGTTGAGGTTGCCGGTCGTGGGGTACGTCTTGTGCCCGGAGATCTGCAGAACCGGTTCGCCGTCGTGATCGCCGAGGGTGTTCACCGTGGGGCCGGGGGACATCTCGGAGTACGGCACTTTGATGAGCACTCCGGCGCAGAGCAGCGCGATCAGCATCAGGGTGGAGGCGAGCATCGTCGCGGTGCGGCGTGGCATGGAACGACAGTACGGGACCTGCCTGTGGGAGCACCCCCGGGGCCGGTCCGTACGGGGCTCCGCGGCGGCACCGGGGAGTCGCGGGCGCTGCTGCGTCCCGCTCTATGTCCCGCTCTACGTTCCGGTGTGCGACTTCTCCCTGGTGCCGTGGGACTCATCGGCCGCGGCGGCCGCGGCTGCGGCGGTGTCCGTGAGGGGGTGCGGTGCGTCGACGTCCGCGCGCGGGATGTCGACGACGTCCTGGTGCGGTGCGGCCTCTTGGGGCCGCTCGGGGACCCCGCGGGTCTTCTCCATCGCCTCGCGGAACGCGGCGTAGCCGTTGAGCTCGGAGGTGTCGCCCGTGCGTCCGGACCTCCGGTTGCGGGCGGCCCAGCTGCCCCACAGACCCGCCCCGACGGCTGCCAGGAGCGGAATCAGCAACCAGGCAAGTGATGCCATGTCGACCTCCCGACCCCATGAGCCACCGCAACTGACTGATCAGCAGATTAACCATCTGCAGGGTCAACGCTTACGGCAGGGGTCGAGTTACGCAACCGGAGCCACTCGGACCAAACGGGTCACCCCGGCCTCGGGAGAGGCCCGCCGTCCCGGCCGTCACTCCCCCGCGTCCGTCAACAGGCGCCGACCCACTCTTCCTTGCCGTCGGAGAAGCGCTGGTGCTTCCAGATCGGCACCTCGTGCTTGAGGTCGTCGATCAGCTTGCGGCAGGCGTCGAAGGCCTCCGCGCGGTGCGGGCAGGAGACGGCCACGACCACCGCGAGGTCGCCGACGGCGAGGTCACCGATCCGGTGGACGGCGGCCAGGGCGCGCACCGGGTACTGGGCGACGACCTTCTCGGCCACCCGGCGCATCTCGGCCTCGGCGCTGGGGTGGGTCGAGTACCCCAGCTCGTCGACGTCCGCGCCGCCGTCGTGGTTGCGCACGGTTCCCACGAAGAGCGCGGTGCCGCCCGCCGCCTCGTCGCCGACGGCCCGGAAGACCTCGTCCAGCGAGAGCGGGGTGTCGCGGATCGCGAGCAGCCGGATCGGGTCCTGCGCGGCCTGCTCGCCGGGGTGGTCCATCGTGGTGCGTGCCATGCGGCCATGGTGCCGCACGGCACCGTCATCACGGAATAGACCTTTCGCCCGGCACGCGCGCGTGTCGCGTTGGAGCTCCCTACAGGGGCCGATCACGACGAGGTGACCGGGCACGAGAAGGTGACCGGGCACGACGGGGCCGCATCGTGCGGCCGGAGCGCACCGGCCACTACGACACGGCGGCCGGTCAGATCCTCCGGCGGGCCTTGCGCGCCCTGCGGACGACGGCGGCCGCTCCCAGCAGCGCCACCGTCGCGCCCGCCGCACCCGCGGCCGTGGCGTCCTTGCGGCCGAGCCGCCGGCCGGCCACCGTGCGCCGCCCGGAGACCTCGTCGAGCAGCTCGGAGAGGACCTCCTCGTTGGTCCACTGCGGGCGCCACCCGGCGTCGTGCAGCCTGCTGACGCTGACCACCCAGGGGTACATCGTGTACGCGAGGTCGCCGGCCGGGGACGGGGTGAGGCCGATGCGGTGCAGCCGCGCGGCGGCGCCCAGGGCGACCGTCGAGGGCAGCTCCATGCGCCGGATCCCGCTGAGCTCCTCGACCTCCTCCTGCTCCAGCCAGCCGTCGCAGCCGACGGCCAGCTCGCCGTCGACCTTCTCCAGGACGGCGTACTCCAGGGCGCTGCACAGGTCCTCGACGTGGCAGAACTGCCAGGCGGGCCGGGAACCCGCCACGACCAGGAGCCGGGGCGACTCGAAGTAGCGGGTCAGAGCCGTGTCCGTGCCGCCGACCAGGGTCGCGGGCCGGACGACGGTGACGTTGAGACCAGGGTGCGCGCGGGGCGCCCGGCGGGCGAGGCGCTCGACCTCCAGGAGGTCGCCGACACCGGTGGCCTCGGCGGTGGCACGCAGTTCGGCGTCCTCGGAGAGGGGCAGTTCGTTGTCGGACAGCGCTCCGTAGACCATCGCCGACGTGCACAGGACGACCCGGTGCACACCCGCGGCGGCGGCAGCGGTCAGGACGGTCTGGGTGCCGCGCACGTTGTAGGCGGTGCGGGCGGCGCCGTCGGTCTCCAGGTCGAGGTCGAGTGCCAGGTGCACCACGACGTCCGCGCCGCGCAGCTTCTCGGCGATGGCCGGATCCCGTACGTCCAGGATGTGCCACTGCGCCTGCGTACAGTCGCCGCGGCGCTCGTCGATGGCGATGACCTGCTTGATCTCCTCCGAGGCCGCGAGGCGCTCGGTCAGCAGCGCGCCCACTCCGGAGGCCGCGCCGGTCACGGCGACGACGGGCCCTCGGACGGGCGCCGGGGTTGACGGGTTTCGCGCTGCGCGAACCTGTGGATCTGGGGAACTCACCGGGCGTCTCCAGCGGTTGTCTTCAGTACGTACGCGAATGACGCGTACGTACCAGGTGGCATCCATCCTGCCGCAGGCCACCAGTCGGCGAAGCACCGAGGCCCGATCCCGTCATGGTGTCTACGCTGGGTGGTGTTGTAGGGCAGCCGCCGCCGGCACATTACCGGCGGCCTGACGAGCCGAGGAATCCCGTGAGTGACACCCCATTCGGATTCGGCCTTCCGCCGGAGGAGCCGGAAGACGGCGACGAGGGCAAGAAGAAGGAATCCCCTGGAGAGGGCAGGAGCGGGGGACAAGGAGCGGGCGGCCCCGCGAACCCGTTCGGTTTCGGGGGGTTCCCGGGAGCGGGCGGCGCCGGCGGCGGTGACAACCCGTTCGCCGCGATGTTCGGCTCGATGAACCCGAACGACCTGGGTGCCGCGTTCCAGCAGCTCGGCCAGATGCTCTCGTACGAGGGCGGCCCGGTGAACTGGGACATGGCCAAGGACATCGCCCGCCAGACCGTCTCCCAGGGCACGGCGGACGGCACCAAGGACGCCAGCGTCGGCCCCGCCGAGCGCTCCGCCGTCGAGGAGGCCGTGCGCCTGGCCGACCTGTGGCTGGACGACGCCACCTCGCTGCCGTCCGGGTCCGGCACGGCCGTCGCGTGGAGCCGTGCCGAGTGGGTCGAGGCGACCCTGCCGGTCTGGAAGGAGCTCGTCGACCCGGTCGCCGAGCGCGTCGGCCTGGCCATGGGCGACGTGCTGCCCGAGGAGATGCAGGCCATGGCGGGCCCGCTGATCGGCATGATGCGCTCGATGGGCGGCGCCATGTTCGGCCAGCAGATCGGCCAGGCCGTGGGCGTGCTCGCGGGCGAGGTCGTCGGCTCCACCGACATCGGCCTGCCGCTCGGTCCGTCCGGCAAGGCCGCGCTGCTCCCGGTGAACATCGAGTCCTTCGGCAAGGACCTCGGCGTCGACAAGGACGAGGTGCGGCTCTACCTGGCGCTGCGCGAGGCCGCCCACCAGCGGCTCTTCGCCCACGTGCCGTGGCTGCGCTCGCACCTCTTCGGAGCCGTCGAGGGGTACGCGCGCGGCATCAAGGTCGACACGGCCAAGCTGGAGGACGTGGTCGGCCAGCTCGACCCGCAGAACCCCGAGCAGCTGCAGGAGGCGCTCCAGCAGGGCATGTTCCAGCCGGAGGACACCCCCGCCCAGAAGGCCGCTCTGGCCCGCCTGGAGACGGCTCTCGCGCTCGTCGAGGGCTGGGTGGACGCGGTGGTGCACGCCGCCGCCAAGCCGCGCCTGTCGTCCGCCGACGCCCTCCGGGAGACGCTGCGCCGCCGCCGCGCGACGGGCGGCCCCGCCGAGCAGACGTTCGCCACCCTGATCGGCCTGGAGCTGCGTCCGCGCCGCCTGCGGGACGCCTCCCGCCTGTGGGCCTCGCTCACCGACGCGCGCGGTGTCGACGGCCGCGACGGCCTGTGGGAGCACCCGGACATGCTGCCGACCGCCTCCGACCTGGACGACCCGGACGGCTTCGTCCACCGCGAGCAGCTGGACTTCTCCGAGCTGGACAAGATGCTCGGCGAGGCGGCGGGCGGCGGTGCCGCGAAGCCGGACCTCACCAAGGACCAGTCCGACGCGTCCGATGCGGCCGACAAGTCCGACGAGGACAAGGGCGAAGACGGCAAGTGAGTCTGTACGACGACACGGTCCTCGCACTCAAGGGGTACGAGGACCAGCCCGAGCTGCGCCAGGCCTACCTGGACCACTTGGCCGCGCACGGCGACGACGGCATGTGGAAGTCCTGCACGGACGGCCACGTGACGGCGAGCGTGCTGGTGGTGGACCCGTCCCGCGGGCGCGTCCTGCTGACCCTCCACAAGAAGCTGCGGATGTGGCTCCAGATGGGCGGTCACTGCGAGCCGGGCGACGCGACGCTCGCCGCGGCGGCGCTGCGCGAGGCCACGGAGGAGTCCGGCGTGCCCGGCCTGACGCTCCTCGCGGGCGGCCCCGTCCGCCTGGACCGGCACCCGATCCCGGGCCCGTGCACGCAGCACCTGGACGTGCAGTACGCCGCGCTCGCCCCGCCCGACGCGGTCGAGGCGATCAGCGACGAGTCGCTGGACCTGCGCTGGTTCGCGTACGACGAGGTGGCGACGGTGGCGGACGAGTCGGTGGTACGGCTCGTGGAGGCGACGAGGGCGCGCCTGTAGGGGGACCGTCGAGGCGCCCCGAAGGGGCTCTCGAAGGGGCGCGGGGAACTGCGCGACCAGCCACATACGGCCCGCAGAAATCCCCGCGCCCCTCGGTCACCCCTGCCCGGGCGAGGGCCTAGCTCCAGACGTTGCCCTGATTCGCCCCCCGGGCGCCCTGCTGACCCACCCCGAACTGCGCCTGGGCGCCCCGCCCGATGACCGCGTGCTGCGGCGGCAGCATCTCGCTGGGCTGGACGAGGGCGTAGCCCTGTCCCATGAAGCTGAGCTCCCAGCCCTCACCGGTGTTGCCGCGGCGCCGCCAGACGCCCGAGGAGTGGGTCTGGGCCTGCATCTGGACGCGCAGGCCGTTGGACCAGGCGACGATCGCGTCGGCGTCGGCGTTCACGTACCGGTCCGGCGTGACCTGCATCATCAGCGGCTGGCCCGAGGTCATCAGGGCGACCTTGCCGCGCCCGGTGATGTTGAGCTGGTACTTGCCGGAGCCGGAGATGCCGTACTGGCTGTCCACGGCGATGACCTGGTGGGTCAGCGACGAGTCCATCGCGAGGACGTAGCTGCTGTCCACGGTCAGGCCGTCCTGCTCGATGTCCACCACGTGGATGTACTGCGCGAGGTTGGCCAGGTAGACCGTGCCCTGACCGTGGCAGCGCATCAGGTCGAGGCCCTCACCCGTGTGCGCGCGGGCGCGCTGGTTGCCCCGGCTCTGGTACTCGGCGTCGAACTCGATCAGCCCCTGGTAGGCGACCATCGCGCCCTTGCGGGCCAGGACGTCGTCGTGCCCCTCCAGGGCGACCCGGAGCAGCTGCGGGTTCTGGACCGAGTAGCGCTCCTGCGTCTGCTGTTCGGCGTGCGCGAAAAGTGGGCTCTGCATGGTGTGTTGCTCCCCCTCAGCCCCGTGCTCGGAGGCGGTCGGTGCTGTCCTCACTGGGCTGTACGACGACGATGCCTTGTCCGGAGAAGCCCATCTGATAGGCCTCGCCGCTGCCGCGCCCGATGAGGGAGCCGGCCTTGAAGCTGCGCTTGCCCTTCACCTTGAGGTTCGGGGACCAGGCGATCAGGGCGTCCGGGTCGACGTACGTCTCGTCCTCGCCGCTGCCGCAGTCGACGACGATCGGGGTGCCGCGGGAGGTCAGCGCGACCCAGCCCTGGCCGGAGATCTTGATGTTCCACAGGCCCTGTCCGGCGAACTTGGCCATGCCCTTGACCCGCTCGACGCCCCACTGGAGGGACGCGTCGAAGGCGAGCAGGTTGGTGCCGTTCACCGAGAGGGAGTCGCCCGCCAGATTGATGACGACGACGTCCGCCCCGTAGTCGGCCAGGTAGAGCAGGCCGTCTCCGGAGCACTTCATCAGGGGCGCGCCCTCGCCGGTCATCCACTCGCGCGCGACCTGACGGACGGCGGGCGGATTCGGCTCGTACTGCACGAACCCCTCGTAGGCGACCATCGAGCCCACGCGCGCGAGAAGGTCGTTGCCGGTCTGCATGGCCACCTTGACCATGTGGTGGCCGTGGTTCTCCATGCGGGTGGCGACGGGTGCGGGAGCAAAGCCCGCGAGCTGCTGATTCATGACGGGCTCCCTCAGACCTCGTACGGCTGGACGACGATGAAATTGCCGGGAGCGCCACGGAACTGGAGATTCACACTCTCCCCCGTGGAGCCCGCGTAGGCGTTGCTGCGCAGCCGGACCTGGCTGGAGACGATCGCCTGTGCGGCGGCCGACCAGGCGACGACGGCGTGGCAGTCGGCGAACGTCGTCGGCGTGACGGGCAGCACCACGGGCACGCCGTGGGTCTTCACGATGACCGTGCCGGTGCCCTGGAACTGCATGACGAACAGCGCGCCGCCGGGGATGCCGTGGCCCTCGATCCTGCGCACCTCGTGCTGCAGGGACTCGTCGAAGGCGAGGACGTTCTCCGCGGAGACGCAGATCGCGTCGCCCTGGAGCTCGATGGGGTGCAGGTGGGTGGCCTCCTCGGCGAGGAAGACCTGGCCGCGGCCTGAGCAGCGCATCAGCTGCATCTCCTGGCCGGTGGCGTTGCCCACGATGCGGCCGGCGAAGCCCGCGCCTTTGTAGCTGAACTCGACCTTGCCCTGGTAGAGCACCATGCTGCCCTGGCGGGCGAGGATCGGCTGGTCGGCGACGCCGAGGTCGACGCGGACCAGCTTCTCGTTCTGCTGCGTCCAGCGCTGGCCGGTGGGGGCCTCGCGGTACTTCTGGAGGGCCGCGGCCACACCGGCGCCCTGGGGAGCCGCTGCTTGGCCCGCGGCGGGCTGACCCGGGAACTGGCCCTGCGGGGGCTGCTGGCCGTATCCGGGCGGGAGCGGGGCGGTCTGACCAGGCGCCTGCTGGCCGTAGCCCGGAGGCAGCGGCGCGGTCTGCCCGGGCGCCTGCTGGCCGGGCATCTGGCCGAACTGCGGCTGCTGGGGCTGGTGTTGCGGCTGCTGCTGGAGCGGCTGGCCGTACGGCGCGGGCGGCGGCGGAGGCGGCACGGTGCCGCCCGGCGGCTGGTGCAGCGGCGCCACGACGGTCTGCGCGGCGTGCACCGAAGGGTCGACAGGAGCGGGCGCGGGGGGCGGAGTGGTGCCCTGCGGGGGCGCGAAGTTCTGCGCGGGCGCCGGGGTCGGTGCCTGGGGCGCCGGGGCGGCGGCCGGGGCGCCGAACGAGGGCGGGGCCGCGGCCTGCGCGGGCGGCGCGAAGGACGGCGCGGCTCCCTGCTGCGGGGCGGCCGGCTCCTCCTCGGCGACCTCGCCGCCGAAGTTCTTCAGGAGCGCGTCGAGACCGCCGTCGAAACCCTGGCCGATCGCGGCGAACCGCCAGACGTCCTTCAGGTAGAAGTCGCCCAGCATGACGGCGCGCTCGGTGGAGAACTCCGCACCGGTGAAGGCGTACCGCGCGACTTCCTCACCGCCTGCGACGATGCGGACGTACCCGGAGGCGACCTGCGACATCTGGCCCGCGCCGTCGATCGTCGCCGTGAACGACAGCCGCTGGATCTGCTGCGGGATGCGGTCGAGCGTGACCCGGAAGGACTCGGTGTCGCCGGCCTGCGCCCCCAGGAGCTGGATCGACTCCTCCGGCGACTTCGGCTGGTTGAAGAAGATGAAGTAACGGTCGTCCGAGAGCCGTTCGCCCGCGTCCAGGCCGAAGCAGCTGATGTCGAAGGTCAGCCCGGGGGCGGCAATCTGTACGCCGACGTACAGATCGGTGCCCGCAGTGAGATCACTGATCTTGGCCTTGTGGCCGCGTTGGAATTCCCTGGCCATACGTCGACCGTCCCCCATCCCGAATGTGAATACGTCGCGTCAGGCTAACCGCAAAGACCGACAGCGAGCCAAGCCGGTACAGACCCGCTACACAACTGCGGGACCCGGCGGACGTTCACTCCTCGCGCGCGGCGGGCAAATGGGGCAACCGGCTGGCCGACACCACCCCTTCGAGGTACCCCCTGGCCCGCTCTGTGCGGGGGTAGGCCTCCAGGAGCCGCCAGAAGCGCGGGCCGTGCCCCGGGACGAGGAGGTGGGCAAGTTCGTGGACGAGGACGTAGTCCACGACGTACTCGGGCATGCCCTGCAGGCGGTGCGAGAGTCGGATGCTGCCCTCGGCGGGTGTGCAGGAGCCCCACCGGGTGTTCTGGTTCGTGACCCAGCGGACCGAGGCCGGCCGGGCGCGGCCGCCGAAGTACTGGTCGGACAGCTGCCCGGCGCGCTCGACGAGCTCCGCGTCACCGAGGAGCCGCTTGCTCTCCTGCGCCGCGAGCTTGTCGAGCATCACGGTGACCCAGCGCTGCTCCTCCGCCTCGGACATGCGGGCGGGGATGAGGACGACGGTGCGATCGCCCTCCCGGTACGCGGAGACCGTTCTGCGGCGGCGGGCGCTCCTTCTGACCTCGACCGCGCTGGTCTTCGCGCCGGACGGTGCCGGGCTGGTCGTGCTGCGCTGTGGAGTTCCGGCGCGACGCGCTGAGGTCTCCCCAGCGACGCGAGAGGACGGGTCGGCGGGCACGCCCCGACGTTACCCGCTGGGCATGGGGGAAGTCCCGCCTCCGGGACGGTTCGGCGCCGTTCCGCACCCCGCGCGCCGGATTAGTACGACGAATACTCCCCGCCTGTGGACAACGCTCGGCAGGCATCGGGCGGGACGGGCATTCTGGCATTCGATCGGCGCGGCGGACGGGACCGCACCGACCGGCCGACGGGGGACGACCATGCGACTGATGCATCCGATCGTGAAGCCCGCGCTGCGGCGCGGCTGGCGGGACCTGAGCACCGTGCAGTTCGGGGTGGCACCGGCGCACGCCCTGGTGCTCGGCCCGATGGACACGGCGACGAGCAGCTTCCTGACTTTGCTCGACGGCACCCGCGGGCTGCCGCTGCTGCGCGAGGAGGCGCGGCGGATGGGGCTGCCCGATGGCCACGTGGACCGACTGCTCAGCGAGCTGACCCGCGCCGGGCTGCTGGACGACTCGACGGGTGGCGGGCCCGCGGCCGACGCCCTGCGCGAGCGGGGCGGGGCCATGGACCGACTGCGGGCCGACCTGGCCTCGCTGTCGCTCCAGTCACCCGAGCCGGGCGGTGCCATCGCGAGGATGGCGGCGCGCCGGGCCATGCGGGTCCGGGTCCAGGGCGCCGGGCGGGTGGGCGCCGCGGTGGCCTCGGTGCTGGCGGCCGCGGGCGTCGGCCGGGTCGATGTGGTGGACGGCGGCCAGGTGCAGCCGTGGGACGTCGCGCCGGGCGGCCTGCCCGCCGAGTCCGTCGGGGAGCGCAGGGACGTGGCCGCGCGCCAAGTCGTGCGGCAGGCGGCGCCGGCCAGACCCGACCGCCGTCCCGCCGAGCCGGAGGGCGCCGCGGGCCTGTCGCTCGTGATCATTGCCCCGCGGGACGGGCTCGACGCGTACGCCCCCGCTCCCGCCGCGGCCGAGGAGCTCATCGCCTCGGGCACACCCCATCTGTACGCCGGGGTGATCGAGGGCACGGGAGTGGTCGGCCCGCTCGTCCTGCCCGGGACGACGGCGTGCGCCGAGTGTCTCTTCCGGCAGCGCGCGGAGCGCGATCCCACCTGGCCCCGGATGCTGGCCCAGTGGCGCTCGGGGAAGACGCGGCAGGTGGCCGCGTGCGACGTGGCCCTGTCGACGTCGGTCGCCGGGTTGACGGCGGGGCACGCGCTGGCCTTTCTGGACGGGGAGCCCTCCGCCTGCGCGGGTGCACGATGGAAGGCCGCCGTCCCCGGATTCGAGTGGCGCTCGAGCCCGATTTGGCCGCATCCATCATGCTCTTGTGAGGCCGGCGCGTCCGTTAAGGGGGATCGGCCCACCGCTGACGAGAAGCCGCACGCAACAATGGCCGGGTAACCGCCTGCGAGGGCGCGGCTGTCTGGGACTTGGAGGGGCGCATGTCTGATCTTCCCCGGAAGGCGGTCACCCGTACCGCCAAACTGGCCGCGCTGCCACTCGGCTTCGCGGGGCGTGCGACCTGGGGGCTCGGCAAGCGGATCGGCGGCAAGTCCGCGGAGATCGTCGGGCGGGAGCTGCAACAGCGCACCGCCGAGCAGCTGTTCAAGGTGCTCGGCGAGCTGAAGGGCGGCGCCATGAAGTTCGGGCAGGCGCTGTCCGTCTTCGAGTCCGCGCTGCCGGAGGAGATCGCCGGGCCGTACCGCGCGGCGTTGACGAAGCTGCAGGAAGCGGCACCGCCGATGCCGACCAGCACGGTGCACACCGTCCTCGAGGAGCGGCTCGGTGCGCAGTGGCGGGAGTACTTCCTGGAGTTCGACGACAAGCCGGCCGCCGCGGCCTCCATCGGTCAGGTGCACCGCGCCGTCTGGTCGGACGGCCGCGAGGTCGCGGTCAAGGTGCAGTATCCGGGGGCAGGCGAGGCGCTGCTGTCCGACCTCAACCAGCTCGGACGGTTCGCCCGGCTGCTCGGGCCGCTGATCCCGGGCATGGACATCAAGCCGCTCATCGCCGAGCTGCGCGACCGGGTCTCGGAGGAGCTCGACTACGAGCTGGAGGCGCAGGCCCAGCAGGCGCACGCCGAGGAGTTCGCGGACGACCCGCATGTGGTGGTGCCCCAGGTGGTCCACCAGAGCGACCAGGTCCTGGTCACCGAGTGGATGGACGGGACGCCCCTGTCGAAGGTGATCTCGGAGGGCACCCAGGAGGAGCGTGACCAGGCGGGTCAGCTGCTGGCCCACTTCCTCTTCTCCGGCCCGGCGCGCACCGGGTTGCTGCACGCCGACCCGCACCCGGGCAACTTCCGTCTGCTGCCCGACGAGAAGGGCGGTCACCGCCTCGGGGTGCTCGACTTCGGCACGGTGGACCGGCTGCCCGACGGGCTGCCCCCGACCATCGGGACCTCCCTGCGGATGACGCTGGCGGGCGAGGCCGACGCCGTCTACAACATGTTGCGGGAGGAGGGCTTCGTCAGGGAGTCCGTCGACCTGGAGCCGCAGGCGGTGCTCGACTATCTGCTGCCGATCATCGAGCCCATGGCCGTCGACGAGTACACCTTCACCCGCGCCTGGATGCGCAAGCACGCCGCGCGACTGGCCGACGTCCGCTCCCCCGCCTACCAGTTGGGCCGGTATCTGAACCTGCCTCCGGCGTACCTCCTGATACACCGGGTCACGGTGAGCACCATCGGAGTGCTGTGTCAGCTGAACGCCACGGTGCGGATGCGCGACGAGCTGGAGGAGTGGCTGCCCGGTTTCGTGGAGACCGAGGAGTGCGTGGAGGGCGAGGAGTACGCGGAAGCCGAGGAGCTCACGGAGGAAGAGGAGCTCGTGGAGGCTCGGAAGGGGTCGACGGCGGCGGAGGCCTGAGCCGCGCGGAGTCGCTCACCACCAGGAGGAGTCGAGGCGCCCTTCGATGGCTCTGATGTTGTCGCGGGAGCAGGCGTCGCAGAAGTAGTGACGGGCGCCGTTCTCCACGGAGCAGGTCCACATCGGGGGCGTGCCTTCGGCGACCGCGCCGCAGCGGGAGCACACGAGGTTCTCCGTCTGAGCGGGCCGGGGGTTCTGCTGGTCCACCCGGCGACCCTATCGCCGTGCGCGCGCGTTCGGTGGGCACAACGCACTGCGGGGGGCGGCCCGTGCGGACCGCCCCCCGTGGATTTCCTTCATCGTGCCGGGCCGCCTCGGCGGCTCGTCGGCGCGATGTCTTCAGTCGGCTCCGGGCCAACTGCTACTGCATCTGTTACTGCATGATCTGTTACTGCATGACCGCGATGGCGAGCGCGCGCCGGGCACGCAGCGAGGCGCGCTCCGCGCGGCGCTGCATGCGGCGGGCCGCCATCAGGCGCTCGGCCGGGCGGTGGGCCTCGGCTTCACGCAGGCGTTCGTGCATATGCGCACGAGCCATGGCTTCTGGGATGAGTTGCATCTCACGGGTCCTGTTCTGGCGCGGAACATGCGCGCCGGTGGTGGTGAAGTCTGGTGTGGCGGAGCCGGCGGGCTCGCTGGTGGCTGCCTTCATCGGGGCCTGCTTCTTGGGGTCGTGCGTCAGGGGGCGGTCGATGGTTCCGGCGGTGCTCATGCGACGACCGGGTTCTTGCGCGGGCGGCCACGGGGCCGCTTGCGGGCCACGACAACGCCCTGGACGAACAGCTCGCCGCCCCAGACGCCCCACGGCTCACGCCGCTCCTTGGCGCCGGCGAGACAGGCCTCCATCAGCGGGCAGGTCCGGCAGAGGGACTTGGCGTACTCGACGTCGGCCGGGGACTCCGCGAAGAAGACCTCAGGGTCGTAGGCACGGCAGGGAACGGGTACGCCGAGGTTCTCGATGGCGTCGTCGAGCGCGGTGAGCGCGGTCAGGGGGGTCAAGGTCGGGTCCTCCGTGGGTGCGGGCGGGGGGAGCGTCTGTGAAGGCGGTACGGACGGGGCGTGCGCTTCGAGTTGCACGGTGGTGTTTTTCCTCGTCTGGTCGTGCCGGCCTGGGTCGGCCGGTTGGCGGCTGGTACCGGGTCTTGCTGCCGGCCCCTTCGCTCTGTTCTCCCTGTTCTGGGGAAAACAGAAGGGCCGCGGATCCCGGGTGGGGTTCCGCGGCCCTGAAGGCGCCTGTCTGATCGAGGATCAGACTGGATCACTCCAGGGTTCGAGCCCACGGAAGGCCCACATCATGTGGTGCTGCGTCGTCTGCTTCCGGAATCCGGCACCGGCTGCCGCAAAGGCATAGGCCTGAGCCTGTGCCTCCGCTACTGCTGCTTCCGGTGCCTTGGTCGGTCGCTCATTGCCCCCATTGGCCTCGCGGACGGGAAGACCGGCGAGAGGCAGGGAGGCGGACATCGGACGAGCGGCGGGAATGCCGCCGGACAGACCGGTGCCCTGGTTCGAGAAGCCGAGCAGGCAGGAAGCGACGACCGAGCGATCGGTCATTTTCGCGGTGCTGATGAAGCTCTCGTTGATGCTGATCACTGGAATTCGCCTCCTCTCGGCGTCTAGGGGATCGGCCGGAACCGATCCGCGGACTGTCAAGTACAGCACGGAAGGGGGGCTTCGGAGAAGCCCGCCGTTTCCGTGCTAAGAACCTATGGGTCTTCCTTGCGCATGCGCAAACTATTTTTTCGACGAGTTTGAATCATTCTCCATCGGCGCCCCTTACACGCTCCTGACCTGCGCAGATGGCCAGGACGTCGACCCCGAAGCGGTGAAACTTCCGGACGCCGACCCCGGGGATGCGGGCCAGCTCGCCCTCGTCCTCCGGAACCGCCTCCGCGATGGCGATCAAGGTCTTGTCGGTGAAGACGCAGTACGCGGGCTGTCCCAGCTCCCTCGCCTGGCCCGAGCGCCACTCCCGCAGCCGCTCGTAGAGCCCCTCGTCCATCTCGGACGGGCAGTCCTCGCACCGCATGAGCTTCATCTCACCCGCGTCGCTCAGGGTCCGGCCGCAGACCCGGCAGCGGGCCGGGGTGCGGGTCTTCCGCTGCCGTCGACCCGCGGCAGGCCCGGTCGCGCCGCCCCCGCTGCCACGCTCCACGCCACCGGGGCCGCCACCGGCCGCGCGGGCCCCGGAGCCCGCCCCGGAGCCCGGCCGCAACCCGTCCAGGAAGCGGCTCGGGCGGCGGCTCGGGCGGCCGCCCGGCGAGCGGGAGAGGGCCCAGGAGAGCGAGAGGTGGACGCGGGCGCGGGTCACGCCCACATAGAGGAGGCGGCGCTCCTCCTCGATCTGCTCGTCGGTCTTGGCGTAGGTGATCGGCATCATGCCCTCGGCGAGGCCGACGAGGAACACGGCGTCCCACTCCAGGCCCTTCGCCGCGTGCAGCGAGGCCAGCGTGACGCCCTCGACGGTGGGGGCGTGCTGGGCGCTCGCCCGCTCGTCCAGTTCGGCCACGAGGTCGGCGAGGGTCGCCTCCGGCTTGGCCCGCGCGAAGTCCTCGGCGAGCCGCACCAGCGCGGCCAGCGACTCCCAGCGGTCGCGGACCGCGCCGGAGCCCGCGGGCGGCTCGGTCGTCCAGCCCTTGGTGGAGAGCACGGCGCGCACCTGGGAGGGCAGGTCGACCACGTCGTCCAGAAGTGCGTCGTTGCCCCCGAAGCGGGCCGCGCCGCGCAGGGCGGCGCCGGCCTCGCGCACCTCGGTGCGCTCGAAGAACCGCTCGGCGCCGCGCAGCTGGTAGGGCACGCCGGCGTCGGCCAGCGCCTGTTCGTAGATCTCCGACTGCGAGTTCGTACGGAAGAGGACGGCGATCTCGCTGGCGGGGACGCCGTCGGCGAGCAGCGCGCGGATGCGGCGGGCGGCGCCTTCGGCCTCGGCGGGCTCGTCCACATACTCCGTGTAGACCGGGTCCGTGCCGGCCTCGCGCTGGGAGATCAGTTCCAGGCGGTGGTCGGCGGCGCGGCCGCGGGCCTGGGAGAGGAGGCCGTTGGCGAGGTGGACGACCTGGGGGGTGGAGCGGTAGTCCCTGACCAGCTTGACGACCGTCGCCCCCGGGTGGCGGGTGCGGAAGTTCAGCAGGTGGTCGGGGGTCGCGCCGGTGAAGGAGTAGATCGTCTGGCTGGCGTCGCCGACGACGCACAGGCTGTCCCGCTCACCGAGCCACAGCTCCAGGAGGCGCTGCTGGAGGGGGCTCACGTCCTGGTACTCGTCCACCACGAAGTGCTGGTACTGGGCGCGGACCTGCTCGGCGATGTCGTGCCGGTCCTGGAGGATGCCGACGGCGAGCAGCAGCACGTCCTCGAAGTCGATGACGGCGCGGTCGCGCTTGAGGTCCTCGTACGCCCCGTAGAGCTGGGCGATCTCGGCGGGGTCGCGCGGGACGTCACGGCCGGACTTGGCGGCGGCCGCCGCGTAGTCCGCGGGGACGGTCTGGGTGACCTTGGACCACTCGATCTCGCTGGTGAGGTCGCGCAGTTCGTTCCGATCGAGGCGGATGCGGCAGGCGGCGGCCGCGTCCGCGACGAGTTTGATCTTCCGGTCGACGATCCGGGGCAGCGGTCCGCCGACCGCTTTCGGCCAGAAGAACTGGAGCTGGCGCAGGGCCGCGGAGTGGAAGGTGCGGGCCTGGACGCCGGAGGCGCCGAGCTGACGGAGGCGGCCGCGCATCTCCCCCGCCGCGCGGTTGGTGAAGGTGACGGCGAGCACACTGGCGGGCTGGAGCATTCCGGCGCGCACCCCGTAGGCGATCCGGTGGGTGATCGCCCGGGTCTTGCCGGTGCCCGCGCCTGCCAGGACACACACCGGCCCGTGCAGGGCGGTGGCGACCTCGCGCTGCTCCGGGTCGAGCCCGTCGAGCACCGCGTCCGGGGAGTCCGGGACCTGCGGGAAGAGGGTGGAGTGCGTTGCTGATGTCACCCCGCCATGCTGCCAGGTCTCGAGGGGCGGACGAGCCGGTTGTCCACAGGGGGGCGCTACCGGTCGTACTAATACGGGAATGGCGGCCCGGTCGCGTACGTTCGATCCATTGCGACCACGCACCCCGAGCGACGAAGGAGCACGACAGACATGCCGGGCACTGTGACGATGTACAGCACCACGTGGTGCGGCTACTGCCGCCGCCTCAAGGGCCAGATGGACCGCGAGGGCATCGGTTACACCGAGATCAACATCGAGCACGACCCGGAATCGGCGGCCTTCGTCGAGAAGGCGAACGGCGGAAACCAGACGGTTCCCACCGTTCTCTTCCCGGACGGCTCGACGCTCACGAACCCCTCGCTGGCCCAGGTCAAGCAGAAGCTGGGCGCCTGAGGCACAGCGCCTGACCGGCGGTGCGGCGAGGGCTCAGCCCACCGACCCCGGCTTCGGCAGAGGCTTGCCGTACCAGAGTTCGATCAGTCGGGCCGCAATCGAGATGCCGTAGGGAGGCAGGACCTCTCCGGACTCGAATGCGGCCCGCAGGTCTTCGCGGGAGAACCAGCGGGCCTCGTGGATCTCCTCGCCGTCGACGTTGATCTCCGAGGAGGTCGCGTCGGCCATGAAGCCCAGCATCAGGCTGGACGGGAAGGGCCAGGGCTGGCTCGCGACGTACTCGACGCCGCCGACCATGACGCCGGCCTCCTCGAAGACCTCGCGGCGCACCGACTGCTCGATGGACTCCCCCGGCTCGACGAAGCCGGCGAGGGTGGAGAAGCGGCCCTCGGGCCAGTGGACCTGGCGGCCCAGGAGGATGCGGTCCTCGCTGTCCCGGACCGCCATGATCACGGCGGGGTCGGTGCGCGGGTAGTGCTCGGCGCCGCAGGCCTGGCAGCGGCGGATGTGCCCGGCCGCCGCGATGACGGTGCGCTCGCCGCAGCGTGAGCAGAAGCGGTGCAGGCGCTGCCAGTTCTCCAGGGCGACGGCGTGCACCATCAGGCCGGCGTCCCGGGGCGAGAGCAGGAGCCCCGCCTCGCGCAGCCCGGCGGGGCGCGCGGACTGGTCCATGCGGCCGGGCAGGGCGTCCTTCTGGAGCGCGAAGTAGCTGACGCCGTCGTCGTCCGTGCCCAGGAAGTAGCGGTGCTCCTCGGTGAGCGGCGCCTCGAAGGACGGTGTCATCACGAGTTCGGTGCGGCCCTCGGGCGTCTCGTCGATGAGCACCTGACCGCCGGAGACCACGAAGACCCGGGTCGTGGGGTGGCTCCAGGCCGCGGCGAGCCAGGCCTCGTCCATGCGGTGGTGGGCCGCGCGGTCGATGCCGCTCGGGGCGGTCAGTGAGAGGGGCCGGTCTGCGGTGCTGTCGGTCCAGGTGGTCACAGGTGCTTCCAACTCCCCCGATGGAATGGGTGGTTCAGCAGGGCGTGCGGCGGGACGTGCGCGGTGGCCGGTGAGGTGCCGACGAGGGTGTCAGCGGGCATCGCGCCAGTGCTCCGCGAGGTCGCCCCACAGGTAGGCCGTCGTCTCGACGCCCTTGAGCAGCAGGTCGATCTCGACCTTCTCGTTCGGCGCGTGCCACCCGTCGGACGGGACGGAGATGCCGAGGAAGAGCACGGGTGCGGCGAGGACGTCCTGCAGGTCGGCCGCCGGGCCCGAGCCGCCCTCGCGCGTGAAGCGGATCTTCTGTTCGAAGGCGCGGCCCATCGCGCGGACGACGGACTGCAGGGCGGGGTGGTCGAGCGGCGTCAGGCACGGGCGCGTGCCCGGGCTGAACGTGACCGTGTGGCGGATGCCCGCGGGGACGCGGTCGGCGGCCCACGCGCGTACGGCCTCCTCGACCCGGTCCGCGTCCTGGCCCGCGACCAGCCGGAAGGACAGCTTCACGAAGGCGGACGACGGGATGATCGTCTTGCTGCCCGCGCCCTGGTAGCCGCCGCCGATGCCGTTGACCTCGGCGGTGGGGCGGGCCCAGATGCGCTCCAGGGTGGTGTGCCCGGCCTCGCCGTGGGCGCTGCGGGACTTGGCCGTACGCAGCCAGCGCTCCTCGTCGAAGGGCAGCTCGGCGAAGAGTTCGCGCTCGCGGTCGGTGAGCTCGGTGATGCCGTCGTAGAAGCCGGGGATCGCCACGCGCGCGTGGTCGTCGTGGAGGCCCGCGACGAGGCGGGCGGCCTCGGTGGCGGGGTTCGGCACGGCACCGCCGAAGGAGCCGGAGTGGATGTCCTGGTCGGGCCCGTGCAGCTCGATCTCGCACTCGGCGAGGCCGCGCATGCCCGTGCAGACGGTCGGGGTGTCCTCCGACCACATGCCGGTGTCCGAGACGATCACGGCGTCGGCCGCGAGGCGGTCCTTCTCGGCCTCGATGAGCGCGCGGAAGTGCGGCGAACCGGACTCCTCCTCGCCCTCGATCAGCAGCTTCAGGTTGACCGCGGGCGCGGTGCGGCCGGTGGCGGCGAGGTGGGCGCGGACGCCGAGCGTGTGGAAGAAGACCTGGCCCTTGTCGTCGGCCGCCCCGCGCGCGTGCAGCCGGTTTCCCTTGACGACGGGGTCGAAGGGGTTGGTGTCCCAGCCGTCCTCGCGGGCCGCGGGCTGCACGTCGTGGTGGCCGTAGACGAGGACCGTGGGCGCCTGCGGATCACCGGAGGGCCACTCGGCGAAGACGGCGGGCGCCCCGGGCGTCTCCCAGATCTCCGCGACCGGGAACCCGGTCTCCTTGAGCCGGGCGGCGAGCCACTCGGCGCTGCTGCGCACGTCCCCGGCGTGGTCGGGCTGGGCCGACACGGACGGGATGCGCAGCCACTCGGCGAGGTCGTCGAGGAAGGCGGCACGGTGGTTCTCGATGTACGTGCGGACGGCGCTGTCCGGTGTCTCGCTCATGGTCACGAGCCTATCCGCCATCCGGGGAAGTCTCGTCCGGCGGCCCGTCCGCCGGGTCCTTGTCCGGAGCGCCGGTCGGCTCCTCCAGGAGGATGCGTTCCAGCCGGGCCCTGTCCGGGAGGTTCCGCGGGCGGGCGGTCTCCCCGCTGCGGACGTAGAGGAAGGCCGCCTTCACCGACTCCAGGGGGACGCCCTGCTGCTCGGCCCAGGCGAGCCGGTAGACGGCGAGCTGGAGGGGGTCGGCGGTGCGGGTGCGGCTGGTCTTCCAGTCGACGATCTCGTACGTCGTGTCGGGACCGTCGCCTTCCTTGTAGACGGCGTCGATGCGGCCCCTGATGACGCGGCCCGCGATGACGAACTGGAAGGGGACCTCCACGCGGTACGGCGCGCGGTGGGCGTACTCGGTGCGTTCGAAGGCTTCCTTGAGTGCCTCCAGGTCGCGCTCGTCGGCGATCTCGGCCTCGTCCGGGCCGCCGCCGGGCAGCTCCTCCGGGGCGAGCATCGGCAGCGTGAGCTCTTCGAAGCGGGACTCGATCCAGGCGTGGAAGCGGGTGCCGCGGCGGGCCGCGGGCTGCGGCGGGCGCGGCATGGGCCGGGCCAGGTCCCGCGCGAAGCCCTCGGGGTCGGCGGCCAGGCGCATCAGCTCGGACGCGGTGAGCGAGGGCGGCACGGGGATGTCCCTGACGGCCTCACGGGCGCGCAGGAGCTCGCCGGTGAGGGCGTCCAGGTCGCGGTCCCAGGAGGCGAGCGTGCGGGCTTCCTCCGGGGTGAGACGGGGGGCGGGGCCGGGCTCCTCCGGAGCGGGGCGGGTCGCCGGGGCGCCGTCGGCGGGGTGAGGGCGGGCGTCGGGCGCGGGGGTGGGGTGCGGCACGCGCGCGTGGGTGCCTTCGCCGGAGGCGGGCACGTGTGGGTGGCCTCCCTCGTCGGAGGCTGGCACGCGCGTGTGGCCTCCCTCGGCGGAGGCGGGCACGCGCGTGTGGGCGCCGTCGGTCGGGGCGTTGAGGTGCGTGGACTCGGCGCCCGGTGTGTCCGCGGGGTGCGGGACCGTCGGACGCTCGGTCGCCAGTGACTCCCAGTCGGCCGGGTCGGCGTCGGGAAGGTCGACGGGGAGGTCCGCCGGGAGGCCGGCGGGGAGATCGGCGGCCTCTTCGTAGGGCGGCTCGTCGTCCTCCGGAGGGGGCGGCCATTCGGGGTCGTCGGCCGGGGGCACGTCGTCGTACGCCGACGGGTGGGCCTCCTCGTGGGAGCGGGCGTACTCCGCGCTCCCCTCACCGGTGGGGTCCCCCGCGCCCTCGCCCGTGAGCCGGTCCAGGTGGGCGAGGACGGTCCGCGCGGCGGCGCGGCGGCGGGCCAGGGCGGCGTCGTCCAGCGGGAGCGGCCACGCCTGGTCGGCGCTCGCCTCCCGCAGGGCGGGGTTCTCCTCGTCCTCGGCCGGCTCGTCCGCCCAGGCCTCGATCTCGCCGTGGCCCGCCGCGCAGTGGTCGTGCAGGGCCATGAGGAAGTCGGAGGGGCCGCGCGGCTTCTTCTGGGCGGGCCCCCACCAGTGGCCCGACCCGAGGAGGAGGGAACGGGGGCGGGTGAACGTCACGTAGCCGAGGCGGAGCTCCTCGGTGTGCTGGTGGTCCTTCATCGCCTCGTGGAAGGCCTTCATGCCCTTGGCGTCCCACGCGTCGACGTCGGGGAGCGTGGCCGCGTCGCCGCGCAGTTCGTGCGGGACGACCTTGGCCTGGGCGGTCCACTTCTCGCGGCCCTTGGTGCTCGGGAAGACGCCGTCGACCAGGCCGGGGACGGCGACGACGTCCCACTCCAGGCCCTTGGACTTGTGGGCGGTGAGCACCTTGACGGTGTTCTCGCCGCCCGGCAGGGCGTTGTCGAGGCCCTTCTCGTACTGGGCGGCGGTGCGCAGGAAGCCGAGGAAGGCGAGGAGGGTCGCGCCGTTGTCGTGGGCGGCGAAGGAGGCGGCGACGTCCAGGAAGTTCGAGAGGGTCTCCCGGCGGCGGGCCGCCAGGGCGCCGGGGGACGCGGAGAGCTCGACCTCCAGGCCGGTGACGGCGAGCACGCGGTGCAGCACGTCCATCAGCGGGTCGGAGAGCGACCTGCGCAGCTCGCGCAGTTCCGCGGCGAGGCGCGCGAAGCGCACCCGGGCGTCGGCCGAGAAGGGCAGCCCGTCGTCCCCTCCGGAGACGTCGTCCGGCTCCAGGGGCGACTCCAGGAACGTGTCCAGCGCGTCCGCGAGCGATATCACCTCGGCGGGGTCGACCCCCTCGACGGCTTCGGCGAGGCGGCGGTCCGGGTCGTCCGGCGCGGCGTGCCCGGGGCGGACCAGGAGGCGGGCGCGGCGGCCCAGGAGGGCGAGGTCGCGGGCGCCGATGCGCCAGCGCGGGCCGGTCAGGAGCCGCACCAGGGAGGCGTTGGCCCCCGGGTCCTGGAGGACCTCGCAGACGGCGACGAGGTCGGCGACCTCGGGGAGGTGCAGGAGTCCGGAGAGGCCGACGACCTCCACGGGGATGTCGCGGGCGACCAGCGCGCGCTGGATCTCGGCGAAGTCCGTCGCCGTGCGGCACAGGACGGCGATCTCGCCGGGCGCCTTGCCGGTGCGCACCAGGTGGGCGATGGAGTCGCCGAGCCAGTCGATCTCCTCGGCGTGGGTGCGCAGCAGGGCGCAGCGCACCACGCCGTCGCGCTCGGCGCCGGGCGCGGGCCGCAGGGCCTCCACGCCGGCGTGCAGGGCGCGCAGCGGCTGCGCGAGGCCGTTGGCGAGGTCCAGGAGGCGGCCGCCGCTGCGGCGGTTCTCGCTGAGCGCGTGGCGGGTCGCGGGGCGGCCGTCGGCGTACGCGAAGTGCTCGGGGAAGTCGTCGAGGTTGGCCACCGAGGCGCCGCGCCAGCCGTAGATGGCCTGGCAGGGGTCGCCGACGGCGGTCACCGGGTGTCCGGTGCCCCCGCCGAAGAGACCGGACAGGAGGATGCGCTGGGCGACCGAGGTGTCCTGGTACTCGTCGAGGAGGACGACGCGGAACTCCTCGCGGAGGATCTCGCCGACCTCCGCGCGGGTGCGGGCCAGCGTCGCGGAGAGGGCGATCTGGTCGCCGAAGTCGAGGAGGTCGCGGGAGCGCTTGGCCGCGCGGTAGTGGCCGACGAGCTCGGTCAGTTCGAGCCGGGCCGCCGCGGTGTCGGGGACCTTGCGCAGGTCGGCGTTGGAGAGCTTGGCGTCCTCCAGGGCCGCCAGCAGCTCGGTGTCGTACGCGCGGAGCCGCTCGGGGCGCACGAGGTGTTCGGCGAGCTCGCCGTCGAGGGCGAGGAGGTCGCTGACGAGGTCGGGGAAGGACCGGGTGAGGGCGGGGTAGGGCCCGGGGGCCTCGCGCAGCACGCGGGCGGCGAGCTGGAAGCGGGTGGCGTCGGCGAGCAGCCGGGAGCTGGGCTCCAGGCCGATGCGCAGGCCGTGGTCGGTCAGGAGACGGCCCGCGAACGCGTGGTACGTGGAGATGACCGGCTCGCCCGGCGGGTTGTCCGGGTCGACCGCGTCGGGGTCGGTGACGCCCGCCCGGACGAGGGCCTGGCGTACGCGCTCGGCCAGCTCGCCCGCCGCCTTGTTGGTGAACGTCAGGCCGAGCACCTGCTCGGGGGCGACCTGGCCGGTGCCGACCAGCCACACCACGCGGGCCGCCATCACCGTCGTCTTGCCGGAGCCGGCTCCGGCCACGATCACCTGCGGGGCGGGCGGCGCGGTGATGCAGGCCGTCTGCTCCGGGGTGAACGGGATGCCGAGGAGCTCCTTGAGCTGCTCGGGATCGGTGAGGCGAGGTGACACGTCAGAGAGGCTAGCGGTGGCCACTGACAACCGGGGCGGACCCGGCTTCGGGCGGCCACCGCCCGCTCATGAGGAGCGTGGGATCAGGAGGTCGAACCCAGCTTCTTCGGGTCGACGACCTGGTCGGCCGGCGGAGCCTTGACCTCGACGGCCTTGCCGTAGTCCTTGAAGGTGACGGTGCCGGGGCCGTCCTTGCCCTTGTTGACGACCTTCAGGAAGTACGGCTTGCCCTCCATCGCCACGTAGAAGGTGGTGGTCTCGTCCTTCTTCTTGCGGGTCAGGACCGCCGCCTTCTGGCCGTCGACCTCGGCGTCGTCCTCGCGCTTGAGGTTCTTGAGGTTCTTGTTGCTGAACATGTCGTCCGGGTTGCAGATGGGCTTCCCGCTCTGGTTGGGCTGCTTCACCCAGCGGCCCTTGAGGAGCTCGGCCGTCGAGCCGCCGCCCTTGGCGTCCCAGAACTTGTCGTCGCCCTTGGAGTACTGGAACTCCCCGACGGACAGGAACTCGGCCTTGCCCGACTTGGCCGAACCCATGGTGCCCTTGCAGTCACCGGACTTGGCGACGGCGAACTCGATGTCGCTCGTCTGCCCGCCCTGCTTCATCTGGCCGTTCATCGTGTAGGACCCGGCGTCCTTGGACGCCTTGGACGCCTTGTCGGCGATCTTGTCGGCGCTCATGCCGTCGAAGGGGTCCTTGTCACCGCTGTCGCTGCTGCAGCCCGTCACGCCGATGACGGCGGCGGCACAGACGACGGCCACAGCCAGGAGCTTCCGATTGGCGGCCATATACGCGTATCTCCTAGAAAAGGTGCACCAACAGGCGGCACACAGCATGTCTTTACAGTGACTTTAGATCGGTGGCGGAAATGCTATGCCTCCAGGTGGCCGACGTGACAATTGCCACTGGTGTGCCCGGGGTTACTCACTCCACGACCTGGCGCCCCTCCGGGCGGGCGCTGCACGAGGCGCGGAAGGCGCAGTGGGTGCAGTGCTGGCCGGTGGTGGGTGTGAACCGTTCGTCGAGCACCTTGCCCGCGGCCGTGGCGAGGAGGTCGCCGATCCACTCCCCGGAGAGCGCCTCCTGGGCCTGCACCTTGGGGAGGGCCTCGCCGCCGTTCTTCTTGGCGGCACCCTGGCGCAGCTGCACCAGTTCGGCGCCGCCCGGCTGTGGACGTACGCCGTCGAAGAGGTCGTCGGCGGCGCCCTCGCGGACCGCCAGCTGGTAGACGGCCAGCTGCGGGTGGCGGGCCACCTCGGCGGAGGTCGGGGCCTGCTTGCCGGTCTTGAAGTCGACTACGTAGGCACGGCCTTCCGCGTCCTGTTCGACGCGATCCATGGAGCCCCGTACCCGTACTTCGTAGGGACCGGCCTCCAGGGTCACGTCGAAGCCGTGCTCGCCGGCGACGGGGGTGCGGCTCGCTCGGTCCATCACATGCCACTGGAGGAAGCGTTCGAGCGCCACGCGCGCGTGCTCCTTCTCCTGTGCCGACTTCCAGGGGGCGTCGAAGGCGAGCGCGTCCCACACCGAGTCGAGGCGCTCCATGAGGACGGCGAGGTCGGCGGGGGTGCGTCCGGAGGCGACCTCGTCGGCCAGGACGTGCACCACGTTGCCGAAGCCCTGGGCGGCGGTGGCCGGGGCGTCGGCCTTGACCTCGCGGCCCAGGAACCACTGCAGGGAGCAGGTGTTGGCGAGCTGGTCGAGGGCGCTCCCGGAGAGCACGACGGGCTTGTCGCGGTCCCGCAGGGGCACCTCGCTCGCCGTCGGTTCGTACATGCCCCACCAGCGGTAGGGGTGCGCGGCCGGTACGAGGGGGCGGCCGTCGGCGTCGCTGAGCACGGCAAGGCGGGCCAGGCGCCGGGCCGCCGCCTCGCGCAGGGCGTCGCTCACGCGCGGGTCGACGGTGGTGGCGCGCAGTTCGGCGACGAGCGCGGCGACGGACAGGGGGCGGCGCGGGCGGCCCGTTATGTCCTTGGGTTCGACGCCGAGTTCGGTGAGGAAGCGGGACGGCTGGTCGCCGTCGTCGGCGGGCGCCTTCACCGCGGTCACGACGAGGCGCTCACGCGCGCGCGTGGCGGCCACGTAGAACAGCCGCCGCTCCTCGGCCAGAAGCGCCCCCGGGGTGAGCGGCTCGGCGAGGCCGTCGCGGCCGATGCGGTCGGCCTCCAGGAGGGAGCCGCGGCGGCGCAGGTCGGGCCAGAGGCCCTCCTGGACGCCCGCGACCACGACGAGCCGCCACTCCAGGCCCTTGGAGCGGTGTGCGGTCATCAGGCGTACGGCGTCGGGGCGGGCCGCCCGGCGGGTGAGCGTGTCGGCGGCGATGTCCTGCGCCTCGGTCTCCTCCAGGAAGTTGAGCGCGCCGCGACCACCCGTGCGCTCCTCCGCGCGGGCCGCCGCGGCGAACAGGGCGCACACCGCGTCGAGGTCGCGGTCGGCGTTGCGGCCCGCCGCGCCGCCGCGCCGCGCGGTGCGCTCCAGGCGCCTGGGCCACGGTGTGCCGTCCCAGAGCTCCCACAGCGCCTCCTCGGCGGTGCCGCCGCCCGCGAGGCGCTCACGGGCCTTGCGGAGCAGCGCGCCGAGCCGCTGGGCGCCGCGGGCGTACGTCGGGTCGTGCGCGACGAGGCGCTCCGGCTCGGCGAGGGCGCGGGCGAGCAGCTCGTCGGAGGGCGGCGGCACGTGATTGCCCGCCGCACGCTCCTCCTCGCGCAGGGCGCGGCCGAGCCGCCGCAGATCGGCGGCGTCCATGCCGGCCAGCGGCGAGGTGAGCAGCGTGAGCGCGGTCTCGGTGTCGAGCCAGGCGGGGGCGGCGGATGCGGGGGGCCCGGGGGGCCCGGGGTGCGGGGTGGCTGCCGTCGGTTGCGGGGCGGCACCTTCCGTATCGTCAGCCGCCCCGTCCGGAACCGCCTCTTCGGCGACGTCTCCGGAGACGTCGATTACGGGGACGTCCTCTTCAGGGACGTCGACTCCGGGGACGGCCACTTCGGAGAGGTCGTTTTCGGGGACCTCGATCTCAAGGGTCCCGGCTTCGGAGACGTCGCCTTCGGAGGCCTCACCCTCGAGAGCGCCCCCCTGGAGGACGTCCGCCTCCGCCTCCGCGGCCACCGCCGTCGCCACCACCCGCAGCGCCGTCAGCAGCGGTGTCACCGCCGGCTCGTGGCGCAGGGCGATGTCGTCGCCGTCGATCTCCAGGGGGACGCCCGCCGCGCTCAGGCTGCGGCGCACCGCGGGGATCGTGCGGGCGCCCGCGCGGACGAGCACGGCCATGTCGCCCCACGGGACGCCGTCCTCCAGGTGCGCGCGGCGCAGGATGTCCGCGATGTTGTCGAGCTCCGTGCCGGCCGTCGGGTACGTGTACACCTCGACGCGGCCGCCCTCCCTGACCGGCGCCAGCTCCCGGTGGGCCCGCACCTTCTCGGCGGGCAGCCGGGTCAGCGGCATCCGGCGGGTCAGCAGCCGGGTGGCGCCGAGCAGCTCGGCGCCCGACCTGCGGGACGTCGTCAGGACCTCGACCGGCGCCCGTGTGCCGTCCGCGCGCGGGAAGTCGTACGGGAACTCCAGGATGCCGTTCACGTCGGCGCCCCGGAACGTGTAGATCGACTGGTCGGGGTCGCCGAAGGCGACGAGCGTGCGGCCGCCCTCGGCGAGCGCGTGCAGCAGCCGCACCTGCGCCGGGTCGGTGTCCTGGTACTCGTCCACGAAGACGGCGTCGTACTGCGCGCCGAGCGCCCGCGCGACCTCGGGGCGGCGGGCGAGCAGCACCGCGCGGTGCACCAGTTCCGCGTAGTCGAGGACCCCCTGGAGGTCGAGGACGTCCAGGTACTCGGCGAGGAAGGCCGCGGCCGCACCCCAGTCGGGCCGTCCGCTGCGGCGCGCGAAGGCGTCCAGGGCTTCCGGTCCGAGCCCCAGCTCACGGCTGCGGGCGAGCACCGCGCGGACCTCGTCGGCGAAGCCGCGGGTGGTCAGGCAGGCGCGCAGTTCGTCGGGCCAGCGGATGTGCCCGTGCCCCTCCTGCGCGAGGTCGATCTGGCCCGCGAGCAGTTCACGTACCGCCACGTCCTGTTCGGGACCGGACAGGAGCCGCAGCGGCTCCACGAACAGTTCGGCGTCCTGGTGGGCGCGGACCAGGGCGTAGCAGAAGGAGTGGAAGGTGGTGGCCTGCGGGGCGTGCGCCGCCCCGACGCGCAGCGCCATGCGGTCGCGCAGCTCCACCGCGGCCTTGCGGCTGAACGTCAGCACCAGGAGGCGCGCCGGGTCCGCGCCCCGCGCGACGCGCTCGGCGACGGCCTCCACCAGCGTGGTCGTCTTGCCCGTGCCCGGTCCGGCAAGGACCAGCAGCGGCCCGCCCTCGTGGTCAACCACACGGCGCTGACCTGCGTCCAGGCGAGGGGGAGCCGACGGGGTCGGCGGCGTACGAACCAGTCGGTAGCCGTCCCTGGCCCCCTGTCGTACCGGGTGGTGCGACGGGTGCCGGATGTGCCGAGTGGAAGAGGGGGAACTCACGTGGGTCGCCGGTCCTGGTGGGTCTGCTGGTCGAAGAGCGGCTGCGCGGTGGCCGCGGGGTGAACGGGATGCGTGACGTCGACGCTACGCCAGTGGGCGGGGAGGACGCGTGGCTTCCCCCGTACGGGCCACCGGTCCCCCGCCGGGCCGCCCGATGCCGGAAGCTGTCAGGTGTGAGCCTCCGGAGCCTACGGGCGAGCGTCACCCGCGACGTCGCCCGCCGCGTCGTCGCCCGCCGTGGCCGCGCCTGCCCCAGGGCCGCACGCCGCCGCGTCGCACGCCTCGTCGCCGCACGCCGCACCGCCGCCCGCCACGCCGCCCTCGGCGCTCGCTCCCGCGCCCACTCCCGCCCCCTCGCCGTCCCACCGCGCCCGCCGCATGTCGAGCTTCGGGACGTGGCCCTGGGCGGCGCGCGAGGCCTGCCGCAGGGGCGTGCCCTCCTCCCGGTAGCGCTCCAGGGCCCGCAGTTCGTGGCCCGGCAGCAGGACGCCGTCCGAGCGCACCACGCGCCACCACGGAACGCCCCCTCCGTAGAGGGTCATCACGCGTCCGACCTGTCGTGGGCCGCCCTCCTCGAGCCACTCGGCGACGTCCCCGTACGTCATCACCCGACCCGGCGGGATCAGCTCCGCGACGTCGAGAACCCGCTCCGCGTACTCCGGCAGCGCCTGGCTTTCCTCGCTCATCCGGACCATCCTGCCGCACGCCACCGACAGGGTGACGGGCCCGGCACGGAGGGTGCCGCAGGCCCCGTGACACGGCACAAAGTGTCGTTTCGTGACCACTTCGCGTCCTTGCGTTGCCCCCTGATGCCCCCCTCCGGGGGCCGGACATGCCACCATCGTGCGGGCGGTGACTGGTGATACGAGATCAAGAAGAGACGACGGAGCGGCAGGGCGTGCATCCCGATGAGAAGGCGGGCACCTCTGCGTCCGAGTCGCACCCGGACACCGGTGAGAACGCCCTGAAGACCGACAAGATCGACAAGACCGAGACGACCGAGACGACCGGGCCCCGGAACACCGAGCCCGAGAAGGCCGGGCGCAGCGACCGGGCGGACGAGTCCGGCTGCGCCGACGAGGGCGAGTCGCACACCGACCGCGTCGCGCGCGACGAACCGCTCCTCGCCGCGCGCGTGCACCGTCCCTCCGACCTCATGCGGCTCCTCGTCGGCGTGCTCGCCATCGCGGTGCTGCTCGCCATCGCCGCGTTCGCCCACGGCACCACCTCCGGGCTCGAACAGGACATCGACAAGGGCACCGAGCAGGCCCCCGACCTGCTGATCAAGGTGGCGGGTCTGGTCGCCAGCATCGGCGTGCTGCTCGTCCCGGTGGCGTTCGCGATCGAACGCCTGATCAAACGGGACGGGCTGCGCATCGCCGACGGCGTGCTGGCCGCCGTCCTCGCCCACGGCGTGACGCTCGCCACCGACCTGTGGGTCGCCAAGGGTGCCCCCGACTCCATCCAGGACGCGCTGACCAAGCCCTCGCCGGCGGACGTGCACGCCTTCACCGATCCGGTGCACGGCTACCTCGCACCCGTCATCGCGTACATGACGGCCGTCGGGATGTCCCGCAGACCGCGCTGGCGCCTGGTGCTCTTCGTGGTGCTGCTGCTGGACGCGTTCACCATGCTGGTGACCGGCTACACGACGCCGTTCTCGATCATCCTGACGGTGCTGATCGGCTGGGCGGTGGCGTACGGCACGCTCTACGCCGTCGGCTCACCGAACGTGCGGCCGACCGGCCAGACGCTCCTCGCCGGTCTGCGGCACGTCGGCTTCCACCCCGTCAGCGCGGCCCGTGAGGAGTCCCCGGACAGCGAGCACGGCGACCGCGGCCGCCGCTATTTCGTCACCCTGGAGGACGGCCCGCCCCTGGACGTCACGGTCATCGACCGCGAGCAACAGGCGCAGGGCTTCTTCTACCGCGTCTGGCGCCGGCTCACCCTGCGGGGCATCACCCAGCGGCGCAGTCTGCAGTCGCTGCGGCAGGCGCTGGAGCAGGAGGCGCTCCTCGCGTACGCGGCCATCGCGGCCGGGGCGAACGCGCCCAAGCTGATCGCCACGTCCGAGCTCGGCCCCGACGCCGTGATCCTCGTCTACGAGCACACCGGCGGCCGCACCCTGGACTCGCTGCCGGACGACGCCATCACCGGTGACCTGCTGCGCGACACCTGGCGCCAGGTGCAGGCCCTGCAGTCGCGGCGGATCGCGCACCGCAGGCTCGCGGGCGACGCCGTCCTGGTGGATCGTTCCGGCAACGTGATCCTCACGGATCTGCGCGGCGGCGAGATCGCCGCGGGCGACCTGGTGCTGCGCATGGACATCGCGCAGCTGCTGACCGCCCTCGGCCTGCGGGTGGGCGCCGAGCGCGCGGTGGCCGCCGCCGTCGAGATCCTCGGCCCGGACGCGGTCGCCGACTGCCTGCCGCTGCTGCAGCCCATCGCCCTCACCCGGTCCACGCGCTCCACCCTGCGCAGGCTGGCCAGGGAACGCTCCCAGCGCGAGCGTGAGGCCGTCCTGGAGGCCTCCCGCAGGTCCAAGCAGACCGCCCGCGCGGAGCTGCCCGAGGAGGAGCCCGCACCCAAGCCGTCGCAGAAGCAGGAGAAGCAGGCGGCCAAGCAGGAGCGGCAGGCCGAGAAGCAGGCCATAGACGACGCCCTGGACCAGGCCCGCGAGGAGGACCTGCTCACCCAGATCCGCCACCAGGTGCTGCTCATCCGCCCGGCGGCGCCGGTCGAGCCGGCGCAGCTGGAGCGCATCAGGCCACGGACGCTGATCAGTTTCATCGCCGGTGCCATCGGCGCGTACTTCCTGCTGTCGCAGCTCACCCACGTCGAGTTCGGCACGCTCTTCCAGGAGGCGGAGTGGGGCTGGGTGGCGGCCGCGGTGGGCTTCTCCGCGCTGAGCTACTTCGCCGCGGCGATGAGCCTGCTCGGCTTCGTACCGGAGCGGGTGCCGTTCCTGCGGGCGGTGGCGGCGCAGGTCGCCGGGTCGTTCGTGAAGATCGTGGCGCCCGCGGCGGTCGGCGGCGTCGCGCTGAACACCCGCTTCCTGCAGCGCTCCGGGGTGCGGTCGGGGCTCGCGGTGGCGAGCGTCGGCGCCTCGCAGCTTTTCGGGCTCGGCTCGCACATCCTGCTGCTGCTGATCTTCGGCTATCTGACGGGAACGGAGAAGACGCCCTCGTTCACGCCGTCCCGCACCGTCATCGCCGGTCTGCTGTCGGTCGCGGTGCTCGTCCTCGTGGTGACCGCGATCCCGTTCCTGCGCAAATTCGTCGTCACGCGCGTGCGGTCGCTTTTCGCCGGTGTCGTGCCGCGCATGCTGGACGTGCTGCAGCGCCCGCAGAAGCTGCTCACCGGCATCGGCGGGATGCTGCTCCTCACCCTGATGTTCGTGCTCTGCCTGGACGCCTCGGTACGGGCCTTCGGCAACGAGGAGATGACGTCGCTGAGCCTGGCGAGCGTCGCGGTCGTCTTCCTCGCGGGCAACGCGCTGGGCTCGGCGGCGCCGACGCCGGGCGGTGTGGGCGCGGTCGAGGCGACGCTGACCTTCGGTCTGATCGCGGTCGGGGTGCCCAAGGACGTGGCGGCGCCCGCCGTGCTGCTCTTCCGGCTGCTCACGCTCTGGTTGCCGGTGCTTCCGGGGTGGCTGTTCTTCAACCACCTGACGAGGAAGGGCCTGCTCTGACCCGACCCTGGCACGGGAGGGGCTGTTTCCGACGGCGCCGTCAGAACACCAGCAGGAGCCCCGCCAGGAGCAGCACGGCGCCCATCACCTCCACCGCCCCGACCACCGGCACCCGCACGCCCCTGCCGGGCAGCAGCGCCGCGCGGGCCAGATAGCCGGCGAAGAGGAGCGCGAGCCACGGATTCAGCGCGTACGCCGCGGGCACCGCGAGCACGTGGTACGTCACCGACGCCCGGAAGTACGCGCGGGAGTCGCGCTCCCGGATCATCGTCTTCACGTACGGCACCGTGCCCGCGAAGAACAGCAGGCAGGCGAGGGCCGGGCGCCAGCCGTCGGCGAGGGAGCCGCCGCCCAGCCGCAGCGTGACGAGGAGCATGCCGCAGGCGGGGACCACCGCCGCCAGGCCGTTGAGCAGGGCCCGCTCCTTGTTGCGCCACGCGTAGAGCGTGTTCACGGCCACGAAGGGCGCGGCGCAGCAGGCCGCGAGCAGCAGCCAGGGGTACGCGAACAGGAGCGGCACCCCGCAGACCGCGCACACCGCCGCCGACACCAGGGCGGGCCGCACATGGCGGCGCGGGGCGCGCGGGTTGCGGGAGAGGCGGCGCAGCCGGAGCCACTGCTGGGTGTGGAAGGCGGCTACGTACCCCGTCAACCAGGCGACGAACAGCGGCAGATGGGCCCAGCGCGGTCCGGCGCCGGGGCCGTCGCCGAGGAACACGCCCGCCGTGAACGGCACCGCGAGCATCGCCCACGCGCCGTGCTGGTTCGGCAGCCACGTGTGGAGTCCGCCCCGTCTCTTCCTGCCCATGCGTTCAGCCTCTCAGCACCTCGGCCCGCTGCCCGGTGCTTTCAGCCTCGCAGCATCAGGGCCCGGACAATTCCTGCTGTAAGTCACCCCTTGACGGGACCTTGGACCCCGGGGTCCCAACCGCCGCCAGGCTTAGGGTCGTTGTAGGCCGCACATGTGGTGGGGCCCTTTCTTCGGGACGGCCGGGAGATATGACGTTGCAGCAGAGGAAAGACATCGCTGAGACGCTCGTGAAGGCCGGGAGTTTCTTCACCCGGACCGCGGAGACTTCCGCGGATCTGCACCACGTGCGACGCACCGGCGGCCGGGACGGGGAAGCCTTCTACCGCGATCGTTGGAGCCACGACAAGGTCGTGCATTCCACGCACGGCGTGAATTGCACCGGCTCGTGCCGCTGGAAGGTGTACGTCAAGGACGGCATCATCACCTGGGAGACGCAGGCCACGGACTATCCCTCCGTGGGGCCCGACCGTCCCGAATACGAACCCCGCGGGTGCCCGCGCGGCGCCTCTTTCTCCTGGTACACCTATTCGCCGACGCGCGTGCGGTATCCGCATGTGCGCGGCGTGCTCCTGGAGATGTACCGGGAGGCGAAGGCGCGGCTGAAGGACCCCGTCCTCGCCTGGGCGGACATCCAGGGCGACCCCGAGCGCCGCCGCCGCTACCAGCGCGCCCGCGGCAAGGGCGGCCTGGTGCGGGCGAGCTGGGACGAGGCCGTCGAGATCGTCGCGGCGGCGCACGTCCACACCATCAAGGAGCACGGCCCCGACCGGGTCGCCGGGTTCTCCCCCATTCCCGCGATGTCGATGGCGTCGCACGCGGCGGGCGCCCGTTTCCATTCCCTCATCGGCGCCCCGATGCTCTCCTTCTACGACTGGTACGCGGATCTCCCCGTCGCCTCTCCGCAGGTCTTCGGCGACCAGACCGACGTACCGGAGTCGGGCGACTGGTGGGACGCCGCCTATTTGATGATGTGGGGCTCCAATGTGCCGGTGACGCGGACGCCCGACGCGCACTGGATGACGGAGGCGCGATACCGGGGACAGAAAGTCGTCACCGTATCGCCGGATTTCGCGGACAACACGAAATTCGCCGACGAGTGGATGCATCCGCACCCCGGAACGGACGGCGCGCTCGCCCTCGCGATGGGGCACGTCATTCTCCGTGAGTTCTTCGTCGAACGGCAGACCCCGTTCTTCCTGGATTACGTGCGTCGCTACACGGACCTGCCTTTCCTCGTCACCCTCAACGAGACCGAGCACGGACTCGTCCCGCACAAGTTCCTCACCGCGGCCGACCTCGACGACGAGCGGAAAGCGGCCGAGAACGCCCGCTGGAAGACCGTCCTGATCGACGACGCGACGGGCGAGCCGACCGTCCCGAACGGCACGCTCGGCCACCGCTGGGGCACCTCGAAGACCCCCGACTGGAACCTCGACCTCGGCGACACCGTGCCCCGGCTCACCCTGTACGGCGAGGACACCGCGGAGATCGTGCTGCCCCGCTTCGAGGACGGTCATGGCGCTCAGGATGCCGCCGCGAGCGAGGGTGACAACGGTGTCGTACGCCGGGGTGTGCCCGTCCGGCGCCTCGGCGACCGGCTCGTCACCACCGTCTACGACCTGATGCTCGCCCAGTACGGCGTCCCGCGCGCGGGGCTGCCCGGCGAGTGGCCCGCCTCCTACGAAGACGCCTCCCAGCCGGGCACCCCGGCCTGGCAGGAGACCCTCACCTCCGTGCCGGCCGCGCAGGCCGCGCGCGTGGCGCGGGAGTTCGCCGGGACGGCCGAGGCCTCCCAGGGGCGCTGCATGATCCTCATGGGCGCGGGGACCAACCACTGGTTCCACGCGGAGACCACCTACCGGGCCTTCCTCGCGCTGCTCACGCTGACCGGCTGCCAGGGGCGCAACGGCGGCGGCTGGGGCCACTACGTGGGCCAGGAGAAGTGCCGGCCGGTGACCGGCTGGGCGACGCTGGCGAGCGCGTCGGACTGGGGGCGCCCGCCGCGCCACATGATCGGCGCGGGCTGGTTCTACCTCCACACCGACCAGTGGCGCTACGACAGCCTGCCCGCCGAGGCCCTCGCCTCGCCGCTGGGCGAGGGCCGCTTCGACGGCATGTCGGGCGCCGACTGCCTGGCCGCCTCCGCGCGCATGGGCTGGATGCCCTCGTACCCGACCTTCGACCGCAACCCGCTGGACCTGGGGGCCGCCGAGGACCCGGTGGCGAGCGCCGTCAAGGAGCTGGCGGCGGGCACGCTGGGCTTCGCCGGCGAGGACCCGGACGCGCCCGGCAACTGGCCGCGCGTGCTCAACGTATGGCGGGCCAATCTGCTCGGCTCGTCCTCCAAGGGCAACGAGTACTTCCTGAAGCACCTGCTCGGCACGCACTCCAACCTGCCCGACGACGGGCCGCGTTGCGTGCCGCGCGATGTGCGGTGGCGGCCCGACGACGTCGAGGGGAAGCTCGATCTGCTGCTCTGCCTGGACTTCCGAATGACGTCCACGACGCTGCTCTCCGACGTCGTCCTGCCGGCCGCCACCTGGTACGAGAAGCACGACCTGTCCTCCACCGACATGCACCCCTTCCTGCACGCCTTTACGCCGGCCGTGGACCCGCCCTGGCAGGCGCGCACCGACTACGACGCGTTCCTGGCGCTCGCGCGCCGCTTCGGCGAGCTGGCGGGCGAACACCTGGGCGTGCGCCGTGACCTCGTCGCCACCGCGCTGCAGCACGACACCCCGGGCGGCGAGATGGCCCAGCCCGGCGGCGTCGCGCTCGACTGGTCGAAGGGCGAGTGCGAGCCGGTGCCGGGGCGCACGATGTACGACCTGACCGTCGTGGAGCGCGACTACGGGGCGGTCGGCGAGAAGTTCGCCGCGCTCGGCCCGCTGGTCGACCGGCTGGGCGTCACCACGAAGGCGGTCACGTTCGACGTCGCCGAGGAGATCGCGTACCTGAAGGCGAAGAACGGCACGGTGCGCGGCGGCACGGCCGACGGCAGGCCGCGCCTGGACACCGCCCAGCGGGCCTGTGAGGCGATCCTGTCGCTCTCCGGGACCTCCAACGGCCGTTTGGCCACCCAGGGCTTCGAGACGCTGGAGAAGCGCGTCGGGACCGAGATGGCGCACCTGGCCGCGGAGGCCGAGGGGAAGCGGATCACGTTCGCGGACACCCAGGCGCGGCCGGTGCCGGTCATCACCTCCCCGGAGTGGTCGGGCAGCGAGTCCGGCGGGCGGCGCTACACGGCGTTCACGCTCAACACCGAGCACCTCAAGCCCTGGCACACGCTCACCGGGCGCCAGCACTTCTTCCTCGACCACGACTGGATCCACGAGGTCGGCGAGGCTCTGCCCGTCTACAAGCCGCCGCTGAACATGCACCGCCTCTACGGAGAGCCCGAGTTGGGCTCCCGGACGGGCGACGGCGGCGGCCGGGAGGTGGCCGTGCGCTTCCTGACCCCGCACAACAAGTGGGCCATCCACTCCCAGTACCAGGACAACCTCTACATGATGACGCTCGGCCGCGGCGGTCAGACGGTGTGGATGTCCCCGCAGGACGCGGAGGCCATCGGGGTGCGCGACAACGAGTGGATCGAGGCCGTGAACCGCAACGGCGTCGTCACCGCCCGCGCGATCGTCTCCCACAAGATGCCGCCGGGGACGGTCTACATGAACCACGCCCAGGAGCGGACCGTCGGCGTCCCGAAGACGGAGAAGACCGGACGGCGCGGCGGCATCCACAACTCGCTCACCCGGATCATGCTCAAGCCCACCCATCTCGTGGGCGGCTACGCGCAGTTGACCTGGGCCTTCAACTACCTGGGGCCGACCGGCAACCAGCGCGACGAGGTGACGGTGATCCGTCGCCGCTCGCAGGATGTGGAGTACTGATCATGCGCGTCATGGCCCAGATCGCCATGGTCATGAACCTCGACAAGTGCATCGGCTGCCACACGTGTTCGGTCACCTGCAAGCAGGCGTGGACGAACCGCAAGGGCACCGAGTACGTCTGGTTCAACAACGTCGAGACCCTGCCCGGACAGGGCTATCCGCGCCGCTGGGAGGACCAGGAGCGGTGGAAGGGCGGCTGGGAGCGGACCAGGTCCGGCCGGCTGCGGCTGCGGGCCGGAGGGCGCCTCAAGCGGCTCGGCCAGCTCTTCGCCAACCCCGAACTGCCGGAGCTCTCGGACTACTACCAGCCCTGGACGTACGAGTACAAGAACCTGACCGACGCCCCGGCGGGCGACGACATCCCGGTCGCCAAGCCGGTCTCGCAGGTGACGGGCGAGCCGATCGGCACCATCGAGTGGGGCCCCAACTGGGACGACAACCTCGGCGGCGCCCCGGAGCACGGGCCAAGGGACCCCCTCGTGGAGAAGATCCGCGACGAGGTCGGCGAGAGGATCCGCTTCGAGTTCGAGCAGAGCTTCATGTTCTATCTGCCGCGGGTCTGCGAGCACTGCCTCAACCCCGCGTGCGTCTCGTCGTGCCCGTCGGGGGCGATGTACAAGCGCGAGGAGGACGGCATCGTCCTCGTCGACCAGGACCAGTGCCGCGGCTGGCGGATGTGCGTCACCGGCTGCCCGTACAAGAAGGTCTACTTCAACCACGCCACCGGCAAGGCGGAGAAGTGCACGTTCTGCTTCCCGCGCGTGGAGGTGGGGATACCGACCATCTGCTCGGAGACCTGTGTCGGGCGCATGCGCTACCTGGGGGTGATGCTGTACGACGCCGACAAGGTGACCGAGGCCGCCTCCGTCGAGGACGAACAGGACCTCTACCCGGCGCAGTTGGAGTGCTTCCTCGACCCGCACGATCCGGCGGTCGCGGCCGCCGCCCGCGCGTCCGGCATCACCGACGAGTGGCTGGACGCGGCGCGCCGCTCCCCCGTGTACGACCTGATCAGGACGTACCAGGTGGCGCTGCCGCTGCATCCGGAGTACCGCACGATGCCGATGGTCTGGTACGTGCCGCCGCTCTCCCCCGTCGTCGAGGCGGTCGCCGCCGCGGGCCGCGACGGGGAGGAGGCGGGCAACCTCTTCGGAGCGATCGACTCGCTGCGCATCCCCGTCGCGTACCTGGCCGAACTGCTCACCGCGGGCGACGCGTTCGCCGTCGACGCGGTGCTGCGCCGGATGGCGGCGATGCGGTCTTACATGCGGGCCGTCAACCTCGGCCAGACCCCGGACGAGGCCGTGGCGAATGCCGTCGGGCTCACCGGCGAGGAGCTGCGGGACATGTTCCGGCTGCTCGCCGTCGCCAAGTACGAGGACCGGTACGTGATACCGACCGCCGCGCGGGCCGACGCGGACGCCCTCGCCGGCACGCATCCCCTCGATGACGGCTGCCCGGTGGGCGAGGCCGTACCCGCCGTCCCCGAAGAGCGCGTGCTGCTCAATCTCAGCCCCACCCGGAGGAGCGCATGAGCCCCGACGCCGTCGTCCGCCTCGTCGCCGGACGGCTCCTGCAGTACCCGGACGAGCGGCTCTACGCCGACCTGGACCGCCTCCACGACGCGTGCGACCACCCCATGCTGCGGGAATTCGTCGCCCACGCGCGCGTGCGCCGTCCCCTGGACCTCGCCGCGCACTACACGGACGTCTTCGACACCCGCAACCGCCGCTGTCTGTACCTGACCTGGTGGTCGGACGGCGACACCCGCAACCGCGGGCTCTCCCTCGTGCGCGTCAAGCGCGTGTACCGGGAGCACGGCCTGGAGTTCGCCTCCACGGAGCTGCCCGACTTCCTGCCGGTGATGCTGGAGTTCGCCGCCCGCGAGGAGGCCGCGGGCACCGCCCTCCTGGAGGAGCACCGGGCCGGGCTCGAACTGCTGCGGCTCGCCGTCACCGACGCGGACACCCCGTACGCGCGCGTGCTCGAAGCGGTCTGCGGGACACTGCCCGGCCCCTCCCCGCGCACGCGCGCCGAGGCCAAGGCGCTGGCCCGCAGCGGGCCGCCGCGCGAGAGCGTCGGCCTGGAGCCCTTCGGGCCCGGCATGGAACCCCTCGGGTCCGGGATGGAACCCCTCGGGCCCGGCGTGGCCCTCCCCTGGCCCACGCTCCCCGGCCGCTCCGGACGGGAAAGGACCCCGGCGTAATGGACCTCATGCTCTGGGGCGTCATGCCCTATGTCGCCGTCACCCTCCTGGTCGCGGGCCTCGCCTGGCGGGCCAGGTACGACCGGTTCGGCCTCACCACGCACTCCTCCCAGCTGCGGGAGTCGCGGCTGCTGCGGATCGGCTCGCCGCTGTTCCACTTCGGGATGGCGTTCGTCGTGCTCGGCCACGTGGTGGGGCTGCTGATCCCGGACGACTGGACCGACGCGGTGGGCGTCAGCGACCACACGTACCACCTGATGGCCGTCTCCACCGGCGCCGTCGCGGGCCTCGCGGCGGCCGGCGGGATCGGCGTCCTGGTCTACCGAAGGCTGACCGTGCCCGCCGTCCGCAAGGCCACCCTGCGCAGCGACCACCTGATGTACACGGTGCTGCTCGCCGCGCTGCTGCTCGGCCTGGTCGCGACCGTCCTCAACTCCTCCGGAGCGGTCGACTACAACTACCGCGAGGGCGTCTCCGTCTGGTTCCGCAGCCTGTTCACGCTCCGGCCCGACTACGCGCTGATGGGCGCCGCGCCCCTCGCCTTCAAGCTGCACGTCGTCTTCGGCTTCGCGCTGTTCGCGCTGATCCCCTTCTCGCGGCTCGCCCACATCGTCAGCGCGCCCTTCAAGTACCTCTTCAGGCCGTACGTGGTCTACCGCAGGCGCGACCCCGGGCGGCTCGCGAACCGGGAACCGGAGCGGGGCTGGGAGCGGGTGTCGTGAGCCGCCTCGTCAGGCGCCCGCCACACGACGTCGGCGAGCGCCCCTTCATCGTCATCTGGGAGGCCACGCGCGCGTGCCCGCTGGCCTGTGTGCACTGCCGGGCCGAGGCGCAGCCCGCGCGGGACCCCGGCGAGCTGGACGGCGCCGACGCCCGCCGTCTGATGGACCAGATCGCGGCCTTCGGGCGGCCGAGCCCGCTCTTCGTGATCACGGGCGGCGACCCCTTCCAGCGCCCCGACCTCACCGACCTCGTCGCGTACGGCACCTCCCGCGGGCTCCGCGTCGCCGTCTCCCCCTCGGGCACGCCGACGCTGGACCGGGCGAACCTCACGGCGGTGCGCGACGCGGGCGCCGTCGCCCTCTCGCTGAGCGTCGACGGCTCCACGGCCGCGCGGCACGACGCGTTCCGTGGTGTGGACGGCGTCTTCGAGTGGACCCTCGACGGCTGGCGGACCGCCCGTGAGCTCGGCCTGAAGGTGCAGATCAACACCACCGTCACGCGCGACAGCCTGGAGGACCTCGCGGACGTCGCCGCCCTGGTGCGCCGCGAGGGCGCGATGCTGTGGAGCGGCTTCGTGCTGGTGCCGACGGGCCGCGGCGAACAGCTCGCCGCGCTCACTCCCGGCGAGGTCGAGGACG
This sequence comes from Streptomyces sp. NPDC041713, assembly GCF_055591085.1. NCBI lineage: Bacteria > Bacillati > Actinomycetota > Actinomycetes > Kitasatosporales > Streptomycetaceae > Streptomyces > Streptomyces sp. NPDC041713. The sequence goes on from NZ_JBVIZY010000002.1 coordinate 289,489, forward strand.
TCCTGCACTTCCTGTACGACACGGGCGCCGTCATGGCCACCAAGACCACGGAGGGGCACCACTTCCGCCGCGTCATGCTCCAGCGGACCCTCCTGGAACGGCACGGCGGGACACCCGTGACAGGGCCCCTGTACGCGCGGCTCACGGCACGCGCGCGTGCGCTCGGTCTGCACGACGGGGAGCGGCGCGCGGTGCGCAGACCGCCCATGGACGTCGGCTCCGGACGCGGCTTCGTCTTCGTCTCGCACACCGGAGAGGTCCATCCCAGCGGCTTCCTGCCGTTGTCGGCCGGCAACGTCAGACACCATCCGCTGGTCGACATCTACCGGGGCTCCGCGCTCTTCACCACGCTGCGCGACCCGGCGCTGCTCGGCGGGGCGTGCGGCCGCTGCGAGTTCAACACCGTGTGCGGCGGCTCCCGTTCGCGCGCGTACGGGGCCACGGGGCGGGTCCTCGCCGCCGATCCCTGGTGCGCGTACGAACCGGGGAGCTTCCCCCACCAGGACGAGCTGCGCGAGCTGCTCGCGCCGGGCACCCCGGCACCGAACGAAGGGAGCGCGGCATGACGCGTTCAGTGATCGTCGTCGGCGGCGGCATCAGCGGACTGACGGCGGCCCTGCGGCTGCGCGCCGACGCGGAGGTCACCGTCCTGGAGGGCGCCCCCGTCATCGGCGGCAAGCTCCGCACCGGCACCCTCGCGGGCGTCCCCGTCGACGAGGGCGCCGAGTCCCTGATGGCGCTGCGCCCGGAGGCCGTGCGCCTCGCCGAGGACGTCGGCCTCGGCGACGACCTGTGCGACCCGGCCCCCGCGCCCACCACCCTGTGGTCCCACGGCGCCCTGCGCCCGCTGCCGCCCGGCCACGTCATGGGCATCCCCACCGACCCCGACGCCCTGACCGGCACCGGGCTCCTGTCGGACGAGGCGGCGGCCCGGCTGTGCCTGGACGAGACGCTGCCCGCGGAGCCGCAGGGCGACGACGTGTCCGTCGCCGAGTACCTCGGCGGGCGGCTGGGTCAGGAGGCCGTGGACCGGCTCGTGGAGCCGCTGCTCGGCGGGGTCTACGCGGGCCGCCCCGACCGGCTCTCGCTGCGGGCCGTGCTCCCGCGCGTGGCGGCGGTCGCCGAGCGGGGTGGGCCGCTGCTCGCCGCGCTGCGGGAGATGCGTACGCCGCCCGGGGCCACCGCCCCGCGCGCGGGGAGCGCGAAATCCGGGAGCCCGCGCCCCGTCCCCGTACGCAGCCTGCGCGGCGGCAACGGCCGTCTCCCGCACGCCGTGGCCGCGGCGAGCGGCGCCCGGATCCTGACCGGCACGCGCGCGCGTGAACTGCAGCGCACCCCCGCGGGGCGGTGGCGGGTGCTCGCCGTCACCGGTGACGGCCCGCTCCTCCTGGAGGCGGACGCCGTGGTGCTCGCCGTGCCCGCGTACGAGGCCGCGGAGCTGCTGCGCCCGCACGCGCCGCTCGCGGACGCCGACCTGGGGGCGATCCAGCACGCCAGCACGGCCGTGGTGACCATGGCGTTCCCGCGCACGGAAGCCCTCGTCCGGGGGCAGGGGAGCGCCGGGCACGGGGACGCGCTGCCCATAGGCAACGGCTTCCTGGTGCCGGCCGTCGACGGGCGCGCCCTCAAGGCCGCCACGTTCCTCAGCAACAAGTGGGGCTGGCAGGGCGAGGCCGCGCCCGACCTCTTCCTGCTGCGCACCTCGATCGGCCGGGTCGCCGAGGAGCACCGGCTCGCCCCGCCGGACCGCCATCTGATCCGCACCTCGGTCCGGGAGCTGCACGAGGCCCTCGGCCCCATCGGGGAGCCCGTCGCGGCCCGCGTCCGACGGTGGGAACGCGGCCTTCCGCAGTACGGGGTCGGCCACATCGAGCGCGTCGCCCGGGTCCGTGAGGCGGTCGGCGGCCTGCCGGGGATCGCGCTGTGCGGGGCCGCGTACGAGGGCGTGGGCGTCGCCGCGTGCGTGGCCACGGGGACGGCGGCGGCCCGGCAGCTGGCCGAGGGCTGAGGACCGGTAAAGTCGGCGCGCTGCTCAGCCCGCGCCGGACCGGGCACCGCGGCCCTCAGACATCCGCGTTGTGTGCCGGCCGGAGAACCATGACCAGTACGCAGGAATCCGCCGGGCTGAGTGCGCCGATGTCCGGTACGGCGGACGGGTCCGACCCCGGGGCCCGTGTCGCACGCATACGGCGTCGCCTGGAGCGGCTGATCGGGATCGCGGCGACGGAGGGCAACGCGCTCACCCCCTTGCGCAACGGGGACGAGATCTTCGCGGCCATGCTCGAGGGGATCCGCCGTGCCGAGCACACCGTGGACATGATGACGTTCGTGTACTGGAAGGGCGACATCGCCCTGCGGTTCGCCGAGACGCTCGCCGAGCGGGCCCGTGCCGGGGTGCGGGTGCGGCTGCTCCTGGACGGGTTCGGCAGCCGGTTGATCGAGACCGAGCAGCTGGCCGCGATGGAGCAGGCGGGGGTGCAGGTGGCGTGGTTCCGCAAGCCGCTGTACCTCTCGCCGTTCAAGCAGAACCACCGCTGTCACCGCAAGGTTCTGGTCGTCGACGAGGAGACCGCGTTCACCGGCGGGGTGGGCATCGCCGAGGAGTGGTGCGGGGATGCCCGCGACGAGAACGAGTGGCGCGACACGCACGTCGAGGTCCGCGGGCCCGCGGTGGACGGTCTCGCGGCGGCGTTCGCCCAGAACTGGGCCGAGTGCCATGACGAGCTCTTCGACGCCAGGGACCGGTTCATCGACCATCGTCCGCGGGGCGGCGCCATCGTGCAGGTCGTGCGGGGTTCGGCGAGCTTCGGCTGGCAGGACATGCAGACGCTGCTGCGGGTGATGCTGGAGTCGGCCGAGGAACGCTTCCGGCTGTCCACCGCCTACTTCTCCCCCGACGCGTACTTCATCGAACTCCTGTGTGCCACCGCGCGGCGCGGCGTGCAGGTGGAGATCGTGCTGCCCGGTCCGCACACCGACAAGCGGGTGTGCCGGCTGGCGGGCCAGCACCACTACGAAGAACTCACCGCGTGCGGGGTGAAGATCTACCAGTACCAGCCGACGATGATGCACGCCAAGATCATCACTGTCGACGGTGTCGCCTCGCTGATCGGCTCCACGAACTTCAACCGCCGCTCCCTCGACCATGACGAGGAAGTCATGCTCGCCGTCCTGGACCAGGAGTTCACCGCCACCCTGGACGAGCACTTCGAGGCCGACACCGCGGTCAGCGAACTGATCCGGCGAGACCGGTGGAAGAAGCGCTCCGCCGTCCAGCGGGCCCGCGAGGTGGCCGTCCAGCCCATCCGTCGCTTCCTGTGACCCCGTCCGTCCGCCGCTGAGCCGAGCGCGACGCCGGATTTCCGTGGCCGGATCCTCACCCACACGGCCCGCGCCCCGAGCGCCCCGTCAGGAGCCCCCGCAGGATGGGGACATGCCCACACAGTCCCAGCCACGCGTCACCGCGCTGGCCGCCGCCGCCCTGCTCCTGTCCGCCACGCTCTCGGCGTGCGGCAGCAGCGACGCCAAGGACGAGGATCTGCCGACCCAGAAGCTGAGCTGGAAGGACTGCCCCGCGCCCGACGCCGCCGAGGGCGGTGGCGACGCCCCGTCCCCGCTGCCGGGCGGCGCCGAGTGGCAGTGCGCCACCATGAAGGCCCCCCTCGACTGGTCGAAACCCAAGGGCGACACCATCGACATCGCGTTGATCAAGGCGGCCGCGAGCGGCGACAAGAAGAAGCGCATCGGCTCCCTCGTCTTCAACTTCGGCGGCCCCGGCGGCTCGGGCGTCACCACGCTGCCCGCCTTCGGCGAGGACTACGCCAAGCTGCGCACCCGCTACGACCTGGTGAGCTTCGACCCGCGCGGCGTCGGCGCCAGCGCGGGCATCCGCTGCGAGGACGACGAGCAGCTCGACACGTACTTCCAGCAGGACGCCACGCCCGACGACGACAGCGAGAAGAAGAAGCTCGTCGAGAACGTGAAGTCGTTCAACGGCGGCTGCGAGAAGAACGCCGGCGCGACCCTCCCGCACGTGCGCACCACCGACGCGGCCCGCGACATGGATCTGATGCGCCAGGTCCTCGGCGACGACAAGCTGCACTACTTCGGGATCTCGTACGGCACCGAACTCGGCGGCGTCTACGCACATTTGTTCCCCAAGAAGGTGGGGCGGGCCGTGTTCGACGCGGTCGTCGATCCCACCGAGAACGCCGAGCAGGGCTCGCTCGGCCAGGCCGAGGGGTTCCAGCTGGCGCTCGACAACTTCGCGAAGGACTGCACGTCACAGGCGGACGACTGCCCCGTCGGCGACACGGAGGCGCAGGTCAAGGAGAAGATCGCGAAGCTCTTGAAGGACCTGGACCGCAAGCCGATCCGCGGTCTGCCGCCGCGCGAACTGACGCAGACCGCCGCCACCAACGGCATCGCGCAGGCCCTGTACTCCAAGGACTTCTGGCCCTACCTCACCCAGGGCCTGGACGAGGCCTACGACGGCGACGGCAAGATCCTCATGGCCCTCTCCGACTCCATGAACGGGCGCAACGAGGACGGCCAGTACAGCAACATCCAGTCGGCCAACGTCTCCATCAACTGCGCGGACGACAAGGCGCGTTACACCCCGCGGTACGTGGAGGAAAAGCTCCCCGAGTTCCGCAAGGCCTCGCCGTTGTTCGGCGACTACCTGGCGTGGGGCATGGTCAGCTGCACCGACTGGGCCGTCGACGGCCAGGCCGACCACCCCGACGTGAGCGCCGCGGGCGCGCCGCCCATCGTCGTCATCGGCAACACCGGCGACCCGGCCACGCCGTACGAGGGGGCGCACAAGATGGCGCAGGCGCTCGGCAAGGGCGTCGGCGTCGAGATGACGTACAAGGGCCAGGGGCACGGCGCGTACGACAGCAAGAACGCCTGCGTGCGCGACGCCGTCGACGGCTACCTGCTGGAGGGGACGGTCCCGAACGCGGAGACGGTCTGCTCCTGACGCCGCGGCGGGCCCCGAGGGCGTTGTCGGTGGCCCCGCCTACTATGGCCTGACTGTCTTTCCGAGGGGGGAAGCGCGTCCATGCAGCGTTTCGTACGGTCCACGGCCCTGGCCGCCGCAGCAGTGCTCGTGGCGGGGCTGGCCGCCGGCTGCAGCTCGTCCGACGACGGCGGGAGCGACGACAAGGCCCCCTCGTCGAACGCTCCCCGCCCGAAGCCCGACCCCTCCTCGACCCTGCCGGCGTCGCTGACCACCCAGAAGCTGGACTGGAAGGGCTGCAAGGCGCCCGAGGGCGGCAGCGCGCCGGGCGCCCAGTGGCAGTGCTCGACCCTCAAGGTCCCGCTGGACTACGCGAAGCCGGACGGCGAGACGATCGGGATCGCCCTGATCCGCGCCAAGAGCACGGGCAAGGGCGACCGCATCGGCTCCCTGCTCTTCAACTTCGGCGGCCCGGGCGGCTCGGGCGTCTCCGGGCTGCCCTCCTTCGCCGACTCGTACACCAAACTGCGCGAGCGGTACGACCTGGTCAGCTTCGACCCGCGCGGGGTCGCGGCGAGCGAGGGCGTGCGCTGCCGGGACGACGAGGCGACGCAGGCCGCCGAGAAGAAGGTCGACCTCACGCCGGACACGGCGGCCGAGGAGCGGGCCTACTTCGAGGACGCGGCGGACTTCGGCGCGGGCTGCGCGCGGGACGCGAAGAAGCTCATCGAGCACGTCTCGACGGTCGAGGCGGCCCGCGACATGGACGTCATGCGCCAGGTCCTCGGCGACGACAAGCTGCACTACTTCGGCATCTCGTACGGCACCGAACTGGGCGGGACGTACGCCCACTTGTTCCCCCGCCGCGTCGGCCGCCTCACGTTCGACGCGGTCGTCGACCCGAGCGCGGACTCGATCGGCCACGCGGAGAACCAGGCGAAGGGCTTCCAGCGCGCCCTCGACAACTACTTCCGCTCGCGCGGCCAGGACCCGAACGCGGGCACGGCGAAGGTGGCGAAGCTCTTCCGGCGCCTGGACGCCGAGCCGATGCGCGCCTCGGGCGACCGCAAGCTGACCGAGTCCCTGGCGAGCACAGGCATCCTGATCACGCTGTACAGCAAGCAGACCTGGCCCACGCTGACCCGCGCACTGGCTGCGGCGGAGAAGGGCGACGGTTCGCCGCTGCTCCAGCTCGCCGACGCCTACAACGAACGCGACGCGTCCGGTCACTACAGCACCCAGAGCCACTCGCAGCGGGCCATCTCCTGCCGGGACGCGAAGGAGCGGACCACGCCGGAGGAGGCGAAGCAGCGGCTGAGCCGGTTCCGGGAGATCTCGCCGGTCTTCGGGGAGTTCCTCGGCTGGGACACGGCGGGCTGGTGCCACGAGTGGCCGGTCCCCGGCCTGGCCGACTCCCCCGAGGTGAGCGCGCCCGGCGCCGCCCCGATCCTCGTCGTCGGCAACACCGGCGACCCGGCCACCCCCTACGAGGGCGCCCGCAAGATGGCGGACGAGCTCGGCAAGGACGTCGGCGTCCACCTGACCTGGAAGGGCGAGGGCCACGGGGCGTACGGCAACGGCAGCGACTGCGTGGACGACGCGATCAACACGTACCTGCTGGAGGGCACGCCCCCGAAGGACGGCAAGGTCTGCTCATCGTGAGCCGTGTCAGCCCGTCCGGCGTTTGAGGACGAGCCCTTGAGGCGAAAAGGGGGCCCCCACCAAATTGGTGCGGGCCCCCTTTTGGACCGTTCAGGCCCTACGCCTAGTAGACCGGCTTCTCGGGCTCGATCTGGTGGACCCAGCCGATCACGCCGCCGCCCACGTGCACCGCGTCGGCGAAGCCCGCCGACTTCAGCACGGCCAGGACTTCCGCGGACCGGACACCCGTCTTGCAATGCAAGACGATCTTCTTGTCCTGCGGGAGGTCCTGGAGGGCGGTGCCCATGAGGAACTCGTTCTTCGGGATCAGCTTGGCGCCGGGGATCGAGACGATCTCGTACTCGTTCGGCTCGCGGACGTCGATGATCTCGATCTTCTCGTCGCCGTCGATCCACTCCTTGAGCTGCTTGGGAGTGATCGTCGAACCGGCCGCCGCCTCCTGGGCCTCCTCGGAGACGACGCCGCAGAAGGCCTCGTAGTCGATGAGCTCGGTGACGGTGGGGTTCTCGCCGCAGACCGCGCAGTCGGGGTCCTTGCGGACCTTGACCTGGCGGTACTGCATCTCCAGGGCGTCGTAGATCATCAGGCGGCCGACGAGCGGCTCACCGATGCCCGCGAGGAGCTTGATCGCCTCATTGACCTGGATGGAGCCGATCGACGCGCACAGCACGCCGAGCACGCCGCCCTCGGCGCAGGACGGGACCATGCCGGGGGGCGGGGGCTCCGGGTAGAGGCAGCGGTAGCACGGGCCGTGCTCGCTCCAGAAGACGGACGCCTGGCCGTCGAAGCGGTAGATGGATCCCCACACGTACGGCTTGTTCAGGAGCACGCACGCGTCGTTGACCAGGTAACGGGTGGCGAAGTTGTCCGTGCCGTCGACGATCAGGTCGTACTGGCTGAAGATGTCCATCACGTTGTCGGCCTCGAGCCGCTCTTCGTGCAGGATCACGTTCACGTACGGGTTGATGCCGAGGACCGAGTCCTTCGCGGACTCCGCCTTGGAGCGGCCGATGTCGGCCTGGCTGTGGATGATCTGGCGCTGCAGGTTGGACTCGTCGACCTCGTCGAACTCGACGATGCCGAGCGTGCCGACACCGGCCGCGGCCAGGTACATCAGGGCCGGGGACCCGAGGCCGCCGGCGCCGACACACAGCACCTTGGCGTTCTTCAGCCGCTTCTGCCCGTCCATCCCGACGTCGGGGATGATCAGGTGGCGGGAGTACCTGCGGACCTCGTCGACGGTGAGCTCGGCGGCGGGCTCGACCAGGGGTGGCAGCGACACGGGGACTCCGTTGGTCGGTTGTGCGGAACGGTTGTTCTGCCTGTAACACTGCCACGCCCTTTTTCATTCCGAGATACCCGTCCCGACCCGCGAGACGATGTCGTCCCAGTAGCCGGGCAGCGACTCCCAGGGGTCGCCGTGGCCGCCCCCGTCCCCGCGGTCGGTGAAGTAGATCGTCGACGCGCCCTGCCAGCGGGCGATGCGCAGCGCCTCGTCGAGGTGGCCGCGCGGCATGCCGTGCACCAGGTGGCAGAAGCGCTCGGGCGGATAGTCGGCGGTCCACTCGGCCACCTGTGACCAGCGGTAGTCGCTCCACGCCCCGGCGAAGGTCACCAACTGGTCGCCCGACTCGGCGTATCCGGGGTACGGGTGGGTGCCGTGGCCGAGCACGATGTGCGCGTCGTCGACGAGCGCGCGCAGCGTGGCCACCGTCCTGCGCACCTCCGGCAGCGCGGCCCGTTCGGTGGGACAGCGGTCCAGGAGGAAGCCGTCGACCCGGTACCAGTCGTGGTAGCGGTGCGCGTCGGAGACGAGCTCCCCGAAGGAGCGGGCGCCGTACGTCGTGTCGAGGTGGCCGATGACCCGGACGCCGGCGTTGCGCAGCCGGCCCGCCGCCTCCAGGCAGTGCGGGTCGGGCCGCTCGCCGGGACCGTTGGCGACATTCAGGACGACCCACTTCAAAGGGGTGCCGGGGCGGGTGAGTTCGGACCATTCGACGGGGGCGACGAGCGGGTGGGCGAAGCCGGGGACGCCGAAGCCGACGCGCACCTCGGTGCTCGCGGCGCCCGTCGTGGACCTGGTCAGATGCGGCATGCGGCCTCCATCCAGATGTCGGCGAGCGACTCCTCCAGGTTGATGCGGGGCCGCCAGCCGAGCCGGTCGCGCGCGGTGCGGACGTCGGCCTGCTGCCAGCTGCCGCAGCCGTCCGGGTAGGGGTACGCGGCGGCCGGGGCGCCGTGCCCGTCCTCGCCGCGCGGGTGGCCGATGGCCGCGCGCACCGGCACCTGGTCGAGCTCGTGCAGCGCGCCGCCGTACCCCGCGACGCGGGCCAGGACGGCGGCCGCGTCGCGCAGCCGCACCGCGCGTCCCGCGCCGATGTTGACGATGCCCTGGGCGGCGGAGAGCGAGGCGGCGTGCACGGCGCGCGCCACGTCGCGTACGTCGACGAAGTCGCGCTGCACTCCGAGTCCGCCGAGCTTGAGCTCGCCGTCCCCGGCCTGCATCGCGCGCCGCATGGCCTCGGCGAGCCGGCCGAGCGGCGATCCGGCGGGGGTGCCGGGTCCCGCGGGCGAGAAGACCCGCAGGACGACGGCGTCGAGACCCGAGCCGAGCACCAGTTCGGTGGCGGCCAGCTTGCTGACGCCGTAGGGCCCGCCGGGGCGCGGCACCGCGTCCTCGGCGGTCGAGGAGCCCGGCTGGCTGGGCCCGTACTCGGCGCCGCAGCCGAGCTGCACGAGGCGGGCCCCGCAGCTGCTGCGGCGCAGCGCCTCGCAGATGGTGGCGACGGCGACGGTGTTGTGCCGGGTCAGTTCGCGGGCGCCGCCGCGGGTGGCGCCGGCGCAGTTGATGACGACGCCCGGGTGGACGGCGTCGAGGAAGCGGGTGAGCGCGCCGGGGCTTCCGCTGGCGAGGTCGAACCGTACGTCCGAGTCGTCGCCGCGGCCGAGGGCGGTGAGCTGCACGGCCGGGTCGGCGAGCAGCCGGTCGGCGACGAACCGGCCGAGGTATCCGTTGGCTCCGATCAGCAGCACCCTCATCGGGCGCCTCCCGGGGTGGCCGCTCGGCGGCGGAGACGGCTGCGGGTGGTCATCTGTCTTTCTCCTTCGGGATGGTGCCGTGGTGCACGGGGAGGACGCCCGCGGTGTCGGCCCCGCGGGAGAGTGGTCGGGCCGCCTTCGGCGTCACGGCGCGTCACGGGGACCGGCGTGGGCCGAGGCGAGGGTCAGGGTCCTGGCCGCGTGGACCAGGAGGACGAGGGCGGCGGTGCCACACGCGGCTGCCGGTACGACGCCGGGGCCCCAGGCGTCGACGGCGGCGGTGACGGGCACGGCCAGGGGGTCGCAGGTGGGCAGCCGGCCCGCGAACACCAGGGCCAGAGCGGTGGCTTCGCAGGCGCCGGCGGCGCCGAGGAGCAGGGCGGGGGCGCGCGTGAAGCCGTACGCGCCGAGGAGCCGGGCGAGCAGCAGGAGCGCGCCGAGTGCGGTGGCGCCGAGGAGTGCGGGTGGGCCGCCGGTGGGGTGGTCGGCGAGGCCCGTCCGGTCGGCGATCGGTCCGACCAGCGTGTCGGAGGCAGCGAGCAGCGCCCCGAGCACGGCCAGGAAGAGCGCGACCACGCCGAGGAGCAACGGCCGTACGGAGGAGGCGAATTCGTCGAGGCCGCGGCTGGCGGTGACGCGCGCCCCGGCCCGTACGGCGAAGAGGCGGGCGCACCAGGCGGCGGGCGCCACGGCGAGGGCGAGACCGAGGGCCGGAGCGAGCGCGGGGTCCCAGAGATCACCGGGGCCGTCCGGGCCGCCCGCGACGACGCCGCGCAGCAGGCCGTCGCCGAGCAGGGCGTACGCGAGGAGCCAGCACGTCCACGCGCGGGTGGCGGGGACGGGGTGGCCGGTGGCGCGCAGCGGTCCGTACCGCAGGGCGACGTGGAGGGCGACGGCGACGGCGAGCGCGCCGACCAGGAGGACCACGAGCCGCGTGGTCCCCTCGGCGAGGGCCGCCCCGGCCACGCCCGCCGCGCACACGGCGCCCGGCAGGAGCGCGAAGAGGGCCCAGCCGGTGGGCACGCCGGGTATGTCGGTACGGACATCGCCGTGCGGGGACGGGTCCGGGGGCGTGCCGTCGTCGGCGCCGTCGCGGGGCACGCGCGCGTACATCTCCTCGGCCAGCGCGAACACGTCCCGGTGCCGGAAGCGAGCGGCCGCACGGTCGGTGAGGCCGTGGGCCTCCAGCCCCGCCGCGATCTCCAGCGGGTCGACGGCACGCTCGCAGAGCGCACGGTGGCGATGCATGAGGGCCTTGACGGGGTCACCGGCACCGCGCCGGCGGGGCTTGGGGCGGGGGTCTCCGGGGTGCGGGGGGCGGGCGTCTCCCGGGTGCGGGGGGCGGGCGTCTCCGGGGCGCGGGGGGTCGGAGTGAGAGGGGTCGGCCCGGTCCGCGAGGAGCTCCTCGGAGCGTGCGTCCCAGCCGTCCGCACCGCGCGGGGCCCGTGGCGCGTCCACCGCGTCGGTGGTTCCCTCGGGTCGCTTCATACCGCCGCCTCCTCCCTTCGCACCGACGCCTCTGCCGACGAGGCCTCGGTGGCATCCGCCGCCTCTGCCGCATCCGCCGCATCCGGCACCTCTGTCGCCTCTGTCGACCGCCCCTCCGGCGCCGCCCAGCTCGGTACGCCGGTGGCCTCCGTCCCCGCCTCCGGTTCCGGGGCGCTCGACGCGGGGCCCACCGCGACCGCCCACCGGCCGGGGAGGCACGCCTCCGCGGGGTGCGCGAACGGCACCGGTTCGCCCGTCTCGTCGACCGCGTCCCTGCGCACCGGGCAGTGCGAGACGATCTCCAGGTAAATGCTTCGAAATGCCGCCACGTTCTGCTCGACCGTGAAGAGTTCGAGGGCCCGCGCCCGCGCCGCCGCCCCCAGGCGCGCACGCCGTTCGGGGTCGCGCAGCAGCGCCACGCACGCCTCCGCGAGCGCCCGCGGATTGCGCGGCGGCACCACGAGCCCCGTACCGCCGATGACCTCCACCACCGCGCCGACGTCCGTCGAGACGGTCGCGCGCCCGCAGAACATGGCCTCGACCAGGCTGATGGGAAAGCCCTCGACGACGCTGGAGAGGACGACGATGCCGCCGCAGGCGTACGCGTCGGCGAGTTCGGGCACGTCCGGGCCGCCGATCTCCTCGAAGGAGACGGGGTTGTCGCCGACGGCGTGCGCGCCCGCCGCCTCGTCGGGGAAGAGCTGCGCGGCGAGGGCTCGGCAATGCGCGAGATACGCCCGCGCCTCGGGCCCCTCGGCCGGCGCCCCGACGATCCGCAGCCGGGCCCCCGGCACCTCCGCGCGGATCTCCGCGAAGGCGTGGAGCAGCGAGATCAGGTCCTTGGCGGGCTCGATGCGGCCGACCCACAGGAGGGTGTCGGGGTCGGCGGCGAAGTCGTCGTAACCGCCCTCGCCGATCTCCGTGAAGCGGTCGGCGGCCATGCCCGGGTGGACCGTGCGCAGTTTGGCGCGGTCGGCGCCGCACCGCTCCTGCCAGCGCCGGGCGTGGGCGTTGCCGGGGGTGATGAGGGTGGCCCCGCGGTACACCTCGGCCGCGAGCAGCCCGTGGAAGGAGGCGAGGAGCGCCCGCGCCGGTGCGCTCAGGTCCGTGTCGCCGGTGGCGAGGTGGTGGGTCCGCAGCTGTACGCCGTACTCGGTGACGAGCAGCGGGACCCCGGCGAAGTGCCCGGCCAGCAGCCCGGGCAGCGCCGCGGGCCCGCCGGAGGTGGCGTGGCACAGGTCGACGGCGCCGAGCCCTTCGGCGTCGTACCAGTCCAGGGAGAGCGGCCGCAGCGCGCGCTCCATCAGAGCGGCGGCGGTGAGCAGGTCGGGCACGCGCGCGGCGTGGGCGGGGCGCAGTGCGCCGGGCGCGCGGCAGGCGCGCTCCAGGGCGCGGACGGCGGACTCCGAGCGCAGCGCACCCACCAGTCCGCCCTCGTCGCGGGCGAGTTCGGCGAGCCCGTACAGAGCGTTGCTGAAACGGTCCGCCACCGCGTCGCGCTCGTCCCCCGACCGCCCGTCGTGGGAACCGCCCGACCGCCCGTCGTGGGAGCCACCCGACGAGCCGCCGTGGGAACCGTCCGCCCCACCCTCGCGGGGACCGTCCGCCCCGCCGTCCCGGGCGCCCCCGCCACCCCGGCACACCACGTCGGCCAGCTCCCCGAAGCACTCGGCGAACCGGCGCCGGGCCCGCCGCCCGCGCCCGCCGCGCGGCCCCGCCGCACGCAGCGCCTCGTCGTCGGCGTTCCACAGCGGGGCCGTGCGCACCCGGCCGACCTGGGGCGGCAGTTCGACCCAGCCCTGGGCCTCCTGCTGCTCGCTGCGGCTGAGGGCGTAGACGTCGAACTCGTGCTGCCCGAGCCCCCGCACGAGCCGGTCGCACCAGAGCCTGGCGTCACCGCTCACATACGGATAGCCACCCTCCGTAAGCAGTCCGACGCGCACGAGCGCACCCCCGATCTCCCGTCTGGGGAGCCGCCGTTGGGCCGGCGGCTCGCAGCGGGACGAACGTATGCGGTCATGCGGGTGGTGCGACGGACGGTTGTCCGTCGCACCACCAAAAGGGGTGAACGGCAGTAACTTTCCCGCGCCGGTTGCGTTCTGTCGCGCTATGGCGGCTCGGAACCCCGATTCCGCTACGGAGAGTCAGGCTGCGGCCAGCGGGTCCGGCGGACCCTCATCCCCCGTACTCCGCCGGTCAGACCCCCACCGGCTCCCTCCGCGCCTCCCTGCGTACCGCTCTGCGCTCCGCCGCCGCCTCCGGGTCGAGCGCCGGGACGGCCGCGAGCAGCTGTTCGGTGTACGGGTCCCGGGGCGCCCCGTAGACCTCCGCCACGGTGCCCTGTTCGACGATCCGGCCCTGCCGCATCACGGCGACCCGGTCGCTGACCTGACGTACCACCGCGAGATCGTGCGCGACGAAGACCAGCGCGAGCCCGAGTTCCCGCTGCAACTCGGCGAGCAGCGCGGTCACTTGGGCCTGTGTCGTCACGTCGAGGGCCGACACCGGTTCGTCGCAGACGATGATCCTGGGCTCGGCGGCGAGTGCCCGCGCGATGCCGACGCGCTGGCGCTGCCCGCCGCTGAACTCGTGCGGGTAGCGGTCGTAGTGCGCCGGGTCGAGCCCTACGCGCCCCAGGAGTTCGCTCACTCTCCCCCGTACGAAGGAGTCGCTCTCGCCCCGCGCCCGCAGCGGGTCCGCGATGGACTCACCGATCGAGCGGCGCGGGTTGAGCGAGGAGACGGGGTCCTGGAACACCATCTGCACCCCGGGGACCACTTGGCCGCCGGGCCGCTCCACACCCCCGTGGCGGAGCACCCCGGCGGTCGGCTCCAGGAGGCCCACCAGCATCCGGCCGAGCGTGGTCTTGCCGCTGCCGCTCTCGCCCACGATGCCGAGGGTCTCCCCGCGGCGGACGGTGAGCGAGACGTCGTCGACGGCGGTGACCGCGCGCCGGCCGCGCCCGAACTCCCGGCGCAGACCGACGGCTTCGAGCACGACCTCGCCCGCGTCACCGGCGGTCGGCGCCAGCGGCGAGTCCACGCGCGGCACGGCCCTGAGGAGTTCCTGCGTGTACGCCTCCCGGGGCGCCCCCAGGACCTCCCGTACCGCCCCGCGCTCCACCGCGCGCCCGTCCCGCATGACCAGGACCTCGTCGACGCTCTCCGCGGCGACGCCCACGTCGTGGGTGACCAGGAGCAGCCCCATGCCGGTCTCGTGCCGCAGCGTGTGCAGCAGGTCGAGGATCTGGGCCTGCACGGTGACGTCGAGCGCGGTGGTCGGTTCGTCGGCGACGAGGAGCGCCGGCTCGCAGGCCAACGCCATGGCGATGAGGGCGCGTTGGCGCATGCCGCCGCTGAACTCGTGCGGGCGCGAGCGCGATCGGCGCGCGGCGTCGGGGATGCCGACCCGGTCGAGCACCGCCACGGCACGCGCGCGTGCCGCCCGCCGAGGCGCCCCGGTGTGCACCCGGTACACCTCGGCGATCTGGTCGCCGACCGCGTAGTACGGGTCGAGGGAGGACAGCGGGTCCTGGAAGACCATCGCGGCCTTCCCGCCGCGCAGCCGCCGCAGTTCGGGATCGGACGCGGCCTGTACGTCGATGCCGTCGACCCGCACCGATCCGCTGACGCGCGCCCCGGTACCCCGATGGAGTCCGAGCAGCGCGGACGCCACCGTGGACTTACCGGAGCCGGACTCTCCGACCAGGGCGAGCGCGCCGCCCCGCTCCAGCGTGAAGGAGACGCCGTCGACGGCGTGGACGACTCCCTCGCCCGAGCCGAACTCGACGCTCAGATCGCTGACTTGGACAAGTCTCACGACAGCACCACCCGTCGGTCGGCCACCGCGTACAGGACGTCCGCGACGGCATTGGCGAGCACCACGAAGAAGCCGGTGACCATGACGAGCCCGACCACCACCGGCAGGTCGACGACCTCGACCGCGTGCACGAGCTCACGGCCGAGGCCGGGCAGCCCGAACAGCGTCTCGCTGAGCACCGCGCCCCCGAACATCGACCCGAAGTCGTTGGCGGTCAGCGCGATGACGGGCGCGACGGCGCCCCGCACCGCGTGCCTGCCGATGATCGACCGCTCCCCCACGCCGTACGCGCGGAAGGTCCGCACATGGTCCTCGGCTAGCGTCTCCAGCATCGCGGAGCGGGTCAGGCGCGCGTACTTGGCGGCCTCGATCAGCGCGAGGGACAGCCAGGGCAGGAGCAGGTTCCACGCCCACTGCGTCGGGTCGTCCGCGAAGGGGACGTACTGCGGGAAGGGCAGCCACCGCAGCTGACCGCAGACCACGATCATCAGGAGCAGCCCGATGACGAAGACGGGCGTGGCGGTGCCCGCGAGGGTGACGGCGGTCAGCACGCGCTCGCTCAGCCGGCCGCGCCGCCAGGCGGAGAGCACGCCGGTGCCGACGCCGAGGAGCAGCCAGAGCACCATGGCGCCGAGCGCGAGCGACCCGGTGACCGGGAGCTTCGCCGCGATCAGCGCGGTGACCTGCTGGTCGCTCTGGTACGAGACGCCGAGGCAGGGCGCGCCGCAGTGCTCGGTGCCCGTACCGGTGGAGTAGTCCTGGCCGACGAACAGGCCCTGCAGGAAGTCCCAGTAGCGCACGTACAGCGGGTCGTCGAGTCTCAACTGTTCGGCGACCTGGTGCACTTGGGCCGGTGAGCAGCGGGGTCCGCAGGTGATCTGGGCGACGTCGCCCGGCGCCGCGTAGAACACCGCGTAGACGATCACGGAGAGGGCGAACAGGGTGACGGCGGCGCCCGCCAGGCGCCGCGCGAGGAAGCCGGTCATGCGCCGACCTCCCGCTTGCGGCCCGTCCCGATCCGCAGCCGGGACGCGGCGCGCGGGTCGAGGGCGGTGCGCACGCCGTCACCGAGGACGGTGAGCGCGAAGACGGTGACGAACAGCGCGCCCGCCGGGAACAGCAGGTACTGCGGGGCCGCCTGGTACCAGACGTCCGCGGCGGTGAGCATCTGTCCCCAGGACGGGGTGGGCGGCTTCACGCCCACCCCGAGGAAGGACAGCGCGGCCTCGACGGTGATGTTCGTGGGGACGAGCAGCGCGGCGTAGGTGAGGACGGGCGCGGCGAGCGCCGGCAGCAGTTCGCGGCGGGCGACCCGCACGCCGCCCCAGCCGCTGAGCCGGGCGGCGGCCACGTGGTCGAGCCCCTTGAGCGTGACGGTCTGCGCGCGCACGATCTTCGCCACACTGCCCCAGGCGACGAGCCCGATGACGAGGGCGACGAGCACCGGCCGGGGAAAGCCGCTCGGCACGACCGCCATCAGCGCGAGCGCGAAGACCGTCAGCGGCAGTGCCACGATCACGTCGGTGGCGCGGCTGAGCACCTGGTCGAGCCAGCGGCTGCCGAAGCCGGCGGCGACACCGACCGCGACCCCGACGACGAGCTGCACGACGGTCGCGGCGAGCGCGACGCCGAGCGAGACGCGCGCCCCGTGCACCAGGCGGGCGAAGAGGTCGCGGCCGGTCTGCGGCTCGACGCCGAGCCAGTGCTCGCCGCTGATCCCGCCGAACGACCCGACCGGCACGCCGCCGCGCGCCGAGTCGACGAGATCCGGGTGGTACGTGGTGGGGTCCTGCCCCTCCAGGGCGGTGAGCAGCGGCGCGGCGAGCGCCACGAGGACGAGCAGCGCGACGACGCCCGCCGCGACGAGGGCGGCGCGCTGCTCGCGCAGCCGCCGCCAGACGGTCGTCACGACTGCTCCACCGCGACCTGGGAGACGTCGAGGACACCGGTCCAGTCGCTGATGACGACGTTCTTGACGTCCTTGCCGTAGAGGCGCTTGTAGACCGGGTGGAAGAGCGGCACGGTCAGCGCCCGCTCACCGATCTTCTTGTCGAGGGCGCCCCACCGCTCGGCGGCGGCCTTCAAATCGGTCAGCTTGTTGATCTCGTCGATCTCGTCGTTGACGGACGTGTCGTCCAGGAAGCCGGAGTTGAAGTTGGCGCCGTCCTTCACGATCTGCCGGCCGTCGAAGATCGGGGCGAGGAAGGGGCCGCCGGAGGGCCAGTCGGCGCCCCAGTGCGCGAGGAAGAGACCGGGCTCGTCCTTGGCGCTGTGCACCGTGTCCTTGTAGTCGTTGTCCTCGAGTCCGCGCAGCTTGACGGTGATGCCGGCCTTCTTCAGGGCGTCCTGGACCGCGGTGGCGATCTCGGGGCTGGTCTCGAAGTCCTTGGCGTTGGAGTGCGTGAGCGTGATGGTGAGTCCGTCCGGGTGACCGGCCTCCTTCAGGAGCTCCTTCGCCTTCTTCGGATCGCCGTTCGGGCCCGCCGGGAAGTGGTCGTACTTCGTGTATCCGAAGGACTTCTGGTTCGGCAGGTACGTGGTGGCGGGCTCGGCGAGCGAGGAGCCGCCCGCGGCGTTGACGACGGAGGAGCGGTCCACGGCGTACGAGACGGCCTGGCGCACCTTGGGGTCGTCGAACGGCTTCACCTTCGGGTTGAAGGCCAGGTAGTTCGTGTAACCGAAGTGCCCGGTGCCGACGTGCGAGGCGAGCTCCTTGTCGCCGGTGACCTTGGCGAGTTCGGCCGGGCCGAGGTTGGTGTCGGTGGTGACGGCGGCGGCGTCGGCGCCCTGGCCCGCGGAGAGCCGCTGGTTGATGACGGACGAGTCGAGGCCGGAGCGTACGTCGATGACGTCCGGGTAGGCCTTGCGCTCCGCGTCGGTCTGCGCGGACCAGTGCGGGTTGCGCTCAAGGCGCAGCCGCTCCCCGTCGTTCTCGTTCCTGACGACCTTGTAGGGGCCGGAAGAGACCGGGTGCTCCTCGTACTTGGTGCCCTTGTCCTTGCTCTGGGGCACCGGCGTGAACTGCGTCTGCGTCGCCAGATAGGGGAACTCGCCCTCGGGCTTGTTCAGATGGAAGACGATGGTGCGCGCGTCGGGCGTCTCGATGGATGCGAGCCCCTTGCCGCCCTTGTCCTTGTACGGCCCCTGGTACGTGTCGCCCCCGACGAGCCAGTCCCGCAAGTAGGGCGCGCCACCGCTGAGTTCGGCGGCGAAGGAGCGCTCGATGCCGTACTTCACGTCGGCGGAGGTGATCGGCGTGCCGTCCTCGTACTTGACCCCCTTCTTCAGCGTGTACGTCCATACGGTGGCGTTCTTGCTCGGCTTGCCGAGGTCCGTGGCGAGGTCGGGGACGACCTCCGCGCCCTTGGCGCCGTCCTCGCGGTTGCGGGTGGTCAGCGTGCGGAAGACGAGGCTCGGCACGTTGCCGCCGCCGGAGGTGTAGAGCCGCGCGGGGTCGAAGTCGGTCTGCGGGTCGCGGTTGAGGACGGTGAGCGTGCCGCCCTTGGCGGGCTTGCCGTCGCCGCCGCTCCCGGCGTCGTTGTCCTTCGGGCCCGCGCAGGCGGCGACGCTCGCGGCCAGGACGAGGCTGACGGATGCCGCTGCCGTGCGGCGGGCTGTGACGGACGGTTGGCGCATCGGAAGAAGACCTCTCGGGGGGTCGCTGCGAAGAGGGCAGCGGAGCAACGGGATTCGAACAGAGACCGAGCGGAGCTCGCCCCGGAGAAGGCGTGGAATGCGCGGCACGAAGGCAGCGGAGAACAGCTGAGCCCGACTACGGGCTGCCGAAAGCGGCTACGGTCCGGCCGGGACCGGTACAGCTGGGAAAAAGCGACGCACTCGCCGGGGCGGGCGTCAGCAACAGTGGACGTCGGCCACGCAGAGCGCGGTCACGCCGAACAGCGCGAGCTCGATGGCTGCGCTCGACGGGGCGTGACGGTTCGACATGCGGAGAAATATGAACGAATTTCCGAAGGATGTCAAAGCGAATCATCCCCCGGGCGGCCCGGTGACCTCAACTCTTCGGGAACACCCAGGGGTTGGCCTTGCATTTGATGCCGTCGTGCTCCAGGAACTTCGTCTGCTGCTGCATGACGGGCGCGAGCTCGCCGCTCTTGGTGCAGTCCGTGTGGTTGTGGCCGAGCCGGTGCCCGACCTCGTGATTGATCAGCATCTGCCGGTACGGCAGGATCGCGCTGCCGAACTCCTTCTTGACCGCGTCGCCGTAGGTCTTGGCGCCCTGCGCCCACCGATAGGCGTTGATCATCACGCGGTCCGTGGCGGCGGAGTCGCACGACACGTTGTCCTGGGTGGTGTCCAGACCGGACTTGGCGCACCAGGTCCCGGTGGTCCCGGGGCTCGCCAGCGTGACGACGAAGTCGGGCCTGCCGGACGAGATCCGCTCGAAGGTGCGGGCGTGGCCGTGCGCCCAGCTGCGCTCGTCGTTCAGGGTCTTCTGGACGGCCTGAGCGAAGAGTTCACCGTCCAGGCCGAGCCCCTTCTCGACGTCGACGCGGTAGCGGAACAACTGCCCCTTGCCGGGCGCCTTGTCGAACCCGGACATCGCCTCGAAGTCGCCGGACGCCTTGAGCTTCGGGTCCATCGGGAACGTCTTGCGCATCTTGTCGTCGTACGTCTCCGGCACCTTGGCCGGTGTCGGCCTGCGGTCCGAGCGGGAGGCGGGGTCCTCGGTGTCGCGGGCGCCGCCCGGGGACGCCTTGGCCCCCGCCGCGGACCCCTTCGACCCGCCGGTGAACTGGCCCGCCACGACGACCGCGACGACGGTGGTCACGGCGACGGCCGCGACGGCGAGCAGGGCGCGACCGCGCCACCGACCGCCGCGGGCGCCGGCGTCCGGTCCGTCGCCGCCCAAGTCGTCCGGGTGCAGCCCGTCCGCGTCGCTCCAGTCGGTGACGGAGGCGTACGGGTCACGGGGCGTGAACCCTGCGGGGAGCTCGTCGGGAAAGGCGGCGACGTAATCCTGCCGGGGCCCGGGAACGCCACGCCCACGCCGGACGCCGGTTCCGGTTCCGGCGCTGACTCCGGTTCCGGCGCTGGATCCGGCGCTCGCTCCGGCTCCGGCTCCGGCTCCGGCGCTCGCTCCGGCTCCGGCTCCGGCTCCGGCTCCGGCTCCGGCTCCGGCTCCGGCTCCGAGGCCATCGTCTCCCCATCCGCCGCCGGGCTCCCGTTGCTCGGGGTGGCCGCTGCGGACGTGGGGGGCGCCTTGGGTTGGGGTGCCGTGGGGAGGGGTTCCGTGGGTTGGGGTTCCGTGCGGCGGGGTGCCGTGACCGGGGGTCGCGTGCTCAGGGGTTCCGTGGGGAGGGACACCGTGGGCGGGGGTGCCGTGGGCGGGGGTGCCGTGGTTCGAGGTCCCGTGGGCCGGGATGCCAGGTGCCGGGGTGCCGTGGGGCGGGGTGCCTTGGGCGGGGACACCGTGGGCGGGGGTGCCGTGCGGCGGGGCTCCGTGGTTCGCGGTGCCGTGCGCCGGCGTGCCGTGGGCGGGGGTGCCTTGGGCGGGGGTGCCGTGCGGCGGAGTGCCGTGGTTCGAGGTCCCGTGGGCCGGGATGCCAGGTGCCGGGGTGCCGTGCGCAGGCGTCCCGTCCGACGATGCCCCACGCGTCGGCGCCCCACGCGTGGGCGTCGCCCGCACGGGCGCCCCCTTCGCCGGGGCAGCCTGCGCCCCTTCCCCCTTCGCCTCCGCCGAGCGCCTGCGCCGGCCCGTGCCGGGCGTGGCCGACGGCGACGGCGACGGCACGGAGGCCGAACCCGTCGCCAGGTCGGACGACGTGCCCGCGGTGCGTGACCGCGGCGTGCGCGAGGTACCTGTCGTGTCTGTCTGGTCTGCCGGACCACGGCGGCTGTGACGTCCCACGCGCCGCCTCAGCTCCCCGAACCCGTACGCGAACCGCCACGGCGCGACCCACCCGGCGAGCCCACGCCGCCCTCGACCGCCGTACCGTCCAACTCGCCCGTATCCACGAGGAGTTCACGGAAAGCCGTGGCCACGGTCTCGGGGTACTCCATCATCGCCACGTGCCCCGCGTCCGGCAGCGTCAGCAGCCGTGAGTCGCGGAACGCGGCCGCCGCCCTGCGCGCCATGCGGAAGGAGACGAGCAGGTCGCGGCCGCCGTACACGAGCAGGGTCGGCGCGAGCACCCGCTCGGCCTGCCGCCACAGCCCGTGCTGGCCGCCGAGCGTGTACGCGTTCACGATGCCCCGCGCCGTACGGGCCATCGCGTCCCAGAAATAAGGGAGCTGAAGCCTGCGCTCCATCTCCCGCACCGCCGCCCCGTACCCCTCCGGCGTCACCCTGCCCGGATCCCCGTAACAGAGCCCCAGCACTCCCCGCACCCGCTGCTCGGCCGTCCACTCCCTGGTGAGCCGGGTGAAGAGCCCGGCGACGCCCGGCACCGCGAGCAGCGCGGTCGGCACCGCGGTGCGCTGCACGCGCAGCTCCGGCAGGGCGGGCGAGACCAGCGTCAGCGTACGGACGAGATCGGGCCGGACCGCGGCGACGCGCGTCGTGATCGCGCCGCCCAGCGAGTTCCCGACGAGGTGGACGGGCCCGCGGCCGCGGGCGTCGAGATAGCGGATGACCGCGCGGGCGTGCCCGGTGACGGAGTAGTCCCCGTCGTCCGGCGGCGGGGAGTCCCCGAACCCCGGCAGATCGACGGCCTCGCAGTCGACGACGTCCTCCAGCTGCGGCATCAGCGCCGACCAGTTCTGCGAGGAGCCGCCGAGCCCGTGCACGTACACCGCGAGCGGCAGTCCGGGGCGGACCGAGGGCCGCGAGCGCACGGTCAGCGAGAGTCCGGGCAGGCCGACCGAGTCGAGCCGCTCCCCCTCCGCGACCGCCACGGCACCCGGTTTGGGAGCGACGGCGGTGGCCAGCAGGTTCGGCAAGTCGGTCGCAGACATGCGGCAATGTTACGAGACGATCACGCGGTAGTTCACGTGTTCGGCGTCACAGCTCGACCACAGACCCCCCACGCATCGCGTAGCGCCTCGTCCGGGTCTCTTCTACGCTCGAAACAGCCGAGCCGTGGAAAGACAGTCATGGAAAGAGGGCGGAGCGGGCACTCGCACGACCAGGTCCACCACGGGCCACCACGTACCGCGAGGGAAGAGAGCCAGCACATGAGTGTCGACCCGACCGATCCCGACACCTTCGAGACGACGGAGCCCCAGGTCACGGCCGACGTCGAGGCGCCGGAGGCGGACGCGGCCGAGCAGCAGACCGACCTCGCCCCCAGCCGCGACGACACCCTGGAGGGGCTCGACGCGGACTCCGCCAACGAGGCCGACCTGGCCGAACAGGCCCGCGTCGTCAGTCTGGACGAGGACGACTACCGCTGAACGGCCGGGCGGCCACCGGCGGCCGCGGGCGCGGACCTGCCCGTGTTTGCCCTGCTACGCACCGCGGGGCAGCCCTTCTGCGCTCGTCCAGTCCGTGAAATTCTGCGCTCGCACCGCGCACATCACAGTTACCGAAAAGTACGATGGCGGCGCGGCGCTCACCGCACATCGGACGATTTGGGAGGCGGCGTGACAGCCATCGAGCAGACAGAGGCGGCACGCCCGCGGGGCACACGCCTGCCGCGCCGTGCCCGACGCAACCAGCTTCTCGGGGCGGCACAGGAAGTCTTCGTCGCCCAGGGCTACCACGCGGCGGCGATGGACGACATCGCCGAGCGCGCCGGCGTCAGCAAGCCGGTGCTCTACCAGCACTTCCCGGGCAAGCTCGACCTCTACCTGGCCCTGCTCGACCAGCACTGCGAGTCACTGCTGCAGTCGGTGCGCACGGCGCTGGCGTCCACCACCGACAACAAGCTGCGCGTCGCCGCGACGATGGACGCCTACTTCGCGTACGTGGAGAACGAGGGCGGCGCCTTCCGGCTGGTCTTCGAGTCGGACCTGACGAACGAGTCCGCGGTCCGCGAGCGGGTCGACCGCGTCACGCTGCAGTGCGCGGAGGCGATCTGCGAGGTCATCGCGGAGGACACCGGCCTGCCCAGGGACGAGGCGATGCTCCTCGCCGTGGGCCTCGGCGGGTACTCCCAGGTGGTCGCCCGGTACTGGCTGGCCAGCGGCAGCACGGTCCCGCGCGACAAGGCGGTCGAGCTGATCACCTCGCTCGCCTGGCGCGGCATCGCCGGCTTCCCGCTGCACGGCACGGAAGGCCACTGACCGCCCGCCGGTTTTGTTCCCGTCCCGTGTTCGCTACCGGCGTGCACGGCCGCGGCATTCCCCGTCCCCTCACCGGGCTAATGTGTGCTGGGTACGGCGCGGACGGCCGCGCACAGACTGACCGTCGGAGGGACAAAGCCGTGGAGGTCAAGATCGGCGTGCAGTACGCGCCCCGCGAGATCGTGCTGGAGAGCGGCCAGAGCGCCGAGGAAGTCGAGAACGCGGTGTCCGAGGCGCTGACCGGCAAGTCGCCGCTGCTGAGCCTCGTGGACGACCACGGCCGCAAGGTCCTGGTCCCCGCCGACCGCCTCGCGTACGTCGAGCTCGGCGAGCCGACCGCGCGCAAGGTGGGCTTCAGCGCCCTGTAGGGACGCTCCTGCCACATCGTGCAGACAGGAAAGGCCCGGTGGTCCAACCACCGGGCCTTTCCTCTGTGTTGCCCGGCCTCGGCCGAGACCCGCCGATCATGGAGGGTTGCATTCCGGCCGCCGGGGGTAGACCGGCTACGACCGATTTGCACCTGGCCGCAAGGGAGGGCACCACCGTGATTCTGGAAGCACTCGGCTCCGCACTGCTCGGCCTCGCCCTGGCCTGGGCCACCGCGCACCGGCTCGGGCACCGGCTGCCCGCGCGCAGCCTCGTCCTGTCGACGGGCCCTGTCGGCGCGCTCATCGGCGCCTTCATCACACACATGGCGCTGGGCTCGGGTCACACGACGGCGACACTCACAGGAGCGCTGGCCGTCTCGGCAGCCCTCCTGTCCCTCCTGATCCGCCCCACAGCCCCAAGACTCCGCCACTCGGCAACAGCCTGATCCCCCCGGCAAGCGCCCCGTAAGGGGCGCCCCGGAAGGGGCGCGGGGAACGGTGCTTCTAGGGGCGCGGGGAACGGCGCAAATAACCACAACGAACCCGCACCAGGCAACGAACCCCAAGAGGCACGAGTCAAGGGGCGCGGGGAACGGCGCGAGCAACCACAACGAGCCCGCAGACGAAACCCGACCCCACCGCCCGGCTAGGCCGCCAGGCCCAACGCCGCCATCCGCTTCGTATGCGCCTCAGTGATCCGAGAGAACATCCGCCCGACCTCGGCGAGGTCGAACCCATCGGCCACCCCCCCGACCAGCATGGTCGACAACGCGTCCCGGTCGGCGACCACCCGCTGCGACTGCGAGAGCGCCTCCCCCATCAGCCGCCGCGCCCAGAGCGCGAGCCGCCCGCCCACGCGCGGGTCCGCGTCGATCGCGGCCCGCACCTTTTCCACGGCGAAGCTCGCGTGCCCCGTGTCGTCGAGCACCGCGAGCACCAGCGCGCGGGTGTCGCCGTCGAGACGGGCCGCGACCTCGCGGTAGAAGTCGCTGGCGATCGAGTCGCCGACGTACGCCTTGACCAGGCCCTCCAGCCAGTCGGACGGCGCGGTCTGCCGGTGGAAGCCGTCGAGCGCGGCGACGAACGGCTCCATCGCCGCGGTCGGCTCCGCGCCGATCGCCGAGAGCCGGTCCCGCAACTGCTCGAAGTGGTGGAACTCCGCCGACGCCATCTTCGCCAGCTCCGCCTTGTCTCCGAGCGTCGGCGCCAGCTTCGCGTCCTCCGCGAGGCGCTCGAACGCCGCGAGCTCCCCGTAGGCGAGCGCGCCGAGCAGGTCGACCACCGCGGCCCGGTACTCGGGCGCGGCCGACGCCTTCGCCCAGTCCTGGGCGGCGACCGAGGTGGACGCGGGGTCGGACTCGGCGCCGGACGCGGCGGCGGACTCGGCGGATTCGGCGGCAGGCTCGGGGGCGGATTCGGCAGGGGTGTCAGGCGTCTCCATGAAGCGCACAATAGCCCGCCTGCCGGAGTGCGTAAGGCCCTGGTCAGTGACTGTGACGACGACCATGTGACGTATTCGCCGGACACGCATGCGAGATTCCGGGGTAGAGTGGTAATGCACCCGCCGAATATTCGTCGGGCCGTACGAATGAGGATGCCCGGTCGGTGGCCCGATCGGCTCCGACCCGACAGCCCTCCGGGCGGTACGCGCAGCTGCGTACGGCATGAGGAGGGAACCTCAGCGGTAAGAGCGCTCGAGCGCAGGCAGTGGTCCCGCGCCCCCGGCCAGCCCCCCAAGCAGCCGGCGGTAGTGGCACGGTCACGACCCCCATGCGTTCGCCTCACGCCGCGTCTCACAGAAGAGGCATAGCCCTGACTACGACTTTCCGAGAGCTCGGGATCCTTCCCGAGACAGCCGAAGCCCTTGAAGCCGTCGGCATCATCAATCCCTTTCCCATCCAGGAGATGACGCTCCCCGTCGCCCTTTCGGGCACGGACGTCATCGGCCAGGCCAAGACCGGCACCGGCAAGACGCTGGGCTTCGGCCTCCCGCTCCTGGAGCGTGTGATCGTCCCCGCCGACGTCGAGGCGGGCCGCGCCAAGCCCGAACAGCTGACCGAGGCGCCGCAGGCCCTCATCGTCGTTCCCACCCGCGAGCTCTGCCAGCAGGTGACGAACGACCTGCTGACCGCCGGCAAGGCGCGCAACGTCCGCGTCCTCGCCATATACGGCGGCCGTGCCTACGAACCGCAGGTGGAGGCCCTCAAGAAGGGCATCGACATCGTGGTCGGCACCCCCGGCCGCCTCCTCGACCTGGCGGGCCAACGCAAGCTGGACCTCAAGCACGTCAAGTGCCTGGTCCTCGACGAGGCCGACGAGATGCTCGACCTGGGCTTCCTGCCCGACGTCGAGAAGATCATCAACATGCTTCCGGCGAAGCGCCAGACGATGCTGTTCTCGGCGACCATGCCGGGCGCCGTCATCGGCCTCGCCCGCCGCTACATGTCGCAGCCCACGCACATCCGCGCCACCGCGCCGGACGACGAGGGCCAGACCGTCGCGAACACCAAGCAGCACGTGTTCCGCGCGCACAACATGGACAAGCCCGAGATGGTCTCGCGCATCCTGCAGGCCGAGGGCCGCGGACTCGCGATGATCTTCTGCCGTACGAAGCGGACGGCCGCCGACATCGCGGAGCAGCTGGAGAAGCGCGGCTTCGCCTCGGGCGCCGTCCACGGCGACCTCGGCCAGGGCGCGCGCGAGCAGGCGCTGCGGGCGTTCCGCAACGGCAAGGTGGACGTGCTCGTCTGCACCGACGTGGCCGCGCGCGGCATCGACGTCAGCGGCGTGACGCACGTCATCAACTACCAGTCCCCCGAGGACGAGAAGACCTACCTGCACCGCATCGGCCGCACCGGCCGCGCGGGCGCCAAGGGCATCGCGGTCACGCTGGTCGACTGGGACGACATCCCGCGCTGGCAGCTGATCAACAAGGCGCTGGACCTGGGCTTCAACGACCCGGTCGAGACCTACTCCAGCTCCCCGCACCTCTACGAGGAGCTGAACATCCCGGCGGGCACCAAGGGTGTGCTGCCGCGTGCCGAGCGGACCCGTGCGGGTCTGGGCGCGGAGGAGGTCGAGGACCTCGGCGAGACCGGTGGGCGCGGCCGTGGCGGTCGCTCCGGTGGCCGCGGCCAGGACCGTGACCGCAACCGTTCGGACCGCTCCGACCGTTCCGACCGCTCCGACCGCGGGGGCTCCGGCCCGGCGTCCGCGGAGCGCGAGCGTCCGGCGCGTACGCCGCGTCGTCGCCGTCGTACGCGCGCCGGCAGCCCGCTCGACGCCACGGCGACGGCCCCGGCCGCCGCGGTGACGGAGAGCGCCGCGCCGGTGGCCGAGGCCACGGTGCCGGCCGCCGCCGAGGCGACCGAGCCGCGCACGCCGCGCCGCCGTCGGCGCACCCGTGCCGGCGCGGGGTCGGAGGCCCTGGCCACGGCCGAGGCCACGACCGTCGAGACCGAGGCGCCCGCGCCCGTGGTCGAGGCGAAGGCACCCGTCGCCGAGGCGGAGGCGCCGGTGTCGAAGCCGCGCCGCCGCACCCGCAAGACGGCCGAGACGGTCGCCGAGACCGCCCCCGCGGAGGTCACCGAGGCACCCGCCCCGCAGCCCGAGGCGGAGGCACCGGCCACGAAGCCGCGCCGCCGCACCCGCAAGGCAGCGGAGCCGGTCACCGAGGCCACCGCACCCGAGGCGGACACCGAGACCGAGGCCGAAAAGCCCAAGCGCCGCACCCGCAAGGCGACAGCCAAGAAGGCCGAAACCGCCGAGGCACCCACCCCGGAGCCGGAGACGGAGGCACCGGCCACCAAGCCGCGCCGCCGCACCCGCAAGGCAACGGAGCCGGTCGCCGAGGCGGCAGCCCCCGAGGCCACCGCCCCCAACGCGGACGCGGACGCCGAGGCCGAAAAGCCCAAGCGCCGCACCCGCAAGACGGCAGCCAAGAAGGCCGAGGCCGCCGAGGCACCCACCCCGGAGCCGGAGACGGACGCACCAGCCACCAAGCCGCGCCGCCGCACCCGCAAGGCAGCGGAGCCGGTCGCCGAGGCCGCAACCCTTGAGGCCACCGCCCCCAACGCGGACACCGACGCGAACGCCGAGGCCGAAAAGCCCAAGCGCCGCACCCGCAAGGCCACGGCCAAGACGGTGAAGGCCACCGAGACCGTCGAGGCCGAGATCCCGGCCCAGGCGACGGACGAGGCCAAGCCCCGCCGCCGTACGCGCAAGGCCGCTGCCGCCCCGGCGGACGCGACCGCGGCCGAGGCACCGGTCGCGGCCCCGCGCCGCCGCACCCGCAAGAAGGCGGAACCGGCAGAAGCAACGGAGAGCTGACCCAGCCCTCCACCCACAAACGCGAAGGCCCGCCCCACACCCGGGGCGGGCCTTCACGCATCCCACCCCGCCCACACCGGCCCGCGCCCGACCGGACCGAGACAGCGACCACCCGCGCGAAAGACCCCAGAACCCCACCGAAACGCCCCGCCGTCTCCACGCCGCCCCCGCGGTGCCTCTCGTCGCTCACCCGTTAGCCTCAGCTCATGAGCAGGCCCCCGACTTTTCTTCCGCCTCCTTGCGCCACCGCGCGGACCCTCCGTACGTCCCGTGGGGACTTCGCCGTTCTTGATGCGGTGCCGGAGGCGGGCGTCACCCGGAGAGGGATCGTTCTGCTTCTTCCCGGGTTCACCGGGAGCAAGGAAGACTTCATCGCCCTCCTTGAGCCGCTGGCCGGCGCCGGGTATCGCGCGGTGGCCGTGGACGGGCGTGGGCAGTACGAGACCTCGGGGCCCCGCGACGATCAATCCCCTTACGTCCAGGGTGAGTTGGCCCTCGACGTACTCGCGCAGGCCGCCGCGCTCGGCGACTCCGCACCGCTCCATCTGCTCGGGCACTCCCTCGGCGGTCAGATCGCCCGCGCCGCCGTACTCCTCGACCCGCGGCCCTTCGCCACCCTCACGCTCATGTCGTCGGGGCCCGCCGCCGTCGTCCCCGAACAGCGGACCCGCGCCAAGATGCTCGCGGACGCCCTCGCCACCCTGTCGATGGACGAGGTGTGGCAGGCCATGCAGGCCATGGAGCCGCCACCCCCACAGGACGCGCAGGACTCACAGGACGACGCCCAGGAGTCACCGGGTGACGGCCAGGACATACAGGACGACGGCCGGGAGTCGCCGGGCCCGTCCGCCCACGCCTCCGCGGACGCCGCACACGAAGCCGCCCTGCGTGCCCGCTGGCTGCTGCACAGTCCCGCCCAGCTCATCGCCACCGCCGGGCAGCTCGCCACCGAACCCGACCGCGTCGCCGAGCTCGCCGCCCTTCCGCTGCCCACGCACGTCCTCTCGGGCGAGCGCGACGACACCTGGCCCCTGCCGCTCCTCGACGACATGGCGGAGCGCCTGCACGCCCACCGCACCGTCATCCGCGGCGCCGAGCACTCCCCCAACACCGATCGCCCCGCCGAGACGGCGGCGGCCCTGGCCGGTTTCTGGGACCAGCACTGACCTACCGGTGATGCGTCAGCCACGTACCCGGAACCGAGGCCGAGCAGCAACGCGTCAGTACTGCGCCTGCAGATGCTCCCAGAAGCCGTCCCGCAGCGCCCTGCGCAGATCCGCCTGCCCGCGCAGGGAGTACTGCAGCAGCCCCTCCGCCTCCACCAGCAGGTCCTGGTCCACCGACCCCGGCAGGTAGGGATGGCCCGGCAGCAGGCCCACCAGTGCCTCGCGGCCCCGCGACGCCAGCCACTTCGCGGCGATCTGCGCGCCGACGAAGCGCACCTCCTCCCGCGTGGGCCGGTGCGCGGCGGCGCCCCCGCCCGGCTCGTACGCCACGACCGCGCGCCGGGTGACGTACGGCTTGCAGAAGTCGAGGTCGAACGTGCGCTGGCTGTCGACCTCCCACAGCAGCGCCTCCGCCTGGTTGCGGCCGTCGGGCGCCTCGATGCCCCACAGGTGGACCCGCGCCCCGTACCCCTGCGCCGCCTCGACCGCGGAGACCAGGTCCTCGTCGCCGCCGATCAGCGCCGCGTCGCTGATCGCGCGGTACCGGGCCAGTGACTCCAGGTCGCTGCGGATCAGGGAGTCGACGCCCTTCTGCTGGTTGTTGGCGTTGAGGTTGCCGAGCCTGACCTTGACGTCGGGCAGCTCGGCGATCGACTGCTGCTCGGTCGTGTGGATCCGGCGCCTCGCCCCGTCGTACCAGTAGACGCGCAGCAGCCGGCTGTCCGCGAAGATCGTCCTGGCCTTGTCGATGAGGGCCTCGATGAGGCCCTCCGCGTCGAGGTCGAAGGCCCGCCGGTCCTCGGTCCCGGCGGCGAGCCGGCCCGCCGCCGCGTACAGATACCCGGCGTCGACAAAGATCGCGTGCGTGGAAGGTGTCTTCGCCACTTCCGCGAGCACTCGTACGAGGAGGGCGTTGGTGCGCTCCAGCTGCGCGCTGATGTCGGCCGCGCCGGGTGCGGCGTGGCCTGGGTCGACGGCATCGGGGTCGACTGCGCTGAGATCGGCGTCGTTCATCGGCACCAGTCTCCCGCCGGTCACACAGCGGACACAACTGCTCTCGCTACCCACAGGTAATTAGGTTCTCGAAAAATTTCCTTAGCGTAGGGAATGTTTGCACGGGACAACTCGTTGTACCCATCAGGAACACAACGGTTCCCACCCAGTAGTTCTCCTTCAGGAGGATGACCAGACGAAGGGAGAAGCCCTTGCGCTTCGAAATCATGCGACTCGACGACGTCGACGGCGCGGCCGTGGACAGCACCGTCGTGGACGCCGCCTCCGTCAACCGGATCGTGCAGCAGGCCGCATCGATCGGCCAGCGCATCTACATCCGCCCGGCCGACTCCTCGGCCTCATAACGCAGACGTCGCAGGGCCCCCGTACGGAATCGGAATCGATTCGTACGGGGGCCCTTCGTGCGTTCGGGGGTGCGGTGCGGGGCCGCCGCAGCGGCGCGCTGGGCGGTCAAGCGCCCTGGATCACCTGCGTCACACCGTTGATGATCTGCTGCACCGCGATGGCGGACAGCATCATGCCCGCGAGCCGCGTCACGAGCACCACACCGCCGTCCTTGATGACCCGGATGATCAGCAGCGAGTACCGCATGACCAGCCACAGCACCACGTGCATCGCCACGATCGCCGCCCAGACGGAGATCTGCGTACCGACGCTGTCGGCGTCCTGGACGGCCAGGATGACCGACACGATCGCGCCGGGGCCGGCGAGCAGCGGCATGCCGAGCGGCACCAGGGCGACGTTGACGTCCTTGGTCTGCTTCGGCTCGTCCGTCTTGCCGGTGAGCAGGTCGAGCGCGATGAGGAGCAGCAGCAGCCCGCCCGCGATCATCAGCGCGGGCACGGAGACATGCAGGTAGTCGAGGATCTGGTGGCCCACGAGGCCGAAGACCGAGATCACGCCGAAGGCGACGCACACGGCCTGGAAGGCCATCCGCTGCTGCACCTTGGCGGGCCGGCCCGCGGTCAGGCCGAGGAAGATCGGGGTGATCCCGGGGGGATCCATGATCACGAACAGGGTGAGGAAGAGGGAGCCGAAGACGGCGACGTCGAACACAGTGATGGCCTTGCAGAGAGTCGTACGAACGTTCCGCGCCGGACGCCACCGGGCACAGGGCGCGGCGGCCGCCGCCACGGAACGCGGTGGATGCGGTGGATGCGGTGAGGCCCGCACGGGAGTGCGGGGTGGCTCCGCACGTGACGTGCGGTGGAGGAAGGGCCCTGCGCGGCGCGGGGGGGGCGCAGGCGCGAGCCGTCAGGCGGCGGAGTGTCCGCCCGCCCCGGGCACCGGGAACGCTCCCGTGGCCCGGCGCGTGATCTCGCCGTAGATCTCGGGGTCGGTGGTGTACTCGCCGAGGACACACGTCTTGCGGCTGCCGTGGTAGTCGCTGGAGCCGGTGACCAGGAGGCCGAGGTCGCCCGCGAGGGCGCGCAGCCGGGTGCGGGTCTCGGGCGTGTGGTCCATGTGGTCGACCTCGATGCCGTCGAGGCCGGCCGCGGCGAGCTCCGCGATCACGGCCTCGGAGACGATCTTGCCGCGCTTGGCGGCACCGGGGTGCGCGAACACGGTGACGCCGCCGGCCGCCTTGACCAGGCGGATCGCCTCGAACGGGTCGAGTTCGTGCTTGTCGGCGAACGCGCGGCCGCCGTCGGCGAGCCACTCGGGCGTGAAGGCGTCGGAGACGGTGGGCACGACGCCGAGTTCGACGAGGGCCTCCGCGATGTGCGGGCGGCCGACCGAGCCGTCGCCCGCGATCCGCGCGACCTGCTCCCAGGTCACGTCCACGCCGAGCCCCTGGAGCTTGCCGATCATCGCCTTGGCGCGCGGCACCCGGTCGTCGCGGACCAGTTCGCACTCGCGGGCGAGCTCGGGCTCCTCGGGGTCGAAGAGGTAGGCCAGCATGTGCAGGCCCATGCCGTCGAGCTTGAAGGAGAGCTCCGCGCCGGTCACCAGGGTCAGCCCGGTCGACAGCTCGGCCAGCGCCCGCTTCGCCTCGGCGTGGCCGCGGGTGGTGTCGTGGTCGGTCAGCGCGACGACGTCGAGTCCGGCGGCCGCGGCGTTGCGGACCAGCTCGGCCGGGGTGTCCGTACCGTCGGATGCGGTGGAGTGGGTGTGCAGATCGATGCGCACGACGCTGGCTCCAGTGCTCTGACGGGCGGATACGGGGACGCTCAAGGATAACGGGACCGGGGCGCCCCTCGGCCCGCCTGCGGCGAGGCATCGCTCACGCGGGCTCACCACGCGGCACGGTTCACGGGGGTACGAGGACGGGGCCCCGCCTCACGACATGAGCAGCCGCGGCGACAGCGCCCCGCACGGCAGCAGATCCACCTCCGCGCCCGCGTCCCGCAGA
Source organism: Streptomyces sp. NPDC041713 (assembly GCF_055591085.1). Lineage (NCBI taxonomy): Bacteria > Bacillati > Actinomycetota > Actinomycetes > Kitasatosporales > Streptomycetaceae > Streptomyces > Streptomyces sp. NPDC041713. The sequence continues at coordinate 321,871 of NZ_JBVIZY010000002.1, forward strand.
TCCGTGAGCACCAGCTCGTCGTACATCAGGAGGCCCGACTGCTCGGGCCACGCGATGGCCCACAGCCAGAGCCCGCGCGCCTCGCCCGCGAAGACGGCGCGGTCGTCCGGCGTCCCGGACACGTGCCACATCGGGGTCGGCCGTCCGGCGGCGAGCACCTTGGACTGCGGCGGCTTCTCGACGCTCATGTGCGGGCCGGGGTCGGGACCGTCGATGCCCGCGTACCGCGCGCCGAGGCCGACGCCCAGCTCCTCGGCGACGAGCACGAGCTCCCCGACGCCGCCGAGCGGCGCGGGCCCCGAGCAGGCCACGGCCGTCGCGCGGCCGCCGCTGCGGTCGTCGCCCGCGCAGGCCACACCCGTGAACAGCCAGCCGACCGGCAGGGGCCACGGCATCCACACCGGCACCTGCGCGCGGTGCACGACGACCTGGAGGGCCTCGACGCTGGGCGGGATCACGGGCTGCAGCGGGTGCACGGTGCCGTGCACGTCACACTGCCAGGAGTCGGCAAAGAGACCGGGAGCCCTGACCCGGCCACCACACTTCGGGCAACTGGGTTCGCCCCTCATAGCGCCCAACGGTCCTCCCCGGTCGCCGCCCCGTCAAGGACGATCACCCGTCCGGTGGCCCTGTCACCAGGGAAAACTGCGTGTAGCTTGCATCATTTAGTCTTGCTAACTTAATATATGCATACATCAACGATCTTCAACGATCCCTTGTGGCAGCAGTGAAGGAGCGGCTGTATGAACAGCAGCACAGGGGGCCCCGCCGAAGGGGACCCATTCGACGCCGGGGCGGGCAGCCTCCTGCGGCAGCCGAAGGCCGTGTGGGCCACGGCCGGCGCGTCCGTGGTGGCCTTCATGGGCATCGGACTCGTCGACCCGATCCTGCCGTCCATCGCGAAGGGCCTGGACGCGAGTGCCAGCCAGGTCTCCCTCCTCTTCACCTCGTACTTCCTGATCACCGCGGTCGCCATGCTGGTCACCGGCTTCGTCTCCAGCCGTATCGGCGGCAAGAAGACCCTGCTGCTCGGCCTCGCGCTCGTCGTGGTCTTCGCGGCCCTCTCCGGCACCTCCGGTTCGGTCGGTGAGCTCGTCGGGTTCCGCGCGGGCTGGGGGCTCGGCAACGCGCTCTTCGTGTCGACCGCGCTCGCCGTCATCGTCGGCGCCGCGGCCGGCGGCAGCGCGGCCGCGATCCTGCTGTACGAGTCGGCGCTCGGCCTCGGCATGGCGTGCGGACCGTTGGTCGGCGCGCTGCTCGGCGACGCCAGCTGGCGCTATCCGTTCTTCGGCACCGCCGCGCTGATGGCGATCGGCTTCCTGTGCATCACCGCGTTCCTCAAGGAGCAGCCGAAGCCCGCGCGGAAGACCTCGCTGCTCGACCCGATCAAGGCGCTCGGCCACGGCGGGCTCGCCTCCGCGGCGGCCTCGGCGTTCTTCTACAACTACACGTTCTTCACGGTGCTGGCCTTCACGCCGTTCGTGCTGAACATGTCCCCGTACAAGTCGGGCGCGGTGTTCTTCGCCTGGGGTGTGCTGCTCGCCGTCTTCTCGGTGCTCGTCGCGCCCAGGCTGCAGGCCCGGTTCGGCTCGCTCAAGGTGCTCGGCGGCTCGCTCGTGCTGCTCGCCGCCGACGTGCTGGTCCTCGGGTACGGCAACCACACCACCGCCGTCGTCTGCACGATCCTGTCCGGCGCCTTCATCGGCGTGAACAACACCGTCTACACCGAGCTCGCCCTCGGCGTCTCCGACGCGCCGCGCCCGGTGGCCAGCGCCGGCTACAACTTCGTGCGCTGGTTCGCGGCCGCCGCCGCGCCGTTCTTCGCGCCGAAGATCGAGGAGTGGAGCGACATCCACATCCCGTTCGTGGTCGCGGCCGTCACGGCGGTGCTCGGCGCGGTCGTGGTCTGGGCGCGCAGGAGCTCCCTCACCCACGAGGCCGAGGAGCTGGAGCCGAAGCACGCCGCCGAGGACGGCGTCACGGTCTTCGCCAACTGACCTTTGAGCGGCCGGACTTCAGTCGAGGGACACGGACTTGCGCAGCGGATCGCGCAGGTCCGTGCCGCTGTTCAGCCACCGTTCCTGCAGGGCCGCCGCGCCGTGCACCCGCTTCCACGCCGCCTCGTTCGGCGTCATGGGGAGCAGCGGCAGGAACCGTACGGGCTCCATGGGCGCGTCGAGTTCGAGGTCCTCGACCAGACCGCCGGGCTCCGCCACCAGCACCGAGGTGAACGGCGCTCCGGGCCACAGCGGTTCGCCCACGTCCAGCGAGGCGCCGGGCGCCACGACCAGGCCCTCGACCTGGGGCGACGCGGCCAGCACGGCAAGCGGCCGCAGCGCCTTGTCGGTGTCGGCGCGTCCTCCTCGTACCGAGAGCACCAGTTCGGCGCGCGGGCCCTTCACGGGGTCGGCAAGCGCGGCGGTCGGGTCGGTCATCGGCTGGGCGGACATGCCGAGCGTGGCGTAGCGCACGAGATCGCCGTCGTCCCCGCCGGTGAACCTCAGCACCTCGATCCGGTCGGTGCCGAGGAAGGTCACCGCGGCGCGCGCGTCGGGTTCCCCCAGGCCAGTACGGAGACGGGCCTCGACCAGCGCAAGAACATCAGACATGCCGCGAGCATAGAACTCGTCAGCTGCGGGCAAAGCGGGGGCTTGACACTTCTGTCGGCTGATAGTGTTGGCCGCTGGCTCAGGGCAGCACGCAGAAGCGTCGCTTTCAAGCCCTGCAGACAGACACTGACTTCGCGCCACTGGCGTGAGGGGCGCATGGGACTTCCCTTACGGGGGACCGGCCGGAGGAGGTGGGGCTGCAATGGACCGAAGTCGACCGTGCAGTACCACCCGCTCTTCCGCCCGGTGATCCACGCAGCCCTGTAGCTGCGCACGTACCCACACGCACCGCGCGCACTCCTCGTGCCGTGTGCGACGGAAGAGCACTTCGTTCCCACCTGATCTGTCTGAGTTTCCTGATCTGTGTCAGTAGCGAAGCTGCCACCGCGACGGTGCGGTGCTCCCCGCTTTGTGGACGTGCCAAACATCCCGCCCCAGGACGTCCCCATTCCGGGCAGTTCCAACCGTCGCAGGCGGCCTCCTTCGAAGGAGCCTGCCCATGTCGATGATCCGCGACCTTCGTGCCGCCGTCCGTCCCTCGCTGCGCAAGGACGGCACCTCCTACCCCTCCTCCCCCGCGTCGTACGACACCTACGACGCCACCCGTGACGCCGCGTCCGCCGTCGTCGACTGCGCCGTCTACCGCGACGGCAGCCGGCTGGCCTGCGCCGACGCCCTCACCCCGCACGAGGCGATGCTGGAGGTGCGCCGCCGCGGCGGCTTCGCCTGGATCGGCCTGCACGAGCCGACCGAGGCCGAATTCGCCGGTATCGCCGCCGAGTTCGGGCTGCACCCGCTCGCCGTCGAGGACGCCGTCCACGCCCACCAGCGCCCCAAGCTGGAGCGCTACGACGACACGCTGTTCACCGTCTTCAAGACCATCCACTACGTCGAGCACGCCGAACTCACCGCCACCAGCGAGGTCGTGGAGACCGGCGAGGTGATGTGCTTCACCGGCCCCGACTTCTTCATCACCGTGCGGCACGGCGGCCACGGCTCGCTGCGCGCCCTGCGCCGCCGCCTCCAGGAGGACCCCGAGCTGCTCGCCAAGGGCCCCTCCGCGGTGCTGCACACCATCGCCGACCACGTCGTCGACGGCTACATCGCGGTCGCCGACGCCATGCAGGACGACATCGACGACGTGGAGAGCGAGGTCTTCTCCGCGCCGAGCAAGGGCAAGGGCACCTCGCGCGGCGTCGACGCCGGACGCATCTACCAGCTCAAGCGCGAGGTCCTGGAGTTCAAGCGGGCCGTGTCGCCGCTGCTCCGGCCGATGCTGCTGCTCAGCGAGCGGCCGATGCGGCTCGTCGACCCCGACATCCAGAAGTACTTCCGTGACGTGGCCGACCACCTCACGCGCGTCCAGGAACAGGTCATCGGCTTCGACGAACTGCTCAACTCGATCCTCCAGGCCAATCTCGCGCAGGCCGCCGTCGCGCAGAACGAGGACATGCGCAAGATCACCTCGTGGGCGGCGATCATCGCCGTGCCGACGGCCGTCTGCGGCGTCTACGGCATGAACTTCGACCACATGCCCGAACTGCACTGGCGGTACGGCTACGGGATGGTGCTCGCCCTCATCGGCGGCGTCTGCCTCGCGATCCACCGGACCCTGAAGCGCAACGGCTGGCTGTGACGGCCCGGCGGGCCGCGGGGCTCCACTCGATAGGCTGCCGCCCATGACTGCTGACCCGCTGCTTGAGCGCGCCCTCGTCGAGGAGGCCACGAAGAAGTCCGGCCTCATCTGGGTCCAGGGCGAGAACTCGCCCGCGCGGGCGCTGTGGCACGTCTGGCACGAGGGCGCCGCACACGTCGTCGGGGACGGCCCGGGTGAGCAGCCGCTGCCCGGACTCGTCGACGGGGGCTCCGCCGAGGTGACCGTCCGCAGCAAGGACAAGGGCGGGCGGCTCGTCGCCTGGACGGCTCGGGTGAGTGAGCTGGGGCCGGGCTCGGAGGAGTGGGAGGCGGCTGTCGGCGAGCTCAAGGGGAAACGGTTGAACGCGCCGGACGCGGAGCGGGTCACCGTGCGGTGGGCTGAGCAGTGTCGGGTGGTCCGGCTCACGCCGTGTGAGGTGACGACGGGGTTGCCCACCGGGTCTCTCGCGGCTGCGCCGCTGCCTACGGGGGCTACCACGCGGGAGCCGTTGCCCGGGGGGCTTCCTCGGCTGCTCTTTCGGCGTAAGCGCCGCTGAGGTGGGGGGCGGGTCTCGTCTGCGGGTGCGTCGTGGTTGCTCGCGCAGTTCCCCGCGCCCCTGAGGCTGCCCCTTCGGGGCTCGCCTCATGCGGTCCCGGCCCCGGTCAGGATGTCGGCAGTTGTTTGCCGTAGTCGACCATCTCGTTCTTGCCCGGCTCCTGCAGGGGGAAGTCCCTGTTCCAGTCCGTGAGCTTCAGCGTGCCCGCGTGGCCGCCGCGTTCCAGGCGGAGCGGGTAGGGCTTGCCCTCCAGGGAGACGGCCAGGGTGCCGCCCGCGCCCTCGTCGCCGGTGATCTTGATGGAGCGTACGGAGCCCGTCTCGCCGCGGTCGCCCTTGGCGAGCTCGCCGTGCAGCGTGAGCATGCCGGCCAGGAGCTCGTCCTTGTCCGTGAAGCCGCTCAGCTGCTGGTAGGCGGGGTCGCCCTGGGGGACCTTCACGTACTTGTCGTCCAGCTTGGCCGCCGCCGTCCCGTCCGCGGACGCGCCGTCGCCCTTGCCGCCGTCGTGCGTCCAGAACTCCGAGCCGGCCTTGAGCCAGAGCTCCTCGCCGACCCGCAGCAGCTGGAAGGTCTGCCCCTTCGAGGTGACCGAACCCGTGCCACCCTCGCCCTTGAGGCGCATGTCGAGGGTGTACGTGTGGTTCTTGCTCACCACCGTGCCGGAGAGCCGCACCGCCGACGCCGCGTCGGCCGCCGAGTCCGCCTTGGCCTGGATCTTCGCCGGGGAGAGCTTGCCCACGCCGTTCGTCCCCGCGTCCGGGTCCTCACCGCTGCAGGCCGTCAGACCCGTGGCCGCCGCGACCAGGCCCGCGCACATCGCGCTCACGAACGCCGCTCTGCGGGCGCGGCTGGCCAGGGGAAGTGCGGTCACAGGTGGCGCTGCCTCTCGTGCGGACGACCTCTACGGCTTCGGCAGTACGGCAGCGTACCCGGATCGGGCGGGCCGATCGGAGGCAGTCCGTCCGGACCCTCCGCCGACGCGTATCCGACCGGGACGGGCTAGCCTGAAGCCCGTATTGACCCGTAATGACGGACCAAACGGCATGAACCCCCCGGCCGGAAGGAGGCGTGACGCATGGCGGCAGGCGCCCCCAGGGTCTTCGTCTCGCACCTCTCCGGCACCGCGGTCTTCGACCCGAACGGCGACCAGGTCGGCCGGGTGCGCGATCTGGTGGCGATGGTCCGGGTCGGCAGGCGGCCGCCCCGGCTGCTCGGCCTCGTCGTCGAGCTCTCCACCCGGCGCCGGATCTTCCTGCCGATGACCCGGGTCACCGGCATCGAGTCGGGCCAAGTCATCACCACCGGCGTGCTCAACGTACGGCGCTTCGAGCAGCGGCCCACCGAGCGGCTCGTGCTCGGCGAGATGCTGGACCGGCGGGTGCACCTGGTCGAGTCCGGCGAGGAGGTCACCGTCCTGGACGTCTCCGTCCAGCAGCTCCCCGCCCGCCGCGACTGGGAGATCGACCGGGTCTTCGTGCGCAAGGGCAAGGGCGGCACCTTCCGGCGCAAGGGCGAGACCCTGACCGTCGACTGGGCCGCCGTCGACGGTTTCTCCCTGGAGGAGCACGGCCAGGGCGCCGAGAGCCTGCTCGCCACCTTCGAGCAGCTGCGCCCCGCCGACCTCGCCAACGTCCTGCACCACCTCTCCCCCAAGCGGCGCACCGAGGTGGCCGCCGCCCTCGACGACGACCGGCTCGCCGACGTCCTGGAGGAGCTGCCCGAGGACGACCAGATCGAGATCCTCGGCAAGCTCAAGGAGGAGCGCGCCGCCGATGTCCTGGAGGCCATGGACCCCGACGACGCCGCCGACCTCCTCGCCGAGCTGCCCGAGGAGGACAAGGAGCGCCTGCTCGCCCTGATGAAGCCGGACGACGCGGCCGACGTGCGGCGTCTGATGGCGTACGAGGAGCGCACGGCCGGCGGTCTGATGACGACCGAGCCCATCGTGCTGCGCCCGGACGCGACCGTCGCCGACGCCCTCGCGCGGGTGCGCATGGAGGACCTCTCCCCCGCGCTCGCCGCGCAGGTGTACGTGTGCCGGCCGCCGGACGAGACGCCGACCGGCAAGTACCTGGGCACCGTGCACTTCCAGCGGCTGCTGCGCGACCCCCCGTACACCCTGGTCGGCTCGATCCTCGACGACGACCTGCAGCCGCTCGCGCCGGACGCGACGCTGCCGGCCGTCGCCGGGTTCTTCGCGACGTACGACATGGTGGCGGCGCCGGTCGTCGACGAGGGCGGCGCGCTGCTCGGGGCGGTCACCGTCGACGACGTACTGGACCACATGCTGCCCGACGACTGGCGCGAGACGGAGTTCCATCTGGAGGAGGAGGGAGCGGGCCATGGCCGACCGTGAGCGCGACAACCGCGCCGAACCCCGCAGCCCGCGCTTCCGCCTCGACCAGCCGAGGACCCCGCGCCCCAAGCTGCTGCCCGAGTACGACCCGGAGGCGTTCGGACGGCTCTCGGAGCGCATCGCGCGATTCCTGGGCACCGGCAGGTTCATCGTCTGGATGACGGTCGTCATCGTCATGTGGGTGGTGTGGAACATCGCGGCGCCCGACCATCTGCGCTTCGACCAGTACCCGTTCATCTTCCTGACCCTGATGCTGTCGCTGCAGGCGTCGTACGCCGCTCCGCTGATCCTCCTCGCGCAGAACCGCCAGGACGACCGCGACCGCGTCAACCTCGAACAGGACCGCAAGCAGAACGAGCGGTCGATCGCGGACACCGAGTACCTCACCCGCGAGATCGCCTCGCTGCGCATGGGCCTCGGCGAGGTGGCCACCCGCGACTGGATCCGCTCCGAGCTCCAGGACCTGGTCAAGGAGTTGGAGGAGCAGCGCGCGGTATTCCCGCGGGAGGGCTCGCGCGGGAGTGATGTAGGCGACCGCTGACAACCCTTTCCGTGCCGGGGTTACCGCGCCGTACTATCGGTCGTATGGCTACGGAAGACGCGGTGCGTGCAGCACTGGCGACGGTGAACGACCCCGAGATCCAGCGACCCATCACCGAGTTGGGGATGGTCAAATCGGTGGATATCACCGCTGATGGGGCGGTAGCGGTCACCGTGTACCTGACGGTCTCCGGCTGCCCGATGCGCGAGACCATCACCCAGAACGTGACGGACGCGGTCGCCGCGGTCGAGGGCGTCACGCGCGTCGACGTCACCCTCGACGTGATGGGCGACGAGCAGCGCAAGGAGCTGGCGGCGGCGCTGCGCGGCGGCACCGCCGAGCGCGAGGTGCCCTTCGCCAAGCCCGGCTCGCTCACCCGCGTCTACGCCGTGGCGTCCGGCAAGGGCGGCGTCGGCAAGTCCTCGGTGACGGTGAACCTCGCGGCCGCGATGGCCGCCGACGGCCTCAAGGTCGGCGTCGTCGACGCCGACATCTACGGCCACTCCGTACCGCGCATGCTGGGCGCCGACGGCAAGCCCACCCAGGTCGAGAACATGATCATGCCGCCGTCGGCGCACGGCGTGAAGGTCATCTCGATCGGCATGTTCACCCCGGGCAACGCCCCGGTGGTGTGGCGCGGGCCGATGCTGCACCGCGCGCTCCAGCAGTTCCTCGCGGACGTCTTCTGGGGCGACCTGGACGTCCTCCTGCTCGACCTGCCGCCGGGCACGGGTGACATCGCGATCTCCGTCGCCCAGCTGGTCCCGAACGCCGAGATCCTGGTCGTGACGACGCCTCAGCAGGCGGCCGCCGAGGTCGCCGAGCGGGCCGGCTCCATCGCGGTGCAGACCCACCAGAAGATCGTCGGCGTCGTCGAGAACATGTCGGGCCTGCCCTGCCCGCACTGCGACGAGATGGTCGACGTGTTCGGCACCGGCGGCGGCCAGAAGGTCGCCGAGGGGCTCACGAAGACGACGGGCGCGACGGTGCCGGTGCTCGGCTCCATCCCGATCGACGTCCGGCTGCGCGAGGGCGGCGACGAGGGCAAGCCGGTCGTCCTGACCGACCCCGACTCCCCGGCGGGCTCGGCGCTGCGCACGATCGCGGGCAAGCTGGGCGGCCGCCAGCGCGGCCTGTCCGGCATGACGCTGGGCCTGACTCCCCGCAACAAGTTCTGACCCCGCCCTGATGGAGCAGCGCCCCGTAAGGGGCGCGGGGAACTGCGCGATCAGCCACAACGGACCCGCAGACGAACCAACACGGGACCGAGCTCGACGAAGGGTGGGGGCGCCGTCACACCGACGGCGCCCCCACCCGTCCGGCCCGCCGCCCTAGGCGTACGCCGCGATGTCCTTGATGACCGAGAACCCCAGGCCGTACGCGCTCATGCCGCGCCCGTACGCGCCCAGGTGCACGCCCTCCTTCGTGGAGCCCGCGAGGACCCAGCCGTACTCGGACTCGCGGTAGTGGAACGGGGTCGGCTCCCCGTCCACCGGCAGCGACAACGAGGACCAGTCGGAGCCCTCCAGGTCGTCGGCGAGGACCCAGGCCGTCTCCGTCTGCTGGTCGAGCCAGTCGTCGCGCAGGGTGTGGTCCATCTGGCCGGGCCAGGTGAGGGACAGCAGGCCGACCCCGGCGAGCCAGGCCGCCGAGGAGACCGAGGTGGCCTCCAGCAGACCCGTGCCGTCGGCGCTGCGCCGTACGGGGTTGGCGGCCACGGTCACCACGACCGCGAAGCGCTCCTTGTCGCTGTTGCCGAGGGTGCCCTCGGCGCGGACGGACGGCTCGTCACCGTGTCCGATCGAACCGTGCTCCACGGCACCGTCCGACGTCGCGCCGACCTGCATCAGCCAGCGCTGCCCCGTGAAGGCCTCGTCCAGGCCGTACCAGGGGAAGGGCGCCAGCAGGTAGCCGTCGACCGTGCGTCGGGCGGAGGGCACCGCTTGTGCGGTGCCGTCCCCGGTCGACGCCTTCGCGCCCACCGCACTTGTCGTCTCCATGTACCCGGCCGCCTCCTCGCTCTCGAGTGTCCGGAGCGGCCCGCCCCCCTCGGGCGTCCTCACGCCGGACAACAAGGCAGGATAGCCACACCTGTTGGCGGCGGCGGTTCAGGCGGGCCTCAGGTGGCGTCCGCGTCGAAGGGCGGAGGGTCTCCCGCGGCCGGCTTCGCGGGCTCGGCCGCCTTCTTCCGCATGTCGATCCGGGCTCCGCCGGACGAGGCGGCCGAGGCGCCGGAACCGGTGTCGGACGCGTCGCTCTCGCGGCCGTGCACGGCGTCCGCGACCTCGTTCATCTCCTTCTTGAGGTCGAAGCCGTTGCGGATCTCCTTGAGCCCGAGTTCGTCGTTGTCGAGCTGCTTGCGGATGAACTTCTTGGGGTTCAGGTCCTCGAACTCGAAGTCCTTGAACTCCGGGCCCAGCTCGTCGCGGATGTCCGCCTTCGCACTGTCGGAGAACTCGCGGATCTTGCGGATCGTGCGGGAGATGTCCTGGATGACCTTCGGCAGCTTGTCCGGACCGAAGATGAGCACGGCGAGGACGACCAGCGCCACTATCTCGAGTGCGCCAATGTCATTGAACACCTTGAGCTCCTTGCGATGTCCTCAGCCCGCAGCAGGTCGTCCGTGCGTCGTCGTCCGTGCGTGTCGTGCCTGTCCGGAAAGTGGTGCCCAGCAGGTTTTGCGTGGTCCGGACCGGGACCACGGTACCCGCCGCCCGTGTCCGTCCGGTAGCCGCTGCACGACAACGCGGAGGAGACCTGGCCAGTCCTTTACCCGAACCGCTCAGTTCCCGCCGGCCGAACCGAGCACCAGGGTCACCTCGCGGTCGTCGCCGCCCCGCTCGACGGTGAGCCGCAGCCGGTCCTTGGGACGATGCGCGCGGACCTTGACGATGAGTTCGTCGCTGGAGTGCACGGCGTGCCCGTCGACCTCGGTGACGACGTCGCCCGGCCTGAGGCCCGCCCGGTCGCCGGGGCCGTTCTTGTTGACCGAGGGTCCGCCGCTCTTGCCCTTGTCCGCGATGCGGGCGCCGTCCCCGTTGAACTCGGTGTCGAGCGTGACGCCGATCACGGGGTGCGTCGCCCGGCCGAAGTTGATCAGCTCTTCGGCGACGCGCTTTCCCTGGTTGATGGGGATGGCGAAGCCGAGGCCGATGGAGCCCGCCTGACCGCCGGTCGGGGCCGAGCCCTCGTCCGCGGAGCGTATGGCGCTGTTGATGCCGATGACGCGGGCCTTGGAGTCGACGAGGGGCCCGCCGGAGTTGCCCGGGTTGATGGGCGCGTCGGTCTGCAGGGCGTCCACGTACGAGATGTCGCTGCCGTCGCCCTTCTCGCCGCCCGCGGTGATGGGCCGCTCCTTGGCGCTGATGATCCCGGAGGTGACGGTGTTCTCCAGGTCGAAGGGGGCGCCGATGGCCACGACGGGGTCGCCGACCTGGACGTTCTCGGAGTTGCCGAGGGGCAGCGGCTTCAGGCCGTGCACGTTGGACACCTTGACGACCGCGAGGTCGTAGCCGGAGTCGCGGCCGACGACCTCCGCCTCGGCGGTCTCGCCGCCGCTGAAGGTCACCGAGACGTGGCCGCCGGTGCCCGCGGGCTCGACGACGTGGTTGTTGGTGAGGATGTGGCCCTTGGCGTCGAGGACGAACCCGGTGCCGGTGCCCTGCGCGGAGTCGCCGCTGACGTGCAGGGTCACGACGCCGGGCAGGGCGGCGGAGGCGATGCCGGCGACGCTGCCCTTGGGCCGCTCCGCGGACTCGGTGTCCGCCTGCCGCAGCTGGATGTCGTCGCTGCCGTTGCGCTCCAGGTACGAGCCGATGGCGCCGCCGACGAAGCTGGACACGAGGGCGAGCGCGACGGCCCCGCCGACGAGAACCCGCCGCCCCCGCTTACGCCGCGTCTCCGCCGTTTCCGGCGGCAACGACCCGATCTGCTGCAGGGGCGCGTTCCACGGATCGTAGGCCCGCGGGGCCTCCGGTCCCGGGTGGGGCTGGGGGTGGGGGGCGGGGTTTACGGGGGCGCCAGGGGTGCCGTGGGGCGGGGTGCCGCCGTACGGGGGCGCCGGGTGAGGGGCGTCGTAGGCGCCGGGCGTCTGGGCCGGGGCGTGGGGCGCGGGGGCGCCAGGGGTGCCGTGGGGCGGGGTGCCGCCGTATGCGGGTGCCGGGTGGGGGGCGTCGTAGGTGGGGGGCGACTGGGGCGCGGGGGTGCCGGGTGTCGGGGTTCCCTGCGGGGGCGTCGGCAGAGAGGTGCCGTGCGCCGGGGTCGCCGCGGGGTGCTGCACGGGGGGCGCGGGCGCCCAGGGGCCCGGTTCGCCGTAGGGCGGGGTGCTGTAGGGGTCGGGGTCGTGCAGGGGGCGGGGGCGGTCCGTGGGGGCCGCGGGCACGGCGTCCTGGACGTCCACGGGGCCTCCCTGGGCCGGCGGTGCCTCCTGCGCCTGCGGTGACGCCGGGACCTGCCCTGTCGCGCCCTGGGCGGGAATCGGAGCGGCCACGCCGTCGGCCGACGCCCCGTACGGGGAGCCGTCACCCGGTATGAACCCACCGGGCGCCACATCGCGGGGGTCGACGGGGGCGGGGGCCTGCACCGTGGCGGAGCTGGTGTCGACCTCGGGAGCCGGAGACGCCGGTGGCGACGGCGAGACCACCTGGGACGTCACCCCGTCCTGAGAGTCGCCCGAACCCGCGTGCACCGCACCCCGCGACGCCCCGCCCCGCGCGTCGTCCGAGCCGTCCTGGGAGCCGTTCGAGCCGTCCTGAGAGCCGTCCGCGTCGGCGTGAGAGTCGTCCAAGCCGGAGTGCAACGCCCCCGCCTCCGGCCGGTCCCCGCTCCACCAGTTCGCCTTCGTGGGCTTCCCCTCGTCCATGTTCTCCCCACAACTGGCCCGCGGCGGACGCCGTTTGGATGCTCAACCCCGTACTCACCAGAAATCCTCGGCGGGCACGGCCCACCGAGGATTCAACCAGGTCCCCCAGGAAAAGCGCAGGGCACCGTCGCGTCAGCGCATCTGCGACGTGCCCCTCAGCGGTCCCCCGCTCTGAGCCGTCGCGGTGGTCCGCACCGGATTCGCCTCTTCCGCCACGACGAGCTCGTCCGTCTGCGGCGGCAACTCCATGCCGGGCGGCACCGCTCCACGCCGGCCCGGCGGCACCGGGCGTATCAGGGGCGAGATGGTCGCGGCGCCCGCCACCATCGGGGCGGTGAGCTCGTACACGGAACCGCGCGGGCGCAACGGCTGCGTGGGCGGGCCGGGCAACAGCGGCCCGCTGACCTCGGTCGGCGCGACGGGCGCCGACAGCGCGCCGGGGCGCAGACCCTGCACCGACAGCGGACTGCCGCCGCCCCGGCGCCGCGAGGGGTCGGGCGTCACGGCGTTGCCCGAACCCTGGCTGCGCTGCGGGGTCACATTGCTGCCCGAGCCGCCCGCGCGGGTGTCGCCCGAGTCGCCGGGGGCGCCGACCGTGACACCGCCGAGGGCGATGGCGGCCAGCGACACCGCGCCCGCCGCGGCGAACGCGAAGCGGCGCCCGCGCCAGAGCGAGCGGTCCGCGTCGTGCCGATGGGCGTCGTGCCGGGCGCCGTCGGGGCGGGGCATCTCGTGGATGCGGAAGCCCTGGCGGTCACTGGGCAGGACCGCCGCGTGGGCGCCCGCGGGCACGTACTCCACGAAGGGGTCGGGGGTCACCCCGAATATCCCGCCCCGCGGCAGCCCCGCGGAGTCGGTGGACCCGGTGGCGAAACCCTCGCCGCCGGGCGCGCCGGGTCCTCCCGACGCGTCGGAGCCCCCTCCCGGAAGCCCTTGGAGGCGGGCGAGGAAACTCTCGGTGGGCGGCGGCGGGGCCGCCTGCGCGAAGACGTTCTTCAGGCGACGCTGGGCGTCCGCCTCGGTCTTGCACATCGGGCAGGTCGCCAGATGCGCGAGGACGCGCTCGCGCGCGTCATGGCCCAACTCGCCGTCCACAAGGGCGGCGAGCCGGTCCCCCAGATGCTGCTCGGCCTCGGCTAGGTGCCGTTCGGCAGGATTCGACCGTGATCCACTCACGCGGTCGCACCCCCTCCTCCCAGCGCCATGGCTCCGGTCACCGCCAGCGAGCGGCGCTCCGCGCGGGCCTCGGGAGACCGGTGCTGGAGGGCCTTGCGCAGCTGCGAGCGACCCCGGTGGATACGGCTGCGGACCGTACCGAGCTTGACGCCGAGTGTTGCGGCGATCTCTTCGTACGAAAGGCCCTCGATGTCGCAGAGGACCACGGCGGCGCGGAATTCGGGCGCGAGGGTGTCGAGCGCCTGCTGGACGTCCGCGTCGAAGTGCGTGTCGTTGAACACCTGCTGGGGCGAGGGCTCGCGGCTCGGCAGCCGCTCCGCGGCGTCGTCCCCGAGCGCGTCGAAGCGGATGCGCTGCTTGCGGCGCACCATGTCCAGGAAGAGGTTGGTGGTGATGCGGTGCAGCCAGCCCTCGAACGTGCCGGGGGTGTAGGTCGAGAGGGACCGGAAGACACGGACGAAGACCTCTTGCGTGAGGTCCTCGGCGTCGTGCTGATTGCCGGTCAGGCGGTACGCCAGGCGGTACACGCGGCCGCTGTGCGTGCTGACGATCTCCTCCCAGGTGGGCGGAGTCCACGCCTGCGATTCCGCGTCAGCGGCAAAGGTCGCGGTCTGAGCGGAGTCGTTGGCACGGATGCGGTCAGCGGTGTCGGTCACGGATTTCGGCTCACCCGCCAATCCGAGAAAGCGCCGCAGCACTCCTCCCCGATCCGCGGACGCAGCCGCACCTCCCCTGTCGGCTCTGGTGGTGTCCAGTGGAGCCCCTACCATAACCACCTCGCCCGTTAGCTCCGGATAAGCGTTTTTACGTGAATTTGGTACGGGCTTCGCTGCAGGTGTCCTGCCGCTTCGAGCCGCCCGCTTCCGGTCTTGATCCATCCGTCCACCCCCGCTGTTCTCCCACCCCCTATAAACGCCCGGCCTCATCTGCGGGTTCCCGGCCCCAACGGATACAGTCACGGCCAGGCAACCACGGGGACAGGAGAGGGCCATTACCGGCAACCGGCAGACGAGCTGGGCGTTCGCCGACGCCTTTGTCGCCGAGGACGAGGCGCTGCGCTGGGCCCGGGACCGGGCCCGGGAGGCAGGCCTGCCCTCGGTGTCGCCCGGCACCGGCGCCGCGCTGCGCATGCTCGCCGCCACGGCTGACGCGAAAGCGGTGGCCGAAATCGGTACCGGGACCGGGGTGTCGGGCATCCACCTGCTGCACGGCATGCGGCCCGACGGCGTGCTGACCACGGTCGACCCCGAGCCGGAGCGGCAGGCCTTCGCCCGTCAGGCGTTCCGTGCGGCCGGCTTCGCGGGCAACCGCGCGCGGTTCATCCCGGGGCGCGCCCTCGACGTCCTGCCGCGTCTCGCCGACGGCGGCTACGACCTCGTCTTCTGCGACGGCGACCGGCTCGAGTCCCTCGACTATCTCGCTGAATCGTTGCGCCTGCTGCGGCCCGGCGGCCTCGTCTGCTTCGAGGGCGTCTTCGCGGACGGCAGGACGGTGGACTCGGGCCCCCAGCCGGTCGAGGTCCTGCACCTGCGCGATCTGTTGCGCACCGTACGGGAGAGCCCGGATCTGGTTCCGTCGCTGCTTCCGGTGGGCGACGGGCTGCTCTGCGCCGTCAAACGGTAGCGCCGGGTCCGCCCCGGGCGGCCGCGTCCGCGGGGTGCCGTCACTCCCCCGCCCACGGCCCGTCGTTGCTGGTCAGGCGGCTCCCCGCCCCGCCTCGACGCCCGGACACACCACTGCCCCGACACCGTCGTACGATGCCGGGGCAGTGCAAAAGTCTGGGCGCGCGCTTCCGCGTCAGCCGACGACCTTCTTCAGGGCGTCGCCGAGCGCGTCGGCCTCGTCCGGAGTCAGTTCGACGACAAGTCGTCCGCCGCCTTCGAGCGGAACGCGCATGACGATGCCCCGCCCCTCCTTGGTCACCTCGAGCGGGCCGTCGCCCGTCCGCGGCTTCATGGCCGCCATGCTCGTTCCCCTTCCTGAAACCAGCTCATCGCAGCCGACAACCCAGGTGTCACCGGCATCGAACACATTGCTTCCAGGCCATTATCCCGCATGGCAGGACCCGATGACCAACATCGGTCGGCATCGACTGCGCAACGCGCGCCCGCAAAACCACTCAATTCGGCGATGTGACTGCGATACTTCGCCGCCCCATACGCCTCACGGGCCAGAAATTCTTTGACGCAGGTCACATGACCGTCCGCATGCCGGACTCCGATGATCTCCGTCATGCTGAGCTCCTACCTACTGGACCAGCGGAGGGGATCCCATGGCCGACAGCGTGCTCTACGAGGTGAGCGACGGACTCGCGACGATCACGATCAACCGTCCCGAGGCGATGAACGCCATGAACACCGAGGCCAAGGTCGCCCTGCGGGAGGCCGCCCGGTCGGCCGCCGCGGACGAGGCCGTGCGTGCGGTGCTGCTCACCGCCAACGGGCGCGCCTTCTGTGTGGGCCAGGACCTCAAGGAGCACATCGGCTCCCTCACGGCGGACCGCGAGGCCGGCACCGGGGAGACCATGAGCACCGTCAGGGAGCACTACAACCCCATCGTGCGGGCGCTGGCGGGCATGCCCAAGCCGGTCGTCGCGGGCGTCAACGGCGCCGCCGCCGGTGCGGGCCTCGGCTTCGCGCTCGCCGCCGACTACCGGGTGGTCGCGGACACCGCCAAGTTCAACACCTCGTTCGCCGGGGTCGCGCTGACCGCCGACTCGGGCGTCTCCTGGACGCTGCCGCGCCTGATCGGCCCCGCGCGCGCCGCCGACCTGCTGCTCTTCCCGCGCAACATCTCCGCTCAGGAGGCGTACGAGCTGGGGATCGTCAACAAGATCGTGCCCGCGGCCGACCTCGCCGCCGAGGCCGCGCAGGTGGCCCGCGCCCTCGCCGACGGGCCGACCCTCGCGTACGCGGCGCTCAAGGAGTCCCTCGCCTACGCGGCGGGGCACACCCTGGACGAGGCGCTGGACAAGGAGGACGAGCTGCAGGCCAGGGCCGGCGCCTCCGAGGACCACACGATCGCGGTGCAGGCCTTCATCGCCAAGGAGAAGCCGAAGTACCTCGGCCGCTGACGTACTTCGGGCCCTAGGGCCGGGCACCCGCCTCGCGGGCCACGCAGTCCGCGAGGTGGTCGTCGACCAGACCGCAGGCCTGCATCAGCGCGTACGCCGTGGTGGGGCCGACGAAGCGGATGCCGCGCTTCTTGAGCGCCTTGGACAGGGCGGTGGACTCGTCGGTGATCGCGGGCACGTCGGCGAGCGTCCGCGGCGCCGCGCGGGTCGCCGGGTCCGGCGCGAACGACCAGATCAGCTCGTCCAGTTCGCCCTTCGACCAGTCGGCCAGCACGCGCGCGTTGGCGAGCGTCGCGTCGATCTTCGCGCGGTTGCGGATGATGCCCGGGTCGGCGAGGAGCCGCGCGCGGTCCTCGTCGGTGAACTCCGCGACCGCCGGGATCTCGAAGCCGGCGAACGCGGCGCGGAAGCCCTCGCGGCGGCGCAGGATCGTGATCCAGGAGAGGCCGGACTGGAAGGCCTCCAGGCAGAGCCGCTCGTACAGCGCGTCGTCGCCGTGGACCGGGCGGCCCCACTCGTCGTCGTGGTACGCCACGTAGTCCTCGGTGGACAGGCCCCAGGGGCAGCGCAGACCGCCGTCCGGGCCCGCGACCGCGCCGCCTTCGATGCTCACTGGTCGTCGCCCTTCTCGTCCTTCACGTCCTGCTCGTCCCTGCCGGCCGTGCGCGGTGCGTACCCCTCGAAGAGGGCGGGGCCCGCGACCGCGGTGGCCTGCGCGCCGGCCAACGCCGCCTCCAGCTCGGCGATGCGGGCGTCCCGCTCGGCCAGCTCGGCGCCGAGCCGGGTGAGCACGTCGTCGACCTCGTCCATGTGGTAGCCGCGCAGCGTCATCGGGAAGCGCACCGCGTCGACGTCGGCGCGGCGCAGCGGGCGGTCCGGGGGCAGCGGATCGGTGAACCGCTCGGGCGCGACGTCGGCCAGCGCACCGCTCTCGCCGCCGCCGACCACGGCGAGGGACACCGCGCCGACCACCACGACAAGGGCGATGACCAGGAACAAGAACAAGACCATGGCTTCAGGCCCTCACGCTCGACTGCCCGTGCTGAAACTTCTCGGGTCCGATCGTGCCATGCGCCTGTGACAGTTAAGGTCGCAGGCGGCCGAACCGCCACTAGGACCCAGGAGGACCACAGGGGATGCTCAGGCTTGGCAGGCGCGAGTTCGACGCGCACGAGCCGGTGATCATGGCGATCGTGAACCGGACCCCGGATTCCTTCTACGACCAGGGGGCCACGTTCCGCGACGAACCGGCCCTCGCGCGCGTGGAGCAGGCCGTGGCCGAGGGCGCCGCCATCGTCGACATCGGCGGGGTCAAGGCGGGCCCGGGCGAGGAGGTCACCGCGGAGGAGGAGGCGCGCCGCACGGTGGGTTTCGTCGCCGAGGTCCGCAGGCGCTTCCCCGACGTGGTGATCAGCGTCGACACCTGGCGTCACGACGTCGGCGCCGCGGTCTGCGAGGCCGGCGCCGACCTGCTCAACGACGCCTGGGGCGGCGTCGACCCGAAGCTCGCGGAGGTCGCCGCGCGGTACCGGGTGGGCCTGGTGTGCACACACGCGGGCGGCGCCGAGCCGCGCACCCGGCCGCACCGGGTCACGTACGAGGACGTGATGGCGGACATCCTGCGGGTGACGGTCGGTCTGGCCGAGCGCGCGGTGGAGCTCGGTGTGCCGCGCGAGTCCGTGCTGATCGACCCGGGGCACGACTTCGGCAAGAACACCCGGCACAGCCTGGAGGCCACCCGCAGGCTCGGCGAGATGGTGGACACGGGCTGGCCGGTGCTGGTCTCGCTGTCCAACAAGGACTTCGTGGGCGAGACGCTGGACAAGCCGGTCAAGGAGCGCGTCATCGGCACCCTGGCGACGACGGCGGTCTCGGCGTGGCTGGGCGCGCAGGTCTACCGCGTGCACGAGGTCGCCGAGACCAGGCAGGTCGTCGACATGGTGGCGACGATCGCGGGCCACCGGCCCCCGGCGGTCGCCCGCCGAGGACTCGCGTAACCCCCTACCGGGGTACTACTTCCCGACTTCCTTGGTCACCAGGGAGATGGCCTCCTCCACGTCGTCGGTGACGTGGAAGAGCAGCAGGTCGGCCTCGGATGCCTTGCCCTGGGCGATGACCGTGTTCTTCAGCCAGTCGACGAGGCCGCCCCAGTACTCCGTGCCGAACAGGACGATCGGGAACCGGGTGACCTTGCGGGTCTGGACGAGGGTGAGCGCCTCGAAGAGCTCGTCCAGGGTGCCGAGGCCGCCGGGCAGGACCACGAAGCCCTGCGCGTACTTCACGAACATCGTCTTGCGGACGAAGAAGTAGCGGAAGTTCACGCCGATGTCGACGTAGGGGTTGAGGCCCTGCTCGAAGGGGAGCTCGATGCCGAGGCCGACCGAGGTGCCCTTCGCCTCCACGGCGCCCTGGTTGGCGGCCTGCATGGCGCCGGGGCCGCCGCCCGTGATCACCGCGAAGCCGGCCTCCACGAGCGCCTTGCCGATCTCCACGCCCGCCGCGTACTCCGGAGAGCCCTCTCCGGTGCGCGCCGAACCGAACACGCTGATCGCGGGCGGGAGTTCGGCCAGCGTGCCGAAGCCCTCGATGAACTCGGACTGGATGCGCAGGACTCTCCAGGGGTCCGTGTGCACCCACTCCGAAGGGCCGTCGGAGTCGAGGAGACGCTGATCGGTGGTGCCGGGCTGCACCTTGTCCCGCCGGCGAAGCACCGGACCGAGCCGCTGCTCGGGGCCCTTCCGTGCGGCGCGGGCAGCGCTGTCGGTGCCGTTGTCGGGAATGCTCATCGTCTGCTCCCTCCATGCGTACGTGACCCCCAGCGTAGATCCACGCGGGTTACGGCAGAGGGACCTCGGGATGTCCGGTACCGGGAGCCTCGTACGGCCACGGGCGCCGCTACGACGTCAGCCAGGCCCGCAGCTTCTCCTCGGCCACCGGGATCAGCGAGGCCCGCACGCGCTCGTCGATCTTGTGGGCGAGCAGCGGGTCGCCCGGGCTGTAGTTGACCGCGGGCACGCCGAGCGCGCTGAACCGGGAGACGTCCGTCCAGCCGAACTTGGGGCGCGCCTCGCCGCCGACGGCCGCCATGAACGCCGCCGCGGCCGGATGGGTGAGGCCGGGGCGGGCCGCGCCCGTGTGGTCGTCCACGACGAACTCGTCGACGCCGCAGTCGGCGAAGTAGTCGCGCACGAAGGCGAGGGCCTCCTCCTCGGTGCGGTCCGGGGCGTAGCGGAAGTTGACGGTGACGGTGCACTCGTCGGGGATGACGTTGGTGGCGACGCCGCCCTCGATGCGGACGGCGTTGAGCCCCTCGTGGAACTCCAGGCCCTCCACGACCGGCTTGCGGGGCTCGTACGCGGCGAGCCGCTGCAGGATCGGGGTGGCCGCGTGGATGGCGTTGGAGCCCATCCACGCGCGCGCGGAGTGCGCTCGTACGCCCTTGGTCCTCAGCAGGACCCGCAGGGTGCCCTGGCAGCCGCCCTCGACCTGGCCGTCGGTCGGCTCCAGGAGGACGGCGAAGTCGCCCGCGAGCCACTCGGGGTGGGCCTCGGCGACGTGCCCCAGGCCGTTGAGGTGCGCGGCCACCTCTTCGTTGTCGTAGAAGACGAAGGTGAGGTCGCGGTTGGGCTCGGTCACCGTCTGCGCGATGCGCAGCTGGACGGCGACGCCCGACTTCATGTCGCAGGTGCCGCAGCCCCACAGGACGCCGTCCTCGTCGAGGCGGGAGGGCACGTTGTCCGCGATCGGGACCGTGTCGATGTGCCCGGCGAGGATGACCCGCTCCGCGCGGCCGAGGTTCGTGCGGGCCACGACGTTGTTGCCGTGCCGGTCGACCGTGAGGTGCGGCAGGGCGCGCAGGGCCGTCTCGATGGCGTCGGCGAGCGCCTTCTCCTCGCCGCTCGGGGACGGGAAGTCGACCAGCCGCGCGGTGAGCTCCGCGGCGTCGAGCGTGAGGTCAAGCGGTGTCTGAGGCATGCGCACGACCCTAACGCCGTCGCCCCGCGCGGCCTCTCCCAGGACTAGTACCTTGGTCGCGTGCCCGAGCCCTCCAGCCCCGTCCGGCGCGGCCGCCTCCTCCGTCTCGCGGCCGCGGCCGCCGCGTTCCTCGCCGTCGTGGGCTATGTGGCGCTGCAGTGGGTCTACGGCGCCAAGTCCGCGCCCCGGTGCACGGTCGTCTCCGGGAACGGTGACGGCGCCTCGTACACGTTCACCGCGGAGCAGGCGGAGAACGCCGCGACGGTCGCCGCGGCCGGCACCTCGCGCGGGATGCCCGAGCGCGCGGTGACCATCGCCCTGGCCACCGCGCTGCAGGAGTCGGGGCTGCGCAACATCACCCACGGCGACCGGGATTCACTCGGCCTCTTCCAGCAGCGCCCCTCGCAGGGCTGGGGTGACGCGCGGCACATCATGGACCCGGCGTACTCGGCGGGCCGCTTCTACGCGCACCTGGCCGAGGTCCCCGGCTACTCCCGGCTGCCGCTGACCGTCGCCGCGCAGCGCGTGCAGCGCTCCGGATTCCCGCAGGCGTACGCCAAGCACGAGCCGGACGCCGCGCTGCTCGCCGCCGCGCTCACCGGCCGGACGCCCGCCACCTTCAGCTGCGAGGGCCGCCCCGGCACCGACCCCGGCGGCCCCGCGCGGGTACGGGCCGCCCTCGCCCGCGACTTCGGCCGCGAGGTGCGCCCCGGCACAGCCGCCGGGCGCACGGTGACGGTCCCCGTGCCCGACCGGCCGGCCGCCGACCGGCCCCCGCAGCGCGGCTGGGAGCTGGCGCACTGGGCCGTGGCGTACTCCTCGGCGCTGCACATCGAGGAGGTTGCCTACGGCGGCCGGGAATGGCGCGCCGGAGAGCCGGGTAAGTGGCGGAAGTCGACGGCGGACGGCGCGGGACGGGACGCCGCAGCGGGCGCGGTCCGGATCGTCACCGGACCGTAGGACGCCGCATCACTCATGCGTTCGGACGGCCCCTCGATCGGGGTGCGCCGGACACGGAGGGACGACACCGCGCACGCCATTCCGTACCCCTGTACGCCCCATCCAATTCCCTTGCCACGTAAGGGAATTAAGGATTCGGCAGCCAATCGTCGCACGATCACTTTGACCGTTTTTATCCGCAGCAGATAATGCGACGCATTGCCAATTCTTTACGTTGGCCCACCGCAACCTTCGCGGGCTTCGAGCGGTAGTCACTGCGTCCGATCGCCGGAAGCCGTCCGGCGGGGCGCCGGAGCCGATCCGGCCGGACACCCCCAACGTTCTCTCCCGTCTGAAGGAGCATCATGTCCCTCCCCCTGACCCGCCGGATCGCCCGTGCCGCGCTGCTGAGCGCAGCGGGTGCAGCTTCCGTGGTCGGTGCGGCCGGCTCCGCGAGCGCCGTTGACCTTCCGGCCGCCCCCGACCTGGGCGGAGTGAGCGCCCTGGACGGCGCCGAGCTGGGCGACACCGTCGACGGTGCGGCTCAGAACGTCACCAACCTCGCCGGAGAGACCGGCAGCAAGGCCGTGAAGCAGACCGTGCCGGCCGCGGGCAAGGCCGTCGGCAGGGCGGGCAAGACGGCGACCCCCGCCGCGCAGCAGGCCGCGGGCGACGTCGCGGGCAGCGCGGGCAAGGTGCTCGGCGAGACCGCCGAGACGGCCACCGACGGCGGTCTGCCCACCGACAACCTCCCCACCGACTCCCTCACCGGGGGCGGCCTGCCCACCGACAGCCTGCCGGTCGGGAGCCTGCCGCTCGGCTGATCCCGCGGCACGCACGGCGAAGGGCCCGGAGCCAGTGGCTCCGGGCCCTTCGCCGTGTCCGTCGTCGTGCCCGTGGCCGTGTCCGGTCGGGTCCGCGCGGGTCAGGTCAGGCGCGCGACCGCCGCCGCGATCCGCTCGTCGCTCGCCGTCAGCGCCACCCGGATGAACCGGTCGCCCGCCGGGCCGTAGAAGTCGCCGGGCGCCACCAGGATGCCGAGGTCCGCGAGGTGGGCCACGGTGTCCCAGCAGGACTCCTCGCGGGTCGCCCACAGGTACAGGCTCGCCTCGCTGTGCTCGATCCGGAAGCCGTGCCCGAGCAGGGCGTCGCGCAGGGCGGTGCGGCGGGCCGCGTACCGCTCGCGCTGCTCGCGCACGTGCTGGTCGTCGCCGAGGGCCGCCACGACGGCCGCCTGGGTCGGCGCGGAGGTCATCATGCCGCCGTGCTTGCGGATCTGCAGCAGATCGCCGAGGACGGCCGCGTCACCGGCGAGGAACGCCGCCCGGTAGCCCGCCAGGTTGGACCGCTTGGAGAGCGAGTGGACGGCGACGATCCCCTCGTACGAACCGCCGCACACGTCCCGGTGCAGGACCGAGACCGGCTCGGCCTCCCAGCCGAGCTCCAGGTAGCACTCGTCGCTGACCAGGAGCACGCCGTGCTCGCGGGCCCAGGCGACGGTGCGGGTGAGCTCCTCGCGGGTGAGGACCCGGCCCGTCGGGTTCGAGGGCGAGTTGAGCCAGAGGAGCTTGAGGTGGGTCGGGTCGAGCTCGGTGGGCTCGTCGTACGCGACGTACTCGGCGCGGGCCAGGCGGGCGCCGACCTCGTACGTCGGGTAGGCGAGCCGCGGGTAGGCGACCACGTCGCCCGGGCCGAGACCGAGCTGCGTCGGCAGCCAGGCCACCAGCTCCTTGGAGCCCACGATCGGCAGGACGTTGCGGTGCGTGATCTCCCGTGCGCCAAGGCGCCGTTCGCACCAGCCGGTGATCGCGTCGCGCAGCTCCGGCGTGCCCCACACCGTGGGATAGCCCGGCGAGTCCGCGGCCGCGACCAGCGCTTTCTGGATCAGCTCGGGCACCGGGTCCACGGGGGTGCCCACCGACAGGTCGACGATGCCGCCGGGGTGGGCGGCCGCCGTGGCCTTGTACGGCTCGAGCTTGTCCCAGGGGAAGGTGGGAAGCCGGTCGGAGACTGCGGACACGTGGTGACTCCCGTGCTGGTGCTGGTCGTGACAAACGCCGCGGTCCCGTGCGGCGGGACGCCGTACGGGACCGGGGCAACGCTCGGACCGCCGTTACTGGTTCTGCGGCGGCAGGGCGGCGATGAAGGCGTGGTCGCGCTCGATCAGGCCGAGCTTGCTCGCGCCACCCGGCGAACCGAGCTCGTCGAAGAACTCGACGTTCGCCTTGTAGTAGTCCTTCCACTCCTCAGGAGTGTCGTCCTCGTAGAAGATCGCCTCGACCGGGCAGACCGGTTCGCAGGCTCCACAGTCGACGCATTCGTCCGGGTGGATGTACAAGGACCGGGAGCCCTCGTAAATGCAATCGACCGGGCACTCCTCGATGCACGCCTTGTCCTTGACGTCGACACAAGGCTGCGCGATGACGTAGGTCACGCTGTCGTTCCTCCTCGATACGGGCGTTGGCGGGCCGTCCTCAGGCTCCGCTCGCCTGGCGCGCGGGAGCGCGGCGTCGTCGATGCCCGCCCCTAGTATCTCCGTTCCCGGGCATGATCCGAACAGGAGGGGCTCACAGAGTCGTGGAATTCATTGCCGGCGGACGTCTCGAAGTCCGCATCACCCCAGCTGACGTGGGCAAACGAGTGTCCGTCCGGCGCTTGAGCGATGCTGTGGGCGCGACGGAGAAGTTCACCGACACGGTGGGTGTTCTCGCATCGTGGGACGACGGTGTAATGCACATCACACGACGGAACGGCGAGAGCGTCCGGATTCCGGAACGGTCCCTCGTGGCGGGCAAGGTCGTGCCGGCCGCGCCCGCGCGACGGCGCGGGCCCGCCGCCTCCTACGAGGAGCTGGCGCGGGTGTCCGCGCGGGCCTGGCGGCCGGTGGAGAGCGAACGCCTCGGCGACTGGGAGCTGCGGGCCGCGGGCGGGTTCACCCGGCGGGCCAACTCCGTGCTGCCGCTCGGCGATCCGGGGCGCCCGCTCGACGAGGCGCTCTCGGCCGTGCGCGCCTGGTACGCGGAGCGCGGCCTGCCGCCGTACGTGCAGACCGCGACGGGCGCGGAGGGCACCCAGGAGCTGCTCTGTGCCGGCCTGGAGGAGCGCGGCTGGGAGCGCGAGGTGAGCGCGGAGCTGCACATCGGGGGGCTCGCGCCGGTCGGGGACCAGGCCGCGGACGTGACGCGCGTGGAGCTCGCGCGGGCCTGCGACGGCGCCTGGCTGCGCCGGTATCAGCGGTCCACGGAGCCCGGGGCGCATGTGCGCGAGGTGCTGGCGAGCGGGCCCTCGGTATGGTTCGCTTCCGTGCCCGGGAGCGGTGCGGCCCCGGCCGCGATCGGGCGGTGTGTGGTGGACGGTCGCTGGGCGGGCTTCATGGCGGTCGAGGTGGCCGAGGAGCACCGGCGCCAGGGGCTCGCCACCATGGTGATGACCGCGCTGGCCCGGCAGGCCCTGGCCGAGGGCGCGTCGGCGGCCTGGCTGCAGGTCGAGGAGGCCAACGACGGCGCGCGGGCGCTGTACGGCGGGATGGGTTTCACCGCGCATCACGCCTACCACCACTATCGGTACGGCCCCGCCTGAGCGGGATGCACCGGCCCGGCGGGGCGCGGCGGAGCACGGGAGCGCGCGCCGGGCAACGGCACGGCGGAACACGGCACGGCGGAACACGGCACGTCGAGAACGGCACGACAGAGCAGAGCACGGCACGGAGACAGCGCCCGGCGAGGGCAGACACGAGGCACGTATGCACGCGGAGTCCGGCGAATGGCGGCGGCGGTTCGCCGAAGAGGCGAGGTCGCAGCGGCCCGATCTCGCGCTGCTGTGCCTGCTGATCGGCGCCGAGGCGGACCCCGCGCTCGACGAGCAGGGCATCGACGCCGCGGGGATCGAACTCGACCGGCTTGCGGGGCTGCTGCCGTTCCGCCCCGGCGGGCCCCGCGCGTGGGCGCTCGCGCTCGCCGAACTCCTCGGTGAGCAGTGCGGGTTCGAGGGGACGCCGGGTGACTACCAGCGGCTCGACTCCTCGCTCCTGCACCAGGTCCTGCGGCGCCGCAGGGGCCTGCCGATCCTGCTCTCGGTGGTGTGGATGGAGGTCGCGCGGCGGGCGGGCGCGCCCGTCTACGGGGTGGCGCTGCCGGGGCACTTCGTCGTGGGCTTCGGCCCCCGTGAGGAGCAGGTGCTCGCCGACCCCTTCGACGGCGGGCGGCTGCTGACCGGCGCGGACGCGGAGCACCTCGTCGCCGGCACGGCGGGCACGGGCATCCAGCCGTCGATGCTGACGCCCGCCGATCCGCTCAACATCGTGCAGCGCATCCTCAACAACGTCCGCGCCTGGGCGGCCGCACGCCCCGAGCGCTCCGAGGTCGCGCTCTGGGCCCTGGAGCTGTCGCTCCTGCTGCCCTCCCATCCGGCCCGGCTGCGCTACGAACGGGCCCAACTCCTCGTACAGCGCGGCGACTTCCTCGGCGGCGCGAAGGAGCTCGACGCGTACGCCGACGTGGTGTCGACGGTCGAGCCGACCACGGCGGACCGGGTGCGGCAGCAGGCGCGGGCGGCGCGGGCGATGCTGAACTGACGGTGCGGGAGCGGCCGTTGGCCCGGCGGCGACCGCACGGACGGAGCCGTCCGCGTGTCAGAGCCAGCCCTTGTCCCGTGCCGTCCTGACCGCCTCCGCGCGGTTGCGGACGGCGAGCTTCTGGATCGCCGTCGAGAGGTAGTTGCGGACCGTGCCCTGGGAGAGGTGCAGGGCCTTGGCCAGCTCCGCGTTGGTGGCGCCGTCGGCCGCCGCGCGCAGCACCTCGCGCTCGCGGTCCGTCAGCGGGTTGGCGCCCTCGGCGAGCGCCGCCGCCGCCAGCGTGGGGTCGATGACCCGCTCCCCCGCGAGCACCTTGCGCACCGCGGCGGCGAGCTGCGCCGCGGGGGCGTCCTTCACCAGGAACGCCTGCGCGCCCGCCTCCATGGCGGTGCGCAGATAGCCGGGGCGGCCGAAGGTGGTGAGCACGACCACCTTCAACGCGGGGAACTCCGCGCGGAGTTGGGCCGCCGCCTCGATGCCCGTCATGCCGGGCATCTCGATGTCGAGCAGCGCGACGTCCACGGCGTGCGCCCGCACCGCAGCGAGCACCTCGTCGCCGCGGGCCACCTGGGCGACGACCTCGATGTCCGGTTCGAGGCCGAGCAGCGCGGCGAGCGCCTCACGGACCATCGCCTGATCCTCGGCGAGCAGGATCCTGATGACGTCCCCCGAACCGCCCGTACCGCCCGTACCGCTTGTACCGCCCGCACCGCTCGCGCCGGCCTCGCCGTTCCCGCTGACCCCGCTGTTCCCGCTGCTCATGAGGGGGATCCTACGGCCGTGTCCCGCATCGGCACCCGCGCCGCCAGGCGGAAGCCGCGGCGGCCCGCGGGACCCGTCTCCAGGACCCCGCCGACCGCCTCCACGCGCTCCCCGAGGCCCGTCAGGCCGTTGCCCGCGGGCAGCCCCGCGCCGCCCGCCCCGTCGTCCTCCACGGAGAGTTCGAGGAGCCGCCCCGCCAGCGTCTGACGTGCCGTGAACTGCACCGTGCAGCGCCGCGCCCCGCTGTGCCGCACGACATTGGTCACCGCCTCCCGCAGCGCCCAGGCAAGCACCGCCTCCGCCTCCTCGCCCGGCAGTTCGGCGGGCGGCTCCAGCGGGACCTCCGGGTCGATGCCCGCTGCGGTCAACGCGGTGCGGGCGCCGGCCAGCTCGCCGGCGAGGGTGCGCCTGCGGTAGCCGGAGACGGCCTCGCGCACGTCCACCAGGGCCTGGCGGCTGACCTGTTCGATGTCCGCGACCTGTTGCGCGGCCTTGTCGGGGTCGGTGGGGAGCATCCGCCCGGCGAGCTCGCTCTTGAGGGTGATCAGTGAGAGCGAGTGGCCGAGCAGGTCGTGCAGGTCGCGGGCGAGCCGCAACCGCTCCTCGCTGGCGGCCAGTTGGGCGACGGTGGCGCGGGCCTGCCGCAGCTGGACCGTCGTACGGATCAACTCGCGTACGCCGGACATCGCGAACCCCACCAGCAGGGTGATCACCCCGAGGTTGGTGATCAGGTCGCCGAGGCCGTCGTCGCGCAGGCCGACCACGATCATCAGGAGGGTGACCGCGGGGATGACCCACACCGCGTACCGGATCGGCAGGACGGCGCCCGCCGAGACCGAGACGTACACGAAGAGTCCGAGCCAGTGGTCGCCGAGGCTGAGGCCGAGCACCGTCGCGAGCGCCACGAGGACCCCGAACGAGGCGGCGACCGGCCCCCACTGGAGGATCTTGGTGGTGTAGCGGAAGACGAGGGTCAGATAGCAGCCCACGAAGAGCGCGAGGCCGAGCGAGCCGAGCACCGTGGCGAGGGCCGTGTGGCGCCCGTCGGCCAGGTCCTTGACGGGGGCGCTCAGGAACACCAGCCAGACGCCGATCCAGGCCGACTTGGCCAGGAACTGGCGGCGGCCCTGGGGCGGCCGCCCGAACGTGTACACGGGGTGGAGTTCGTTGCCCACGGCGGCCGTCCCGCGCGCGGTGTCGGTCTCGCTCACGCCTTCAAGGTGTCCTTCCGGTACAGCCAGGCCGCGCCGCCCGCGAAGAGGAGGAAGTAGGCCACCAGAAGCGTGATGTCCTTCGCGTGCGGTGCCTCGCCCAGCTCGATGGCCTGCCCGAGGGCAGCGTACGCGTGGGTGGGCAGCCAGGACGCGGTCTCCCGCAGCCAGTGCGGGAACGTCGTCACCGGCATCCACAGGCCGCCCAGGATGGAGAGCCCGAAGTAGATGATCATCGTGATCGGGCGGACCGCGTCACCGCTCGCCAGGTAGCCGATGGCCACGCCGAGCGCGGCGAAGCAGAGGCTGCCGGCCCAGATGGCGCCGGTCAGCGCCAGCCACTGCCAGGCGTCGAACCGGATGCCCTTGAAGATCCCGGCGACCGCGAACACCACGACGATCGACGGCAGGCTCACCACCGCCGCGCTGGCGGTCTTGGCGAGGACGTAGCCGCGTCCGGGCAGCGCCGTCAGGCGCAGCTGCCGCACCCAGCCGCTCTCGCGCTCCTTGGCGATGCGCTCGCTGTTGCCCATGAGGACCGCGGTGAGGGCGCCGAAGGACGCCATCGAGACCATCATGAAGGCGGGCACGGACAGATTGGTCTCGGGGACCGTGTCGGCGGTGCTCTGGCTGCCCGCGATGATCACGAAGAGCACCGAGGGGTAGATGACGGAGAAGAACAGGAACTTGCGGTTGCGCAGGGCGCGGACGATCTCCAGCTTGATGAGACTGCGCGAGGCGAAGGCGTTCGTCATCGGGTCCTGGCCTCCTCGGCCTCGGTGATGGCCACGAAGGCCTGCTCGAGACCGAGCCCGGCGACTTCGAGGTTGCGGGGGTAGAGGCCGAGCCCGTACAGCGCGTGCACGGTGGCGTCGGCGTCGGTGGACTGGATGCGGACGGACCGCCCGGAGACGTCCAGCGTGGTCAGGAACGGCAGCCCCTTCAGGGCGGCCGTGTCGACCGGGCCGTCCAGGTCGAAGGCGACCTTGCGGGCGCCCGCCCCGGCCTTGATCTCGGCGGCGGTGCCGTCCGCGAGGAGGCGGCCGCGGTGCAGGACCAGGACGCGGTCGGCGATCGCGTCGGCCTCCTCCAGGTAGTGCGTGGCGAACAGCACCGCGCGGCCCTGGTCCGCCTGCTCGCGCATGGTGGCCCAGAACGCCTGGCGGGCGGTGACGTCCATGCCGGTGGTCGGCTCGTCGAGGACGATCAGGTCATGGGCGCCGGCCGTGGCGAGCGCGAAGCGGACGCGCTGCTCCTGGCCGCCGGAGAGCTTGTCGACCTTGCGCTCCGCGATCTGGGTGATGCCCGCGTGGGCGAGCACGTCGTTCACGCGGTGCGGCCTCGGGTGCAGGTCGCAGGCGAGCGTGACCAGTTCGCGCACGGTGACCTCGCCCATCAGGCCGCCGCTCTGCAGCATCGCGCCGACCCGCCCTGCCGCGATCGCCTCGCGCGGTGTCGTGCCGAAGACCCGTACCGTCCCGCTGTCCGCGCGCCGCAGCCCGAGCAGCAGGTCGAGGGTGGAGGACTTGCCCGCGCCGTTCGGCCCGAGCAGGGCCACCGTCTCGCCCGGGTGCAGGTCGAGGGTCAGGCCGTCGACGGCGCGGACCTCCCCGTAGCTCTTGGTCACCCGCTCGAAGCTCACCGCGGCGGTGGCCGGGGCCGTGACCCCGGCGGCGGCGGGCGGTGCTGTGGTCGTCTTCATGTCCACCATCGTCACAAAACCGCAGGTGGCAGCGGCAGTGCCGGATGTGGTGTCTCCGGGATGACAGATGTCATGCCGAAGGCCGGACGGTTCTCCCGGTCACCCGGGAAGGCCGTCCGGCCTCCGTGGTCGTACGAGGATCAGCCCGCGTACGAGGAACAGCTCACGTACGAGGATCAGCCGGCGTACGAGGATCAGCTCACGTCAGCGCGTCAGCTGGCGTTCGTCTCGATCACGCCGATCCGGTCCGCGGGCGTCTTGCCGACCAGCGCCTTGCCCATCGCCTGGGCGACGTCGGTGGGCTGGACCGGCGTCTTGTCGCCGTTGCCGCGCTGGATCAGCACGCCGTCGAAGACGTTGCCGTACAGCTTCTTGAGCTCCTCGAGGTTGTAGTGCACCTCCAGGGTGCCGCCGTTGACGACCTGGGTCTCCAGGATCTTCGGCAGCGACTTGGCCGGGCCGAACGGGATCGACCTGGTCCCCGCCTTGATGGTGACGTTGGCGGACATGGCCGGCTCGGCGAACCGGGTCATGAACTTGTCGACCTCGGCCTTGGAGACCGTCGGCCTGCGGGTGGTGGTCGGCACCTGGACCGTGCCCGCGCTGCCCGTCTCGACCTGCTTCTTGTACGCGTCCGCGACGGCCGTGGTCGACGCCTTCGGGTCGATGCCCTTGCCGACCTTGCCGTAGACCGGGACGGCCTTGCCGGGCTCGAACTTGACCGTGCCCTCCTTCGCCGTGCCCGAGCCGCCCGCGGCGCGCTCCAGGGCGGCCGCCAGCTTCTCCTCGTCGACCGGCATGACGGGCTCGACGACCCGCTGACCGCCGAAGAGCGAACCGATCACGGAGACGGGGTTGTAGTCGCTGCCCGCTGCCTCGCGGACGGTGGCCTGGCTGTCGACGGTCAGGCCCGCCTGGTCCGGCTGGAGCGCGACGGTCGAGCCGTCCACCGAGAGCTTCAGGGGCTTGGTGACGCGGGCGCCGATGGCGTCGTCGAGCTTCTTGACGGCCTCGTCGCGGGTGCCGCCGCCGATGTCGACGCCGAGCACGGTGGTGCCCTTCGGGACGTCGGCGTGGTTCATCAACAGGCCCGCGCCGTACGCGCCGCAGGCCACGACGACCACGGCGACCGCGAGCAGGACCAGTTTGTTGCGGCCCTTCTTCTTCGCCTTCGGGGCGGGGGCGGCGGGCGGCACGTCCGAGCGCACCGGCTCGGGCAGCTTCGGCGGGGTGTGCGGGACCGGACCGTCACCCTGCGGGCCCTGCCCGAACGGGGAGTTGTCCTGCGCGGGCGGCACCACGGGGATGCCGCTGGTGAGGGTCTCGCCGGAGACGTTGCCACCGGGGACGGGGCCACCGGGGCCAGCCGGGCCGCCAAGACCGGTCGGACCACCGGGACCGGACGGGCCACCGGGACCGGTTGGGCCACCGGGCGGGGAGACCGGCCCGGCCTTCTGCGGCGTCAGGATCGCGGTGTCGTCACCCATGGCACCGGAACGGGGCGGCCGCACCCCGGAGTTGGCGGGGCCGCCGGGGGCACCCGGGGCGCCGGGGATGCCCGATCCGCCGGGCGCGGCGGGACGGGGCCCGGAGCCGGGGGCCGCCAGGGGGCTGTCACCGGTGACCGGACCGCCGGTCGGGCCTGAGGGGTTGCGGGAGTCCAGCGCGTCCCGGGAGCCGCCCGCACCCATACCGGTGCCGGCACCCGTGCCCGTACCGGCCGAGAAGTACGGCAGGTCGCCGCGCTGCGCATCCCCGCCCTGCGGGGCACCACCCGTGCCGAGGGGACCCGACGCCACGGCGCCGGACACGTCGAAGGAGCCCGTACCGGAATGACCGGAACCACCCGGGCCGCCGGAACCGCCCGCGCCTGCGGAGCCGTTCGCGCCGGACGCCGCGGAGCCCATGCCCTGGCCCCCCTCGGGCCGAGCCGGCTTGCGCGGGGCGAACCAGTCGCTCGTCTTCTCGTCGGCCGCCGCGGAAGCCCCCGTACCGCCGTCGCCCGAGCCGCCGCCCGCACCCGCGCCCGCACCGGAAGCGGAACCGGATCCCGGTCCTCCGGCGAGCGGGGATCCGGACCCCATGGTGCCGCCCGCGCCGGGAGCGCCCGGGGCGCCCGGAGCACCCGGGGCGCCGGCGTCGCCGCGGCCTTCGCCGTCCGCTGCCGGGGAGATCCCGCGCGCGTCGTCGTCGCCGACGGGCGTGCGCATGACGACCGGCGGGATGGGCCGCGAGCCGGGGATGTTGATCCGGATGCGGGTGGTCAGCGTGGTCTGGGTCTCGGGTTCGTCGGGCCGCTCTTCGGCGGCCTGCCGCCGCGCTCCGTCCGCGCCGTCGGCGCCGGCGCCCTGGGCCGGGGAGCCGTAGGGCGGCGTCCCCGAGGGGTATGCGGCTCCACCGCGCCCCTGGGGGCCGGAGGACGAACTGTCAGTTTCACGACTCAAGGCAGGTTCTCCTGGTTGACTCCGCCGCCCGTCTCGACCTCATCCGGGGTCCCCCCGGCCGGAGGTTGGGGAGGCTCGGCGGCCGCACCACCATACTGGCCGCCGTCGGCACTCATCCCGTGACCGGCGTCAAACCCCTGCGGGACACGGGCCGAAGTGGTACGTCAGTTGCCAAGTCGGGCGGCGGGACCGCTCGGTTGCGCCCCCTGCCCGAGCGTGGCGCACATCACAGCCACGGCCATTCCGCCGAGCAGGAAGCCGTACGAGCCGAGACCCGCGCCGAAGAGGAAGTCGCCCTCCGGTCTGGTGGCGGTGAGCAGCATGACCGCGACCAGCCAGCCCGCGGCGGGCGCCACCGCCCCGGCTCTGGTGCCGGTCGCCCGCGACCCGCCGTAGAAGAGGCCGGCCGCGCCGAGGAGCGCGAGCAGCAACCCGGCGGGGAAGAAGCCGCCTTGGACGAGGGCCCCGGCGACACCGACG
The DNA here is from genome assembly GCF_055591085.1 of Streptomyces sp. NPDC041713. Classification (NCBI taxonomy): domain Bacteria; kingdom Bacillati; phylum Actinomycetota; class Actinomycetes; order Kitasatosporales; family Streptomycetaceae; genus Streptomyces; species Streptomyces sp. NPDC041713. The sequence goes on from NZ_JBVIZY010000002.1 coordinate 354,765, forward strand.
ACGGCGCCGAGCACGAAGAGTCCGGCATAAGCCGCAAGTCGCCCCGCCCGCAGGGGTTGTGCGAGGAAGCTGCCCGGGGGCGCGGCGCCGGCGTTCCGGGTGACGGACCTCTCGGCGGCCGACTTGCCGGAGGCGGGCTTCGCGCCGACGGGCTTCTTGGCGGCGGACTTCGTGCCGGTGGGCTTCGCGCCGGTGGGCTTCGCGGAACCCGCCCCCGACGACGCACGGGATCGCGTACTCACAGCGCGGTCACCTCAGCCACATCCGTCACCCTTTCGAGTCCCGCGAAGAGATCCGTCTCCCGGGACGATCCCTCTGCGGACACTTCCCCCCGAACCAGCTCGTAATACTCCACGTCGAAGATCGGCTGGGCGAGCTGGTTGGAGAGGACGAAGAGCGGCTCGCTCACCGTGATCTGGGTGGCGTGGGCGCGCATCGCGGCCGCCTTGGCCGACGCGTGGGCGCCGCCGTCGATCTCCGTGGTGATCCGCTCGTCGTCCGTGACGCCCGGCACGTCGGCGACGGCGGCCGGCGAGGCGAACGGCGAGAACCGCAGCGCGTCCGGCAGCCGCCGGAAGCGCTCCTCGACCACGGAGCGCGGGGCGCGGTTCCAGTAGATCTTGGCGATGGTGTGCGGCTCGCCGAGGTCGGCGCGGAAGGCCGGTTCGGAGGCGAGGTCGGCGGCGCGCATGGCGACGCGGTGCGCCTGGATGTGGTCGGGGTGGCCGTACCCGCCGTCGGGGTCGTACGTGACGAGGACCTGCGGGCGCACCTCGCGGATCACCTCGACGAGGTACGCGGCCGCCTCGTCGAGGTCGGCGGACCAGAAGGCGCCGGGGCGGTGGTTCTGCTCGACGCCCATCATCCCGGAGTCGCGGTAGCGCCCGGTGCCGCCGAGGAAGCGGTGGTCGGTGACCCCCAGCGCCTTCATGGCGGCCGAGAGCTCCCCGATGCGCTGGGCGCCCAGGGAGTCCTCGCGGTCGGCGGCGAGGTGGGCGAGCTCGGCCGGGATGACCTCGCCCTCCTCGCCCAGCGTGCAGGTGACCAACGTGACATGGGCGCCCTCGGCCGCGTACTTGGCCATGGTCGCGCCGTTGTTGATCGACTCGTCGTCGGGGTGCGCGTGCACGAGCAGCAGGCGCCGGGCGGGCAGTTCCGTCATGGGACCACCCTACGAGCCCCCGGCTCAGAACTTGATGTCGCCGATCATCCCCGCCACGTTGGTCGTCAGCTCGTTGATGGTCGGCGCGACGGACGAGCTCGCCAGGTAGAAGCCGAGCAGCGTACAGACGACCGCGTGCCCCGCTTTGAGACCGGACTTCTTGACCAACAGGAAGACGATGATCGCCAGCAGCACCACCGCCGAGATCGAGAGTGCCACGGCGGTCACCTCCAAGTCGTTGCCGTAACCCAGTGCGGACGCCAGCAGGTTCATACCCACCAAGCGCTACGGATCATAACTATCCGTGTGGACGCATGACTCGGAGCACGGCAGCACAGGGGGGCGCATGCGCCCTAGGCTCGGAGGATGACCACCGAGAACCCCGGAATTCCCAGGCCCGACGAGAGCCCGGCACAGCGGCTCTCCTTCCCGCGTCAGCACGCCCGCACCCAGCGTTTCACCCTCGGCGCGCCGCGCGCGTTCACTCCGGCGCCGGACGGCTCGCGCGTCGCGTTTCTCCGTTCGTCCTCCAGCGTCGATCGAGTCGGCCAACTGTGGGTCCTGGACGTGTCGGACGGCGGCACCGAGCGGGTGGCCGCCGATCCGCACCGGCTTCTGGGCGGCGCCGACGAGCAGTTGTCCGCCGAGGAGCGTGCACGGCGCGAGCGCAGCCGTGAGGGCGGCGGGGGCATCGTCGGCTACGCGACGGACGCGGCCGTGGAGCTGGCGGCGTTCGCGCTCTCCGGCCGCCTCTTCACGGCCGGGCTGCGGGAGGACTCCGCGCGCGAACTGCCCGTCCCCGGCCCGGTGATCGACCCGCGGCCCTCGCCCGACGGCCGGCACATCGCGTACGTGGCGCGCGGCGCCCTGCGCGTGACGGGCGCCGACGGCACGGGCGACCGGGCCCTCGCGGAGCCGGAGGCGGGCCGCGAGGAGACCGTCACCTACGGTCTGGCGGAATTCATCGCGGCCGAGGAGATGGCCCGTTCACGGGGCTTCTGGTGGTCTCCCGAGTCCGACCGGCTGCTGGTCGCGCGGGTGGACGACGCCCCGGTGCAGCGGTGGTGGATCGCGGACCCCGCGCACCCGGACCGCGCGCCCCAGCAGGTCGCGTACCCGGCGGCGGGCACGCCCAACGCGGACGTGCGCCTCTTCGTGCTCGGCCTGGACGGCTCGCGCACCGAGGTGGTCTGGGACCGGGAGCGCTTCCCCTATCTCGCGCGCGTGCACTGGTCGACGGACGGCGCGCCGCTGCTGCTCGTGCAGTCCCGCGACCAGGGCAGCCAGTTGTACCTCGCGGTGGATCCGGACGACGGGTCGACGCGGATGGTGCACGCGGAGGAGGACCCGGACTGGCTGGAACTCTTTCCCGGCTCCCCGTGCTGGTCGCCCAGCGGCAAGATGGTGCGGATCGCGGACGAGGCCGGCGCCCGCGTCCTGGCCTGGGGGGAACGGCCGCTGACCGGGCCGCAGTTGCATGTGCGCGCGGTGCTCGACGTGACCGAGCAGGATGTCCTGATCTCGGCGTCGGCGGGCCCGGCCGCGGCCGATCCGGAGACCGGCGAGATCCATGTCTACCGGGTCAACGAACTGGGCGTGGAGCGCGTCTCGCAGGAGCCGGGCGTGCACGCGGCGGTGCGCGCGGGCGGCCTCACCGTCCTGGTGTCGGCCACCCTGGACCGTCCCGGCGCCCAGGTCCAGGTGCTGCGCGAGGGCAAGCAGGTCGCCACCGTCGCCTCACACGCCGAGCGCCCGGGGCTCACGCCGCGCGTGACGCTCACCGAAGGGGGCACGCGCAGGATTCCGTGCGCCGTCCTGCTCCCCACGGATTACAAGGAGACGGACGGACCTCTTCCGGTCCTGCTCGATCCGTACGGCGGTCCGCACGGGCAGCGCGTCCAGCGTGCGCACAACGCCTTCCTGACCTCCCAGTGGTTCGCCGACCAAGGGTTCGCGGTGCTCGTCGCGGACGGCCGCGGCACTCCAGGCCGCTCCCCCGGCTGGGAGAAGTCGATCAAGAACGACGTCACCCTGACCCTGGACGACCAGGTCGAGGCGCTGCACGCGCTCGCCGAAACGTTCCCCTTCGACCTGGAGCGGGTGGCGATCCGCGGCTGGTCCTACGGCGGCTTCCTGGCCGGCATGGCCGCGCTGCGCCGCCCGGACGTGTTCCACGCGGCGGTGGTCGGCGCCCCGGTGACGGATCTGCGGCTCTACGACACGCACTACGAGGAGCGGTACCTGGGCGATCCGAACCGCTCGCCGGAGACGTACCGCCACAACTCCCTGATCTGGGACGACGGTCTCGTGGAGGCCGCCGAGCCGCACCGCCCGATGCTGATCGTGCACGGTCTGGCCGACGACAACGTGGTGGTGGCGCACTCGCTGCGGCTCTCCTCCGCGCTGCTCGCCGCGGGCCGCCCGCACGAGGTCCTGCCGCTGTCCGGCGTCACCCACATGACCCCTCAGGAGCAGGTCGCGGAGAACCTGCTGCTGCTCCAGGTCGACTTCCTGAAGCGGTCGCTGGGGCTGTGACCGGGCGCGGGCCCGTGGCTCACGGCACGACCTGCTTCTCCTCGGCGAAGTGGCAGGCCGAGTCGTGCGCCGCGGGCCCGTCCTCGTAGCGGAACTCCGCGGGCACCGCGAGCGCGGGCACCTCCAGGGCGCACCGCTCCCGCGCCTTCCAGCAGCGGGTGCGGAAGCGGCAGCCCGAGGGCGGGTTGGCCGGGGACGGGACGTCGCCGGTGAGGATGATCCGCTCCCGGTGCTCGCGCGCGTCGGGGTCGGGGACCGGGACGGCGGAGAGCAGCGCCTGGGTGTAGGGGTGCGTCGGGTGCTCGTAGATCTCCTCGTCGGTGCCGATCTCGACGATCCGGCCGAGGTACATCACCCCGACCCGGTCGGAGATGTGCCGGACGATCGACAGGTCGTGCGCGATGAAGAGGTAGGAGAGGTCGAACTCGTCCTGGAGCTTCTCCATCAGGTTGATGACCTGGGCCTGGACGGAGACGTCGAGCGCGGAGACCGGTTCGTCGGCGACGATGATCTCGGGGCGCAGCGCCAGACCGCGGGCGATGCCGATGCGCTGGCGCTGGCCGCCGGAGAACTGGTGCGGGTAGCGGTTGATGTACTCGGGGTTGAGCCCCACCACGTCCAGGAGTTCCTGGACCTTCTGGCGGCGCGAACCCTTGGGGGCCACCTCGGGGTGGATCTCGTACGGCTCGCCGATGATGTCGCCCACGGTCATCCGGGGGTTCAGGGACGTGTAGGGGTCCTGGAACACCATCTGGATGTTGCGGCGCACCGCCTTGAGGGCCCGCCCGGACAGCTTGCTGATGTCCTCGCCCTTGTAGCGGATCTCGCCGGCGGTCGGCCGCTCCAGGTTGACGAGCATCTTCGCGACCGTGGACTTGCCGCAGCCGGACTCCCCCACGATGCCGAGCGTCTCGCCCTGTTCCAGGTCGAAGTCGACGCCGTCCACGGCCTTGACCGCGCCGACCTGCTTGCGGATGACGATGCCCTGGGTGAGCGGGTAGTGCTTGACCAGGCCGCGGACCTGGAGGATCGGCTCGCGCCCGGACTCCGAGCCGTGCGCGGCGAAGTCCATCTCGCCGCGGGCCTTGTCCATCAGCTGCCGCGCGGTCTCGCCCTCGTCCTCCAGGTCCTTCCTGCTGATGTGCTCTTTCCTGCCGACGTGCTCCTTCTTGCCGACGTGCGCGCCGCCGTCACCGTCCCGCATCGAGCGTCTCCTTCCAGAAGTGGCAGGCGCTCCTGCGTTCGGCGACGAGCCCCTCGTACGTCACCCTCGCGAGCGGTGGATCGTCGGTCACGCAGATGTCCTGGGCCATCGGGCAGCGGGGGTGGAAGGGGCAGCCGGGCGGGATGTTCATGAGGTTCGGCGGCAGGCCCTTGATCGCGTAGAGGTCCCGGCCCTTCTGGTCCAGGCGGGGGATCGACCGGAGCAGCCCGAGCGTGTACGGGTGGGCGGGCGCCCGGTAGATCTCGTGGACGGGGGCCCGCTCGACGATGCGGCCCGCGTACATGACGGCGATGGTGTCGGCGACGTCCGCGACCACGCCCAGGTCGTGGGTGATGAGGATCAGGCCCATGTGCATCTCGCGCTGCAACTCCGCGAGCAGGTCCATCACCTGGGCCTGGACGGTCACGTCGAGGGCGGTGGTCGGCTCGTCGGCGATGATCAGCGAGGGTTCGAGCGCCATCGCCATGGCGATCATGATGCGCTGGCGCATGCCGCCGCTGAACTGGTGCGGGTACTGCCCGACGCGCTCCTTGGCCGCGGGGATGCGCACCCGGTCCATCAGCTCGACGGCCTTGGTCCGCGCGTCCTTCCTCGACAGGCCCTGGTGGACGACGAACATCTCGCCGAGCTGGTCGCCGACGCTGAGCACCGGGTTCAGCGAGGAGAGCGCGTCCTGGAAGATCATCGCCATGCCGGCGCCGCGGACCTTGCGCCGCTCGTCCTCCTTCAGCTTCAGCAGGTCCTGGCCGCGGAAGAGGATCTCGCCCTTGGTGATCTTTCCGGGCGGGGTGTCGAGGATGCCCATGACGGCCTGGGCGGTCACGGACTTGCCGGAGCCGGACTCGCCGAGCACGGCGAGCGTCTCGCCCGCGGCGACGCTGTAGTCCACGCCGTTGACGGCCTTGGCGACCCCGTCCCGGGTGCGGAACTCCACGTGCAGGTCGCGCACGTCGAGCAGCTTGGCCGCCTGCGGCTCCCCGGGGGCGGGTGCCTTCGATGCCACGGTTGCCATGGGCGCCTACCTCAGCTTCGGGTCGAGGGCGTCGCGCACCGCGTCGCCGAGCATGATGAACGCGAGCACGGTGATCGCGAGCGCCCCGGCGGGCCAGAGCAGCATGTGCGGGGCGTTGCGGATGTACTGGGAGGCGGCCGAGATGTCGATGCCCCAGCTGACGGTCGGCGGCTTCAGGCCGACGCCGAGGTAGGAGAGGGTCGCCTCCAGGGCGATGTACGTGCCGAGCGCGATGGTGGCGACCACGATGACCGGGGCGACGGCGTTCGGGGTGATGTGGCGCAGCAGCATCCGGGAGTTGGAGGCGCCGAGGGCCCGCGCCGCCTGCACGTAGTCGTTCTGTTTGGCGGTGATGACGGAGCCGCGCGCGATGCGGGAGATCTGCGGCCAGCCGAGCAGCACCATGAAGCCGACCACCGGCCAGACCGTGGAGCTGGTGACCACCGACAGGAGCACCAGGCCGCCGAGGACGACGGGGATGGCGAAGAAGATGTCGGTGATGCGGGAGAGGATCGCGTCCCAGGTCCCGCCGAAGAACCCGGCGAGCCCGCCGAGCACGCTGCCGATGAGCGCGACGCCGACGGTGGCGCAGACGCCGACGGTGACCGAGACCCGGGTGCCGTAGACGACCCGGGTGTAGACGTCGCAGCCCTGCTCGTTGAAGCCGAAGGGGTGGCCGGGGGCCGAGCTCTTCTGCGCGTTGGCGAGGTCGCAGTCCAGCGGGTTGCGGGAGGCGATGAGCGAGGGCCACAGGGAGATGACGACGAGGAAGAGGATGATCAGGCCCGAGACGATGAAGACCGGGTTGTGCCGCAGGTCCCGCCAGGCGTCCGACCACAGGCTGCGGGCCGGCGCCGAGGGGCCGCCGCCCTCGGGCCCGCCCGGCGTCCTCTCCAGCGTCGTCGCCTCGCTGGTGGCGAGGTCCATCGCGCCGCCCATGCCGGTCGCGGCGATCGCGCGCTCGGGCTGCTGAGGTTCAGGCATAGCGGATCCTCGGGTCGAGTACGGCGTACAGGAGGTCGACGATGAGGTTGGCCGCCAGGAAGACCAGGACGAGGACGGTCACGAAGCCGACGACGGTCTGGGTGCTCTGGCGGAGGATCCCCTGGTAGAGCTGGAAGCCGACGCCGTGGATGTTGAAGATCCGCTCGGTGACGATCGCGCCGCCCATCAGCGCACCCACGTCGGTGCCGATGAAGGTGACCACCGGGATGAGCGAGTTGCGCAGCAGGTGCCGGATGACGACGCGGCGCCGGGGCAGGCCCTTGGCGACGGCGGTGCGGACGTAGTCGGCGCGCCGGTTCTCCGCGATGGAGGTGCGGGTCAGCCGGGTCACGTACGCCAGCGAGACCGAGGCCAGGACGAGCCCGGGGATGAGGAGTTCGTTGAAGGGGGCCTCGCTGGAGACGGAGGGTTTGATGGTGCCCCACTGGACGCCGAGAAGCAGTTGCAGGACGAGGCCGGTGACGAAGGTGGGGATGGAGATCACCACGAGGGTGAGCAGCAGCACCACGGTGTCGACGGGACGCCCGCGCCGCAGCCCCGTGAGCACGCCGAGCGAGATGCCGATGACGATCTCGAAGACGATGGCGACGAGGGTGAGCCGGATGGTGACGGGGAAGGCCGCCGACATCAGCTCGGTGACCTTCTGGCCGTTGAAGGCGGTGCCGAAGTCGCCGGTGAAGACGTTGCCCATGTACGTCAGGTATTGCTGCCACACCGGCTTGTCGAGGCCGAACTCCTTCTTCAGCTGGGCGGCCGTGGCGGGGTCGCACTTGCGGTCGCCGCACAGGCCCGCGACGGGGTCGCCCATCACGTTCACCATCAGGAAGATCAGCAGCGTGGCGCCGAAGAAGACCGGGATCATCTGCAGCAGACGCCGGATCACATAACGTCCCATGGGGGCTCCGGAAATCGGGGGGAGCGGCCGCCGGCGCCCCGGTGAGGGCCGAACGACCGCTCCCGGCGTCTCAGTTGACCTTGATCTCGTTGTAGACGGGCACGCTGAACTGGTTCAACGAGACGTCGGAGACCTTGTCGGAGTAGCCGGCGCTGCCGTTCTGGTACCAGAGCGGGATGGCGGGCATCTTCTGGGCGAGGATCTTCTCGGCGTCCTGGAACTTCGAGACGGCCTTGCCGGTGTCGGTCTCGGCGTTGGCCTCGTTGACGAGCTTGTCGAACGTGTCGTCGGAGAACTTGCCGTCGTTGGACGGGGCGTCGGTGAAGTAGACCGGCTCCAGGAAGTTCTGGATCAGCGGGTAGTCCATCTGCCAGCCGGCCCGCCAGGCCCCGTCGAGCTCCTGCTTGGAGGCCTTGCTGCGGAAGTCCGCGAAGGTGCCGACCGGGCTGGCGACGCAGGCCTTGTCCTTGCCGAGCGCCTTGTTGATGGAGTTGCAGACCGCGTCGACCCACTCCTTGTGCGAGCCGGTGTCCGCGTTGTACGAGATCTTCAGGGTGCCGCCGGGGATGCCGCCGCCGTCCTCGACCATCTTCTTGGCCTTCGCGGCGTCGTACTCGCAGGCGTCCCCGCAGAGCCCGTCCTGGTAGCCGCCGTCCTTGCCGAGCACCGGCGAGGTCCAGTCGGTGGCGGGGGTCCGGGTCTTCTGGAAGATCGTCTCGGTGATCTGCTTGCGGTTGATCGCCATGGACAGGCCCTGGCGGACCTTCTCCATGCCCGGCTTGGTCCACTTGCTGTCGTAGAAGGGGAAGGCCAGGGTCTGGATGATGCCGGCGGGGGTGTTGATGTAGCGGTCGCCGAGGTCGTTCTTGGCGTTCTTGAGCTGCGAGGCGGGGACGTCGTCGACGAGGTCGAGGTTGCCGGCCATCAGGTCGGTGTAGGCGGTGTTGTTGTCGGTGTAGACCTTCATGTCCACACCGCCGTTCTTCGCCTTGTCCGGGCCGGGGTACTTGTCCCACTTGCGCAGGGACATCTTCGAGCCCTTGGTGTACGAGTCCACGGTGTACGGGCCGTTGCCGACGGGCTTGGAGAGCCAGGCGTCGTGGTGGTCGTAGAACGCCTTGGGCAGCGGCGCGAAGGCCGGGTAGCCGAGGGTGTCGGGCCAGGTGGAGAACTTCTGGCTGAGCTTGACGGTGAAGGTCGCGTCGTCGACGACCTTGAGCCCGGAGAGGGTCTTCGCGCTCGGCTCGCCCTTCTCGGGGTGGACCTTGTCGTAGCCGTCGATGTAGCCGAAGAAGTAGGCGTTCTTCTGGTTGTTCTTCAGGTTCGCGCCGTAGTTCCAGGCGTCCACGAAGGACTTGGCGGTGATCTTCTCGCCGTCGCTGAACGTCCAGTCCTTCTTGATCTTGACCGTGAAGTTCTGCGCGTCCTTGGTGTCGATGGACTCGGCGATCATGTTCTTGGCCTCGCCGGTCTTCGGGTCGTACCGCTTGAGACCCCGGAAGAGCATGTCGAGGATCTTGCCGCCCTGGACCTCGTTGGTGTTGGCCGGCTCCAGCGGGTTCTGCGGGTCGCCCCAGGAGGAGCTCACGATGCCGGTGCCGTCGCCGCCACCGCCGCCGCCGCTCCCCCCGCCACCACAGGCCGTCGCCGCGAGGGCGACCGCCACCGCGCATGCGGCCCACTTGGCGTGCGTGGCTCCACGCATGGAGTCCTCCAGTCCCGTGCTGTTCCTGCCGTCCCGGCCTTCTTGCTGCTCCTGCCGGCCCCGGCCTTCCGCGCCGACGGCCACCGCGGCGGCCGACACACTTACCGCCAAATATCGCCGCAAGCGACATGAACCGCACATTTACCCCACCCGTATGCGTCCGAGCCCATCCGGATGTACGCATTCCGAGACGTTCGCGCCCGCATATCGGACTCATTGCCCGGCTTGCCGGAGAGCACCCCACCTTGTCCATCACGCTTGATTACGCGAAGGCAATGTCATGCCCATGTTTTCCTCAAGTCTTGCTCAAGGATCCCAAGAGCGACCCAAAGCGCCTGACGATTCATTGACCGCGTAGGAAACGCCTTGCGAAAGTCGCGGCTAGCCCCGTAGGTGCTGGTTGTCCTGCGGATTCCTGATGACCCCTCCGGGCCTGGAGCGCCATGACCTCGCCAACTCCCGCCGCTGCCGCCACGCTTGAAGTGACGGACAAGATCGACGGCATTCCTCCTTCGCCCAAGGACCAGGGCAGCAAGGGCCGTTCGCCGGGGCGGCTCGCCTGGACACGGTTCAAGCGGGACAAGTCCGGCGTGATCGCGGCGGGTGTCGTGATCTTCTTCTTCGTGGTGGCGCTGTGTGCGCCGTTGATCTCGAAGATCTACGGGAAGAACCCGTACGACACCTACGGGCTCGACCAGCCGGGGCTGCTCAACGACTTCAACTACCCGGTCAAGCCCAACGGCGGTATCGACGGGGACTTCTGGTTCGGCGTCGAGCCGGTGCTCGGCCGGGACGTCTTCTCCTTCCTTCTCTACGGGATCCGCAACTCCCTGTTGATCGCCGCGGCGACCACGCTTCTCGTGGTGCTGCTCGGGATCACGATCGGCATCACGGCCGGGTACATCGGCGGCAAGACGGACTACCTCATCGGGCGGGTCATCGACATCCTGCTCGCGTTTCCGTCCACGCTGTTCTACATCGCCTTCTTCCCGGTGATGATCTCGATCCTGGTGAGTCCCGAGGACAAGATCCCGCAGTGGCTGACCATCACCAGCCTCATCACCGTGATGACCGCCTTCGGCTGGGCGCCGATGGCACGTCTGCTGCGCGGCGAGGTACTCGCCCTGCGCGAACGGGAGTTCGTGGAGGCGGCCAGGGTTACGGGGGCCTCTCCCACCCGCATCATCTTCAAGGAACTCCTCCCGAACCTGTGGACGCCGATCCTGATCCAGGCCACTCTCGCGCTCCCCATGTTCGTGACCGCCGAAGCGGGACTCGCCTTCCTCGGCGTCGGGCTGGAAGAACCCACGCCGGACTGGGGAGTGATGATCCAGAACGGCTCGAAGTACTACCAGGACGACATCACCTTCATGGTCTTCCCCGGTCTCGCCATGGTGGTCTTCGTGGTCGCCTTCAACCTCCTCGGCGACTCGGTGCGCGACGCGCTGGACCCGAAAACCAGACGCTGACACTCCCCGGAACCGGCACGCGCGACGGGGCCGTGCCGGGCCATTCCTCGCTCTTCTCTTTCACACAGGGTTGGTAGCCACATGGCAATCTCACGCAGAAATCTGCTCATCTCGACGTCCGTGGCGGCGGGCGGCTCACTCGTCCTTTCGGCGTGCAGCAGTGGCGACTCGGGCGGGGACGGGGGCGGCTCGCACGGCGGCGCCACGGAGTACACGAACGCCAGCGTGAAGGTGGGCACCGAGAAGGACTCCACCGGTCCCGCCCCCGGCGTCCCCGGCGCCAAGAAGGGCGGCACGATCTACGGCGTCGCCGAGGACGACGTGTCGCACATGGACCCGCAGCGCATCTACTTCGCGTACAACTCCTCGATCGCCAATCTCTACGCGCGCTGCCTCACCGGCTACCAGACCGACATGGAGGGTCACCAGATCCTCGTCGGCGACCTCGCCACCGACACCGGCAAGTCCTCGAACGGCAACAAGACCTGGACCTTCACCCTGAAGGACGGTCTGAAGTGGCAGGACGGCAGCGAGCTCACCGTCGACGACGTCCGGCACGGCTTCGAGCGCGGCTGGGCCCCGTTCGTCACCGAGGGCGCCATATACGTTCAGCAGGCGCTGACCGGCAAGGGCGCCAAGTGGCGTGACGGGTACGACGGTCCGTACAAGGGCAAGCACCTGGACTCGATCGTCACCGACAAGGCGAAGAAGACGATCACCTTCCACCTGAAGGAACCGCGCCCGGAGTTCAACTTCACGCTGGCGATGCACACGTACGCCGCCACGCCCGTGAAGCACGACACCAAGGAGAAGTACGACAAGGCACCCTTCTCCTGCGGCCCGTACATCGTCAAGCACCGCACCATCGACAAGTCGATGACGCTGGCGCGCAACAAGCACTGGGACGCGAAGACCGACCCGATCCGCAACGCCTACCCGGACAACTTCGAGTTCGAGTTCGGGCCGACCGGCCCCGAGTCCTGCGACCGCTTCATCGCGGACCAGGGCAAGGACCAGCAGATGGTCGCCATCTACGAGCCGATCCCGGCCGAGCGCATGCAGAAGGTGCTCTCGACGCCCGACATCAAGAAGCGCAGCTTCAACGGCCTGTCGTCCGGCACCTACTACTTCGCCATCAACATGAAGCGGGTCACCGACGTCGAGGTGCGCAAGGCGCTCCTCATCGCCTGGCCGCTGGAGCAGAGCCGCAAGATCTATGGCGGCACCACCGCGGGCGATTACGCCACGACGATCCTCAGCCCCGACATCGTCGGCCGCGAGAAGTTCGACCTCTACGGCAAGCTGGACAAGCCGGAGGGCGACGTCAAGCGGGCCCACGAGATCCTGAAGAAGGCCGGCAAGCTCGGCACGAAGATCGTGTACGCCTTCCCGCGGCGCCCCACCTACGACAAGACCAAGATCGTCATCGAGAAGAACCTGAAGGCCGCGGGCTTCGAGCCGGTGATCAAGCCGCTCAACTCCACGGACTTCTACGACCAGGCACAGCGCCTGGACAACCGCTTCGACGTGATGTGGTTCGGCTGGTCCCCGGACTGGCCGACCGCCTACACCATGATGCAGCCGCTGCTCGACGGCAGCGCCATCGGTGACGGCCAGAACAACGTGTCGCAGTGCGATGTCCCCTGGATCAACGAGGCGATCAAGAAGAACGCGGTCATCTCGGACCCGGAGGAGGCCGGCAAGGCCTGGGCCGCTCTCGACAAGCGGGTCATGAAGGAAGTAGTGCCGATCATCCCGGAGACCTACCAGCGCCGCTGGTACCTGCACGGCTCCAAGGTCGGCGGCGCCATCCACGACCCGCAGTTCGCCGCGACGCTGCTCCACAAGACGTACGTCAAGGGCTGACGACCGCTCCTGGGGCGGGCCCCCTCCGCGGGGTCCGCCCCGGCCCTCACCTTCCTCACGGCATCCGTCAGGTCAGGAACCCCAACTGCCATGCTCCGCTTCCTCATTCGCCGCATCCTCGGCGGCGCGGTGATCCTGCTGATCATCAGCGCGATCGTCTTCCTCCTCTTCTACGCCGCCCCGCGTGATCCCGCGCGCCTGGCCTGCGGCAAGGTCTGCCCGCCCGACACGCTGGCGCTGGTGAAGCACAACCTGGGGATCGCCGACCCGCTTCCCGTGCAGTACTGGCACTGGTTCGAGGGTCTGTTCGTCGGCCGCGACTACGACAGCTACGGCTTCTGCGACGCGCCCTGCCTCGGCTACTCGTTCCGCAACCGCGAGCCCGTCCTCGCCACCATCCTCGACCGCTTCCCGACCACCGTCTCCCTGTCGCTGGGCGCCGCGGTCGTGTTCGTCGTCTTCGGTGTGGGCACCGGCATGCTGGCCGCCATCAAGCAGGGCAAGGCCGTCGACAAGATCGCGTCCTCCGCGTCGCTCATCGCCTCCTCGATGCAGATCTACGTCGTCGGCGTCTTCGCCGTGTATCTCCTGACCGACCAGATGCACCTGCTCGACCGGCCCACGTACACGCCGATCACCGAGAATCCCGCGCAGTGGTTCTCCGGACTCCTGATCCCCTGGCTCGTGCTCGCACTCATCTTCACCGCGAACTACACGCGCATGGCCCGTTCGCAGCTGGTCGAGACCATGAACGAGGATTACGTCCGCACGGCCCGGGCCAAGGGCCTCTCGCGCCAGACGGTCTTCTTCCGCTTCGCCTGGCGCGGCGCGATGGGTCCGATCGTCACGATCTTCGGCCTCGACCTCGGCGTGCTCCTCGGCGGCGCGATCATCACCGAGAAGACCTTCGCCCTGCACGGCATCGGTGAGCTGTCGGTGAAGGCGGTCGACACCAGCGACCTTCCCCTGCTGCTCGGGGTGGTCCTCGTGGCCGCCGCCGCGATCGTCGTCTTCAACATCATCGTCGACGCCCTGTACGCGCTGATCGACCCGCGCGTACGCCTCGCCTAGGAGCCGGAACCCATGAGTACCCCCTTCCTCTCCGTACGCGATCTGCGCGTCCACTTCTCCACCGAGGACGGCATGGTCAAGGCCGTCGACGGCCTCGACTTCGAGCTGGAGAAGGGCAAGACCCTCGGCATCGTGGGCGAGTCCGGCTCCGGCAAGTCGGTCACCAACCTCGCCATCCTGGGCCTGCACCACAAGGACAGCACCGCCATCGACGGTGAGATCCTGCTCGACGGGCAGGAGCTGCTCACCGCCACCGAGCGCGAGCTGGAGCGGCTGCGCGGCAACAAGATGGCGATGATCTTCCAGGACGCCCTCGCCTCGCTGTCGCCGTACCACACCATCGGCCGGCAGATCGGTGAGACGTTCCGCAAGCACACCGGCGCCTCCAAGAAGGAGGCCAGGGACCGTTCGATCGAGATGCTGACGAAGGTCGGCATCCCGCAGCCGGACCTGCGCGTGGACGACTACCCGCACCAGTTCTCCGGCGGCATGCGCCAGCGCGCGATGATCGCGATGTCGCTGGTCTGCAACCCGGCGCTGCTGATCGCCGACGAGCCGACCACGGCGCTCGACGTGACGGTCCAGGCGCAGATCATGGACCTCCTGAAGGACCTGCAGCAGGAGTTCGGCACGGCGATCATCTTCATCACCCACGACCTGGGCGTGATCGCGGACATCGCGGACGACGTCCTGGTGATGTACGGCGGGCGGTGCGTGGAGCGCGGCACCAAGAAAGAGGTGCTGCGGGCGCCTCAGCACCCGTACACCTGGGGCCTGTTGGGCTCGATGCCGTCGCTCGAAGGGCCGGTCGACGTGCCGCTCTCGCCCATTCCGGGGACGCCGCCCAGCCTGCTGAACCCGCCCTCCGGGTGCCGCTTCCACCCGCGGTGCGCCTTCACCGAGCAGGTCGAGGGCGAGCGCTGCTCCGGCGAGCAGCCGCTCCTCGAACTGACCGACGGCCGGGGTGCGGCGTGTCACCTGACGGCGGAGCAGCGGGCGGAGTTCTTCGCGGACTTCGCCACGACGCGCACCGACTGACGTACAAGAGACTGGACTTGACCACTATGAGCGACAGCACTCCCCTCCTGGACGTCAGCGGGCTGACCAAGCACTTCCCGATCATGGGCGGCTTCCCGTTCAAGCGCAGGATCGGCGCCGTGCAGGCGGTGGACGGGCTCGACTTCACCGTCGCCGAGGGCGAGAGCCTGGGGCTGGTCGGCGAGTCCGGCTGCGGCAAGTCGACGACGGGCCGGCTGATCACGCGTCTCCTGGAGCCGACCGGCGGCCGGATCTCCTACCGCGGCCAGGACATCTCGCACGCCTCGCGCAAGCAGCTGGCGCCGGTCCGCTCGGAGATCCAGATGATCTTCCAGGACCCGTACGCGTCGCTGAACCCGCGGCAGACGGTGGGCAAGATCATCTCGGGGCCAATGGAGGTCAACGGCATCACCCCGGCGGGCGGCCGGGAGGCCCGGGTCCGCGAGCTCCTGGAGACCGTCGGCCTCAACCCCGAGCACTACAACCGCTTCCCGCACGAGTTCTCCGGCGGTCAGCGCCAGCGCATCGGGGTGGCCCGCGCGCTGGCCCTCGAACCGAAGCTGATCGTGGCGGACGAGCCGGTCTCCGCGCTCGACGTGTCGATCCAGGCGCAGGTGGTGAACCTGCTCCAGCAGCTGCAGAAGGACCTGGGGATCGCGTTCCTCTTCATCGCCCACGACCTGGCGGTGGTACGGCACTTCTCGCAGCGGGTCGCCGTGATGTACCTCGGCCGGATCGTGGAGATCGCCGACCGCGAGAGTCTGTACGGGAACCCGCGCCACCCCTACACGAAGGCGCTCCTGTCGGCGGTGCCCGAGGCGACGCCGGACGACGTGCCGCGCCGCGAGCGCATCCTGCTGACGGGCGACGTGCCCTCCCCCGTCAACCCGCCCTCCGGCTGCCGCTTCCGCACGCGCTGCTGGAAGGCGACGGACAAGTGCGCGACGGACACGCCGCCGCTGGTCCAGATCGACGGCAACCGCGAGGGCCACCTGACGGCATGCCACTACCCGGAGGCACCGGCGGAACTGGCGCTGCCGGCGGCACGCAAGTCCCTCTGACCGAAGCCGGCGGATGTGAGGACCGGGGCCCGGCCACCCCTCCAGGCCGGCCCCCGCTCACCGGAACCGGCCCGCCCTCCCCCTTGACCCGAGCGGGGCGGGGCCGGTTCCGGGTGGGGCGCCGGCGGGCTCAGAAACCGTCACCCCGAGAGCCCCCCGCCCCACTCCCCTCCTCCGCCTCCACCTCGACGACCGACACCCACCTGCCCCAGCGTTCGACGCTCACCCTGAGCCAGGAGGAGTCGGCGGTCCTGCCGGACCAGTAGGTGTCCGCACCGTGGCCGTGCCGTCGTAGCCCGCACTCGGCCAACGCCCGGTTCAGCAGCGCCACTTCGTCCGCGGCGACCGCGCCCTTGTCGTACTTCGTGACGCGTTGACGCGCCGTGGCGCCCCTGTCGCTGTAGTAGTCCGTGCCGTACTGGATCTGGTCGGGGGCCGTGCGCCGCGCGTACGACTTCGGGCAGCTGGTGGCCTCGCCCACCGCCGGCAGCGGCAGGTTCTCGGTGGTCTCCTCTTCGTCGCCCTGCCACCGCCACGTCGCGTGGCCCGGCATCCGCTCCGGTGGCAGCAGCCGCACCATGCCCTCCACCAGGAACGGGTTCGTCGACGGAGTCGCCGCGGGGCGTACGTCGCGGCCTCGGTCACCGTCCCCGCCCGCCGCCGTCGCCACCGCCGCTGCCCCGCCCACGGCCACCACCGCCGCGAGAGCCAGTGCGGTCCGCCGGCGTGCCGTACGCCGCCGGCCCCGCTCCCGCAGCCGGGCCCCGCTCGGCATCCGCACGGGGACCTCGTCCAGGAGTTCCTCGACCTTGACCTCAGCCATGACTGGCCACCCCCTCCGCGGCACTTGCCGCTGTCTCGGATGTCTCGGAGAGCCGCTCGCCCAGGACCTTCCTGGCCCGGCTCAGCCGGGTGCGGACGGTGCCGCTGGAGACCCCCGTCTCCCGGGCGACCTGCTCCACCGGAAGGTCGAGGAGGTGGAAGAGGACGACGGCCTGCCGCTGCTGGGGCGTCAGTTCACGCAGGGCGTCCACCAACGCCACGCGGTCGGGGGAGAGTTCCGGCACGTCGACGCAAGGGCCGTGTCGGCGGTGGGCCAGCACCCTGTTCCGCGTACGCCGCCACGTGCTGACGGCCAGCCGCGAGGCCACCGTCCGTACCCACGGCAGCGGGTCCCCCTGCGCGGTCAGCCGCTCCCACCGCTGCCAGGCCCGTACGTAGGCCTCCTGGACGGCGTCCTCCGCCTCCGCCAGGTCGCCGGTCATCGCGTACACGGTGGAGACCAGACGCTTGGCCGTGGCGGCGTAGAACGCGTCGAACTCCGCCGCTCCCCCGCCCGGGTCCCGCCCCTGGTGCTGCTGCTTCCTCGCCAACGTCCCCGCCTGCCCTCGTGAGGTGTCGCCGCGCCCCGTCGTCGTGCACGGCCTCGCTCACTACACGCCCGGCGCGGGCCGGATGTTACGGCCTGCGTGTCGGGGCTTCGGTGTCGCGGCTTCGGTGCGGAGAGCGGGGTACGCGCCGGAAAGCGTACGAAAACGCCTGTGCCCCGTGAACGCGTACGTTCACGGGGCACAGGCGTTCGTGCGCGGGTCCGCGCGAAGGTCACGCCGCGTGGACGACGTCCTTCTCCTCCGCGAAGTGGCACGCCGACTCGTGGGCCGCCGGGGTGTCCTTGCCCTTGAAGCGCTCGGGGACCGCGAGCAGCGGGGTCTCCTTCGCGCACTTGTCCTCCGCCTTCCAGCAGCGGGTGCGGAAGCGGCAGCCCGAGGGCGGGTTGGCCGGGGACGGGACGTCGCCGGTGAGGATGATCCGCTCGCGGCCCTCACGGGCCTCCGGGTCCGGGACCGGCACCGCGGAGAGCAGCGCCTGGGTGTACGGGTGCGTCGGGTGGTCGTAGATCTGCTCGTCCGAGCCGATCTCCGCCATCTTCCCGAGGTACATCACGCCCACCCGGTCCGAGATGTGCCGGACGATCGACAGGTCGTGCGCGATGAAGAGGTAGGAGAGGTTGAACTCGTCCTGGAGCTTCTCCATCAGGTTGATGACCTGGGCCTGGACGGAGACGTCCAGGGCCGAGACCGGCTCGTCGCAGATGATGATCTCGGGGTTCAGGGCCAGGCCGCGGGCGATGCCGATGCGCTGGCGCTGGCCGCCCGAGAACTGGTGCGGGTAGCGGTTGATGTACTCGGGGTTCAGACCGACGACGTCCAGGAGTTCCTGGACCTTCTGGCGGCGCGAACCCTTCGGGGCCACCTCGGGGTGGATCTCGAAGGGCTCCCCGATGATGTCGCCGACCGTCATCCGGGGGTTCAGGGACGTGTAGGGGTCCTGGAACACCATCTGGATGTTGCGGCGCACCGCCTTCAACGCCCGCCCGGACAGCTTGGTGATGTCCTGGCCCTTGTAGAAGACCTCGCCGGCCGTGGCCCGCTCCAGGGTCATCAGGAGCTTGGCGACCGTGGACTTGCCACAGCCGGACTCGCCCACGATGCCCAGCGTCTCGCCCTGGTACAGGTCGAAGGAGATGCCGTCGACCGCCTTGACCGCACCGACCTGCTTCTTGAGCAGGATCCCCTGGGTGAGCGGGAAGTGCTTGACCAGGTTGCGGACCTGAAGGATCGGCTCACCGCGCTCCACCGGCGCCTCGATGGCCGCGACGGCCTCCTCGGCGGTGGCGGCGTCGACCGTCTCGACGTCGGAGACGTTCGGGGTGGCGGCGGGCTCGTCCGTCTTCGCGACCTTGGAGAGCTTCGAAGCCTTCGTCGGCTCAGCCATGGATCGTCTCCTTCCAGAAGTGGCACGCGCTGCCGCGGCCGGGCAGCTCCGCGCCGTCCCGCTCGGTGACCTGCAGGAGCGGCGGGATCTCCGTGCGGCAGATGTCCTGCGCCTTGGGGCAGCGCGGGTTGAACGCGCAGCCGCCGGGGATCGCGAGCAGGTTGGGCGGCAACCCCTTGATCGCGTAGAGCTCGTGGCCCTTCTGGTCGAGGCGCGGGATCGAGTCGAGCAGACCCCGGGTGTACGGGTGCGCCGGGCGCTTGTAGAGCTCGTGCACCGGAGCCGTCTCGACGATCCGGCCCGCGTACATGACCGCGATCTTGTCCGCGACGTCGGCGACCACGCCGAGGTCGTGGGTGATCAGGATCAGACCCATGTTGTACTCGCGCTGCAGCTCCGCCAGCAGGTCCATGACCTGCGCCTGGACCGTCACGTCGAGCGCCGTGGTGGGCTCGTCCGCGATGATCAGGTCGGGCTCCAGGGCGAGCGCCATCGCGATCATGATGCGCTGGCGCATACCGCCGGAGAACTGGTGCGGGTAGTCGTTCACCCGCTCCTTGGCGGCCGGGATCTTCACCCGGTCCATCAGCTCGATCGCCTTGGCCTGGGCGGCCTTGCGGCCGAGGCCCTGGTGGACGCGGAACATCTCGCCCAGCTGGTAGCCGACGCTGAGCACCGGGTTCAGCGAGGAGAGCGCGTCCTGGAAGATCATCGCGATCTTGCGGCCGCGGATCTTCCTGCGCTGCTCCGCGGACATCTTGAGCATGTCCTCGCCGCGGAAGAGCACCTCGCCCTGGGGAATGCGCCCCGGGGGCATGTCGAGGATGCCCATGATGGCCTGGGCCGTCACGGACTTGCCGGACCCGGACTCGCCGAGCACCGCGAGCGTCTCGCCGGCGGACACCGTGTAGTTGACGCCGTTGACGGCCTTGGCCACGCCCTCGCGGGTGTGGAACTCGACGTGCAGGTCACGGACTTCGAGCAGCGGCCCGGTGTCGCCCGCGTCACGCGGGGCAGGGACGTCGGCCGATTTCTCAATGGTGGTCACGTACGCCTCCCTCAGCGCAATTTGGGATCGAGGGCGTCGCGCACCGCGTCGCCGAGCATGATGAAGGCCAGAACCGTCAGGCTGAGCATGCCGGCCGGGAAGAACAGCGTGTACGGGTTGTTGCGGAGCTCCTTGGAGGCGTCCGAGATGTCACTGCCCCAGGAGATCGCGTCGTCCGAGAGACCCATGCCGAGGAAGGAGAGGGTCGCCTCGGCCGTGATGTAGCCGCCGAGCGCGATCGTCGCGACGACGATCACGGGCGCGGCCGCGTTCGGCAGGATGTGCCGGAACAGGATTCTCCGGGTGCCCGCGCCCAGCGCCTTGGCCGCCACCACGTAGTCGGACTGTTTGGTGGTGATGACCGCGCCGCGCATGACGCGGGTGATCTGCGTCCAGCCGAGCAGGGTCAGGGCGCCCACCACGGTCCACACCGAACGGTCCGTCACCGAGTTCAGCACGACCATCGTGCCGAGCAGGAACGGGATGCCGAAGAAGACATCGGTCAGACGCGAGATGACCGCGTCCCAGAAGCCGCCGAAGTAGCCGGCGAGCATGCCCATGACGGAGCCGATGACGGTCACGGCCAGCGTGACGCAGACGCCGACGGTGACGGAGTTGCGGGCCCCGTACATCACTCGCGCGTAGATGGAGCGGCCCTGCCGGTCGTAGCCGAACCAGTCGTCCTGGAAGACGTGGCTGTAACTCGGCTTCTGCAGGAAGTGGTTGCGCAGATCGCCCTTGGTCGGGTCGGCTCCGGTGAACAGACCCGGCCACAGCGAGACCGCGATGACCAGCAGGATGAGCAGCCCCGAGACCACGAAGAACGGGTTGCGGCGCAGATCCCGCCAGGCGTCCCCGGCAAGCGAGCGGGGCTTGCCCGGAGCGGGGGTCGCGAGGTCCGCGGGGGCCGTCCCTGCGGGCGGCGCCGCCTCGGTCACGGCGAGCGGGTTGGTGGTCTTGGTGACGTCAGCGTCAGGCATAACGGATCCTCGGGTCCAGGACCGCGTAGAGCAGGTCGACGATCAGGCTCGCGGCCAGGTAGACGAGTACGAGGATGGTCACGGTGCCGACGATGACCTGGCCCTCGCGGCGGGCGAGCGCGTCGAAGAGGGTGTTGCCGACGCCCGGCACGTTGAAGATGCCCTCGGTGACGACGGCGCCGCCCATCAGGGTCCCGATGTCGGTGCCGAGGAAGGTCACCACCGGGATCAGCGAGTTGCGCAGCAGGTGGCGCGTCATGATCCGGCTCTTCGGCAGCCCCTTGGCCACCGCCGTGCGGATGTAGTCGGCGCGCAGGTTCTCCGCGATGCTCGTACGGGTCAGCCGGGCGACGTAGGCGAGTGACAACGACCCGAGCACGGCTGCCGGAAGGATGAGCTGGGTGGGATCGGTGGCGTCCTGGACCGTGGGTGACACCCACTCCAGTTGCAGTCCGAAGACCGTCTGGAAGACGAAGCCGAGCACGAAGACCGGCACCGAGATGACCAGCAGCGTGAAGACGAGGATCAGGGTGTCCACGACGCGGCCGCGGCGCACGCCCGCGAGCATGCCGAGACCGATGCCGAGGACGAGCTCGATGACGAAGGCGATCAGCGCGAGACGCACGGTGACCGGGAAGGCCTGTCCGAGAATGTCACTGACGGGCCTGCCGCCCATGTTGGTGCCGAGGTCGCCGGTCAGCAGGTCCTTCATGTAGTGGAGGTACTGCTGCCACAGCGGAAGGTCCAGTCCGCGCTGGTGGCGGATGGCCGCCATCTGCGTCGGGTCCGGCGGCTTGTCACCCCACAGCGCCCGCACGGGGTCGCCGGGGAGCACGTTGACCATAAGGAAAATGAGAAGAGTGGTCCCGATGAAGACCGGGATCATCTGGAGCAGTCGCCGCGCGACATAGCGCCCCATGGGTGCCTCCGTCCTGAGCGGAGCTGCCCGCGGGGGCGGCCGAGATCGTCGGCCGCCCCCGCGGGTCGAGCCGCGCGACTACTTCTTGAACACCTCGACGTCGGTGAAGATCGGGCTGCCCTGCTGGTCGAAGTGAACGTTCTTCACGTTCTCCGAACGACCGGCCTGGAGCTTGCCGTACCACAGCGGGATGCCGGGCATCTTGTCCTGGAGGGACTGCTCGGCCTGCTGGTACAGCTTCGCGGACTCCTCCGTGGTCGGAGCCGCGTCCGCCTGCTTCGTCAGCTGGTCGAACTTCTTGTTCGAGTAGCCGCCCTGGTTACCGGCGACGCCGGTGCCGTAGAGGTCACGCAGGAAGTTGCCGTTGAACGGGTAGTCGAGCACCCAGCCGGAGCGGTAGAACGACTTGACCTTCTTGGCGTCACGCGTCTGCGTGTCCGCCTGGAAGTCGGTCTTCGGGTCGCCCACGCACTTCACACCGGTCGACTGCGTGATGCTGTTGCAGACGGCGGTGACCCAGCCCTTGTGCGGCTGGTCGGCGTTGTACTGGATGGAGATCTTGTTGCCCGGGACGCCGCCACCCTCCTTGATGAGGGCCTTGGCCTTCTTGGCGTCGAACTTGCAGTACTCGCCGCAGGCGCCGGCCTTGTAGCCCTCGACGTTCTTGGCGACCCAGCCGGTCGCGGGCTCACGGGTGTTGCTGAGGACGGTCTTGATGATCGTGTCGCGGTCGATCGCCATCGACAGGCCCTGGATGACCTTGTTGTCGATGTTCTTCCACTGCTTCGAGTAGAAGGCGGGGTTGATCGTCTGGATCATCGCGTAGTCCTGGTTGATCGCACGATCACCCAGGTCGCTCTGGTAGTTCGCGAGCTCACCGTCCGGAATCTGCGGCATCGAGTCGACGTTGTTGGACACCAGGTCCTTGTAGGCACCGTCGGGCGACGCGTAGTTCTTGAACGTCACACCGCCGTTCTTCGCCTTGTCCGGGCCCTTGTAGCCGTCGAAGCGCGTGACCTTGATGGACTTCTTGTGGTCCCACGAGGCGAACTTGTAGGCGCCGTTGCCGACCGGCTTCTCGCCGTAGCCCTTCGGGTCCTTGAAAAAGCCCGAGGGCAGCGGGGAGAACACGTCGTAGCCGAGCTTGAACGCGTAGTACGGGATGCCCGTGTTCAGCGTGATCTTGAAGGTGTTGTCGTCCACGACCTTCAGGCCGGACATCTTGGAGCCCTTGGGCTTGCCCTTGGCGGGGTGGACGTCGTCGTAGCCCGCGATGTCGGCGAACCAGGAGCTGTTGACCTGGTTGTTCTTGACGTCGGCGGCCCAGTTCCAGGCGTCGACGTACGACTTGGCGGTGACCGTCTCGCCGTTGTGGAACTTCCAGCCCGGCTTGAGCTTCACGGTCCAGACCTTGTTGGCCTTGTCGGGGGTGACCGACTCGGCGTTCACATAGGTCAGTTCACCCGTGTCGTTCTTGTAGCCGACCAGCTGCGAGAAGAGGGAGCGAATAACGTCGCTGCCGTACGCCTCCTTCGTGTTGGCGGGCTGCAGCGGGTTCTGCGGCTCACCGCCCGAGTACACGAAGATGCCGTTCTTGTCGACGGCCCGGTTGTCGTCGCCGCTATCACTGTCGCCGCCGCCACAAGCGGTGGCCGTCAGCGCCACAACACCGGCTATCGCGACCCACTTGGCGCTCTTGGCACCACGCATGGGGTTCCTCCTCATGAGTCCACTTGTTCACTACAAGAGGGGGTACGTGCAACCGCGCCGACACCCCTGACGGCGAAGATCGAGTACCCCAGTGTGCTCGTGAGTCGGCGCTCCCCACAGCGCGTGACCCATTGACCCGAGCTATACGCGGTCAACTATTAGCCATGAGGTACCGGTCGACCACACCCTTTTGGTCTCGGTTCAATCACACCTGCCCCGTACAACTTCCAAAATCCGGACAAACCGATCCTAGATAGATGGTTGCGAAACGGACGTGTTACACATCTAACGGTCAGTGACGTCCGCATACCGGACACTTGGCGGACAAAAACCGGTTGCCGGGAGAGCCTCGACCAGCCGTGGCCACACCGTAGCTGCCAGCGGAAACGCACGAGGCCGACTTCCGCCGAACCCCTCGCGGGGCGGCGAAAATCGGCCTCGTGCGCGGCGGTGTGCCGCAACTGCCTACGTCAGCGGATCAGTTGTGCTTGGCGCGGGACGCGGAACGGCCGCGCTCCTTCTGGTCCAGGACGACCTTGCGGATGCGCACGGCCTCCGGGGTCACCTCGACGCACTCGTCGTCGCGGCAGAACTCCAGGGACTGCTCCAGGGAGAGCTTGCGCGGCGGGACGATCGCCTCGAAGGAGTCGGCGGAGGCGGAGCGCATGTTGGTGAGCTTCTTCTCCTTGGTGATGTTCACGTCCATGTCGTCGGCGCGGCTGTTCTCGCCGACGATCATGCCCTCGTACACCTCGGTGCCGGGCTCGGTGAACAGCACGCCGCGCTCCTGGAGGTTCGTCATCGCGAAGGCGGTGACGGCGCCGGAACGGTCGGCGACCAGGGAGCCGTTGTTACGGGTCTTCAGCTCGCCGAACCACGGCTCGTGGCCCTCGTGGATGGAGTGCGCGATGCCCGTGCCGCGGGTCTGCGTCAGGAACTCCGTACGGAAGCCGATGAGGCCGCGGGAGGGCACGACGAACTCCAGACGGACCCAGCCGGAGCCGTGGTTCGACATGTTGTCCATGCGGCCCTTGCGGACGCCCATGAGCTGCGTGACGGCGCCCATGTGCTCCTCGGGCACGTCGATCGTCATGCGCTCGACCGGCTCGTGGGTCTTGCCGTCGATCTGGCGGGTGACCACCTGCGGCTTGCCGATGGTCATCTCGAAGCCCTCGCGGCGCATCTGCTCGACCAGGATGGCCAGCGCCAGCTCACCGCGGCCCTGCACCTCCCAGGCGTCGGGACGCTCGGTCTCCAGGACGCGCAGCGAGACGTTGCCGATCAGCTCGCGCTCCAGGCGGTCCTTCACCTGGCGGGCGGTGACCTTGCGGTCCTTGACGGCGGCCTTGGCGTCCGCGCCCTTGCCGGTGCCGCCCCGGCCGACCAGCGGCGAGGTGTTCGTACCGATGGTCATCGAGATCGCCGGCTCGTCGACCGTGATCAGCGGCAGCGCGATCGGGTTCTCCGGGTCGGCCAGGGTCTCGCCGATCATGATGTCGGGGATACCCGCCACGGCGCAGATGTCACCGGGGCCCGCCATCTCGGCGGGCTTGCGGGTGAGCGCCTCGGTCATCATCAGCTCGGTGATGCGGACGTTGGCGATGGTGCCGTCCCGCTTGATCCACGCGACGGTCTGGCCCTTGCGCAGCTCGCCCTGCTCGACGCGGAGCAGCGCGATGCGGCCGAGGAAGTTGTCCGCGTCGAGGTTGGTGACGTGGGCCTGGAGGGGGGCCGACTCGTCGTACGTCGGGGCCGGGACGTGCTCCAGGATCGTGGAGAAGAACGGCTGCAGGTTGGTGGAGTCCGCCGGGACCGTGCCGTCCTCGGGCTTGGTCAGCGAGGCGACGCCGTCACGGCCACAGGCGTAGACGATCGGGAACTCGATCTGGTCCTCGTCCGCGTCCAGGTCGAGGAACAGGTCGTACGTCTCGTTGACGACCTCGTCGATCCGCGAGTCGGGACGGTCCGTCTTGTTGATGCACAGGATGACGGGGAGGCGCTGCTGGAGCGCCTTGCGCAGCACGAAGCGGGTCTGCGGCAGCGGGCCCTCGGAGGCGTCCACGAGCAGGACGACCGCGTCCACCATCGACAGGCCGCGCTCGACCTCACCACCGAAGTCGGCGTGGCCGGGGGTGTCGATGATGTTGATCGTGATCGGGTCCCCGCCGTCCTTGGGGTGATACTTCACCGCCGTGTTCTTGGCGAGGATCGTGATGCCCTTCTCACGTTCCAGGTCGTTCGAGTCCATCATGCGGTCGTCGAGGGACTCGGCGGCGTGCGCGGCGAAGGAACCGGCCTGCTTGAGCATGGCGTCGACGATGGTCGTCTTGCCATGGTCGACGTGAGCGACGATGGCGACGTTGCGGATGTCGTGGCGCGTGGCCATAGTGCGGCGTACTCCTGGAGTGAGTGGATGGTCACACGCACCTCTGAAGTACGCGAACCCTGCCGGGCTGGACACGCCACGGCCTCACCCCAGTCTACGTGTCTCGCGCGGAGGGAGCCTCCGCGGGGGCTGCGCGGGGGCCGGGAAAGCCTGGGGAAGTTCATGGAAACAGCAGGTCAATGGGTGGATACGAGCTTGCCCGCCGGGGTGGCCGGCGGGCAAGAGAGTTGAGCGGAATCTGAGCCGGGGCCTACTTGGCGGCCGGCTTGCCCGACGGCTTGGCGCCCGGCTTCAGGAACCCGATGTCCTCGAAGGCCGGGGCCTGGAAGCCGAAGGCTCCCGCGTTCGCCAGGTTGGGGCGGGCCGCCATCAGCTGGGGGCGCTGGTAGAGGGGGATGGATCCCGCCTCGGCCCAGATGCGCGCGTCGGCCTTGCGCACCAGGGAGCGTGACGTTTCTTCATCGAGCTCGCCGAGCGCCTGCTCGAAGAGCTGGTCGATGTGGTCGGTGCCGACGCGGGTGTAGTTCTGCTCGACGTTGAGGGAGCCGTCGGCGGCCGGCACCGGCTTGGCGAAGATCGGGCGGGCGTCGGTGGCCGGGAAGGCCGACGCGGGCCACGAGTAGAGGGCCAGGTCGTACTGGCCGGACGCGATGTGGTCCTTGAAGTAGCTTTCGTCGGCGACCTTGGACGTCTCGGTGTGCACGCCGATCTTGTCCAGCATCCGGGAGATCCGGTCGGCCACCGCGCGCAGCGGCTCCGAGCCGTCGCCGGAGGGCAGCACGAAGCGGAGGGTGAGCGGCTTGCCGTCCTTGGCCATCGGCCCGGCGGCCGCGGCGGGTGCGGCGGTGCCCTTGGGGGCGTACGCGCCGGGGGCGCCGCCCTTGGCCTGGTCCTTCGACGCGGACTCGGCCTTGCTCTTGGACGTGCCCTTGACCTTGTTCTTCGCCTTGCTCTTGGACTTGCCCTCCGCCTTGGAGTGCTTCGCGTGCTTCTTCTCCTTGTCCGTCTCGCGGGACGGGGCGAGGGCGTCGGCCTGCCGGTTCAGGGCGGCCCGCTGGTAGGCGGCCGCGGGCGCCGGGGCGAGCACCGAGGTGCCGGTTTCGGCGGGCTTGCCGTCGTCCTCGCCGACGATGTACGTGCCGTCGCCGGAGTCGGACTCCTCCGCCGAGTCCTTCTCGGCGCCCTTCTCCCGGTCGGACTCGCCGCCCGCCGTCTTGGCGTCCTTGTCCTTCTTGCCCTTGCGCAGGGCGCCCGGCGTCCAGCCCGCGTCCGCGAGCAGGGCCCGCGCCTCGGCGGTGTCCTGCTCGCCGAGCGCCCCGCTGTTGTCCGCGTACGCCTCCTGGCCGGCCAGGGCGAGGTGGCTGCCGACCGGCGCGGCGGGCAGGCCGAGGGGCTTGAGGACGGTCTTCGCCAGCTCCTCGCGGTTCAGGGCGCGGGCCACCGCGCGGCGCACCCGGTCGTCGGCGAGGGGGCCCTCGGCGCCGTTGAGGGCGAGCTGGGTGTAGGCGGGCTCCAGGGACTTGCGGACCACGTAGCCGCGCAGGCCCGCCTGTTCGGTCTCGTACTTCTTGACGGCCTTCTGGGTCTTGGCGCGGACCGCGGTCTCGGCGTCGGCGGCCTCCTCGTCGGAGCCGTGCGCGACGGCCCAGGAGCGCAGCGCCTTGGCGGCGGTCAGTTCGGCGGCGGGGCCGTGGGTGAGCGGGCCCTGCGCGCCCTTGTCGCGTGCGGCAAGGCCGATCCGGCCGGCCTCCGCCGCGTCGATCGCGGCGAGGTCGACCCGGCCCTTGGCCAGCGCCTCGGCGCGCTGGGAACGCTTCACCTCGCGCAGCACCAGCTTGTCGAGCTTGGCCGGGCGGCCCCACCAGCGCGGGTTGCGCTCCAGCGTCACGGCGCCGGCCTTGTGGTCGACGTCCGCGAGGGCGAAGGGTCCTGCCGTCACCTTCAGCTTGCGGCGCGCGCCGTCGTTGAAGGAGTCGGGGGCGCCCATGACCTGCTTGGGGTACAGCGGTGAGAAGAGCAAGCGCCAGTCCGCGTACGGCTTGGCGAAGGTGACCCGCACCTCCAGGTTGTTCGCGCCGCGCTCGATCTTCTGGATGCGGTCGTAGCCGGCGTTGCGCGCCGTCCAGTACGCGGTGTCCTTGCCGGACAGGGCCCGCCACTGCGCGGCGAAGTCGTCGGCGCCGATCTCCCGGCCGTCGCTCCAGACCGCCTGCTGGTTGAGCTTGTACAGGACGACCTGCTGGGGCTCGCGCTCGACGACCTTCGCCGACTCCAGGAAGTCGGCGTTGCGCTGCGCCCTGCCCTGCGCGTCGAGGCGGAACAGGGACGGCAGGACGGCGCCCGCCACCCGTGCGGTGGCCTCGTCGGCGTCGGACTGGAAGGAGTTGAACGTCTCGGGCAGCGCGTCGACCGCCCAGTTCATGGTCCCGCCGTCGGCGACCAGGTCCCGGGCGGCGGGAGCGACGTCCTGGCCCGCGGTCGGCCGTCCTGCCTCGTCGTTCGAGCTGCATCCGGCGAGGGCGGGCAGGGCCAGCACCCCCGTCGCGAGGAACACGACAGATCTGGCTCTGGCGCGGTCGTGGGACATGACTGGTACCTCCGGGGTCCGGGGCTCGCCCGGCCGCCCGCTACCAGGACCGGGCCGGGTTTGATCACGTTTGGCGGTATATGGAGCTGATCACATCTATCGCCCCACTGAAGGGGACGGGACACGTCCCGCGGGGGCGACACGGCGCGGCGGGCCCGATATGCCACTCGTGCGGCCCAATGGGGGCGGGGCAGGAGGGTGGCCCAATGGAGGCGGACCGGGAGGGGGGTCGCCACCCGGACCCGCCCGGTCGCCGAACAGTCGGGGACGGTCGAGGTTCGGCGTGATCGGCGCGTGATCCGGCGCATTCACCGCCCCTGATCCGGCAATCGCTGCAGATCCCTTCACAAGCCGGGATGTGACGCGCGACACTCGCAGGCGCATGAGCGTTGCCACCGCACACCCGAAGTGAGGGCAAGTAATGGCTCTGCACGATGAATTGACGGCTGTCCAACAATGCGTGGACGACTTGGTCCGCACCGTCGGCAGGCTGGAGCAGCAGGCCGGCGACCACCTCGCGGGGGTCGACGTGCGCCGGGTGCGTACCGACACCGACCGCCTGCGCGAGAGCGTGGCGCTGCTGCGCGCCGCGGCCCCGTCCCCCGCTCCCCGTACCGAACCGCACGCGCGCGAATTCGTGACCATCCCCGACACGCCGTACGACAGCTCGTTGTGGGCGAACACCGGAGACCTCGACGACGAGGGCCTCGGCGGCTGCGACCGCCACGCGCCCTGACGAGCATTCACCCCCGCACTCGCACTCGCACTCGCACTCGCACTCGCACTCGCACTCGCAGAGCCTCTCCATTGATCCGAGGACGAAGGAGTGGAGCCTCGTTGGCCACCGGCACGGAACCCCAACCGAACAGCGGAACGGCCCCCGGCGGCGGCGTGCGCGACGGCACGCGCGCCGCCATCTCGGCTGCCCATCTGCGGACCGACCGCTGGTGGCTCGCCCCGGCGGCGACCGCCGCAGGACTGCTCGCCTTCGTCGTCTACTCGACCTGGCGGGCGTTCGCGAACGCCGACTACTACGCGGCGCCCTACGTCTCGCCGTTCTACTCGCCGTGTGTGGCCGAGAACTGCGAGCCGATGCGCTCGGGCCCCAACTGGGAGATCTTCGGCAGCTGGTGGGGCCTGTCGCCCTCGGTGCTCATCCTCGTCTTCCCGCTCGGCTTCCGGCTCACCTGCTACTACTACCGCAAGGCCTACTACCGCGGTTTCTGGGCGTCACCGCCCGCGTGCGCGGTCGCCGAGCCGCACAAGAAGTACACGGGCGAGACCCGCTTCCCGCTGATCCTGCAGAACATCCACCGGTACTTCTTCTACTTCGCCGTGCCGGTGGCGGGCATCCTCACGTACGACGCCGTCCTCGGCTTCCGAGACGAGCACTACGAGTGGGGCCACATGGGGCTCGGCACGCTCGTCCTGCTCGTCAACGTCGTCCTCATCTGGATCTACACGCTCTCCTGCCACTCCTGCCGGCACGTCATGGGCGGCAAGCTCAAGCACTTCTCCAAGCACCCGGTGCGGTACCGCCTGTGGCGGTGGACCGGCAAGCTGACCAACCATCACATGCTGCTCGCCTGGACGTCGTTGGCGAGCGTGGCGCTCGCCGACCTCTACGTCTACCTGGTCGCGAGCGGCGCCTTCGACGATCCGCGCTTCTTCTAATGGACGGGGCCTTCTGATGTCTCAAGTGGAGCGGCAGCAGTGGGATGTCGTCGTGGTGGGGGCCGGCGGCGCGGGCCTGCGGGCCGCGATCGAGGCGCGGGAGCAGGGTGCCCGTACGGCGGTGATCTGCAAGTCGCTGTTCGGCAAGGCGCACACGGTGATGGCCGAGGGCGGCATCGCCGCCTCCATGGGCAATGTGAACTCCGGCGACAACTGGCAGGTCCACTTCCGCGACACCCTGCGCGGCGGCAAGTTCCTCAACCAGTGGCGCATGGCGGAGCTGCACGCGCGCGAAGCACCGGACCGGGTCTGGGAGTTGGAGACCTGGGGCGCCCTGTTCGACCGCACTCCGGACGGCAGGATCTCGCAGCGCAACTTCGGCGGACACGAGTATCCGCGCCTCGCGCACGTCGGCGACCGCACCGGCCTGGAGCTGATCCGCACGCTCCAGCAGAAGATCGTCTCCCTGCAGCAGGAGGACTTCAAGGAGTTCGGCGATTACGAGGCGCGCCTCAAGGTCTTCCAGGAGTGCACGGTCACCCGGGTCCTCAAGGACGAGGAGGGCGGGCTCGGCGAGGGCGGCCGGGTCTGCGGAACATTCTGCTACGACCGGGAGTCGGGCCGCTTCTTCGTCCTGGAGGCGCCCGCCGTGGTCCTGGCGACCGGCGGCATCGGCAAGTCCTTCAAGGTGACGTCCAACTCCTGGGAGTACACGGGCGACGGGCACGCGCTGGCGCTGCTTGCCGGGGCCCCGCTCCTGAACATGGAGTTCGTGCAGTTCCATCCGACGGGCATGGTCTGGCCGCCGTCGGTCAAGGGCATCCTGGTCACCGAGTCGGTGCGCGGCGACGGCGGGGTGCTCAGGAACTCCGAGGGCAAGCGGTTCATGTTCGACTACGTGCCCGACGTCTTCAAGGAGAAGTACGCGCAGTCGGAGGAGGAGGGCGACCGCTGGTACGACGACCCGGACCACAACCGCCGGCCCCCCGAGCTGCTGCCCCGCGACGAGGTGGCCCGTGCCATCAACGCCGAGGTGAAGGCGGGCCGCGGCTCGCCGCACGGCGGGGTGTTCCTTGACGTGTCGACCCGGATGCCCGCCGAGGTCATCAAGCGCCGGCTGCCGTCCATGTACCACCAGTTCAAGGAGCTGGCGGACGTCGACATCACGGCCGAGGCGATGGAGGTCGGGCCGACCTGTCACTACGTGATGGGCGGCGTCGCGGTCGACTCCGACACCGCCGCCGCGCGCCGGGTGGCCGGTCTCTACGCCGCGGGCGAGGTCGCGGGCGGCATGCACGGCTCCAACCGTCTCGGCGGCAACTCACTCTCCGACCTGCTGGTCTTCGGGCGGCGCGCGGGGCTGCACGCGGCCCGGTACGCGGCGGGCCTGGCCGCCCGGCCGCCGGTGGACGAGGTGCAGGTCGACACGGCGGCCGCCGAGGCTCTGCGGCCGTTCAGCGCCGAGGGGCCCGAGGACGGGGCGACGCCGGAGAACCCGTACACCCTCCACCAGGAACTGCAGCAGACCATGAACGACCTGGTCGGCATCATCCGCCGTGAGGCGGAGATGGCGCAGGCCCTGGAGAAGCTCGCCGAGCTGCGGGTGCGGGCGCGGCGGGCCGGCGTCGAGGGGCACCGCCAGTTCAACCCGGGCTGGCACCTCGCCCTTGACCTGCGCAACATGCTCCTGGTCAGCGAGTGCGTCGCGCGGGCCGCGCTGGAGCGCACGGAGAGCCGCGGCGGCCACACCCGTGAGGACCACCCGACGATGAGCCGCGAGTGGCGCCGCGCCAATCTGCTCTGCCGCCTCGCCGACCCGACCGGCGGGCTCGCGGCCACCGGTGCCGTACGCGGCCAGATCGACCTGGACCGCGTGGAGACCGAGCCCATCCGCCCGGACCTGCTCGCCCTGTTCGAGAAGGAAGAGCTGGTCAAGTACCTGGCTGAAGAGGAGCTGTACGAGTGAGTTCGTACGATGCGCGATTCAAGGTCTGGCGCGGGGACGTGGGGGGCGGCGGCCTCGAGGACTACAAGGTCGAGGTCAACGAGGGCGAGGTGGTGCTCGACATCATCCACCGCCTCCAGGCCACCCAGGCACCCGATCTCGCCGTGCGCTGGAACTGCAAGGCGGGCAAGTGCGGTTCGTGCTCGGCGGAGATCAACGGCAGGCCGCGGCTGATGTGCATGACGCGGATGTCGGTCTTCGACCCCGCCGACGTCATCACGGTGACGCCGCTGCGGGCCTTCCCCGTGGTGCGGGACCTGGTGACGGACGTTGGCTTCAACTATACGAAGGCGCGCGAGGTCCCGGCGTTCGTGCCGCCCGCCGATCTCGGTCCCGGCGAGTACCGGATGCGGCAGGAGGACGTGGACCGCCCGCAGGAGTTCCGCAAGTGCATCGAGTGCTTCCTGTGCCAGGACACCTGCCATGTGGTGCGCGACCACGAGGAGAACAAGACCGCGTTCGCCGGCCCGCGCTTCCTCATGCGGGTCGCCGAGCTGGACATGCACCCGCTGGACGCGGCGGCCGAGTCCGGCCTCGACCGCAAGCGGACCGCGCAGGACGAGCACGGGCTCGGCTACTGCAACATCACCAAGTGCTGTACGGAGGTGTGCCCTGAGGGCATCAAGATCACGGACAACGCGCTGATCCCCTTGAAGGAGCGGGCCGTTGACCGCAAGTACGATCCGCTGGTGTGGCTGGGCAACAAGATCCGGCGGCGGACGGAGTAGGTGGGCGCCGTGGGGGATGGCGTAGGCGCGTAGGAGTAGGAATCAGGGTTTCTGGGGGACATCCCCCAGGCGGGATTTCCATGATTTCCCCCATGGTGGCGAGGGGTGCGTGGCGATCAGCATGGAGGCATGACCTCTCGCGCTTCCTTGACCCGTCGCTCGCTGGTCGGCCTCGCGGCCGCGGGGCTCGCGGCCACCGCGCTCACGCTCCCCGCGTCCGCGGCGACGCCCCCGCGGGCGCCCGCCGCGCGCGCCACCGTCCAACTCCCCGCGCCCACCGGGCCGTACGGGATCGGCACCGTCTCGGCCCGCCTCGTCGACCGGTCGCGGCACGATCCGTGGGTGCCCTCGCAGCCGTACCGGGAACTGATGGTCAGCGTCTGGTACCCGGCCGCGTCCGGCGGCGACGGCCACCCCCGCGCCGGGTACATGGCGCCGGGCGCCGCCGCCCGCTGGGACGCCATGGCGCCGCACGGGATACCGCGCGGCGCGGTCGACTTCGCGGCCCTGCGCACGCACGCCAGGGAGGGTGCGCCGGCCGACACCCGGCACGGGCGGCACCCCGTCCTGGTGTACGCGGCGGGGGCGGGCGATCCGCGCACCTGGGGCACCGCCCTGGTCGAGGAGTTGGCGAGCCGCGGCTATGTCGTGGTCACCGTCGACCACACCTACGAGAGCCCCGGCGTGCAGTTCCCCGACGGCTCGGTCAAGGACGCCGGCCCGCTCCTGAAGGCCTTCGAGGAGGCGCAGAAGAACGGCACGGTGCCGCGGTTGCTGCGGCGGACGGTCGACACCCGGGTCGCCGACTCGCGGTTCGTCCTCGACCGCCTCGGCTCGCTGCCGCACGGCCTGTCCCGGGTCGTCGACCGACGGCGGGTGGGCATGGTCGGCCACTCGGCGGGCGGGATCGCGGCGGCCGAGACGATGTACGAGGACCGCAGGGTGAGCGCCGGGGTCGATCTGGACGGCACCCTCGAGTACAACGCGGAGCCCGAGGGCACGCGTCTGATGCCGGTCGCACGGCACGGCCTGGACCGGCCGTTCCTTCTGATGGGCAGCGACCGGCCGACGGAGCCGGCGTGGCGATCGTTCCTGTCCCACGGCTCCGGCTGGAAACGGAACCTGATGCTGCGGGGCTCGCTGCACCAGGCGTACACGGACCTGTCCGCGGTGCTGCCGCAGGCGGGCGTGACCGGGGAGGTCCTGGAGCAGAACATAGGAACGGTCGCCCCGTCGCGTGCGGTGGCGGCCCAACGGGCCTACGTGGCCTCGTTCTTCGACCGATGGCTGAAGGGAAGCAACGACGGCCTGCTCGACGCGCCGTCCGGGCGGTACCCGGAGGTGGAGTTCAGGGACTGAGGCCGGCACGCTTCGACCTCTGGGTCCCCTGGGGGTCCCCTGGGAATCCCCTGGGAATCCCCTGTAGGTCCGCTCAGTCAGGCCGTCGGTACGCGGTCCAGGAATCCGTGAACCGTGCGGATCCGGCCGTCGTCGGCCAGCGTGATGACGTCGGATCCGGCGACGGGCGCGGACCCGTCCGCCGGCGAGACGAGCTCCCAGGTGAAGCGCGCGATGTCGTGGTGCCCGTCGACCGCACCGGTCCGGCGGAACTCGAAGCCGGGGAACTGCTCGTGGGCCCCCTTGATCACGGCGGCGATCCCCTCGTGCCCGGAGACGTCTGCCAGCGGGTCCGTGTAGCTGCCGTCCTCGGTCCAGGCGGCGGTGACGGCCTTGTCGATGTTCTCGGCGCCCTCCACGTTCCAGGCCTCGAAGTAGCGGGCGACGGCGGTCTCGTACGCGGCGGTGTCGTGTGCGGTCATGGCTGGTCAGCCTCCTGTGGAGTGGTTCTCGTCTTGTGGGGCGATGACTCAAGACTGCCGCTCGCCGACACAGGGGTCGATTACGTCCCAGGTAATGAGGGGCCGGATGGTTCCCAGGTAATGAGGGGCCGGGTGGTAAGAGGGGCGGGGTCAGGAGCCCCCGGGAAGTCCCGTTCCCCCGTGCCCGGGAGGGCTGCCGTGCCACACTGCCGCGCATGCGCATACCCCGCCGCTCCCGCCTCCTGCCAGCCCTGCCGGTCCTGCTGCTCGCCGGCGCGCTGAGCGTGGGCGCCGTCGGCTGCTCCCTGCCGGGCGGCAGCGACGACGACGGCGACGGTACGGGGCTCGAGCGCGCGCTCGACGCGGTGCCGGCCTCGGCGGCCGACCAGGGAATGATGTACCGGGACGTGCGCACCGCTCGCCGGCTGGTCGCCGAGGACCCGAAGCTCTACCGCGGCCTGGACGGCTTCGGCATCCTCGAAGTGGTCCAGCACGGCTACACGGGCGGGAGTGTCCGCGCGGACTGGGGGTTCGACGCGAAGGACGTGAAGACGTCCGTCACGGTCGGCAACAGCTCGCTGCTCACCGGGGAGTTCGACACGGACTCGGTCGGGCGCGCGATGAAGAAGCAGGGGTACCGGGCCACCCGCACCGAGCACGGCACGCGGTACGAGAAGGGCAGCGGGGACGGGACGTTCGAGGTCTCGGGCACGGCCCGTGCCGCCAAGCGCTCGGACATCGCACTCGGCCTCGCCGCGCCGGGCACGTCCCTGCGGGACGACGAGGCGTACACGGCGGTGGCCGACTGCCTGGGCGACGTGTACGAGGCGTCGTTCTACGCCAAGCGGGTGGACGCGGATGTCGTCCTCCTGGCGATCGGCGGGCGGCTCGGCAAGGACGGCACGTCCTCTTCGGAGACGCTCTGCGCCCGCACCGCCTCACGGAAGGCGGCCGACGCCACGGCGGCCCGGCTCCGCGAGAAGACGGCCCCGGGCCAACGCTACGCGGGCTCGAAGGTGACCGTCGGCGAGGGCGACACCCCCATGGTCACGATGACCTGGAAGAACAGCACCGAATCGGGCCTGCGCCCCAGCGACAACGACCGCACATCGGAACTGCCGAGGGTGCTGGTGTGGGGGCGCGGCTGAGCGCGGCGGTCGAACGCGTCGGGGAGTTGGCGGGGGCGGCCGCGGGGCGGGACTGAGAGCGGGCGGCCCGCCGTCTGCCGGGTACCGGCTGCGCAGGGCGCCTGCCGCGTACCGGCTGCCGCTCAGCACCTCCCGCGTACCGGCCGCCGCTCAGCACCTCCCGCGTACCGGCCGCCGCTCAGCACCTCCCGCGTACCGGCTGCCGCGTACCCGCCTACCGCCTACCCGCCTACCCGCCTACCCGCCTACCGTACGACCCACGATCCGCTCGGGCCCACAGGCCCACAGGCCCACAGGCCCACAGGCCCACGGGCCCACGGGCCCACGAGCCCACGGGCCGGCCGACCGGCGCCGACGTCCGGCGCCCGGCGCCCGGCGCCCGGCGCCCGGCGCCCGGCGCCCGGCATCGGCGCACTTCAGGGCGTCGTCTCCCAGGTCGCGGCGCCCCGGATGCCGCCCTACGCTCCGAAATGTGAAGCCGTCCTCGTACCTGGTCGCGCGGGCAGCCGCGGCCGGGGTGGCCGTGCTGCTCGGGTGGTGCGTGCTGCTGAACCCCTCCCCCGCGCTCGCCGACGATCCCGTCCCGCTCTCGCGGCGCGGGCAGGTCACCGACCGGACGGAGGCCCTCGGGGACCGCGCGGGTGAGGTGAAGCGGGCCCTCGACCGGCTCTACGACGAGCACGGCGTGCAGCTCTTCGTCGTCTATGTCCGGGACTTCTCCGGGCGCTCCCCGCAGGACTGGGCGGACGCCACCGCGGAGCGGGGCGGGCTCGGGCTCGACGACGTGCTGCTCGCCGTGGCCACGCACGACCGGCAGTTCGCCTATTCCGTGGACGACGGGTCGCGGCTGACCGACGCGCAGCTGCGGTCCGTGGCGACCACCGCGATCAGGCCCGCCCTGCGCCACAACGACTGGGCGGGGGCGGCCGTCGGCGCCGCGGACGGCTACCGCGCCGTGCTCGCCGGGCGGCCCGTGCCCACCCCGTCGGTCACCCCCGGCCCGGCCGACCCCGGCCGTGGCGCGGACGAGTCCGTCACCGGGGACCTGGTGCTGCCGGTGGCGGCGGCGTGTGCGGCCGGGGTCGCCGCGACGGTCGCGTACAAGCGGCGCAGGAAGCGCGCCACCACCCGTACGACGCCTGGCGGCGGCTGGGGACAGGGGGCCGGCCGGAATCCGACGCCGCTCCCGGAGCTCGACGCGCAGGCCCGGCGGCTCCTCGTGGAGACCGACGACGCCGTCCGCACCAGCACCGAGGAGCTCGGCTTCGCCACCGCGCAGTTCGGGGAGGAGGCGGCCCGGCCGTTCGGGGCGGCGCTCGCGTACGCGCAGGGGGAGCTGACGGCGGCGTTCCGGCTGCGGCAGGAGCTGGACGACGCGTTCCCCGAGGACGACGCCACCCGGCGGCGCATGCTGGACGAGATCGTCGCGCGCTGCACGGAGGCGGGCCGCCGGCTTGACGCGGAGACGGCGGACTTCGACCGGTTGCGCGCCCTGGAGAAGAACGCGCCGCAGGCCCTCGACCATGTCGAGAGGGCGTATCAGCGGGTTGCGGGGCGTACGGAGGGCGCCGAGGCCACCCTCGCCGGGCTGCGTCGGACCTACGCGGCGACCGCGTACGCCTCCGTGCTCGGCCACGTCGAGCAGGCCAAGGACCGGCTGGTCTTCGCCACCACCCACCTGGCCATGGCCCGGCAGAGCGCCGACGCGGGCGACAACGGCAGGGCCGCCGTCCACCTGCGGGCCGCCGAGGGCGCCGTGGACCAGGCCGGCACCTTCGTGGACGCCGTCGACCGGCTCGCCGGCGAGCTCGCCGAGGCCGCCGAGAAGCTGCCGGGCGCACTCACCGAGTCCGAGGCCGACCTCGCCGACGCGCGCGGCCTCCTCGCAGGCACCGCCAAGGGCGTCTCCACGGCCGATCTGCGCGGCCGGGTCGCCCGCGCGGAGTCGGTGGTCGCCGCGGTGCGGGGCCAGGTCGCCGCGGGACCGTACGACCCCATCGACGCGCTGCGCCGGGTCGAGGAGGCCGACGCCGCCCTCGACCAGGCCCTCGCGGGCGCCCGCGAACGCGAGGCCGGCGACCGCCGCTCGCGTTCCCTGCTCGCCCCCGCGCTGCTCACCGCGCGCAGCGCCGTGGCGGCCGCGACGGACTTCGTCACCACGCACCGCGGGGCCGTCGGCAGCGAGGCACGGACCCGGCTGGCCGAGGCCGCACGGCATCTGGCGCGGGCCGAGGCGACACAGGCCGAGGCGGCGCGGGACGGCGACCCGGCCGCCGCGCTCGCCGACGCACGGCAGGCGGACGCGCTGGCCCGGCAGGCGCAGCAGCTCGCCGAGCGCGACGTACGGGGGTTCGGCAACCCGTACGGAGGGCTCGGCGGCGGGGGCGGACGGGGCGGCGGGATGGGCGGCGCGGTGCTCGGCGGCATCATCCTGGGCGAGCTCTTCGGCGGGGGCGGGCGCCGGGGCGGCGGTCATGGCGGGGGCGGCCCCGGGGGCGGCGGCTTCGGGGGCGGGTTCGGCGGCGGTGGTCCCGGCAGCTTCGGCGGTGGCGGCACGCGGGGGCGCCGGGGCGGGGGCGGCAGGTTCTGACCCGAAAGCCCGTCGGCGACAGCCCACCGGCCGTACCCCGGAGGACGTGAGCCGCCTTCGGCAGCCCCGTAGTCCACGCCCGGACGACCCCTCGTACAAGGAGATCCAGGTCATGACGAAGCAGACCATCCTCGGCCGTGTCGCCCAGCTCGCCAAGGCCAACATCGGCGCGCTCCTCGACCAGGCCGAGGACCCGCAGAAGATGATCGACCAGCTGATCCGCGACTACTCGAACAACATCAGGGAGGCGGAGGAGGCCGTCGCGACCACCATCGGGCAGCTGCGGATGCTGGAGCAGGATCACCGGGAGGACCAGGACGCGGCCGTCGAATGGGGCGGGAAGGCGCTCGCCGCGAGCAGGAAGGCGGACGAGCTGCGGACGGGCGGGAACGCCGCGGAGGCCGACACGTTCGACCGGCTCGCCAAGGTGGCGCTCGGGCGGCAGCTGCAGTCCGAGCGGGAGGCGAAGGAGGCCGAGCCGACGATCGCCTCGCAGACCGAGGTCGTCGACAAGCTGAGGTCCGGACTCGACCGGATGAAGTCGAAGCTGACCGAACTGCAGTCGAGGCGTGATCAGTTGGTGGCGCGGGCGAAGACGGCGGAGGCGCAGAACCGGATGATGGACGCCGCCGGGAGCATCGACGTCATGGATCCGACGAGCGAGTTGAGCCGCTTCGAGGACAAGGTGCGGCGCGAGGAGGCGCGGGCGCTCGGCCGGCAGGAGCTCGCCGCGTCCTCGCTCGACGCGCAGTTCGAGGAGCTGGACGGCCTCGGCGACGAGGCTGAGATCGCGGCCCGCCTCGCCGCCCTGAAGGCGACCACCTGAGCCGCGCCCCGCCGAACCGCCACCACGTCAGCCCCGTCTACCCGAGCCGCCACCACCCGCCCACCTGCGCCGCCACCAGCCGACCGACCCGCGCCCACCCCAACCCCGTACGGGCCCCACTCAGAACAGGCTGAGCAGCGCCTCCGCCGCGTCCTTCGGCTCCGCGTCACCGGGCAGCGGGAGTTCGAACCACACGGTCTTGCCCTGCGGTGTCCTGCGCGAGCCCCACGCCGCGCTGAGCAAACCGACCAGCTGCAGCCCGCGCCCGCCCTCGTCGGTGTCCCTGGCCCGGCGGCGGCGCGGCTGGACGAAGCCGCCGTCCCACACCTCGCACACCAGCGTGCGGTCCAGGAGCAGCCGGAGCCTGATGTCGCCCTCGCCGTACCGCAGGGCGTTGGTGACCAGCTCGCTGACCAGCAGCTCCGCCGTGTCGCAGAGGCGTTCCAGGTCCCAGGCGCGCAGCTGGTCGCAGGCCAGTTCGCGGGCGCGGCCGACCGACTTGGGGTCGCGCGGCAGCGTCCAGTCGCCGACGTGCTCGGCGGGCAGCCCCTCGACGCGAGCCATCAGCAGCGCGATGTCGTCCTCGCCGTGGTGGGTGTCGAGGGTGTTCAGGACGTGGTCGCAGGCGTCCTCCAGGGCGGACGGCGCGTCGTTGAGGGAGCTCACCAGGGCGTTGAGCCCCTCGTCGAGCGGGTGGTGGCGGGACTCGACGAGGCCGTCGGTGTAGAGCGCGAGGAGGGCGCCCTCGGGGAGCTCGACCTGGACGTCCTCGAAGGGTTCGCCGCCGACGCCGAGCGGCATGCCGGGCGGCACGTCGAGCATCAGCGCGGCTTCGCCGGGCTCGACCAGGACGGGCGGCAGGTGGCCGGCGTTGGCGAAGGTGACGCGGCGGGTGACGGCGTCGTAGACCGCGTACACGCAGGTGGCGAGGTACACCTCGCCGAGGTCCGCGCCGGCTCCCTTGCGCGCCGCGCGGGTGGACTGCTGGGGCCCGGCCGGGTTGCCGAGGCCGCGGGCGATCTCGTCGAGGGCGGAGAGCACCTCGGCCGGTTCCAGGTCGAGGAGGGCCAGGGTGCGCACGGCGGTGCGCAGTTCGCCCATGGCGACGGCGGCCCGAAGGCCGCGGCCCATGACGTCGCCGACGACCAGCGCCGTGCGGTGGCCGGGCAGCTCGATGACGTCGAACCAGTCGCCGCCGACCTCCGTGGCGGCGTTGCCCGGCAGATAGCGGCAGGCGATGTCGAGCCCGGACGCCTCGGGGTCGCCGGGCGGCAGCAGGGAGCGCTGCAGTATCAACGCGCGCTCGTGCTCGCGCCGGTAGAGGCGGGCGTTGTCGATGCAGACGGCGGCGCGCGCGGCCAGTTCGACGGCGAGCGCCCGGTCCCGCTCGCCGAAGGGTTCGCTGCCCTTCGTACGGGAGAACTGGGCGAGGCCGACCACCGTGTCGTGGGCGACCATCGGCACCGCGAGCGTGGACTGGACGAGGCCGCCGGTGCGCCGGCTCGCCGAATCGTCGTCGTCGGCGGTGATCAGCCGGGGCCGGGCGGCGCGCAGGGCGTCGGCGCAGGGCGAGGTGAACCCGAAGCGGTGCACGGCGCCGACGTCGACGGGTCCGGTGCCGGCCGGGAACGGGGCGTCGGCCACGGCGCTCGCGAAGGCCACCCGGCGCAGGTCCGCGCTGCCGTCGGCGAGTCCGGGCGGGGTCTCGTCGCCGTCGAGGAGCCCCTGGTAGAGGTCGACGGAGGCGAGGTCGCAGAAGCCGGGGACGGCCACGTCGAGCAGTTCCCTCGCGGTGGTCTCCAGGTCGAGGGAGTTGCCGATGCGGGCCCCCGCCTCGTTCAGGAGGGCCAGGTTGCGCCGCGCGTGGGCGGCTTCGCGGGCGGCGGCGTGCCGCCGGGTGACGTCGGTGCCGAGGCCCGCGACGCCGATGGGCCGGCCCGAACCGCTGTGCACCCGGTAGAGGTCGATCGACCAGTGCCTGCGGTCGCTGCTGCCCGGCGCGGGGCCGACGATCTGCAGGTCCGTCACGGGCTCGCCGGTCTCCAGGACCCGCTTGAGGGCGGCGGCCATGCGGTCGGCCTCGTGGCGCGGCAGATAGTCGTGGACGGTGCGGCCGCGGTGCTCCTCGACGCCGCCGCCGAACACGTCGGCGAACCGGCGGTTGGCGCGCTGCACCTTCAAATCCGTGCCGAAGAGCAGGAAGCCGACGGGGGATTGGCCGAAAATGGCCTGCGAGGCGGCGAGGTCCGTCTCGATCTGCCGGAGCGCGCGGACGTCGACGACGATGCAGACCGCGGCCCGCTCACCGTCCTCCGTCTCGGTCGGCATGACGTAGAC
Organism: Streptomyces sp. NPDC041713; assembly: GCF_055591085.1. Lineage (NCBI taxonomy): Bacteria > Bacillati > Actinomycetota > Actinomycetes > Kitasatosporales > Streptomycetaceae > Streptomyces > Streptomyces sp. NPDC041713. The sequence continues at coordinate 396,342 of NZ_JBVIZY010000002.1, forward strand.
CTCGGCGACGCCTTCGAGGCCGTCGGGGCCTTCCTCGCCCCGCCGCTGGGCCGGCAGGGCGCCCTCCGGCACCGGCAGGGCACCCTCCGGCAGCCGGAAGGGGACCGACCCCGTCCACTCCCGTCCGTCGAGGATCTCCGCCATCTTGCGGTGTCCCCCGGCGCGCAGCTCGGGCGGCACGAACGCCTCGATGGGGTCCTTGCCCACGGCGTCCCGCGCGGCCACGCCGAACAGCCGCTCGGCGCGCACGCTCCACTGGTCGACCAGGCCGTCGGGCCCGATGGAGAAGGAGGCGACCTTGATGTAGTCGTAGATCGAACCGGGTGGGTCGCTCTGCCACGTCTCGTCCACCGGCACGTCGCCGCCGGGCCCCCTGTCGGCCGGGGCGGCGTCGCCCGTCGCGTCGTTCGTGGCCCCGTGGGCCTTCGCGTCGTCCGACGGCCCGTCGAGCTCCGTCGCCTTCGCTGGTATCTCGCTCACGCGAACCGTCCCCTCCAGCTCACCGCGCCCGGCACCGGTCACCGCGTACGGCTGACCGCAGTATCCAGCACTACGGTGCCGCGCCACACGGCGTTCACGATCACAGCACGTACTCGACGCTTTTTGGCCCGTGCCGCCCTTGTGCCGAACGCCTTTCGCACACTGCCAGTCTTCTAACCCGGCAACGCCAGCTCGAACCACACCGTCTTCCCCGTCCTGCCCGTACGACCCGGACGTGTTCCCCAGCGCCGCGACGAGCGGGAGAGCAGCTGGAGGCCCCGGCCGCCCTCGTCGTCGGGTGCGGCCGCCCGCTCAAGGGGCGGGTCGGGGAGCGGGTCGGACACCTCCACGAGGAGGGCGCCCGTGGGGTCCGTGAGGTCGGTGGGCCGTACCAGGCGTACGCCGATGGGCCCGGAGGCATGCCGCAGCGAGTTGGTCACCAACTCGCTGACGAGCAGCACGGTGATGTCGCCCAGGGATGCGAGGCCCCAGTCGGCGAGCTGTTTGCGGACGACGGTGCGCGCGGTGCGGACGGCGCCCGGGTCCGCGGGGAACGCCCACTCGGCGCAGTCGCCTTCGATGTCGATCACGCCGATCACTTCCAGACCAGTGGCTGAACCTGTCCGGTTTCATGGGGTTAATGGGCACATACCCGATATCCAGGTGGGTTTACCGCGTAACGGGTCGCACTGTGGCACGAACGGCGTAGACGGGGTCAGTGCGCGGCGTGCGGCAGTGCGGCGAGCGCCGCCTCGACGGCGGGCACGTCCGCGGTCAGCCAGTCGACGGACCAGACGGCGTCGGGAGCGAGCCAGCGCAGCTCGTCGTGGTCCTCCAGGGGGCGCGGTTCGCCCGCGACGATCCGCGCCGTCCACACCCGCAGGGCGTACCCCTTGGCCAGCGGCCACTGGCCGGGGACACGGGCGGTCAGCTCGGCCTCGACGCCCAGTTCCTCGCGGAGCTCGCGCACCAGCGCGTCCTCGCACCGCTCGCCGGGCTCGACCTTGCCGCCGGGCAGCTCCCAGCCGCCCGCGAGTTCGGGGGGTGCGCTGCGCCGCGCGGCGAGCAGGCGTCCGGCGTCGTACAGGGCGGCGCCGACCACGATGCGGGCGGCCGCGGCGGAGTCTTCGTTCATACGGCGGAGCCTAGGGCCTCTCGTCCGGACCGGGCCGGGCCGGGCTCCGGGCGGGGGCGGGGCAGGGGCGAGGGCGGGGCGGCGGGCGCCCCGGTCAGCGGCCGCTGCCGTTCTGGCTCAGCCGCTCGACGGAGTAGAGCTGGCGGTGGCCGCGGTCGTCGAGGCTGTCCGCGATCCGCTGGGCCTCGGCCTTCGTCGCGTACCTGCCCACGCGGTAGCGGTTGCCGTTGTCGTCCTGGCGTATCACCAGCCAGGGCAGCAGGCCCGTCCCGTCGTTCATCGCGCCCCTCCGCTCGCCACCCCCGGCGCGCCCCACGCCTCGATCAGTAAGGAAACCGCAATCCGCATATGCCCGAGCCTACGCCCGACCTTTACTCAGCGGATACGGCTTTGCACAAAGAGATACACAGGGGGACCGCTCTCGGCCATGCCAGGAGAGCGGAGGCGGCGGGAGGGCGGGGGCGCGGAGAGCGGAGACAGCGCGGCGAGCGGAGACAGCGCGGTGGCCCAAAGCCCCTACGGGGCGGGCTACTTCACCGGCAGGTGGTACGCGACGCGGTAGCGGTCCGCCGGGACCACGACGTCGGCCGTCTCGACGGGGCGGCCCGACGCGTAATACGTCCGGTGGACGACGAGCACCACGTGACCCGGGACGCCGCCGAGCGCCGTGAGCTCCTCGGCCAGGCCGGGGCGGGCGCCGACCTCCTCCGCGACGTTGTCCACGACGACGTCGATCGCCGCCATCCGCTCGACCACACCGCAGCCGCCGAGCGGGCCCTCCTCGGGGAGCATCACGGGGGTGCGGCCGGTGACGGCGAGGGGCTCCCAGGAGGTGGAGAGCATCATGGCCTCGCCGGCGTCCCGGAAGACGTACTTCGTGCACATCACGCGGTCGCCGGGGCGGATGGCGAGCCGCTCGGCGACCGCGGCGCTCGCCTCGATCTGCTCGCTGCGGGACTCCCAGGTGCCGCGCGCGGTGTCGGCGGCCTGCTCCTGACGGAAGGGGGTCGACCCGCCGTTCACCGCGCGGTAGCCGGTGCGGGCGACCTTGCGCGGGACGGGGCGCTCCCGCACATACGTACCCGACCCGGAGCGGCCCTCGACCAGGCCCTCGGCCATCAGGACCTTGCGCGCCTCCAGGGCGACCGTGTCCGAGACCCCGTATTCCTCGCGGATTCTGGCCTGCGAGGGGAGCCGGGTGTGCGGCGGCAGCGAACCGTCGACGATCTTCTTGCGGAGATCCCCCGCGACGCGCAGATACGCCGGCTGTTCACCGAAAGTCACTAGCCACTCCCATCAGGTTGACAGACAGCAACAGCCTGGCAACCGTGGGTTGTTGGGTGCAACCCAAGGCCAAGGAATCACTCGAAGTGATGATTTCTGCCCGTGCAGGTCTTTACGCAGGGCCTTTCCGCGGATATGGCGAACGATCAAGGGTACCCAGGAATCGCTCCGTCGCCGCCCGCGCGATCTGACTCCCCCAGCCGCCCCAGTTGACGTCGAAACAGTGGTCGGCCCACGGGAGTTCGACGTACGTCGCCGGGGCGCCGACCGCCTTCAGCCGCCGGGCCAGCTCGCGCGCCTGCGCCACCGGCACCGCGCGGTCCGCGCTCCCGTGCAACAACAGCGTCGGCGGCACGTCGCCGCGGACGAGCCGGGCCGGCGATCCGAGGCGGTAGCGGGCGGGGGCGCTCGCCGCCGAACCGCCCATCAGCCGGGGGATCATGGGGTCGCCGCGCAGCGCGGTGCCGGCGATCAGCCGCCCCATGTCGGTGGGCCCGTAGAGCGAGACGACCCCTGACACCGAGGTGTCGCCCGCCCTGCCACAGGAGGCGGGGACGCGGGCGTCGCCCTCCGTGTAGGCGGCGGCGAGCGCGAGGTTGCCGCCCGCCGAACTGCCCGCGAGGAGAAGGCGTTCGGGGTCGAGCCCGTACACGCGCGCGTGCCGCCTGACCCAGCCGACCGCGCACTTCACGTCGCCGATCTGGTCGAGTTGGGTGGCGCCGGGAGCGAGCCGGTAGTCGATGTCGAAGACGGACCATCCACGGGCGTTGAACCACCGGTTCCACTCTGGGTTCTGGCTGCGGTGTCCCTTGTTCCAGCCGCCGCCGTGCACCCAGACGACGGCGGGCCTGCGCACCGCGCCCCGCCGGGGCAGCGCCCACAGGTCGAGCCGCAGCTTCTGCGTCATCGCGCGGTGTGCGCCCCCGGTGCCCCGTGGGCCGCCGGTGCCGTGCGGGCCGGGCACGCGCGCGTACGTGAGGGTGCGGGCGCGGTCGGGCACCTTGGCGTAGTTGACGCCGTCGAAGTACCGCGCGGGGGCGAGCGGTTGGCCCTGCCGCACCGCCGTACCGTACGCCGCCGCGTACGGCATCACTCCGTACACGAGGGCGGCGAAGGAGGCGAGCGCGGCGAGCCCCGCGCACCAGGGGTGACGGCGGCCGGCCAGCGCGGCGGCGGCGAGTCCGAGCAGTCCGGGCGGCAGCAGCACGAGGCCCCACGACGTGACGGCGCCCGCGACGAGCACCAGGAGCGGGAGGCGGGGCAGCGGGGCGGCGACGAGGACGGCGAGCGCCGCGTTCAGGAGCCCGGCGGCCAGCAGCAGGGTCCTGGCCACGATCCTGGCCACGGGGGGCGGTGGCACGGCGGACGTCACACCGAAGAACTATCACAGAAGCGGACAAAATCGCCTTAGGGAGTGGGCCTCAACAGCTGCCGCACCGGCTGCCGCACGGGGCTGCCGCACGGGCCGAGGCGGCGCCGCTCACACCTCGGACGTCTCGTCGTGCCCCTCGTCCGGACCCGACCCCGCGCCGCCTCCCGGGGTCGCGTCGCGCGGCGAAGTCGTCGCCAGGCCGAGGGACTTGCGGACCGCGACGGCCTGCTCGTCGCCGATCCCCGCCAACGCCGCCCCACGGTGGTCGCGGTAGCTGTCGGCGTCCGGGGCCTCGGCCGCCTTCCGCCACTCCGTCCGCCCCTTGCCGATCGCGGCGACGAGCGCGTCGACGCGTTCGCGCGTACTCGCAGGCCAGTCGTACGCCCGCAACAGCCGCACCCGTTCGTCGAGGCCCTTGACGACGCCGGCGGCCCACTCCTTGTGTCCCGGCAGGTCGTCCTCGATCCGCTCCGCGTCCGGCTCCTTCCCGTACGCCCGCTCGAAGGCCTGCTCCGCCGTCACGTACGCGAGCTGGTCGCCGTCGAGCGTCGTCCCGTCGCTGCGCAGCGTGCCCTTGAGCGGGTGGCCGGGGTCCGGGGCGCCGAAGAGACAGGTGACGTGCCGGTCGCCCCGGCGCCAGGTCGTCCGGTCGGGCACGAAGTAGTAGAGGTCGGCGTCGCCGAAGTCCTGCCAGCGGTCCATGGCATAGGCGAACTGCAGGTCGGCGCACTTGGTCTCGGCGACCCCGGTGAGCACGCGGTCGCCCGGATACGTGGCGTGGTGCACCCGGTACGACGCGAAGACCTCGGCGTCGTGGCGTCCGGCGCAGGGCACCTCGTCGACCTGGTGGCCGAACTTCATGGAGTCGAGCCTGCCGTCGGGGGCGTTCAGGCAGCCGCCCTTGTCGACCGGGAAGGCGCCGGTGTCCTGCCGCGACGCGCGCGCCGCCTCCCGGAAGCCCTCCATGAAGTCGCGCGCGCCGCCCGTGACGACGGCGAGCACGAGCAGCAGCACGCCGACCGCGGAGAGGATGCTGCCGGCGACCGCCATCCCCTTGCCGCGCTCGCCCTTCCTCTTGATCTGCGCGAGCGCGATCAGGCCGAGGACCAGACCGACGCCGGGCAGGAAGCAGAGGAGCCCGAGCACCAGGGAAGCGATCGCGAAGCCGTTCACCGGCGGACGGGAGTACGGGGAGTACGGGCCGGGCCACCGCTGGTACGGGGCCGTGCCGGGCGGCGGCGGTATGTCCACGGGTAGCGTTCTCCTGGATTTCGGGGCGGGTTGACGGCGCCGGGGGCGGTCACGTGGGGCGGGGCGAGCCGTGCGGACGGCCTGGCGCATCGTAGACGGGGCGGGAAACCCGTCGGAGCGGGAGCCTCGTCGGGACGGGAGCGCCATCGGAGCCGGAGCCCGTCGGGACGGGAGCGCCATGGGAATGCGAGCTGGGAGCGAGTAGCCAATGCGACGGCACATATCGACGACGGGGGCCGTACTCCAGGCCGTCAACGGTCTGACCTCCCGATGGGCGGCGACGGCCTCGCCCGACGACGGCACCGTCTTCTCGGCGCCCGGCGTCTGGCCCCTGCTGGCCCTCCTCGCGGACGGCGCGGGCGGGGCGGCCCGCACCGAACTCGCGGACGCGGTGGGGCTGCCGGCGGACGAAGCCGCCGCCGGGGCCCGCGAGTTGCTGGCCGCGCTGGAGGACATGCGGGGCGTGGACGCGGCGGTGGGCCTGTGGACCAGGCGCACGCTGACGCTGCGGGACGCGTGGCGGGAGGGCGTACCGGCACCGGCCATCGGTGTGCTCACCGGGGACGTCGACGCGGACGCGGCGGCCCTCGACGCATGGGCGGCACGGCGGACGGGCGGGCAGATCGAACGGATGCCGACCCGCCCGGACAAGGACACCGAGTTCGTCCTGGCGAGCGCACTCGCGCTGCGGACGGACTGGTTCCGCCCCTTCTCCGAGAGCGCGATGTGGCCCCAGGCGGGGCCGTGGAAGGACCGGACGCTCGCCTCCCTGTACCGCTCGACGTCACTGCTCGACCGCGTCGGCGTCGCCCGAGCCCCGGCCGGGGCGGTGACCGAGCTGAAGGTGCTCGGGAACACCGGGATCGACGTCCACCTGCTGCTCGGCGAGGAACGGATGGGCCCGGGGCAGGTCCTTGGCGCGGGCGTGGACCTCCTCGCGGGCCGGCTGCCGGTGGTTCCGGGGCCCCGGTTGCCGTACGGGGAGGTGGGTCCGGGCCTGCGTGTCAGCAGGGTGCGCGCCATCAGCCCTCGCCCGCCGACGCTGTACGTGAAGACGGTGCCGTTCGCGCTGACGGCCGACCACGATCTGCTGCGGGAGCACGCGCTGTTCGGGCTGACCACGGCGCGGCACGGGGGCGAGGGACACTTCCCGGGGATCGCCGCCGAGCCGACGGCCATCGAGCGGGGCGCGCAGACGGCGACGGCCACGTTCGGCGCGCTGGGCTTCCGGGCCGCCGCCGTCACGGCGTTCGCTGCGGCCGGTGCGGGCCTGCCCGAGGAGCGTTACGTCACCACCGAGGTGGACGCCACGTTCGACCGCCCCTTCGGCTTCCTGGCCGTGCACCGCACCTCGCGGCTCGTCCTCGCGGCGGGCTGGGTCACCGACCCGAAGCCGTACCGCGAGGACGAGGATGCGCAGTGATGGGGAACCGGGAGCCGTCCTAGAACTGCAGACCCCAGGAGTCGATCTTCCCGGTGTCCTGCGCGGCGTTGTCGCTGACCCGCAGCTTCCACGTGCCGTTGGCCGTCTCCGAGGAGGCGTTCACGGTGTACGTGGTGTTGATGTTGTCCGAACTCCCGCCGGTGCCGTAATCCTTGAGGGTGTACGCGGTGCCGTCGGGGGCGATCAGCTGGACGCGCAGGTCGCCGATGTAGGTGTGCTGGATGACGACCGGCACGGAGAGCGCGGCCGGGGCGGAGCCGTCGACGCCCGTGACGTTGATCGGCGACTCGGCGGTGGCGTTGTCGTTGACCGCGTAGTCGTCGGTGTTGCTGAACGACTTGCCGGGCGGGTTGGTGGTGCCGCCCGTGACGTTCAGGAGGCGGTTGGGCGAGCCCGAGCCGGGGCTGCCGACGACGCCGGGTGAGGCGGCGGCGACCAGGGCGGCGGAGACCTGCGCCGGGCTCGACGCGGGGTTCTGGCCGAGGTAGATGGCGGCGGCGCCCGCGACGTGCGGGGAGGCCATCGACGTACCGGAGATGGTGTTGGTCGCCGTGTCGCCGGTGTTCCACGACGAGGTGATCGAGGAGCCCGGGGCGAAGAGGTCGAGGATGCTGCCGTAGTTGGAGTAGCTGGCCCGCGCGTCGGTGCTGGTCGTGGCGCCGACGGTGATGGCCTCCGCCACGCGCGCGGGCGACTTGGTCGACGCGTCGGTGGACTCGTTGCCCGCCGCCACGGCGTATGTGACGCCGGCCGCGATGGAGTTGCGCACGGCCGTGTCGAGCGCGCTGTCGGCGCCGCCGCCGAGCGACATGTTGGCGACGGCCGGTTTGACCGCGTTCTTGGTGACCCAGTCGATGCCGGCGACGACCTGCGCGGTGGTGCCGGAGCCCTGGTTGTTCAGGACGCGGACGCCGACGATCTTGGCCTTCTTGGCGACGCCGTGCAGGGTGCCCGCGACGGTGCCCGCGACGTGGGTGCCGTGACCGTGGCCGTCCTGCGCGGTGTTGTCGTTGTCGATGGCGTCGTAGCCGTAGGAGGCGCGGCCGCCGAAGTCGGTGTGGCTGATGCGGACGCCGGTGTCGATGATGTACGCGGTGACGCCCTGCCCCGCGGAGTCCGGGTAGGTGTACTTCTGGTCCAGCGGCAGGTTCTTCTGGTCGATGCGGTCCAGGCCCCAGGACGGCGGGTTGTTCTGCGTCGCGGAGGCGGTGAACGTCCGGTTCTGGACCACCAGGTCGACCGCCGGGTCGGCCGCGAACTTCTTCGCCTCGGCCTCGGAGAGCTCGACCGCGTAGCCGTTGAGGGCCTTGTCGTAGGTCCGCTCGATGGTGGCGCCGTACTCCTTGGCGAGGGCCTTGCCGGCGGCGGAACGGGCCTTCGGCGCGTCCTCGTCGAGGCTCACGATGTAGCTGTTCTTGATCGTGCCGGGGGCGCCGGCGTTCTCGATCCGGCCTTGCGCGGCGTCCGGGTGGGCGTTCGCGGGGTGGGCGTTCGCTGGGTGGGCGTCTGCCGGGAGGGCGTTCGCCGGGAGGGCTGAGGCGACGCCGAGGGCGAGGGTCGCGACCGCGGTCGCGCCGATCCCGGCCAGTCTTCGGCGGTGGTGACGCATCACTGCCATCTGAGGGGTCCTCCTCAATAGGTGGTGCGCTGGTGGGGGATTGGTGCCGTGGAACCCACACGCACGGAGGCGGTCGACAGGTCTGGATGACAAGATCATGTCAAGTCGACGGGCCCGCATTTGCCTCCGTCGAGACGAAAGATTGGCGGACCCATGGGGAAGTGACAAGGGTGAGGACCGGCCGTAACACGACTGCCATGGCGCTGTCATGACGTACCGTCACCAAGTGGCACGTACTCGACGTACTGCCCTGCCTGGGCGTAACGGGAGCGGCCGGAGTACCCCACCTGCCCGGCACGGCTCCCCGCCCCGTACCGGCCGCCTCGTACCGCTCCCCGCCCCGTACGGGTCCCCGTGGGCCGCCTTGCGGGGCGAGTGCCGCCGGCCCCCGGACGGCACTCCAGACCCTCTAACCTGCGCGCATGACTTCTGTGACGACGCCGGACGGCCTGCCGGACTACCTCTGCCCGACCGACGGGACCCGCGTCGCGTCGGACTCGCTCGACTGGTCGTGTCCCACTTGCCGGGGCCCCCTCGACCTGGACTTCTCCCCCACGCCCGCACCCCTCGACGTATTGAGCGGAAGGCGCGTCAACTCCCTTTGGCGGTATGCCGAGTGCCTGCCGCTGCCCGCGCCCGCGATCTCCCTCGGCGAGGGCCGCACGCCCCTCGTGGAGCTGGCCGGTACGGTCTCGGCCAAGCTGGACTTCCTGATGCCGACGCTCTCCTTCAAGGACCGCGGCGCGGTCGTCCTCGCCGCCCTCGCCCGGCGGCTGAGCCCGGACCGGGTCATCGCCGACAGCAGCGGCAACGCGGGCACCGCCGTCGCCGCGTACTGCGCACGGGCCCAACTCCCCTGCACCATCTACGTCCCCGCCCGCACCTCACCCAAGAAGCTGGAGCAGATCGGCGCGCACGGGGCGCGGCTCGAAGTCGTCGACGGCGACCGCGAGGCGACCGCCCGAGCGGCCCGCGCCGCCGCCGACGACCCCGGCACGTTCTACGCGTCGCACGTCCACAACCCCTACTTCCTCCACGGCACCAAGACCTACGTCCACGAACTCTGGGAGGACCTCGGCGGCCGACTGCCGGACGCGCTGGTCGTGCCGGTCGGCAACGGCACGCTGCTGCTCGGCGCGGCGCTAGCGGTACGCGAACTGCGGGCCTCGGGGCTCATCGAACGGACGCCCGAGCTGTACGCGGTGCAGTCCGCGGCCGTGGCCCCGCTCGCCGCGGCGTGGCGGGCCGGAGCGGACGACCTGCTCGGCGAGATCCCGATGGCGCCCACGTTCGCGGAGGGCATCGCGATCCCCCGCCCACCCCGAGCCCGCCAGATCCTGCAGGCGGTACGCGCGTCGGGCGGCGCCTTCCTCACGGTGACCGAGGACCAGATCACGGCGGCCCAACTTGACCTGGCGGCAAGGGGCTTGTACGTGGAGTCGACGGGAGTGGCCTGCTGGGCAGCGGTCCGCGACGGCGCACTGGGCGAACGCACGGCGGTGGTGCCGCTGTGCGGGGCGGGAGCGAAGACGGGCCTGGCGACGAGCTGATTCCGCACCCGTAAGCACGCGCTCTCCCCTCACAGAACGAGCGGCGACTCCCGCCGCCCGTCCCTGGCGGGGCCCTCATGGGCGGTGCCGACCCCCGGGCGTTTTAGATGCGCGCACCACCGGCAGTTTCGGCACGTTGTTCTCGCCGACACGGGTCGCGTCGGCCCCCTCGACTCGCTGGACGAGCAACACACGCTCAGCGAGCACGAAGCGGGCCCGGCCCTGCCCCCCAATAACAAGGGCCGCCGAGGGCTCCTACACCCCTCACAACCGAACGGGACGTGGACGGCGTCAGCCCTCTTCCTCCTGGGCATCCAGCCATTCCTTGGCTACCTGCCATAGATTGCGCTTGCCGTCGAGTACCCAACGCGCAGGTCCCTGCACCGCGACGGGAGCCTCCTCCCAGCCTGCGAGTTCCCAGATACGAGTCACGAGTCCGCTGGCCGAGTACGCCACACCGTCGTAGGACCAGATGAGCGGCTTGATCCGATCGTTCTGCCAGCGGACCTGCGCTCGGCGTTCGTCCGCCTCGAGCCACTTACGCGTTGCTCTTGTTTCCGGAGCGTTGTACGGAACGTAAGTCAGCGGCGTCCCATCCGCGATGATCCCGGCGGTGACCAGAGTCGGAACGACGTTGGGGCGGCGACGACGGCGTTTCTGTTGAGCGGGCGGCTGGTAGTTGTCCGGCAGTTGCGGCACCGCGGTCCCACCCCGCACGTCTTCCGGTACAACCCGGGACAGCTCCCGGCAGCGCGTCTCGTTGGTGAAGGTGCTCCCAAGGAACGAGGTGGTGCCGTAGGTCTCGTCCACTCGGTAGATCAGCCACGACAACACGGATTCAGTCAGCTTCGGGACGGATTCCAGCACCGAATCCAGCGGGTAGCCCGGCTCATCAATGTCTGCCAGGTCGAGCAGTTGGAAGACCAGATGGGTGATCAGCAGGTCTCCGCGCTGAGCCATGTCCTGGGCGCGTCCCTGGAGGCGCTTGCGTACGACATCGAGCGCCTTGCCGACCTCTCGTTGGATCTGGACGCATCGCCAGACCCGGAAGGCACTCGGAACCTCACCGAACAGCCGCGAATACGCTCCTCCATCTCCCCGTTCCCAGAGCAGATCGGTGTCCCTCTTGGCCCGCACGGCAAGCTCAGGCGTACGCCGGGCGCAAGCGAGGGCTATGGCTGCATGTACCACCGAGCAGCCGGAATTCGGTGCCGGATCGGCTTCGCCTCGTTTGTACACGTACGTCTTGTCCAGAGTGAGGTCGAAGTCCTCCCGAATCAGGGCCTGGGATTCGTCCAGAGCGATGAAGTCTCTCCGAGAGACGTCGTTCTGGGTGTTCGTGGTCTCGGTGATCCTCAAGGCGTAGTCGACACGCTCGTCGCCCAGGGAAATCACGCGAACCATCACATCGGCGTCCTCGACAGTGCCCGGCGTCACCTGCATCGCCTTGTGGATGGAGGTGACGGTCTGAGCTCCGTTGACCACGCTGACATGGGTGAGCTGAAGTTCTACCGGATAGGCAGGGTGGCGCCTGTCCGGGTAGTACGGCTCAATCTTGTCGCACAGGATCGTGATGCCATTGTTGAAGTACCAGAAGTTCTCCGGCTCGTCCGTCAGAGTCTTCTCGATGCCGGAGTTGATACGGGTAAGCCCAAGCGCCTGGCGGATGTTCTGCGAGAAGAGACGGGCACCATGCTCCTCGTACCACCGGGCGATCTCCCTGGCCGCCACACTGCCCTGGTACGCGGGGAAGGGGATGTCACGGTGGATCCACTTCGGCATCTTCACCTTGACGTTCACGAGATCCGGAGTGCGGTCCTCACGCAGCTGCCGCAGCAGTTCCCCGGTCCCCATGAGCTGATAGCTCAGCATCGGCCCGTGGCCGTGATGATCGTCGACGGCGCGGTCGAGAATGTGCACGGTGTGCGAGCTGAGCGGGTCGTTCCCGACGACCGCGATGATCAGGTTGATCTTGAGGTTGGTGTCCCCCATGGCCGAAGCGAGAAGAGGGGCGAATGGCTGGAGCTTGGCGTTGAAGGCGTCGAACTGCCGCTGCTCCAACAACCGCAGTCCATCCACGAAGCCGCGAGCAGCATCCGTGTGGAATCCAGCCGTTCCCTTGTCGCTCCATTTGGCTTGGACTAGCCACACCTGGGCACCGTCCACTACGGCAACAGCGTCGATCCCATTGTCGTCACTGCCGTCGATCACGGCTTCAGCGCAGGCCTTGTGCTCCCAACCTGTGACCCGCCGGATCGCTGTGGCTGCCACGGCCCGGGACAGAAAGGCCTTTTCACGCTCGGCCTCGGAGTTTCGCTGCAGATCGCTTTCGTCGATCAGCCCTCTGTAGGCCTGGGTCAGCGCCGCCCGCATCTGATGCAACTCCAACGGCGTCGTCTTAACAGGCTTCTGACCCGCCCCGCTCATCCCGCTCCCCGGTGACACTCGTTCAACCCTGATGTCCGCGCTGGTCAAGCCTAGCCCGGGCACCCAGGCACTCACCTGGGCAATGGCCGAGGAGGTGCGTAGCGGCTGACTCTGACGCTGCCTCACTTGTCAGACTGATCAGCACACGTTCAACAGTCTGTGGATCACGGACGGCAGTCGGAAGATCGCGACGCCTCGTGAAGCCAAGGGCCCCATCGCCCCCGAGGAGTCGGACCTCGTCGGACCTGAACCTTAGCGAGACCGGCGGCGTGGTGACAGGTCAGCGACTGCACGTTGAACCGTAACTCGACCACAACCGCCCTGACCTGCGGTTATGTGAGCGCATCCCAGCACCATCCCAGCACGGGATTCACTGCAACGCACAAAAAGATCCGGAAGCGCCGAGACTACGCATCACCGCCCACCCTGGATACAGGCCGACCGGCACTTCAGGCACTGTAATAGTTTCTGTACTAGACTTGTAGCCATGAAGTCACCCCGCCCCGGCGGCACGGAGAATATCTCCGTCTCGATGCCCTCGGAACTCCTCGGTGCTCTGCGCACACGTACTGGCAAGCGCGGCGTGTCCGCGTATGTGACGGCAGCGGTTCGGCATCAGCTCGCAATGGACGGCCTCGCCGAGATCGTGGCCGCCTACGAAGCCGAGCACGAGCCGCTGAGCGACGCCGAAGTCCAGGCCGCACAGAGCGAACTGTTCGGTGATGCACCGGCGCCCTACGCGTCGAACGACAGCGCCGCATGAAGGAGCCCGCGGCCAGGTCCCTGGTGCTCGACTCCCAGGCGCTGTCGCTGTTGTTGCGTAACGACCGCCAGATGATCACCCGGATCGAGGCCGCTCGGCGCGTGGGCGTGCCCGTCCTCGTGTCGGCCCTGACGGTGGTGGAGGCCGTCTACGGGAAGACGGACACCGCTCGGCTCCATTGGGTGCTCTCTCGCCTTCAGGTCCAGGACGTCACCCACGCCGACAGCCTCACCGCGGTACAGCTGCTCAGCGACGTCGGCGGCCTGCACGGTCACAAGTACGCCATCGACGCCCTCGTCGCCGCAATGGCGCTCCGTTCCCCGCCACCCGTCCTCGTGCTGACCTCGGACCGCGACGACTGGTCGAAACTGTGCGGCGACCGCGTACAGATCAAGGACGTCTGACCTCGGCGTCCACTCAGGTATCCACCTGCTGATCAACCGCTGCTTCGTAGAAGGCATCCGCGAGGGCGACGATGATCGCGTTGATGGCCGGCCCGTCGGCGAAGAAGTAGTCGGCCATCGTGTTGTGGGCGTCCTGGTTTTCTGCGACCGCCTCCGTGACGGCGGCTTGGAAGTCCTGCGACTCCAGGAACTGCTTCTTGGAGTTCACCTTGGTCTGCTGGACCAGGTTCGGGTCGGCGAGCAGCCGCTGCACGAGGCCCTGTACGAACTCCCTGATCTGGGAGGCGGCGAACGTTTCGGCGCCGAAGAGGTCATTCATCTTGTCTATGACGACCTGGAGGGCGACGTACTTCGGGTCCTTCTTCTCACCTGTGCCAGCGGCGCTGATGCCCTTGAGCTGCCCGTCTCCGACCAGTGAGATGTCGACCGCGATCGCCTTGTTGTGCTTGACACCAACCAGCACCACGTCGGAGAGGTCCACGTCGGCTGCCCAAGCGGACTCGGCGATCACCTTCTCCAGCAGGCGCAGGAAGATCGAGAGCATCTCCATGTACGGATCGCCGTAGTCGACGATCTGGGACATGAAGTCGTAGAGCCGCACGTAGGTGGAGACGTCCTTGCGGAACAGGTCGAGTTCCTGGAGCTTGACCTTGTCTTCCTCCTCGATCGCCCTTGCGTAGCGGCGCCGGAAGTCGTGCTGCGCTGGGCTGATCGCCGCCGAGAGAGCGTTGTTGCCCTTCCGTGTCACCCACAGTTCGGCGACCTTGCGGACGTTGTCCTCGGTGTAGATCCCGGCCTGGGCGAGCTTGTTGGCCAGGTGGACGACGACGTACGGGTCGGTTTCGGTCTCCAGGGTCGCGTTCTTGAAGTACGGCTCGAAGGCCGTCTTGATGTCCTCGGGCTTGTTGGCGAAGTCGATGACGAACGTCTTGCGCTTCTGTTCCCCACCAGCGGTGCGGTGGGTGCGGTTGAGGCGCGAGAGTGTCTGTACGGCGGTGACGCCCGAGAGTTTCTTGTCGACGTACATCGCCGTCAGTAAGGGCTGGTCGAAGCCGGTCTGGAATTTGTTGGCGACCAGCATGATCTTGTATGTGTCGCCCTTGAACGCGGCCGCCAGATCAGCTCCGGCGCCCGGGTTCATGTTGGCTTCGGAGAACTCGTCGTCCTTCGACGGCTGCGGGCCCCAGTCGCTGTGCCAGGTCTCGTCTTCGTTCATCGTCACCCCGCCCGAAAAGGCGACCAGGGTGCGGTAGTTGTACGAGGCGTCCTCCGCTCGACGCTTGTCGATGTAAGCGTCTATCGCCAGCTTGTACTTCACCGCGGACTTGCGGGAGTCGGTCACCACCATGGCCTTCGCCTTGCCTTCGAGGAGGTAGGCGACGTTGGCGTGGAAGTGCTCGACGACGATCTGCACCTTCTGGCTGACGTTCGTCGGGTGGAGCTGAACCCACCTCATCAGCCCCTTGCGGGCGGCGGCCTCCTCGACCTCGCCTCCGTCACCGGCCTCGGCCTTGCCGGCGATCTGCAACGCGGTGTCGTAGGACTGGTAGCCCTTGAGGACGTCGAGGATGTATCCCTCCTCGATCGCCTGCTTCATCGAGTACAGGTGGAACTCACGCGGCTTGCCATCGGGGCCCTTGCGGCCGAACAGTTCGAGGGTCTTGTTCTTCGGCGTCGCAGTGAAGGCGAAGTAGGAGATGTTCTCCGATTCGGCCCGCTCGGTCATCTCCGAGGCCAGTACCGACTCCACATCGACATCTCCGCCCTCCTCGATCTCCTTGAGCTCTTCGGCCGTCAGTACCTGCTTCAGCTTCGAGGAGATCTGCCCTGACTGGGAGGAGTGCGCCTCATCGGCGATCACGGCGAACCGCTTGCCCTTGAGGCCGGCGTCGGTCCGGATCTCTTCCAGCGCATGCGGGAAGGTCTGCACCGTCACCGCGATGATGAGCTCGCCGTTTTTCAACGCCTGCGCCAGTAGACCCGACTTCGACTTCGCGCCGGCCTTGCGGACGTCCTCGGGGCTGATCGTCGCGACAATCTTCTTGTTGCCGTCGATCTGCCGGATCGCATCCTGCAGTTGGGAGTCGAGCACAGTACGGTCCACGACCACGATGACGGAGTCGAAGACCTTCTTATCGTCGGCATCATGCAGTCGGGCCAGCCCGTGGGCGGTCCATGCAATGGTGTTCGTCTTTCCCGACCCGGCCGAGTGCTCGATCAAGTACCGCTGCCCGACGCCCTCCTCCTTCACCGCGTCGACGATGCTCGTGACGGCCTCCCACTGGTGGAAGCGCGGGAAGAGCATGCTCGTACGCCGCACTGAGGTGCCGGTGGTGACGTCCCACTCCTCCCTGGTCTGCACGATCATCAGGCGCCCGATGACGTTCAGCCAAGCGTGCTTCTCCCAGACGCGTTTCCATAGGTAGGCCGTCGCCGACCCGTCGTCCGCTCCGGGAGGGTTGCCGGCACCGCTATCGAAGCCGATGTTGAACGGAAGGAAGTGGGTCTTGTCCCCTTCCAGCTTCGTGGTCATGGCCGCTAGGTCGTTGGAGACCGCGAAGTGCACCAGCGCACGGTGACCGAACGAAAGCAGCGGCTCCGGGCGCCCGTTCGTGAGCGGGTTGCGGTGTTGCTTGTACTGGTTGATCGCCTCGTCCAGCGACTGGGTGAAGTCGGTCTTCAGCTCCACCGTGGCCACCGGGATCCCGTTGACGAAGAACACCAGGTCGATGGTGCGCTGGTCGGCGGTCGAGAAGTGCACCTGCCGCACCACCCGCACCCGCATCGCCTCGTATTGCGACACGGTGGTCGCATTGAGCGAGGTCTCGGGGCGGAACTGCGCCGTCTTCAACCGGCCGCCGCCGATGTACTGCACGCCGTTGCGCAGAATATTCAGCGTCCCGCCACCGTGCTCCAGCGGCTTGTCCAGCGCCGCGGTCAGCACGTCGAGGAACTTCGCCTGTGACCCCGCTGCCTTCAGCGCCTTCTCGTACGCCAGCTTCTGCGTGTCCTTCAGCCACTCGAACAGATCCGACGGGAACAACGCCCGCTCACGGTCGTACTCGCCGCCGTCGTGGTCGTTCGCCGAGTACAGCCAGCCGCGGGCCTTGAGGTACTCGCAGATCTCCTTCTCGAAGACCGCCTCGTTATGGTCGGCCATCACGCCGCCTCTCGCACGTCGATCTCCCCCGTCACCGCAGCCGTGATCAACGCCGACCGACGCTCTTCGGACAGCTCGATGAACCGCTCGGCCTCGGCGATGAGCGTGTCAACCTTTGTGGTTTGCTCATCCAAATACGCAGCGATCCGCCGCTGCTCATGGATCTCCGGGAAAGGGATAGGAGTCCGAGCCAAGGTGCCGAGGTTCAGTCGGCGGAACGTCGCACCCGTGATCTGGTAGTCCCAATACTCAGCCGTCTGCCGTGACAGCAGCACCCACACCATAAACCTCGTGGCGACCAAGTCCGGCCGCAGCGCAACTCGAACCGTATCTTGCGTCAGATTCGCACCAGCCAAGTCCTGTGACACGACTGCCACCTTCCCGTACGCAGGGCCAATCGAAACGACGACGTCGCCCTCTTTGAGGACCGACCGCTTATACGCGCTTGCGATCTCAGGTGCAGTAGTTCGCAAAGTATCCCTATCCGGGGATACGCCTTCGCCTTGGATGTCCGACGGTCCGATGTAGACGACCCCACCGTCGACCGGCTCACCGCACTGCAGAATGCCATAGGTCATTGGCCGATCATGATCGACCAGTCGGCGCACCTGGATCTGCTCGTAACCGTCCAGCGCCTCAGCAACCGTCGCCACGCGGCGCTCACGGAGCATCTCGATCAGTCGCTTCTGCTCCTCGATGAGCATGTCGATGTAATACGTCTCACGGTCGAGGTAGTCAGCGATGGCGCCCTGTGTTTCTGGATCCGGAAGATCGATCCGAAGCTCCAGGAAGTCACCCTGGCTGATGTTCTGCATTGATGAACTCGTTCCGACGCATACAGCCTCCACCTGGGTTCGGTAGGCTGGCGTCTTCGTCCACCAATCGATGAACCGCGGATCAGCCCCACGAAAGGTCACCGCCCACAATCTGTCTGGCAGATAGAGGTCCGGGCAGTTCTGTAGCACCGCGGCAGCAACGCCCAAGTGCTGCTTTGTGTTCATCCTGCTCACAATTAGCGAGCCAGCCCGCACTGGACACGAGACCCGATCCACGTCGTAGCTTTCAACCTGCTTGTTCTCTGCCGGCCTGAAGACTCCGCCGTAAACTGCGCTTGTCTTAAGCACACCTAGCTCACCACCCTGGGCTGGCCAGGGTGCACCGTTCACGCTGGTCCCACTCTGAACAGAGCTGACGATTCGCTTGAGTGCAATGTTTCGCCAGTTCGCCCGACTCATTTCTCAACCTCACGCAGCAATTCCATGATCTTGCTGATCTGCTTCTCCAGATCAGCGTCGATCTCGGCAAGCGAGCGGGGTGAAGCGTGCTTGAAGAAATGGCGGGTGAAGGGGATCTCGTATCCGATCTTGATCTTGCCCCAGTCGATCCAGGCATCGGGTACATGTGGCTTCACTTCGGCGTCGAAGTACGCCTGGATGACCTCACGCTCCCCCGCTGCACCAGCCGTCGAGTCGCCATAGGAGAAGGGAACGTTTTCGGTGTCGCGCTTCTTCGCATCAGGCTTCGGGTTGCCCTTACGGTCGACGACGGGCCTACCGTCATCATCCAGCTGCGGGCGTTCGACGGTAACGGTCCAGTAGCCGAACTCGTCGTTGCGCAGCATCTTGGAAAGGTCAGGATCGGCCTCCCAGGAGTCGGCGTACAACTGCACGATCTTGGCGCGGTCATCGTCGCTGATCTCACGGTTCTTTGATCCGAGGCTCTTACGCATCTTGGTCCAGAACGATGCACCGTCAATGAGTTGGACCTTGCCGTGGCGGTCAGGATGCTTGGTGTTGTCTAGGATCCAGATGTAGGTGGCGATGCCGGTGTTGAAGAACATGTTGGTCGGCAACCCAACGATCGCCTCGACGAGGTCGTTCTCCAGCAGCCACCGGCGGATGTTGGAAGGACCGGATTCGGCGCCGCCGTTGAAGAGCGGAGAGCCGTTCATGACGATGCCGACGCGACCGCCGCCATCCTCGGGTGCACGCATCTTGTGGGCCAGATGGAGCAGGAAGAGCATCTGCCCGTCCGAGATCGCCGGGAGGCCCGGCGCGAAACGACCGTAGGGGCCAGCAGAGTCTCGTTCCTCCTTGACAGCCTTGGCGTACTGCTTCCAGTCCACCCCGTAGGGAGGGTTGGACATGCAGAAGTCGAACTGGCGGCCCTTGAAAGCGTCGTCAGTAAGCGTGTTACCGAAGGCGATGTTGGTCGCGTCGTGGCCCTTGGCGAGTAGGTCTGACTTACAGATGGCGTACGACTGGGGGTTGTACTCCTGGCCATACAGGCTCAGCTTGGCCTCGGGGTTCTGGGCGAGAAGATGCTCCTCTGCAAGGGAGAGCATTCCGCCGGTGCCGGCGGTGGGGTCGTACAGCGACCGGATGATGCCGCCCTCTGTAAGGTCGACGTCCTTCTCCGCGAAGAGCAAATCGACCAGCAGCCGGATGGCATCACGCGGCGTGTAGTGGTCTCCGGAAGTCTCGTTCGCGGCCTCGTTGAACTTGCGGATGATGTACTCGAACGCATCCCCCATGTCTGCGTTGGACACCACGTCGGGATGCAGGTCGACGGCACCGAAGGACTTGACGATCTCGCGCAGGAGCCCGGCCTTCTCCAGAGCCAGGATCTCCTTCTTGAAGTCGAAGTACTCGAACACGTCCACGTCGGCGGAGAACCGGTCGATGTAGTCAGCGAGGTTGTCCGCCAGCCCGTCCGCATCGGCCAGCAGGTTCGCGAACTCGTAGTTGGAGGTGTTGTAAAACGTCCGCCCCGTGGCCTTCTTGACCTCGACCTTGAGCCGGTTCGGGTTCTCGTACCGCGCAGCCAGCTCTCGCACCATCGCGCGATCAGGCTCGAGGATGCAGTCGAGCCGCCTCAGAATCGTGAACGGAAGGATCACGGTCCCGTACTGGTTGGGGCGATAGGGGCCCCGAAGTTGGTCAGCGATAGACCAGATGAAGCTACCGAGCGCGCTCACAAGTTCCTCACGAGAATCGTCTAGCAGTGCCGATCACTTTGCCAGAGCCAGCAGCCACCGTCCCACGGTTCAGCCACTCTCCGGAGTGGGGCCCAGCACCGGCAGGGCATCCAAGTCCCAGCACAATCCCAGCACCGTACGGATGACCAGGGATGACGACAGGTGACGAGGGATCAGCTATCCCAGCACGGGAAAAAACAAAGGGCCCGACTCCGAAGAGTCGGACCCCATCTGAGCTGCACGTTTGCCAGATCAGCGACGTGGTGTTATGTCAGCCGCTACACATTGAACCGAAACTCCACCACATCCCCGTCCTGCATCACA
This sequence comes from Streptomyces sp. NPDC041713, assembly GCF_055591085.1. Classification (NCBI taxonomy): domain Bacteria; kingdom Bacillati; phylum Actinomycetota; class Actinomycetes; order Kitasatosporales; family Streptomycetaceae; genus Streptomyces; species Streptomyces sp. NPDC041713. Next base: position 416,531 of record NZ_JBVIZY010000002.1, read on the forward strand.
TACTCCTTGCCCTCCATGCGCGCCTTGCCCGCCGCGCGGGCGTCCGTCACCGAGCCCGTTTCCACCAGGTCCTCGAAGGAGATGACCTCCGCCTTGATGAAGCCCTTCTGGAAGTCCGTGTGGATGACGCCGGCCGCCTCGGGGGCCGTCGCTCCCTGCTTGATCGTCCAGGCTCGGGATTCCTTCGGGCCCGCCGTCAGGTAGGTCTGCAGGCCCAGCGTGCGGAAGCCCACGTGGGCCAGGGTGGCCAGGCCCGGCTCCTCCTGGCCCACCGACTGGAGGAGCTCCAGGGCCTCGTCCTCGTCCAGCTCCGCGAGGTCCGACTCCAGCTTCGCGTTGAGGAAGATCGCCTCCGCGGGGGCGACCAGCGCGCGCTGCTCCGCCTTGAAGTCGTCGTCCGTCAGCTCGTCCTCGTCCACGTTGAAGACGTAGAGGAAGGGCTTGGTCGTGAGGAGGTGCAGGTCGTGCAGGAGTTCCTCGTTGCCCGAGCCCTGGACGATGCCCGCCGAGAAGAGCGTGTCGCCCTTCTCCAGGATCTCCTTGGCCGCCTCCACCGCCTTCACCTTCGGCGCGATGTCCTTCTTGATGCGCGACTCCTTCTGGAGGCGCGGCAGGACCTTCTCGATGGTCTGGAGGTCCGCGAGGATCAGCTCGGTGTTGATCGTCTCGATGTCGTCCTTGGGCGAGACCTTGCCGTCGACGTGCACGACGTTCTCGTCCTTGAAGGCGCGGATGACCTGGCAGATCGCGTCCGACTCGCGGATGTTCGCGAGGAACTTGTTGCCCAGGCCCTCGCCCTCGCTCGCGCCGCGCACGATGCCCGCGATGTCGACGAAGTCGACCGTCGCCGGCAGGACCTTCTGGGAGCTGAAGATTTCCGCCAGTTTCGTGAGGCGGGGGTCCGGGACACCGACCACGCCGACGTTCGGCTCGATCGTGGCGAACGGGTAGTTGGCCGCCAGCACGTCGTTCTTGGTCAGGGCGTTGAACAGGGTCGACTTGCCGACATTGGGCAGACCGACGATTCCGATCGTGAGCGACACGTTGCGACTTCCCGTACGTGAGGGCAGTGGGTGGACGGCCCGGAGGGCCGGAGCGACCGTGGGGCGATCCCCCAGTCTACGGCGTGCCACCGACGCCCCTGCCTGCCCCGTCGGGCTCGGGGTGAGGGACCGGCGACGGGGCGGAAGGGCTCGGGGTGAGGGACCGGCGACGGGGCGGAAGGGACCGGGGCGAGTGCCTTCGAACGGATGGCCAAGGTCGTATCAAAGGCGTGTCCCGCGACCGCTTCGGCGCGGTCACCGTCCTAGGTTGGTCCAGTGGAGCAACCCAGGACGCGTCCCCCTCAGTCCGCCCCCAGGGCCCCCTCACCGGCGCGGCCGCGCCGGCCCGCCCGGCTGCCCCCACAGGGCCGGCCCGCCGCCGCGGGCGCGGCGTACCGTGCCGCGCCGCGTCCGCGCCGCCCCGCACCGCCGCTGGTACGGGCCGTGCGCCGCTCCCCGCTCTACCGGAGGGTGCGCCCGCTCTACCGCACGCTGCGGCGCATCCCGAACCCCCGCCTCACCGGGCTCGGCAGCGGACTCTTCTGCGCCGCGGTGATGTTCCTGTTCGCCTGTCTGCTGCGCCTGATCGCGGACGGTTCCGTCGTCGCGTACGGCGTGCTCTTCGTGCCCGTGGCCGCGCTCACCGCGCTCTGGGTGCGCCCGGCCGACCTCGTCACCGCGCCCGTCGGCGTACCGATCGCCTTCGCGGCCGGGGTGCTGCCCATCGCCGGGGGCACGGGCGGCTTCGGCGGTCAGTTCATGGGGCTCGTCACGACGCTCGCCTTCTACGCCGGCTGGCTCTACGGCGGGACGCTCCTCGCCGGCCTCATCGTGACCGTCCGACGGATCAAGCTCATGACCCGGCGGCGCGAGGCCCGCCCCCCGCAGCGCCCCGCCCCCGGGAAGCGCCTGCCCGTCTCGTGATGTCCGGCTCGTGACGTGAGAGGGGGGGCGGCCCACCAGCTCGGCCGCCCCCCTCCGCCTTTCCGCGTACCTCTACGTACAGCTACGTACCTCTACGCCTCCGCCGCCGCCATCGCCGCCCCCACGATCCCCGCGTTGTTCTGCAGCTGCGCCGGTACGATCTCCGCCTCGATGCCCTCGATCAGCGGCAGGAACTTGTGCGCCTTGCGGCTCACGCCGCCGCCGATGATGAACAGCTCCGGCGAGAACAGCATCTCCACGTGCGCCAGGTACTTCTGGACGCGGCGCGCCCAGTGCTCCCAGCTCAGGTCCTCGTCCTCACGGGCCTTGGAGGACGCCTTCTTCTCCGCGTCGTGGCCGCGCAGTTCGAGGTGGCCGAGTTCCGAGTTGGGGACCAGGCGGCCGCCGGTGAAGAGCGCGCTGCCGATGCCCGTGCCGAGGGTGAGCAGGATGACCGTGCCCTTGCGGTCGCGGCCCGCGCCGAAGTGCATCTCGGCGACGCCCGCCGCGTCCGCGTCGTTCAGGACCGTCACCGGGACGCCGCCGAGGCGCTCGGAGACCAGTCTGCGGATGTCCGTGCCGATCCAGCTCTTGTCCACGTTGGCCGCGGTCCGCGCGGTGCCGTCGGTGATCACTCCGGGGAAGGTCGCGCCGACGGCGCCCTTCCAGTCGAAGTGCTTCACCACCTCGCACACGCCGTCGACCACCGCGTCCGGCGTCGCCGGATGCGGGGTCAGCACCTTGTGCCGCTCTTGCGCCAGCTCTCCACGGTCCAGGTCCACGGGAGCGCCCTTGATCCCTGATCCGCCGATGTCCACACCGAAGATCTGCATGGACCCCACCGTACGACCCGCGCGCGCTCAGCGCTGCGAGAGCTCCGCCGCCTCGGCGCGCAGGTCCCTGCGGAGCTCCTTGGGCAGCGAGAAGGTGATGGACTCCTCCGCCGTCTTCACCGTCTCCACGTCGCCGTAGCCCCGCTCGGCCAGCCACTCGATGACGCCGTCCACCAGGACGTCCGGCACGGAGGCGCCCGAGGTCAGGCCGACCGTGGTGACGCCCTCCAGCCAGGCCTCGTCGATCTCGTCGGCGCCGTCCACCAGGTGCGAGGCGGCGGCGCCCGCGTCCAGGGCGACCTCCACCATGCGGATGGAGTTCGAGGAGTTCTTGGAGCCGACGACGATGACCAGCTCGGCGTCCTCGGCCAGCTTCTTCACCGCGGTCTGGCGGTTCTGCGTGGCGTAGCAGATGTCGTCGCTGGGCGGCGAGAGGAGGTTCGGGTACTTGCCCTTCAGGGCGTCGACCGTCTCCATCGTCTCGTCCACGGAGAGCGTGGTCTGGGAGAGCCAGACGACCTTGTCCGGGTCGCGCACCTCGACGTTCGCCACGTCCTCGGGGCCGTCCACCAGCGTGATGTGGTCGGGCGCCTCGCCGGACGTGCCGATGACCTCCTCGTGGCCCTCGTGGCCGATCAGGAGGATGTCGTAGTCCTCCTTGGCGAACCTGACCGCTTCCTTGTGCACCTTCGTGACCAGCGGGCACGTCGCGTCGATGGTCGCGAGCCTGCGCTCGGCGGCCTCCGCGTGAACGGTCGGGGCGACGCCGTGCGCCGAGAACATGACGATGGACCCCTCGGGGACCTCCGCCGTCTGGTCGACGAAGATCGCACCCTTCTTCTCCAGGGTCCGCACGACGTATTTGTTGTGCACGATCTCGTGGCGGACGTAGATCGGGGCCCCGTACTGCTCCAGGGCCTTCTCGACGGCGATCACGGCACGGTCCACGCCCGCGCAGTAGCCACGGGGAGCGGCGAGCAGGACACGGCGGGAGCCAGGCGTAGCAGTCATGCCCACCATCGTACGGCCGTGTCCGGCGCGCGTCGGGCCCCGTCCAGCGCGTCAAAGATCGCGCGGTTGGGGAGACTGGAGGCCTGCGTTGATCTACGGAGGCACGATGTCCGGTCAGTCCGCCAGTACGGGAGCCCACACCCCGGGTGCCGAACCCGCCGGGGACACCAGGGGTGCCGGGGGTGAGGGGCTGCGGCGCAGCCTCGGCTTCCGCGACCTCGTCGTCTACGGGCTGCTCTTCATCGCCCCCATGGCGCCGGTCGGCGTCTTCGGGACGCTCGACGCGAAGTCGCACGGTGCCGTCGCCCTGGTCTATCTGGCCGCCACGGTCGCGATGGCGTTCACCGCATTCAGCTACGCCCAGATGGTCCGGGTCGTCCCGCAGGCGGGGTCCGTCTTCGCCTACGCGCGCGCGGGGCTCGGCAAGGGGCCCGGCTTCATCGCCGGGTGGATGGCGATGCTGGACTACCTCCTCATCCCGGCGGTGGCGTACCTCTTCTCCGGGATCGCCATGAACTCGCTGGTGCCCTCGGTGTCGCGGTGGGTGTGGACGGCGCTCGCGGTGCTCATCACGACCGCGCTGAACCTGTGGGGCGTGCGGGCGGCGGCGCGGGTCGGCTTCGCGGTGCTCGCCATGGAGGTCGTGGTCCTGCTGGTCTTCGTCGTGGCGGCGGTGGTCGTACTGGTACGGGACGGGGCGCAGCGCGACTGGCTGTCGCCGTTGACGGGGGACGGCTCGCAGGGCGCGTTCGCGCTGTCGGCGGTGGTGGGCGCGGTGTCGATCGCCGTCCTGTCCTATCTGGGCTTCGACGCGATCGCGGCGTTCGCGGAGGAGGTGACGGGCGGGTCGGCGAAGGTCGCGCGGGCGGTGCTGTTCTGTCTGGCGCTCGCGGGCCTGCTGTTCGTCGCCCAGACGTATCTGGTGGCACTCCTGGAGCCGATGTCGTCGGCGGAGCTCGCGGCGGATCCGGGCAAGCAGGGGACGGCGTTCTACGACGCGGTGGACTCGGCGGCGGGGACGTGGCTGCACGACCTGGTGGCCGCGAGCAAGGCGATCGGGGCGGCGTTCGCTGCGCTGGCGGGGCAGGCTGCGGCGGGGCGACTGCTCTTCGCCATGGCACGGGAGCGGCGGCTGCCGAAGGCTCTGTCCCGGACGGACTCCGGTACGCCTCGGGTGGCGTTGCTGTGTGCGGCGGTCGTGACGATGGTGGCGGCGGTGTGGGCGGCGCGGCGGGACGACGGGATGGACCACCTCGTGTCGGTGGTCGACATCGGTGCGCTCACGGCCTTCCTGTTGTTGCACGCGAGCGTGGTGGGGTGGTTCGCCGTGCGGCACCGGGAGGACGGGTTCAGCTGGTGGCGCCACGTGCTGATCCCCGCGCTCGGCGCGGCGATCGTGGTGGCGGTCATCTGGGAGGCCTCGGGCACGGCGCAGGTGGTGGGGGCGGTCTGGTTGGGGGCGGGGTTGGTGGTTTTGGGGGTTCAGGGGGTGGGGGGTGGGAGTGGGGGGCGGCGGTGAGGGGGGGGTCTTGCCTGGGGTGCCGGTCCCTTGCAGGGGGCTTGGGCGTTCGTCGTTGTCGGCGGCCCGGTGGGTTGATTGCGCAGTTCCCCGCGCCCCTGGGCGGGCTGGGCGTTCGCTGATGTCTGCGGCCCGGTGGGGTGATTTGCGCAGTTCCCCGCGCCCCTGAGCGGGCCGGGCGTTCGTCGTTGTCCGCGGCCCGGTGGGTTGTTTTGCGCAGTTCCCCGCGCCCCTGACTGGGCCGGGCGCTCGTCCTTATCCGCGGCCCGGTGGGTTGATTTGCGCAGTTCCCCGCGCCCCTGGGTGGGCTGGGCTCGTTGTTCGTGTGGCCCTGGCGGGGCGGGTGGCGTGCGCGACCGGTTGCCTCAGGGGCGCGGGGAACTGCGCGATCAGCCACCGTCGGGGCACGGAAGACGACGAAGATCCGCCCCCTACCCCCAGGGGCGCGGGGAACTGCGCGACCAGCCACCTCCGAGGCGCGGAAGACGACGAACATCCACCCCCTACCCCCAGGGGCGCCAGCCACCTCCGGGGCGCGGAGGACGATCAACGCCCAAGCCCCCTGCAAGGGACTCGCACCGGCCACCGCACCAGGGCGATGTCACCGACCCCGACTACCCTCACCGCATGGCTCTCAACACCTCCGCGGACGCCCCCCTCCCCGTGGGGGAGGTGTCGCGGCTCATCGGTGGATGGATCGATCGGCTCGGCGCCATCTGGGTCGAGGGGCAGATCACCCAGCTGTCCCGCAGACCCGGCGCCGGCGTCGTCTTCATGACGCTCCGCGACCCCTCGCACGACATCTCCGTGAGCGTCACCTGTTATCGCCAGGTGTTCGACGCCGTGGCGGACGTCGTCTCCGAGGGCGCCCGTGTCGTCGTACGGGCCAAGCCCGAGTGGTACGAGCGGCGCGGTCAGCTGTCGTTGCGGGCCGCCGAGATAAAGCCGGTCGGCGTCGGCGAGCTGCTCGCGCGGATCGAGCAGCTGAAGAAGAGCCTCGCCGCCGAGGGCCTCTTCTCGCCCGAGCGCAAGAAGACCCTGCCGTTCCTGCCGCAGCTCATCGGGCTCGTCACCGGCCGCGCCTCCGCCGCCGAGCGCGACGTCCTGGAGAACGCCCGGCACCGCTGGCCGGCCGTCCGCTTCGAGGTGCGCAACGTCCCCGTCCAGGGCGTGCACGCCGTGCCGCAGGTCGTCCAGGCCGTGAAGGACCTGGACGCGCACGGCGAGGTCGACGTGATCATCGTGGCGCGCGGCGGCGGCAGCGTGGAGGACCTGTTGCCGTTCTCGGACGAGCAGCTCGTGCGGGCCGTCGCCTCCTGCCGTACGCCCGTCGTCTCCGCGATCGGGCACGAGCCGGACAACCCCCTGCTCGACCACGTGGCGGACCTGCGCGCCTCCACCCCCACCGACGCCGCCAAGAAGGTCGTGCCGGACGTCGGCGAGGAGTACGAGCGCGTGCAGTGGCTCCGCGACCGCGCCCGGCGCAGCATCGACGCCTTCCTGGAGCGGGAGACCCGCGGCCTGGCGCACGCCCTGGGCCGCCCCGCCATGGAGCATCCGCACCGCATGGTCGAGGAGCGCGAGGAGCAGGTCGCCGCGCTCGTCGACCGCAGCCGCCGCACCCTCGGGCACCTGCTCGACCGGGCGGGGTCGGAGCTGACGCACACCCACGCGCGCGTGGTGGCCCTCTCCCCCGCCGCGACCCTCCAGCGGGGGTACGCGGTGCTGCAGAAGCCGGACGGCACGGTGGTGCGGGCGCCGGCGGAGGTGGCCGCCGACGAGGAGCTGCGGGCCCGCGTCGCCGAGGGCGACTTCACCGTACGGGCGGTGGGGTCGGCCCCATCGGTGTCGGGGGCCGTACAACCGGCAACCGCAGGTCCGGGAACCGTACAAAACTCTGACAACGCCGAGAATTAGGGTGGGCGCATGACCAGCAAGACGGACGAGGCCACGGTCTCCACGGACGCGCTCGGCTACGAGCAGGCGCGCGACGAGCTCATCGAGGTCGTACGCCGCCTGGAGACCGGCGGGACGACCCTGGAGGAGTCGCTCGCGCTCTGGGAGCGCGGCGAGGAGCTCGCGAAGATCTGCCGCCGCTGGCTGGACGGCGCGCGGGCCCGACTCGACGCGGCCCTCGCGGGCCCGGACACGGCCGACGACGACCCGGACGCCTGAGGCCCGAACGCCCCGGACGGGCCCCGCCGCCACGGAATCGTTCTTGCCTGCGGTTTGTGAACCGGATCACGCAGGTCCAGTTTTGATTGAAAGTTGAACAGTAGCGACGTACTGTCGTGGTCACGAGCCCGGTGACGGGTTCGGTCGACACCCCCGTACGTTCAAGAAGGTTGATCCATGTCTCTCGTACTTGACCCCGCCGCACAGGACCTGCTCTTCCGCGAGGCCCGCACCGCGAACACCTTCACCGACGAGCCGGTCACCGAGGAGCAGGTCCAGGCGATCTACGACCTGGTCAAGTACGGCCCGACCGCCTTCAACCAGTCGCCGCTGCGCGTCACGCTGGTCCGCTCCCCCGAGGCCCGCGAGCGCCTCGTCCAGCACATGGCCGAGGGCAACCGCCCCAAGACGTCGGCCGCGCCGCTCGTCGCGATCCTCTCCGCGGACAACGAGTTCCACGAGGAGCTCCCGGCGCTGTTCCCGCACTTCCCGCAGGCCAAGGACGCCTTCTTCTCGGAGCGCCCGGTCCGCGAGCAGGCCGCGCTGGTGAACGCCACGCTGCAGGCCGCCTACTTCATCGTCGGCGTCCGCGCCGCCGGTCTGGCCGCGGGCCCGATGACGGGCTTCGACTTCGCGGGCGTCCAGAAGGAGTTCCTGGACGACGACCACACCCCGCTGATGGTCGTCAACATCGGCAAGCCGGGCGAGGACGCCTGGTTCCCGCGCTCCCCGCGCCTGGCCTACGACGACGTCATCACCACGGTCTGACACGGCACGCGAAGGGCCCCCGGCACACCGCCGGGGGCCCTTCGTGCGTCTGCTTCTTGCGTCTGCGGCGTCTGCGGCGTCCGTGGCCGACTCGTTCAGGACATCTTCAGCGACTCGGCCATCTTCACCAGCTGCTTCGGGGAGGCCGTGCCGGTGACCACCGTCGTCGCACCCTTCTCGCTCATCACCAGGGCGTCGTACTTCGCGCCCTCGTACCGCTGCCAGGTGCGGCCCTTGATGTCCTCGACGGCGTCGGTCTTCTTGGCGTCGTGCGTGACCCTCTTGATGTACGCCGCCGGCTTGGCGGTGGACTGCTCGATCGCCACGTACTCGTCGTGCGGGTCGAGGAAGCCCAGGTGCCAGGAGTCGTTCTCCTCGCCCTTGAACCGCACCGACGTCGGCGTCCACTTCTCGGACAGGCCCTCGGGGGCCGCCACCGGGTACTTCGCGGCCCGCTGGGCCGTCAGGAGCTCCACGCGGTAGTCGACCCGCTTGGTGGGGTTCTTGGACTCGTCATGCGGGACGAAGATGTAGATCACGCCCGCTGCGAGGGCGATCACCACCAACGACCACAGCATGTTCTTGACGGTCTGAGTGCCTTGTCTTCCTGCCACGCCCCCATGGTCTCAGGCGCCGGACCCGTCCCCGCCCCCGGCATCCGGATCGCGGCCCGCGGAGCCGTCCGGTCCGCTCATGCGTGGGGTCCTCTGCTCATTTTGTCGGCCTGCGGATAGAGTCATCAGCGACCCTCATCCGGTTCGCCCTCCCGTCTCCGACCGCCGCCCTTCCCAGGACGCCCTACGGGCGCGCCGTTTTTTAACGCATCAGCAGAAAGGTGCGCTCCGATGACCGAGCATCATCTCCCGTCCGAGCTCGAGGTCTCCCCCGAGGCCCCCGACCGCAACCTCGCCCTGGAGCTCGTCCGGGTCACCGAGGCCGCCGCGATGGCCGCGGGCCGCTGGGTCGGCCGCGGCGACAAGAACGGCGCGGACGGCGCCGCCGTGCGCGCCATGCGCACCCTCGTCTCCACCGTCTCCATGAACGGCGTCGTCGTCATCGGCGAAGGAGAAAAGGACGAGGCCCCGATGCTCTTCAACGGAGAGCGCATCGGCGACGGCACCGGCGCCGAGGTCGACATCGCCGTCGACCCCATCGACGGCACCACCCTCACCGCCAAGGGCCAGCCCAACGCCATCGCCGTCCTGGCCGCCGCCGACCGCGGCGCCATGTTCGACCCCTCGGCCGTCTTCTACATGGACAAGCTGGTCACCGGACCCGAAGCCGCCGACTACGTCGACATCAACGCGCCCGCGTCCGTCAACATCCGCCGCGTCGCCAAAGCCAAGAACTCCTCGCCCGAGGACGTCACGGTCATGATCCTGGACCGCCCCCGCCACGAGGGCATCGTCAAGGAGATCCGCGAGACCGGCGCCCGGATCAAGTTCATCTCCGACGGCGACGTCGCGGGCTCGGTCATGGCCGTCCGCGAGGGCACCGGCGTCGACCTGCTCATGGGCATCGGCGGCACCCCCGAGGGCATCATCTCGGCCTGCGCGATCAAGTGCCTGGGCGGCACCATCCAGGGCAAGCTGTGGCCGAAGGACGACGCGGAGCGCCAGCGCGCCATCGACGCGGGCCACGACCTGGACCGCATCCTCTCCACGGACGACCTGGTCAAGGGCGACAACGTCTTCTTCGTCGCCACCGGCATCACCGACGGCGAGCTGCTCCAGGGCGTGCGCTACCGGGCGGCGAACGCCTCGACCTCGTCCCTGGTCATGCGCTCCAAGTCGGGCACGATCCGCAAGATCGACTCCGACCACCGGCTGTCGAAGCTGCGCGCCTACAGCGCGGTCGACTTCGACCGCGCCAAGTAGGCCCGTACGCATGCTGAAGGGGGCGTCCCGTGCGGGGGACGCCCCCTTCGGCGTGTGCGCGCCGGCCAGGTCCTACCCCGCGGCCGCTATGCCCGCGGCGTGCGTCGCCTTCTTCAGCTCCAGGTCGCGGCGGCGACGGCGGGCCAGGACCACCCGGCGCTCGGCGGCGGTGAGGCCGCCCCACACGCCGTACGGCTCGGGCTGCAGGAGGGCGTGCTCGCGGCACTCGACCATCACGGGGCAGCGGGCGCAGACGCGCTTGGCGGCCTCCTCGCGGGAGAGCCGTGCCGCCGTGGGCTCCTTGGAGGGGGCGAAGAACAGGCCGGCCTCGTCACGACGGCACACCGCTTCGGTGTGCCAGGGGGCGTCGTCGTCCCGATCTCGCGCCGGCGCCCCTCCCCAAGCGCTCGACTGCGCTCGTGCAGGGGACGCCCCGACGCCCGGAACTGCGGCGACCTGCAGAGACTGATGCGACGGTTGCAGCACTGGTCTACTCCTGACGACGGCTTCGCGAGCGAGAGACGATGCAGCAAGCTCTACCCGCTGTGTGCGTGCCTATGCACTGAGTTCCGATGTACGGACGTGTGGCCTCCTCATGGCGGCCACGCGCGTCGTCATCGGCACCCTCGCCGGGCGCGCCGGTGTCGTCGTCAGCGCGCCGTCGATGCCGTCGTCAGCGCCCCAGATGCTTGCGCAGCTGCCGGTGCAGGTCGTGGACGAGCTTGCCCCGCTTGGGCCGCGCCTCGATGCTGCCCAGGATCGCGAAGCCGTCCACGTACACGACGGGGGCGTCCTGGTCGGGCGAGTCGAGCGTGTCCACCTCGAAGCTGCCGAGGACACCTCCGCCGCTGCCGCGCAGCGACACGTTCTCGGGGACGCGGATGTCGATCGAGCCGAAGACCGAGATGGCCTTGATGACCACCTGGCGCTGCTCGAAGATCGCCTCGCTCAGGTCGATCTCGACGCTGCCGAAAACCGCGTACGCATGGGTGCGGCGGCCCACCCGCCAGCGGCCCCGCCGCGCCGAGCTGCTGAGCACCGCGACGAGGTTCTCGTCGGCGAACGGCGGGACGACACCCGGCGAGGGCCGGGCGGGCGCCGGCTCGGGAGCGACGGCCCGCGCGGTGTGCGCCGAGCCGTGCGCCGCGGGCAGGTCGTGGACCAGCGGCTCCAGGTCGGCCATCGTCTTGGCGCGGTACACCCCGTCGATCCGCTCCGCGTGCTCCTCCGCGGTCAGCCGGCCCTCGGCCAGCGCCTCGCGCAGGATGTCCGCCGTGCGGTCCCGGTCGGTGTCGGAGGCACGGAGCGCCGGGGGGTGCTTTTCGAGGTCCGGGGAGTGCTTTTCGAGGTCCACGGAAGCAGCGTACCCAGACGCGATAGATCGCGACTACCCCCTGTGTCGCGACGATCGGCGGCCGAGCCGCACCACCGAGGCGCCGTGACCGCCTTCACTGAGCCTTACCTCACAGGATCGGGCCGACGGCCTCGTTCTACGCTGGATGGCGCGTCGCCAATGGAGGCCGCGCCGCTGTCTGCCGAGTGAGGAATGGCCGTAATGCCAGAGTTTGAGTACTCCGATCTGCTCCCCCTGGGAGAGGACACCACCCCGTACCGGCTGGTGACCGCCGAGGGTGTCGCCACCTTCGAGGCCGACGGGCGGACGTTCCTCAAGGTCGACCCGGAGGCGCTGCGCACGCTGGCCGCCGAGGCGATCCACGACATCCAGCACTATCTGCGCCCGGCCCACCTGGCCCAGCTGCGCCGCATCGTCGACGACCCCGAGGCCTCCGGCAACGACAAGTTCGTGGCGCTCGACCTGCTGAAGAACGCCAACATCGCCGCGGCCGGCGTGCTGCCCATGTGCCAGGACACCGGCACCGCGATCGTCATGGGCAAGCGCGGCCAGAACGTCCTCACCGAAGGTGAGGACGAGAAGGCGCTCTCCAAGGGCATCTACGACGCGTACACGAAGCTGAACCTGCGCTACTCGCAGATGGCCCCGCTGACCATGTGGGAGGAGAAGAACACCGGCTCCAACCTCCCCGCCCAGATCGAGCTGTACGCGACCGACGGCGGCGCCTACAAGTTCCTCTTCATGGCCAAGGGCGGCGGCTCGGCCAACAAGTCGTTCCTCTACCAGGAGACGAAGGCCGTCCTGAACGAGGCCTCCATGATGAAGTTCCTGGAGGAGAAGATCCGTTCGCTGGGCACGGCCGCGTGCCCGCCGTACCACCTGGCGATCGTCGTGGGCGGCACGTCCGCCGAGTTCGCCCTGAAGACCGCCAAGTACGCCTCCGCGCACTACCTGGACGAGCTGCCCGCCGAGGGCTCGCCGACCGGCCACGGCTTCCGGGACAAGGAGCTGGAGGAGAAGGTCTTCGAGCTGACCCAGAAGATCGGCATCGGCGCGCAGTTCGGCGGCAAGTACTTCTGCCACGACGTGCGCGTGGTGCGCCTGCCCCGGCACGGCGCCTCGCTGCCCGTCGCCATCGCCGTCTCCTGCTCGGCCGACCGCCAGGCCACCGCGAAGATCACCGCCGAGGGCGTCTTCCTGGAGCAGCTGGAGACGGACCCGGCGCGCTTCCTGCCGGAGACCGAGGACTCCCACCTGGACGAGTCCGCCGACGTCGTCAAGATCGACCTCAACCAGCCGATGGACGACATCCTCGCCGAGCTCACCAAGCACCCGGTGAAGACCCGCCTCTCGCTGACCGGTCCGCTGGTCGTGGCCCGCGACATCGCGCACGCCAAGATCAAGGAGCGGCTCGACGCGGGCGAGGAGATGCCGCAGTACCTGAAGGACCACCCGGTGTACTACGCCGGTCCGGCGAAGACGCCCGAGGGCTACGCGTCCGGCTCCTTCGGCCCGACGACGGCCGGCCGCATGGACTCCTACGTGGAGCAGTTCCAGGCCGCGGGCGGCTCCAAGGTGATGCTCGCCAAGGGCAACCGGAGCAAGCAGGTCACCGACGCGTGCGACGCGCACGGCGGCTTCTACCTCGGCTCGATCGGCGGCCCGGCCGCGCGGCTCGCCCAGGACTGCATCAAGAAGGTCGAGGTCGTCGAGTACGAGGAGCTCGGCATGGAGGCGGTCTGGAAGATCGAGGTCGAGGACTTCCCGGCCTTCATCGTCGTCGACGACAAGGGCAACGACTTCTTCCAGAACCCGGCCCCCGAGCCGACGTTCACGCACATTCCGGTACGGGGCCCGGGTCTGGCGTGACCTTTTAAGGGGCGCGGGGAACTGCGCGACCAGCCACGACGCGCCAGCAGCGTCACGTCGCGCAGTTCCCGCGGAAGACGCCTGCCCTCAGGCGAACCGTTGGTTCGCCGCCCCCGAACACTTCTGCAGCCGCACCGGCTCCCTCGGCCCCGCAAGGGTCAGACAGAGCCCCTCCGCGGCAGCGGGCCGTACCGTCCCGGACGCCCGTACGAACTTCTGGTTCGTACCACCGTGGCAGTCCCACAGGGTGACGGCGGCGCCCTCCTTGTAGGCGCCGTCGGGCACGTCGAGGCAGCGGTCCTGGGTCAGTCCGGTGTGCAGCGAGCGCTGCCCGCCGGACGCGCCGTCGTACCACCAGGTCTGGTTGCGGTTGCCGGTGCAGTCCCAGCCCTGGACCTTGGTGCCGTTGCGGCTCTTGGAGGCGTCGACGTCCAGGCAGGTGCCGGTGGCCTCGTTCTTCAGCGGCTGGTACGCGTCGTCCCAGGCGCCCTCGTACAGCCGCGGGCTGCCCGTGCTCGCCGGGTCGGCGCAACTGCCCTCGCGCTGGGCGGAGTTGTAGATCTGCGTGAGGCAGGACGCGAAGGCGGCGTGGCCGCGGGCGTTGGGGTGGAAGGACTGGCGCACCGAGTTGGAGTCCGGCGGGAACGGGTTGGACAGGTCGACGTAGAGGCCACGCGCCCAGGTGTTCTCCGTGCAGACCTCGTGGCCGTGGAAGAGCCGGGAGTTGTCGAGGTAGACCGCGCCCGCGTTCCTGGCCGCCTTGCGCATGCCGGTCTCGAAGGCGGGCACCGCGACGTTGCGGCCCCACTCGGTGTCGGAGTCGTAGCCGAGGCCGCCGCAGACCAGCTTGCCGGGGAAATGGGGGTTGTCGCGGAAGTCCGGGCCGATCGGGCTGGGGTAGCCCATGGCGACGAGCTTGTAGTCGCCGTCCTGGTAACCGGCGTCCTTCATGACGGTCTTCAGGTCGCGGATGGACTGCTCGACCTTGGGCACGAGGGCGTCCACGCGCGCCTGCCATCCGTCGTTGTACTTGCCCGCGCAGGCGCCCTGGCTGAGCAGGAAGCGGGTGACGCAGTCCGTCATGACCGGGGCGAACTGGAGGTCGTCGTTGGCGCCGATGACGAGCAGGATCGTCTTGATCTTCGTGTTGCGCGCCTTGATCGCCAGGTTGTCGCTCTGCACCAGCTCGTCGGCGTACTGCTGCTGTCCACCGATCCTGATGTTCACGGTCTGCGCCCCGGAGCAGGCGACGTTGTACGTCACGTCGGCCGGGATGCCGGTGCGGTGGATCGCGGCGTCCGGCGAGCGGTGGCACCAGTTGTCGGGGCCGTCCGTGCCGGGTTCGTACGTCCCGACGCCCTCGCCGGAGATCTCGCTGTCGCCGAGCGAGATCAGGCCCGTCTTGCGCTCGGCCATCGGGCGCTCGGCCGGGCTGCCGTACAGCTTCGTCGCCTCCTGCGCCCGGATCTTCTCCAGCTCGGGCGGGAGCGGCGCCGCGGCGGGCGCCTTCCCCCCGCTTCCGTCCGCCGCCTGGGCGGGTACGGCCGCGGCCGTACCGAGCACGACGGTCAACGCGGCCGCCGCCGCGAACGAACATCGCAGCCGGCTCCGGCCGCTGCCTCGTCCACTGCGCCTGATGCGCTTCATTGCGCCTCCCCGGTGTGGTGTTACCCAGGGTTTTTACTGGTGGGTAGCAGGCTTGGGAATACCTGGAACAAGACAAGTGCTCAACTTTTTACGGGGTTTGAACGGAGAGGTAGGTTCAGGGCATGACCAGTGACGCCAGCGACGACCGCACCGGCGCGTACCGGATCGAGCACGACTCCATGGGCGAGGTGAAGGTCCCCGCGCACGCCAAGTGGCGGGCCCAGACCCAGCGCGCGGTGGAGAACTTCCCCGTCTCCGGGCAGGTCCTCGAACGCGCCCACATCGCCGCCCTGGCCCGGATCAAGGCGGCCGCCGCCCAGGTCAACGCCGAGCTCGGCGTGGTCGACAAGGACGTCGCCGAGGCCATCGCCGCCGCGGCCGCCGAGGTCGTCGACGGCCGCTGGGACGACCACTTCCCGGTCGACGTCTTCCAGACCGGCTCCGGCACCTCGTCCAACATGAACACCAACGAGGTCATCGCCACCCTCGCCACGGAACGCCTCGGCCGCGACGTCCACCCCAACGACCACGTCAACGCCTCGCAGTCGTCCAACGACGTCTTCCCCTCCTCCATCCACATCGCGGCGACGGCCGCCGTCACCGGCGACCTGATCCCCGCCCTGGAGCACCTCGCCGCCGCGCTCGAGCGCAAGGCCGAGGAGTTCGCGGACGTCGTGAAGTCCGGTCGTACACACCTGATGGACGCGACGCCCGTGACGCTCGGCCAGGAGTTCGGCGGGTACGCGGCGCAGGTGCGGTACGGAGTCGAGCGGCTGCGCGCCTCGCTGCCCCGGCTCGCCGAACTGCCGCTGGGCGGCACCGCGGTGGGCACCGGCATCAACACCCCGCCCGGCTTCGCCGCCGCCGTCATCGCCGAGGTCGCGCGGGCCACCGGCCTTCCGCTCACCGAGGCGCGTGACCACTTCGAGGCGCAGGGCGCGCGGGACGGCATCGTCGAGACCAGCGGCCAGCTGCGGACCATCGGCGTCGGCCTGACGAAGATCGCCAACGATCTGCGGTGGATGGCGTCGGGCCCGCGCACGGGGCTCGCCGAGATCAACCTGCCGGACCTCCAGCCCGGCTCGTCGATCATGCCCGGCAAGGTCAACCCGGTGATCCCCGAGGCCGCTCTGATGGTCGCCGCGCAGGTCACCGGGAACGACGCGACGGTCGCTGCGGCGGGCGCCGCCGGCAACTTCGAGCTCAACGTCATGCTGCCGGTCATCGCCAAGAACGTCCTGGAGTCGATCCGGCTGCTCGCCAACGTCTCCCGGCTGCTCGCCGACCGGACGGTCGACGGGATCACCGCGAACCGCGAGCGGGCCCGGGAGTACGCCGAGTCGTCGCCGTCGGTCGTGACGCCGCTCAACAAGTACATCGGGTACGAGGAGGCGGCGAAGGTGGCGAAGAAGTCCCTCGCCGAGCGGAAGACCATTCGTGAGGTGGTCCTGGAGTCCGGGTACGTGGAGCGGGGGGACCTCACGCTGGAGCAGTTGGATGAGGCGTTGGATGTGTTGCGTATGACGCGGGCCTGACTGGGGTCTTCCCCTGGACCACGGGGGTGGTGGCCCGGCGCCTGCCGGTGGGGGCGCCGAGCCTTCGGCTCAGGTCGGACGTCACTGCGCCCGGCACCGGGGGCTGTGCCCACCCGTGCCGCCCTGCGGCACGCCTGCCCACAGCGGGGGGGCCGTGTCCGCGGGGCGCCTGCCCACAGCGGGGGGCGACTGTGGTGTGTGTGGATGGGACTTCGTGTCTGGGGTGTGGGGGGCGTCTAGTATCTGTCCATGACAGACCTCGACGGGAAGACGGCGGCCGGTGGCGGGGCGGAGCGGTGGGCGCCCGGGGACCACATCCTGTGGCGGTACCGGGAGAACTCCGGGCCCCGCGTGCACATCTGTCGCCCCGTCACCGTCGTGCGGGACACCGACGAGCTGCTCGCCGTCTGGATGGCGCCCGGCACCGAGTGCGTGAAGCCGGTGATCGCCGACGGGACGCCGCTGCACCGCGAGCCGCTCGCCACCCGCTACACCAAGCCGCGCGCGGTCCGCACCGGCCGCTGGTCCGGCACCGGCGTCCTCAAGCTCGCGCGGCCCCGCGACCCCTGGTCGGTCTGGCTCTTCTGGGACCCGGGCTGGCGGTTCAAGAACTGGTACGTGAACCTGGAGGAGCCGCGCGCCCGGTGGTCCGGCGGCGTCGACTCCGAGGACCACTTTCTGGACATCTCCGTGCGCCCGGACCGCAGCTGGCGCTGGCACGACGAGGACGAGTTCGAGCAGGCCCTCCGGGTGGGTCTGATGGGCGCCGACAAGGCCGCCGACGTACGCGCCGCCGGGCAGGCCGCACTTGACGTGATCGCGGCGTGGGGGGCGCCGTTTTCGGACGGCTGGCAGCACTGGCGTCCCGATCCGTCCTGGGTCGTACCGTCCCTTCCGGATGACTGGGACCGTACGCCCGCGCATGTGTCCTCATGAGACCCTTGATGCGCCCCCGTGGTTCAAACGTAGGATCGTCCTCCGCAAGGGCGCACAGCAGCAACTCCGTGCGTCCGCGCGGTGCCTGACAGGAAGTCATCGAGGGGCGGCAGAACGTGAGCGAGGACCGCAGAGGCCGGGCCGAGGCCTGTGACGCCATCGGGCAGCACGACGAACACGCCTTCCCGTACCAGGGGCGGGCCGCCCGCCGGCTGACCGGATCCGGCCGTACGGTGCTCGGCACGGACATCGCGGCGGGCATGCTGGACCTGGCCGGAAAGAACGTCCCGGCAGCCGGGTTCCGGCGGTCCATGGCCGGTGCCGATCCGGATGACGCGGCAATTCCGTTCCTGGGACAGCCAATCCGGGTATCCGGTTACCTGGTGGACGAGAGCAGGGGAGGCCCCGACCCCGAGCACCAGGTCTTTCCGCACTGCCGACGCGGCTGAGCAACGTGCAACGCTGGACGGCGCGCACGGCGCGCAGCCCCGGACGGACGGATTCAAAACGCGTGACGGAGCACCTCACCCCCCACGAGGGTCGCAAGGCACCAGCTGCCCGGCCGACCGCCCCCGCGGATCCCCGCGGGGCGCTGCTGCGTTCCCCCGAACCGCGGGAGGGCACCGGCGCGGGCGCCGGGTCGACGGCGCCGACGGCCGCGCGGGCATCCGCCGCCGCGCAGCCACCCCCACCGCAGACGTCCGCACCCCAGACGCCCGCACCGCAGACGCCCGCACCGCAGACACCCACCGCACAGGCATCCGCCGCCCGGACCCCGGCCGGCGACACGCGTTCGGAGGCGCCCGTGCCGTCCGGCGAGCACTCCCAGCCCTCGGCCGCCGAGCCCGACCCGCACCGGCCGCGCCCCGCGCCCGACAGCGGCGTGCCGGCACAGCCCGGCCCCGCACCGGACGGGTCCGCGGGACCGCCGGACGGCGAGGAGCGGCGCTCCGGGCTGCCCAGGCCGCCGGGTTCGGCTCCGGTGGCGATGCGGCGCGACGGCGACCGGCTGCGCTTCGTGGGCGCCGCGACCCGGCGCATCGCCCGCGGCATCGACCTCGACGAGATCGTGATGGGGCTGTGCCGGGCGACCGTGCCGACGTTCTCCGACGCGATCCTGGTCTATCTGCGCGACCCGCTGCCCGTCGGCGACGAGCGGCCGACCGGCCCGCTGGTCCTCCGGCTGCGCCGCTCCGACCGGCTGCGCTCCCTGGAGGAGGGCGGCGACGAGCCGGACACCGACGGCGCCGCCCCGCCCGCGCTGCAGGTGGTGCAGCCCGACATCGCCGATGTGATGGGCAGCGCCGAGCTGTGCGAGGTGCGGCCCGGCGGGGCGCTCGCCGAGGTGCTGCGCGGGGTGCGTCCGGTCTTCGCGGACTCGGCGGCGGCGCGCGCCGCGCTGCCCGAACTGCTCGGCGAGGGGCGCACCCTGCCCGGCGGCCAGCGGGCGATCCTCGCGCCGCTGCGGGGCCGGCGCCGGGTGATCGGCGCGGCCGTGTTCCTGCGCCGGCCCGACCGGCCCGCCTTCGAGGCGGACGACCTGTTGGTCGCCGCCCAGCTGGCCACGCACAGCGCGCTCGGCATCGACAAGGCCGTCCTGTACGGCCGCGAGGCGTACATCGCCGACGAGCTGCAGCGCACGATGCTGCCCGAGACCCTGCCCCGCCCGACCGGCGTGCGGCTCGCCTCGCGCTATCTGCCGGCCGCCGAGACGGCCCGGGTGGGCGGCGACTGGTACGACGCGATCCCGCTGCCCGGCAGCCGCGTCGCCCTGGTCGTGGGCGACGTCATGGGCCACTCCATGACCTCCGCCGCGATCATGGGCCAGCTCCGGACGACCGCGCAGACCCTCGCCGGGCTCGACCTGCCGCCCCAGGAGGTCCTGCACCACCTCGACGAGCAGGCCCAGCGGCTCGGCTCCGACCGCATGGCGACCTGCCTGTACGCGGTCTACGACCCGGTCTCGCACCGCATCACCATCGCCAACGCCGGCCACCCGCCGCCCGTCCTGCTGCACCTGGGCGGCCGCGCGGAGGTGCTCAGGGTTCCGCCGGGCGCCCCCATCGGCGTCGGCGGCGTCGACTTCGAGGCGGTGGAGCTGGACGCCCCCGCGGGCGCGACGCTGCTCCTGTACACGGACGGGCTCGTCGAGTCCCGGCTGCGCGACGTGTGGACGGGGATAGAGCAGCTGCGCGAACGGCTCGCCGCCACCGCCCAGTTGACCGGCCCCGACCACCCGCCGCCCCTGGAGGCGCTCTGCGACGAGGTGCTCGACATGCTCGGTCCGGGCGACCGGGACGACGACATCGCGCTGCTCGCCGCCCGCTTCGACGGGATC
The DNA here is from genome assembly GCF_055591085.1 of Streptomyces sp. NPDC041713. Classification (NCBI taxonomy): domain Bacteria; kingdom Bacillati; phylum Actinomycetota; class Actinomycetes; order Kitasatosporales; family Streptomycetaceae; genus Streptomyces; species Streptomyces sp. NPDC041713. The sequence continues at coordinate 436,360 of NZ_JBVIZY010000002.1, forward strand.
GCGCCGAGCGACGTCGCGTACTGGTTCCTGGAGCCGGAGAACGCGACGCCCTCCCGCGCCCGCCGCCTGGCCCGCAGCGCGCTGGTCCGCTGGGGCCTGGAGGAGCTGAGCGACTCGGTGGAGCTCCTCGTCAGCGAGGTCGTGACCAACGCCGTGCGGTACGCGTCGCGGCCGATCACCCTGCGGCTGCTGCGCACCGATGTACTGCGCTGCGAGGTCGGCGACGACGTCCCGCAGCTCCCCCGTCTGCGCAACGCTCGCGCCACGGACGAGGGCGGCCGCGGCCTGTACCTGGTCAACAAGATGGCGCGGCGCTGGGGAGCGACGCGGCTGAGCACGGGCAAGGTGGTCTGGTTCGAGCTGAACCGGAACTGAGCGGCCCGCCACGGTACGTACGAAGGCGCCCCGGACCTTGTTGGTCCGGGGCGCTTTCGCGTGCGGTCGTGTCGCGGGATCAGTCCCTGTGGAACAGGTCGTCGTCCGGATCCGGCGGGAGATCCGGCGAGGTGGTCGGATCCGGCTCGGTCGTCGGCGGCGGGACCGTCGGTGACTTGGTCGGCGACTTGGTGGGCGACTTGGTCGGCGTCTTGGTCGGGGTCTTCGTCGGCGTCTTGGTCGGTTCCTTGTCCGGCGTCGACGGGGTGCCCGACGGCTCCTTCGGGGCCTTCGACGTCGGGTCCGGGGGCGGCGCGACGGCCGCGCCCATGTCCGTGTCGAGGTCGAACTCGCTCGGCGAGCCCATGGCGTCGAAGGTGTACGCCGCCCAGATGTCGGCGGGGAAACTGCCGCCGTCGACGCGGGCGCGGCCGCCGGCGCCCTTCATGGAGACCTGCTTGTTCTTCTCCGGGGTGCCCGGGGCGCCCTCGCCGAACAGGCCGACGGAGGTGACCAGCTTCGGCGTGTAGCCCGTGAACCAGGCCGACTTGTTGTCGTCGGAGGTACCGGTCTTGCCGGCCACGTCCTGCGAGGGGTTGCGCACCGCACGACCCGTACCGTCGTCGACGACGCCGGTGAGCACCGAGGTCAGCGAGTCGGCGGTGCCGCGCTTGATGACCTCATCGCCGACCGGGTCGGGCAGGTCGACGGTGCGGTCCTTGTGCTCCACGGAACCGACCAGCGCCGGGGTGACCTTCTTGCCGTGGTTGTCGAGCGTGGCGTACACGCCCGCCATCTCCAGCGGGCTCGCGCCCATGGAGCCCAGGGTCTGGGCGGGCACCGCGGGCAGGCCCTCGACGTTCATGCCGAGCTTGCCCGCCATCTCCATGACCTTCGGCATCCCCACGTCGACGCCCATCTGCGCGAAGACGGAGTTGATGGACTTGTTCATCGCCTTCTGGACGGTGACGGGTCCGTAGCTGACGCCGTCCTCGTTCGGCGGTGCGAAGCCCACCTCGCTGCCCCGGACCGGGCGCTTGCTGGTGCCGTCGTAGATCGTGCCCGCCGTGATCGGCTTGCCGTCCTGCGTCGTGGCGCCGTCCTCCAGGGCGGCGGCGAGGATCAGCGGCTTGAAGGTGGAGGCCGACTGGTAGTCCCGCCGGGTGGCGTTGTTCGTGTAGTGCTTCACGTAGTCCTCGCCGCCGTACATGGCGAGGACCTTGCCGGTCTTCGGGTCGACGGACGCGGCGCCCGCCTGGACCCGCGCGTCGGCCTTGTTCTTCTTGCGGTCGAGCCGGTCGTTGAGCTTCTTGTCGACGGCCTTCTCGAGCTGCTTCTGCTTCTTGGGGTCGATGTTCAGCGTGACGGTGTAACCGCCCGCCTCGAACTCGGCCTCGCTGAGGTCGCTGTTGCGCAGGACCTCGCGCTTGGCCTCCTCCACGAGGTAGCCGATCTGGCCCTCGCGGCCGGGCGGCGCCTTGGGGGTCTCCGGCTTGGGGAACGTCAGCCCCTCCCGCGTCCCCGAGTCCAGCCAGTCCTCCTCGACCATGTTGTCGAGGACGTAGTTCCAGCGCGCCTTGACCAGCTTCCTGCCGGTCTGCGTCGCGGACGTCCAGTCGTACTGGCTGGGGGCCTGCAGCAGCGCGGCCAGGTAGGCGCCCTGCGACACGCTCAGCTTCTCGGCGTCGACGCCGTAGTAGGCCTGGGCGGCGGCCTGGATGCCGTAGGCGCCGCGGCCGTAGTAGCTGGTGTTGATGTAGCCCGCGAGGATGTCGTCCTTGCTCTTCTCGCGGTCGACCTTCAGCGAGACGACCAGTTCCTTCAGCTTGCGGGTGACGGTCTGGTCCTGGCTGAGGTAGTAGTTCTTCACGTACTGCTGGGTGATCGTCGAACCACCCTGCTTGCCCTTGCCGGTCACCGTGTTGATCAGACCGCGGGCCGTGCCCTTGAAGTCGACGCCCTCGTCCTTGTAGAAGGACTTGTTCTCGGCGGCGACGAAGGTCTTCTGGACGTCCTCGGGGACCTTGTCCAGGTCGACGATCTCGCGGTTCACGTCTCCGGTGCGGGCGATGACGTCGCCGTTGCTGTACTTGTAGACGTTGCTCTGCATCCGTGCCGCGGCGTTGCCCTTGGGGATGTCCACCACGAGGTACAGGACCACGAAGCCGAGCATGCCGAGAAGGCAGAACCCGAAGAACGTGCCGAGGATCTTCTTCCAGGTGAAGAAGCGGCGTATGCCGGTGCGCTTGGGCTTGCTCCGGCCTGACGGGCGCCCACGCGCTGCCCGGCGGGCACCGCGCTGCCGCGCTTGTCGTTCTTCGGCTCGGCCCATGACTGAGAGTGCTCCGCTTCCGTCTAGTTCTCATGCGTACGTCGAGTCAGCTCATGAAGCTAACACCGCAGCGTGGGACAAACTCCTGCCCATCCCGTCTTTTGCGGACGTGACAATGAGCACCTGCCCCCATGGAACCGACGATTCTGCGGCCGGGATGGTTGCCCGGAGTTCGCACAATTGAGCGCTGCACCGCGCGTATACACCGTGGGTATACACAGCGTGTAGAGTGCTCGGCATGTCCATTGGTCACACCCTTCTGGGTCTCCTGGAGTCCGGCCCCCGGCACGGCTACGACCTCAAGCGCGCCTTCGACGAGAAGTTCGGGCACGACAAGCCCCTGCACTACGGGCAGGTCTACTCGACCATGTCCCGGCTGCTGAAGAACGGCCTCGTCGAGGTCGACGGCATAGAGGCGGGCGGCGGTCCCGAGCGCAAGCGGTACGCGATCACCGACGCCGGCGTCACGGACGTCCAGCGGTGGCTGGCCACCCCGGAGAAGCCGGAGCCCTACCTCCAGTCGACCCTCTACACCAAGGTCGTCCTCGCCCTGCTCACCGGCCGGGACGCCGCCGAACTCCTCGACGTGCAGCGCGCCGAGCACCTGCGCCTGATGCGCATCCTCACCGACCGCAAACGCAAGGGCGACCTCGCCGACCAACTCGTCTGCGACCACGCGCTGTTCCATCTCGAAGCCGATCTGCGCTGGCTGGAGCTGGCCGCCGCGCGCCTCGGCAGGCTCGCCCAGGAGGTGCGCTCCGCATGACCCCCGCAGGTTCCCTTCTCGTGGCCCACGGACTCCGCAAGGCGTACGGCCCGACCACCGCGCTGGACGGCGCGGAATTCTCCATCCACCCGGGCGAGGTCGTCGCGGTCATGGGTCCTTCCGGCTCCGGAAAGTCGACCCTGCTGCACTGCCTCGCCGGGATCGTCCGGCCCGACGAGGGCTCCATCTCGTACGGCGGCCGCTCCCTGACCGGCATGTCCGACGCCGAGCTGAGCGCCCTGCGCCGCAGCGAGTTCGGCTTCGTCTTCCAGTTCGGACAGCTGGTGCCCGAGCTCACCTGTGTGGAGAACGTCGCGCTCCCGCTGCGGCTGAACGGCGTGAAGCGCAAGCCGGCCGAGGCGACCGCGCGCTCCTGGATGGAGCGCCTGGAGGTCGACGACGTCGCCGCCAAGCGGCCCGGCGAGGTCTCCGGCGGCCAGGGCCAGCGCGTCGCCGTGGCCCGCGCGCTCGCCACCTCCCCGCGCGTGGTCTTCGCCGACGAACCGACCGGCGCCCTGGACTCGCTCAACGGCGAGCGCGTCATGGAGCTCCTGACCGACGCCGCCCGCACGGCCAACGCGGCCGTCGTCCTGGTCACCCACGAGACCCGGGTCGCCGCCTACTCCGACCGCGAGATCGTCGTGCGCGACGGCAGGTCCCGCGACATGGAGCGGACCGCATGAGCGACACCCGGATACGCCCGAAGACCCCCGCCGCCGCGCCGGCCTCCCCCGCACCGACCGGTTCCGGCTCCACCGGCTGGCTGCGCGACCTGGGCATGGGCATGCGGTTCGCGGCGGGCGGCGGCCGCGAGGGCTGGATCCGTACGATCCTGACCGCCGTCGGCGTCGGCCTCGGCGTCGCCCTGCTGCTCGGCGCCGCCTCGGTGCCGAACCTGCTGCAGAACCGCGACGACCGGGCGTTCGCCCGCACGCCGCACGCGTCGATGGACGACAAGCCGCCGAAGGCGGGCGACACGACGGTCCTGGTGCGCGACACCGGCACCGTGTTCCGCGGCCGCACCGCCACCGGCATGTTCCTGAAGGCCGACGGCGCCCACCCCGTGCTGCCGCCGGGGCTCGACAAGATCCCCGGGCCCGGCGAGATGGTCGTCTCGCCCGCGTTGCGCGACCTGCTCGACGATCCGGCGAACCAGCTGCTCAAGGAGCGCTTCAGCGCCTACCGCCAGGTCGGCACCGTCGGCGAGGCGGGGCTGATGTCACCGCTCGAACTCCACTACTACCTGGGCGCCGGCACCCTCGCCCCGGACCACGGCGCCCATCGCGTGGCCCGCTTCGGCCAGGACGACTCCCTGCCGCTCGACCCGTTCCTGATGGCGCTCGTCGTCCTGATCTGCGTCGTCCTGCTCACCCCGGTGGCCATCTTCATCGGCACCGCGGTGCGCTTCGGCGGCGACCGGCGCGACCGGCGGCTCGCCGCGCTCCGCCTCGTCGGCGCGAGCACCCGGTCGGTGCGCAGGATCGCGGCGGGCGAGGCGCTGTTCGGCGCGCTGGTCGGGCTTGCCTTCGGCGCGGTGCTCTTCCTGCTGCTGCGCCGACTCGTCGGTGTCGTCGACCTGACCAACGTCAGCGCCTACCCGTCCGACATGACGCCCGAGCCCGCCCTGGCCGCGCTGATCGCGGTGGCCGTGCCGGTCTCCGCGGTCCTGGTGACGCTGATCTCGCTGCGCTCCGTCGCCATCGAACCGCTCGGCGTGGTCCGGGGCGGCAGGCAGCGCGGGCGCCGCCTGGGGTGGCGGGTGGCGCTGCCGGTCGTGGGCATCGGCATCCTGCTCCTCTCCGGCCGCATCGACCGGGAGGCGTCGAACTCCGCCGTCGACGTGCCCGCGATCGCCGTGGGCTCGGCGCTCGCCCTGATCGGGCTCAGCGCGCTGCTGCCCTGGCTCGTCGAGGCCGCCGTGGGGCGGCTGCGCGGCGGCCCCGTACCGTGGCAGCTCGCCGTGCGCAGGCTGCAGTTGACGTCCGGAACGGCGTCCCGCGCGGTCAGCGGGATCACCGTGGCGGTGGCCGGCGCGGTGGCGCTGCAGATGATGTTCGCGTCCATGCACGACGACTTCAACCAGATCACCGGGCAGGACACCACCCGCGCCCAGCTCACGGTCCGCAGCATGACCGGCAACGGCGCCCTCGCCCAGCGGATGATCGACGACTTCGCCGGGACCAAGGGCGTCACCAAGGTCATCGGGACCGTGCAGGCCTACGTCACCCGGCCCGGCGACAAGAAGGTCAGGGACATCAGGCCCACCACGGAGCTGACCGTCGGCACCTGCGCGACCCTGCGCGAACTGGCGGACCTCGGCTCCTGCAAGGACGGCGACACCTTCGTCTCGCACACGGGCAGCCGGGAGCAGAACGACTGGGTGGACACGACCGCGCGCCCCGGCAAGCCGGTCAACGTCGGTGCCGACCCCGACTTCACCAAGGGGGCGAAGCAGGTCCTGTGGACGCTGCCGAAGAACTCGCCCACCGTGCGGGCCAGGCCCAACCCGTCCGGCACGAAGCTGGACGGCATCTTCGCCACGCCCGGCGCGGTCGACATCGGCAGGCTGGCGGACGCCTCGACGAGCTCGTGGGTCAAGCTCGACCCTAAGGAGCCGGACGCCGAGGAGTACGTGCGCAACGCCGCGGCCCGCATCAGCCCCTTCCTCGGCGTGGACTCGATGAAGGCGGTCGACCGCGACAAGCAGTACGCGTCCATCGCGCGCGGTCTGCAGATCGGCGCGAGCGTCACGATGGCGCTGATCGCGGCGTCCATGCTGGTGTCGATGATCGAGCAACTGCGCGAGCGCAAGCGGCTGTTGGCGGCCCTCACGGCGTTCGGCACGCGCCGCTCGTCGATGGCGTGGTCGCTGCTCTGGCAGACGGCGATCCCGGTCGCCCTGGGGCTTGCCCTCGCGATCGGCGGCGGCCTCGGCCTCGGCGTGGTCATGACCCGCATGATCGACAAGCAGGTCACCGACTGGTGGTCGTTCGTGCCGCTGACGGGCGCGGGCGCGGCGATGGTCGCGGCCGTGACGCTGCTGAGCCTGCCGCCGCTGCGCCGGATGATGCGGCCGGACGGGCTGCGTACGGAGTAACCGCCGCCGTACGACAGCGCGTTGCCGCCGGCCGCTGCCGGTGCGGAATCACACCACCCGCACCGGCAGCGGCCGCACCGCCTCCTTCAAGGCGGCGGCCAGCTCCTCGTACTCGGCGGCCCGCGCGGCCCCCGTGCGCATCGCGAGCGCGATCCGCCGAGTCGGGGCGGGGTCGGCGAAGTACCCGGTCAAGAGCTGGTTGCTGCGCGTCGTCTCCACGCGTACGGCGGTGCGCGGAAGGAGCGTCACGCCGAGCCCGCCCGCGACCAGCTGGACAAGCGTGGAGAGCCCCGCGGCCGTCGTCGTGACGGGCGCGTCGGCCCGGCCCGCCTCCCGGCAGATGTCGAGTGCCTGGTCGCGCAGGCAGTGCCCCTCGTCCAGGAGCAGCAGGTTGAGCTCCTTGAGCGCCTCGCGGGGGATGCCCTCGCGGCCGCCGAGCCAGTGGTCGAGCGGGGTGACGAGCACGAAGTCCTCGTCGAAGAGCGGCAGTTCACTCACCCCGGGCACACCGAGCGGCACGGCGAGCAGCAGCAGGTCGAGGCGTCCGGCGGTGAGGCCCTCCAGGAGGGTGGCGGTCTGCTCCTCGTGCACCTGGAGGTCGAGGTCCGGGTACTTCTCGTGGACCAGGGTGATCAGCGTCGGCAGCAGATACGGCGCGACGGTCGGGATCACGCCGAGCCGCAGCGCGCCGGTGAACGGCGCCTTGACCGCGTCGGCCTCCTCCATGAGCGCCTCGACCTCGTCGAGGACCGCCCTGACGCGCAGGGCGAGCCGCTCCCCGGCGGGCGAGAGCAGCACCTTGCGGGTCGTCCGCTCCAGGAGCCTGACACCCAGTGCCTCCTCCAGCGCGGCGACGGCCCCGGAGAGGGCCGGCTGGCTCATCCCGATCGAGGACGCGGCGTCCCGGAAGTGCAGATGCTCGGCCACCGCGGCGAAGGCCCGCAGCTGCGCCAGGCTCGGCTGCTTGCCGTTGGTCTGCTTGCCCCTATTTATGGCTCGCACTGATAACTACCTCCGATCAACACGACCCACTCTAGCTATTTCCCTAATCAATGCACCCTGTGCCACCATCGACATCAGTCCAACCCCACAGGAAACTCCCCAAAAGGGATTTTCTTCGTCGCAAGGAGTACGTGTGCTCACTGTCGGTGACAAGTTCCCCGAGTTCGACCTGACCGCCTGTGTCTCGCTGGAGCAGGGCCAGGAGTTCGAGCAGATCAACCACAAGACCTACGAGGGCAAGTGGAAGATCGTCTTCGCGTGGCCCAAGGACTTCACCTTCGTGTGCCCGACCGAGATCGCGGCCTTCGGCAAGCTGAACGACGAGTTCGCCGACCGTGACGCCCAGATCCTCGGCTTCTCCGGTGACTCCGAGTTCGTGCACCACGCCTGGCGCAAGGACCACCCGGACCTGACGGACCTGCCCTTCCCGATGCTGGCCGACTCGAAGCACGAGCTCATGCGTGACCTCGGCATCGAGGGCGAGGACGGCTTCGCGCAGCGCGCCGTCTTCATCGTCGACCAGAACAACGAGATCCAGTTCACGATGGTGACCGCCGGTTCCGTGGGCCGTAACCCCAAGGAGGTTCTGCGGGTCCTCGACGCCCTGCAGACCGACGAGCTGTGCCCGTGCAACTGGAGCAAGGGCGACGAGACCCTCGACCCGGTCGCGCTGCTCTCCGGCGAGTGAACAGGAGCCTCTGACATGGCACTCGACGAACTGAAGTCCGCCGTTCCGGACTACGCCAAGGACCTCCGCCTGAACCTGGGCTCGGTCATCGGCAACAGCGACCTGCCGCAGCAGCAGCTGTGGGGCACCGTGCTGGCCTGCGCCATCGCGTCCCGCTCCCCGAAGGTGCTGCGCGAGCTGGAGCCCGAGGCGAAGGCGAACCTCTCCCCCGAGGCGTACACCGCCGCCAAGTCGGCCGCCGCCGTCATGGCGATGAACAACGTCTTCTACCGCACGCGCCACCTGCTCTCCGACCCGGAGTACGGGACGATGCGCGCCGGTCTGCGGATGAACGTCATCGGCAACCCGGGCGTCGAGAAGGTCGACTTCGAGCTGTGGTCCCTCGCGGTCTCCGCGATCAACGGCTGCGGCCAGTGCCTGGACTCGCACGAGCAGGTCCTGCGCAAGGCCGGCGTCGACCGCGAGACGATCCAGGAGGCCTTCAAGGTCGCCGCGGTCATCCAGGCCGTGGGCGTCACGCTGGACTCCGAGGCGCACCTCGCGTAGCGCTCGTCGCTCATACGTGTGTGGGGCCCGGAACCTGTTGGTTCCGGGCCCCACACACGTATGTACGGATCACTCCCGGGGGTCGCCGGGCGGCTCGGGAGCGGGGGCGGGGGCGGCCTCCTGCGGTATGGCCGGGGAGACGGCCGGGTCCGGGGAAGCGGCCGGGTCCGGGGTCTTCGTGGCGGAGGAGTGCGCGGTCGAGGAGTCCAGCGCCGTCGCGCCCCGCGGCTGCGGCGCCTGCTTGAGGGCCGCCTCACGCGCGTACGACCGCAGATAGCCGACGACCGTGTTGGTGACCGCGACCAGCGGCACCGCCACGACCGCGCCGCCGACACCGGCGACCATGCCGCCCGCGGCGACGGACAGGATCACCGCCAGCGGATGCACCCGCACCGCGCGGCCGAGGATGAACGGCTGCAGGATGTGCCCCTCGATCTGCTGCACCGCGAGGACCACCGCCAGCGCCATCACGGCCGTGAACACGCCCTGCGTGACCAGCGCGACGACCACCGCGAGGGCGCCGGAGACCACGGCGCCGACCAGCGGCACGAACGCGGCCAGGAAGATGATGACGGCGAGCGGCACCGCCATCGGCACGCCGAGGAAGTAGATGCCGAGGCCGATGAAGATGGCGTCGATCAGGGCCACTATCACCGTGCCGCGCACATAGGCGGTGAGCGTGCGCCAGGCCCGCGGGCCCGCGCCCGCGATGCCGGGCCGCGCCTGGGCGGGCATCAGCTTCAGGAACCACTGCCAGATGCGCTTGCCGTCGTACAGCAGGAAGAGCGTCGAGAACATCGCGAGCAGGATGCCGGTCAGCATCTCGACGATGACCGTGACGCCTTCCAGACCCGCGGAGGTGAGCTCCTCGGTGTTGGAGCCGACCGCGTCGCGCAGGCTCTTGGCGATGTCGTTGATCTGGTCCTCGGTCACGTGGAACGGGCTGTTGAGGAGCCACTTGCGCAGATCCTCGATGCCGTCCTGGACCTGCCGGGACAGTTCGTCGGCGTTCTCCATGACCTGCCAGACCACGAACCAGCCGACCAGGCCCATGATGACGAAGCCGAGGATCGCGGTGACCGCCGTCGCGAGGCCGCGCGGCAGACCGAGCCGCCGCAGCCGGGCCACGGTGGGCTGCAGCAGCGCGGTGATCAGGAGCGCGGCCACGAAGGCGAGCACGACCAGCTGGACCGCGCTGATGACCTTCATCAGGACCCAGAGGGTGCCCGCGAGGACGAGGAGGCGCCAGCCGGCCTCGGCCGCGACCCGCATGCCCCACGGGATGGAGGCGACGGGGTCGGGGCGGGCCGCTATGGCCGGCGCGTACGCGGGCGGCGCCGGCACGTGCTCGTGGTCGCCGTACTCCGCGTGATCCCCGTGGTCCCCGTGACCCCTGTGGTCTCTGTGGGAGGGGTCGCTCGACTCGTCGGTGTCCGAGTCGGCGTCCCGGTCGCGGCGCTTCTCGTCCAACCGCTCACCCATACTGCTCAGTCCGGCGCCGAGCCGGCCGAGCCACCCTGGCACTCGCGACATGATCCGTCCTCTACCCCCGTCTTTCCTCACCACTCCCCCCTGGAGCCGTCCGGACCGACCGTACACGGCGAAGCCCCCCACCGAAGGACGGTGAGGGGCCTCTGAAGGTTGCGTGCGGGTACGGCCCGACGCGGCCTAGTACCAGCTGTTCGCCTGCCAGAAGTTCCAGGCTCCGCACGGGCTGCCGTAGCGGTCGTTCATGTACCCGAGGCCCCACTTGATCTGCGTGGCCGGGTTGGTCTGCCAGTCGGCGCCCGCCGAGGCCATCTTGGAACCGGGCAGCGCCTGGACGAGGCCGTAGGCGCCCGAACCGGCGTTGGTGGCCTTGTAGTTCCACGTGGACTCGTGGTTGACGATGTTGCTGAAGCACTGGAACTGGTCCCCGGGGACCATCTGCCGTGCCATCGCCTGGACCTGAGCGACCGTGTAGGAGCCCTGCGGCTTGAAGCTGGAGGCGTCGCGGGCGGAGGAGCGGCTGGCCTTGGTCTCGGCCTTCTCCTCACGCTCCTTCTTGAGCGCGGCCTTCTTGGCCGCCTCTTCCTTCTCCGCGGCCTTCTGCTTCTCGATCGCCGAGGCGGCGGCCTGCTTGCGGGCCTCCTCCGCGGCGGTCTTCTTCGCGGTGGTGTCGGCGGCCATGGCCTGCGCGTCGGCCTGCTGCGTCAGGGACGCGGTCTGGACCTGGGCCTGCTGACCCGCGGGGATGTCTGCGAGGAGCGTCGCGTCGCTTGCCGCTGCCTCGATGTCGTTCGAGCTCGAGGGCTGGGTGTTGCCCGAGGCGACACCCACGACAGCGCCGACGGTGGTGACCGCGGTGGCGGATGCCACGGCGAATCCCCGGACCGAAATCCGGCTCACACGGTTTTCCTTCCAGCATCGCCCGCATAGGTGACCTCGCGGACGCAATCGTGCCCCTGGCACTGGCCTCCGCTTGCGATCGGTCACGGGAGGCACGGACCCGGTGGACAACTCCCGTGCGGGGAGCGCCGCGTGGTGCTTCGGGCGGCATGCGACGGCCACTATGAAGTTCTGAGGTTTCGTACCGCTGGGGGTACACGTGTGTCGCATGCGGGGCCTGACAGGACCCAGACTCTGCCCCAGCCGGACACCGCGAGGCAATTCTCCGTTGCGTGGGAAAGCTCACACCCCGTTTGCCCCAGGAGTTTTTCGGAAAGAGGCGCACACCGCGACGCCGCCCGGCTAGGCTCCTTCGCTTTGCCGGGCGGCGCCAACTACGGTGCAATTGCCGTGATCTGACTCAGAGGCTGCCGTCCTCCAGCATTTCGGTCACCAGGGCCGCGATCTGCGAACGCTCCGACCGCGTCAGCGTGACGTGCGCGAAGAGCGGATGGCCCTTCAGCTTCTCGACGACGGCGACCACTCCGTCGTACCGCCCGACGCGGAGGTTGTCGCGCTGGGCCACGTCATGGGTCAGGACGACACGGGAGTTCGCCCCGATCCGGGACAACACGGTCAACAGGACGTTCCGCTCCAGGGATTGCGCCTCGTCCACGATCACGAACGCGTCGTGCAGCGAGCGTCCGCGGATGTGGGTGAGCGGCAGCACCTCGAGCATCCCGCGCGCCGTGATCTCCTCGATGACCTCTTTTCCGGCCACCGAACCCAGGGTGTCGAAGACCGCCTGCGCCCAGGGGCCCATCTTCTCGGCCTCGGTGCCGGGCAGATAGCCGAGCTCCTGCCCGCCCACCGCGTACAGCGGCCGGAAGACCATCACCTTCTGGTGCTGGCGGCGTTCCAGGACCGCCTCCAGGCCCGCGCAGAGCGCGAGCGCCGACTTGCCGGTGCCGGCCCGGCCGCCCATCGAGACGATGCCGACGTCCGGGTCGAGGAGCAGATCGAGCGCGATCCGCTGCTCGGCGCTGCGGCCCTTGATGCCGAAGGCCTCGCGGTCCCCGCGCACCAGCCGGACGTTTCCCTCGGCCGTCACCCGGCCGAGGGCCTTGCCGCGCTCCGACTGGATGGTGAGGCCCGTGTGCACGGGCAGGTCGGCCGCCTCGGGCACGTACAGGGTCTCCTCCTCGAAGAGGAGGTCCACCTGTTCGGCCGAAAGGGTCAGTTCGGACATCCCGGTCCAGCCGGAGTCCGTGATGGCGAGTTCGGCGCGGTACTCCTCGGCGAGCAGCCCCACCGACGAGGCCTTGATCCTGAGCGGCAGGTCCTTGGAGACGACGGTGACGTCGTACCCCTCCGCCTGCAGGTTGCGCGCCACGGCGAGAATCCGCGAGTCGTTGTCCCCCAACCGGTAGCCGGCCGGGAGCACGCCGGGATCGGAGTGGTTGAGCTCGACGCGCAGCGAACCGCCCAGGTCCCCGATCGGAATCGGGGCGTCCAGGCGCCCGTGCCGGATGCGGAAGTCGTCCAGCAGGCGCAGCGCCTGCCGGGCGAAGTAGCCGAGCTCCGGATGGTGCCGCTTGGCCTCCAGCTCCGTCACCACGACGACGGGCAGCACGACTTCGTGCTCGTCGAAGCGGGTCAGGGCGTTCGGGTCGGCCAGCAGGACGCTGGTGTCGAGAACATAGGTGCGCCTGTCGGGCATGCGGCGCTTTGTGCTGGTCACCACGGAAGGACGTACCCCCTCGGATGAGGTCGGGGAGCGACGGGAGGGATGCCGGGTGCGATCCGGCGGGTGTGAGCCGGACCGGTCACGGGCCGCGATGCGCGGGCCGAGCGCCGGCCCTCCACGTCGCCCGTGCTGCTCACACGGTCGTCCTGGTGCAAAGGGCCTCCCGGGCGGACGACCCATGCCGTCCGCTGAGATACGACGTCCCTGTCGGATACTGCTGAGACGTCGACCTGGAAGGCTTATTCCCTCGAACAAGCGCAGCCATGCCAGGGCATATGACGACGCGTTGGTTAACTCCGGGTGACCCCGACCTCAGGAGGTGGTGCGGGTCAGCCGCCGTAGCGCCGGTGGCGGGCCGCGTAGTCGCGCAGCGCGCGCAGGAAGTCGACCTTGCGGAAGGCCGGCCAGAAGACTTCGCAGAAGTAGTACTCGGAGTGGGCCGACTGCCAGAGCATGAACCCGGACAGACGCTGCTCACCACTCGTTCGGATCACCAGGTCGGGGTCCGGCTGGCCGCTGGTGTAGAGGTGCTTGGAGATGAGGTCGACGTCGACGCTCTCGGCGATGTCCTCCAGGCTGGTGCCCTTGTCCGCGTGGTCGAGGAGCAGCGAGCGGACCGCGTCGGCGATCTCCTGGCGGCCGCCGTAGCCGACGGCGACGTTGACCAGTATCCCGGTGTTGTGGCGGGTCGCCTCTTCGGCTTCCTTCATCACCCGCTGGGTGTGGCCCGGCAGCAGGTCGAGCGCGCCGACGTGGTGCACGCGCCAGCGGCCGTCGGCGACGAGCGAGCGGACGGTGGCCTCGATGATGCCGAGGAGCGGGGTCAGCTCGTCCTCGGGCCGGTCGAAGTTGTCGGTGGAGAGCATCCACAGGGTGACGACCTCGACGTCCGTCTCCGCGCACCAGCCGAGGAACTCCTCGATCTTGTGTGCGCCCGCCTGGTGGCCCTCCGCGGTGGTCCCGCCCGCGGCCTTCGCCCAGCGGCGGTTGCCGTCGAGGATGACCCCGATGTGCTTGGGCACCTGGTCGTGGTCGAGGCGGCCTTCCACCCGGCGTGCGTAAAGTCCGTACACCAGGTCGCGCAGGTTCACGTGTGTCAGCCTCCAGCAGATGGCGGTCCTCAAGGGGCGCGCCCAGAGCAACCCCGAGGGCGACACCCTACCGCCGCTCGAGCGTCCCTCCACAGTCGGGGCGCATGGCGCTCAAGTAGCTTCGTCCCCATGAACGACACGTCTCTGTACCGCGCGGCATCGGACCGCTACGACTCGATGGAGTACCGGCGGACGGGCCGCAGCGGCCTCAAGCTGCCCGCGGTCTCCCTCGGTCTGTGGCACAACTTCGGTGACGACAAGCCCCTCGAATCGCAGCGCGCGATCCTGCGCCGCGCCTTCGACCTGGGCGTCACCCACTTCGACCTGGCCAACAACTACGGTCCGCCGGCCGGCTCCGCGGAGCTCAACTTCGGCAAGATCTTCGCGCAGGACTTCGCCGCGTACCGCGACGAGCTGGTCCTGTCGACCAAGGCCGGCTACCTCATGCACCCCGGCCCGTACGGCGAGTGGGGCAGCCGGAAATATCTGCTGTCGTCGTTGGACGCGTCGCTCGCTCGGATGGGCGTCGACTACGTCGACATCTTCTACTCCCACCGCTTCGACCCGGACACGCCGCTCGAGGAGACGATGGGCGCCCTCGCCTCGGCCGTCCAGCAGGGCAAGGCGCTGTACGTGGGCGTCTCCTCGTACAACAGCGAGCAGACCGCCCAGGCGGCGCGCCTGCTGCGGGAGATGGGCGTGCCGGCCCTCATCCACCAGCCGTCCTACTCGATGATCAACCGCTGGACGGAGGAGGACGGGCTGCTCGACACGCTGGAGCAGGCCGGCATGGGCTGCATCTCCTTCGTGCCGCTCGCCCAGGGGCTGCTGACGAACAAGTATCTGAAGGGCATCCCGGAGGGTTCGCGCGCGACGCAGGGCAAGTCGCTCGACCCGGAGCTGCTGAGCGACGAGGTGGTACGTCGCCTCAACGGCCTGAACGACATCGCGGCCGCCCGCGGCCAGTCGCTCGCCCAGCTCGCCCTGAACTGGGTGCTGCGCGACGAGCGGATGACCTCCGCGCTGATCGGCGCGTCCAGCGTCAAGCAGTTGGAGGAGAACGTGGCGGCGCTGACGGGTCCGAAGCTGACGGAGGACGAGCTGTCCGCGATCGACACGTTCGCGGTGTCGACGCCGGGCACCAACATCTGGGCCGGACGGGGCTGACGCGCGCGGGCGCGGGGGCCCGGACGTGAGGGAGCCCCGGACGTGAGGGAGCCCCGGACCGGAGTGGTTACGGTCCGGGGCTCCGAGGTCTCCGGGCGTCCGGGGCTTCGGCGGCTTCAGGCGCGGGGCCGCTTGAACCATGCGCCGGCCGTGCCCTGGGAGAGCAGGATGACCACGGCTATGGAGCCGAGCAGCGGCAGCAGGCCGCCCGGGTTGCCCGCGGCCGTGCCGCCGAGTCCGAGCAGGATCTGCACGCTCGTCAGGACGATGCAGGTGACGCGGATGCCGTGGCCCGCGCTGCCGAAGCGGAAGGCCATGCCGGCGGCGACCAGGAGGCAGATGTTCACGCCGAGCGCCGCGCCGCCCGTCTCCGGGTTCACCGCGCCGATCAGGATGACGCTGCCGATGACGGTGAGTCCGGCGAGGACCCAGAGGACGATCTGCGCGGCGCGGACGGTGCCGGGCATCCGCGTCGGGGCCATCGGCCCGGGGGCGTAGCCGTAGCCGTACCCCTGGCCGTACTGCTGGCCCTGGCCGTAGCCGGGGTCCTGGGCGGGTCCGTTGTACGTGGGGAGCCCGGCCTGCGGGTTGACCTGGGGGTTGACCTGCGGATTGGCCTGGGGATCCTGCGGATGCTGCGGCGGGGGGAATGCGTTCGACATGTCCCTGACGATATCCGGACGACGATCTTCCGACGGCTGCTCGCCGGGTCCGCGTCCCGCCCGCTTCGTGGCACAAAAAATCGGGCCGGTCCATGGGGGGGAGATGGACCGGCCCGAGGGGGGGTTTCCACCATAACCCTTCGTAAGTGCTGCTGGGTGCATCGGCGTGCCACAACTACTCTCCGAGACCGCCCGACGACTGCGCGGTCCCGTTCTACCGGCGGATTCACGGGTTGGAAGGCGATTTTCGGCCGGGCGCGCCGGTACCCCCCAAGAGGGACCCCCGGGAGGTTCGCGCGCTTGACGTTCGGGGCCGCCGTGCGGCTACGTTCGCGGCATGGCGACGATGACGGTCTCCGCTCCCCTTCTCCCCGCCCCTCTGGAGATCCCGCTGGAGACCCCCCTGGAGATCCCGCTGGAGATCGCGGACTCGGCGCGGGCCCGGCGGCGTGGACTGCTCGGCCGGACGGGGATCACGGGGGCGCTCCTGCTGTCGCCGGCGAGCAGTGTGCACACGGTGGGGATGAGGTTCGCGGTCGATGTGGCCTACCTCGACCGGGGGTTCCGCGTGCTGGCCGTCCGGACGATGCGGCCGGGGCGGATCGGGCTGCCGCGGCCGCGGGCCCGGCATGTGATCGAGGCGGAGGCCGGGGCGATGGCCGGGTGGGGCGTGCGCCGGGGCGCGCGTGTCGTTGTGCGGGGGGCGGAGCGCCCGTAGCCGTGCGGGGCGCGGGGGCGAGACCCGGGGGCCTGGGGGGCGTGACCCGGGGCTCGGGGGCGGGTGACGGCTCGCGGTGCCGTGCGGCCCCCTCCACCGCGCGGCACCGCCCGCGTCGGTTTGCTCACGCGAATTAGCCTTGGTCCGAACTTACGTGACGTTCACGGGTGGATCGAGCCAGTCTCGATAACGATGCGGAATCAGGCCCTCCCGTACGTCTCTTACCGCCCCGACTGACCGGTTTGCGCAACTCGAAGAGGTGCCGGGCGCTGTGGGCGACGAACGGGCCCTCGGCCTGGATGCGGTCGTGCAGCTCGCGCAGGCGCGGCCGGTACGTCGCCACGTCGAAGCCGGGGACCATCCACACCACCTTGCGCAGGAAGTGGACGACGGCGCCGATGTCGAGGAACTCGATCCGCAGCCGTTCGGCCCGCAGGTCGACGACCTCCAGGCCCGCGGCCTCCGCCTCGGCGCGCTCCAGGTCGGGGTGGCGGCCGTTCCTGACCTCCGCGGGCTGCGGTCCGAGGAAGTACTCGACGAGTTCGAAGACGCTGGCGGGCCCGACGTGCTGCGCGCAGTAGGTGCCGCCGGGGCGCAGCACGCGGGCGATCTCGGCGAAGTCGGCCTTCACCGGGTGCCGGCTGGTGACGAGGTCGAAGGCGCCGTCCGCGAACGGCAGCGGGGCGTCCTCGGGCGCGGCGACGACGGCCACGCCGCGGGGGTGGAGCAGGGCGGTGGCCTTGGCGACGTTCGCGGGCCAGCCCTCCGTGGCGACGGCGAGCGGGGGCAGGGTGGCGGCGGAGGCGAGCACCTCGCCGCCGCCGGTCTGGATGTCGAGGCTCGCGGACGCGTGGGCGAGGCGTCGCGCCATGGACTCGGCGTACCGCCAGGAGGGGCGTTCCTCGGTGGCCCGCCCCTCGAACCAGGAGAAGTCCCACCCTTCGGTGGGCGCGGCCTCGGCCTCGGCGACGAGGTCGTCGAAGGGGCGGGGGCGGGGGGCGGGGCTGGTGCCGGTGGCGGGGCGAGGGCCGGTGGGGTGGTTTGGGTCGTGGTCCCTGTTGCCGTCCGGCGCCGGGTCGTTCGTGGTGTCCCTGCTGTTCATGGGGCAATCCTGGCATTGGGGGTGCGCGGGGGGCACGCCGGTTTCCGCGGGGGCTGCTCGGTCGGGTGCGGCGGTACCCGTGGCTCGCCCGTGGCTCAGTCCGTGGTGCCGGCCCCGCTGCCGCCGGTCGTCTCGGCGCCCGCCTCGCCCCGCGGGAAGGAGACCTCCACGCGGCGGTTCTTGCGGCGGCCCTCCTCGGAGCCGTTGTCCGCGATGGGGTAGTCCTCGCTGTAGCCGCGTACGGAGTACGTGACTTCGGGGCCGAGGTAGCCCGCGAGTCTGTCGTGCACGGCCTCGGCGCGTTGCCGGGAGAGCTTCTTGCCGTGGCCGTAGGAGCCGAGGTTGTCCGTGAACCCGAAGACGCGCACGTCCGTGGCCTTCTGGTTCTTGGCCTCTTCGGCGATCGCCTTGATGCGGGAGTTCGCCTCGGGGTTCAGCTTGGAGCTGTCCTTGGGGAAGAGGACCTCCGCCTGCAGGGCGAACTTCACGTCCGTGTTGGTGTCCTCGCGCCGCTCCTCGCCGCCGAGGTCCTCGACGACGGACTTGATGTCGAGCACCTTGGCGGGCGCGAGCGTGGCCCCGTCGGCGAGCTTCAGCCCCGGGCTGTTGGAGTCCACTTCGGGGGGCGGGGAGGTGGTGGAGCTGCCGGGAGGTGCGGTGGGGTCGCCGTCCTCGGCCCACGCGGACGTGGGGCCGAGGATGAGGACGAGGGCGGTGAGGGTGGCGCCGGTGCGGAGGTGGGGGGGCATGGGTCACTCGCCCTCGGAGATCTCGATGGGGGCGGGGGGCATGCCGCCCACCTGGAAGGTGACTTTGCTCGTCTCCTCGGGAGGGGCCGGGAACTGGGCGAACCAGTCGACCGACTGTCCGGAGAGGACTCCGCCCGTGAACCGCGTGCACAGGCAGCGGCCCTGCGTATCGCGGAGGATGAGGTACTTCTTCTTCCCTGTTGAATCCACGAGGCTGGCGCCTGCCATCGACCCGCCGTTCTTCGCCAACTCGCGCTCGTCGCCCCGCCAACTGCCCGCCACCCAGGCTTTGCCGCTGCCGTTCGTGACGGACCCCTCGACGGTCAAGAAGCCTCCCTCGTCACGCTTGGCGGACGTCACCTTGAGCGTCAGACCAGACTCGCCCTTGACCTCCGCCAGCACACTGCCCTCCGAGGGCTTCTGGGGATCCTTCTCCTCATTGTCGTCTCCACTGCCCTTGGCATCCGACGAAGGACTCTTCTCCGACTCGGGCTTGTCGTCCCCTCCGCCTCCACAGCCGGCGACCGTGAGGACCAGCCCAGTCGTGATCGCCGCAGCGGTCAGTGCCCTACGGGTCTTCATGGTGCGCCGAATGTTCATCGCTGCGGCTTCCTTCTCTCGTCGATCACGTGTCAGTCGGCCAGGAGGACAGAGAAGAGGACGGACGCATCGGGAAGGTCTCCCGGTTGGAAGTCGTCCGGATCGATCACGACGGGATCCTCACCGTCACACACCAGTTCCACGGGCTCCTCGGGGTCGGTCGAAGGATCGACATCACAGCGCGGTTTGATGACCGCGGTGGCGTGGGCCTTGGCGTGTTTCGACTCCGTACCCGGAATGATCGAATCGCCCACGGTGTAATTGGTCTCGACCTCCGCGCGGAAGCCCCGGTAACCGTTCACTTCTGCCTGCGTCACGACGACGGTGGCGTCGTTCTCCGCGGCGAGCGCGTCAGCCGCGGCCTGGGCTCCGAGACCCTCGAACTTGTCCCCGCCGAGCCGGTCGAGCCAGTCGTCCCCGTCACCGATGGCCAGCTCCAAGCCGTCGACGAGTTCATCCCTGGCGTCCTGCGCGGCGGCCAGAGCTGCGGCGTCCGCAGCGGTCTGAGCACCGTTGCGCGCCGAGGCCGCTTGCGCGAAGGCGAAGAAGGCAAATGCGACGAAGAGCAGGATTCCCGTCAGCCAGATATAGATGGGGAGCGTCTGCCCCCGATCGTTCGTCAACCCGGCCCGGATCAGCCGCCGATGACGTCGCTGACCGCGTCGAGGATGGCACCCGAGATCAGGCCGTCCAGGCCCAACCCGTCGATCAGCGTGAAGATCCCCGCAATAAGAATCATCAACCCCGCATACTCCACAAACCCCGCCCCCGCATCCCGCTCCCGCCCCCGTACCCGGGACGTCACGGAAACGGTCCAGTCCACCCAGACTCTGAGCACGCGTTCCTTCAGCACGACGGCTCCTTCTCTCCCACCGGATACCGGGCCCGTTGCGGTCAGAGGCAACGTACGCCACCACGCGTGCATCGGCAGCAACTCTGCGCAACGGATGCGGCAACCCACGTGCCGGGCCCGCAAGTTGGCGGGTTCTCTTCCCCCTCGGTGAGATCACCATGCACGAAGTCCCCTCCCGCGAACCGTGAGCTCAATTCCGACTGTCCCACATCGAGTTGCACCCGCGAAGGGCTTTCCCGAAGCTGGTGCCAACGCCTGTGCCAACGCCTGTACCAACGCCCGTGCCAACGCCCGCGCTAACGGCCCAGGATCGAGCCGAAGTCCGACCCCGAGCCCAGGAACATCCCCGCCGCGATCAGGATCATCGTGGCGGGCAGCATGAAGACCAGGGTCACCATCGTCGCCTTGGGGATCGTCTTCGCCGCCCTGCGGCGGGAGTTCTGCGCGTCCGTGCGCCGCATGTCCGTGGCCAGCTGGATCAGCGTGTCGGCGATCGGGGAGCCCAGTTCCTCGCCCTGCTGGAGGGCCGAGACGAACTGGGCCACCTGCTCCGACGCGTTGCGGCGGCGCAGTTCGTCGAAGGCCTGGCGACGGCTGACGCCCATGTCCATCTGGCGCAGGGTGATGCGGAGTTCGTCCGCCCACGGCCCCTCGTACCGCTCCGCCACCCGGTCGAGCGCCTGGCGGAAGCCGAGGCCCGCCGAGACCACGACGGCGAGGACGTCGAGGAAGTCGGGGAGCGTGCGGTCGATGACCTCGCGGCGTTCGCGGATCGCCTGCCAGATCAGCGCGTCCGCGGCCACCGCGCCGAAGGCCAGTGTGAGCAGGCCGAAGAGCGGGGAGCCGTTGGTCAGGAAGACCAGGCCGAGGACGACGCCGAAGACGCCGTAGACCGCGCGCCGGGCCGCGTACCGGTCGATGGTCAGGCCGCCCGGGTTGCCCGCCATGTCGATCCTGCGGCGCTTGGCGTCGACCCGTTTGGGGCCCATGGCGCGCAGCACGAAGGGGGCGAAGCGCATGCCGAGCCGGTCGACCGCGGAGCCCGCGGCCGAGACGCGCGTCGCGCCGACCTCCAGGGCCACCGCCAGGTCGGACGGCAGCTTCGCGTCCGCCCGGTACATGCGGATGCCCAGGCAGGCGCCGGCCACGGCGAGGCCCATCACCAGCGCTAACAGCAGGCCCAGCAACGTAACTCACCCTCCTTGCACCGCACTTCTACACCTCTATCTTTCCGAGGCGTCTGATCACGAAGAAGCCGATCCCGTACAGGCCCAGCGAGATCAGGATCAGCGTCTGGCCCAGTGGTGAGCCCGTCACCCGCTCCAGCGCGCCCTCGTTCGAGGAGTTGATGAGGAGCAGGGAGCCGAGGCCGAGCAGCGGGACCGTGAAGGCCGTCGCGTGGACCTCCGACAGCATCGTGCGAACCTCGCGCCGGGTCTCCTTCCTGTCCTCCAGGGTCTGCGTCAGGTTGCGCAGGCTGTTGACCACCGTGCCACCCGCCTTGTTGGAGAGGACCAGGGTGGTGACCAGGACGATCAGTTCGCGGGACGGGAGGCGTTCCGCGAGCTCGCCCAGGGTGTCGTCGATCGAGCGGCCGAGCGTCAACTGGTCGGCCACGTGCGACAGTTCCTCGCCCGCCGGGGCCTCCAGCTCCTCCGCCGCCATCGCCAGCGAGGTGCGCAGCGCCAGGCCCGCAGCGGTCGCGTTGGCCAGGATGCGCGCCACGTCGGGGAGCTGGTTGATGAACGCCTCGATGCGTTTCTGGCGCTGCCAGTTGAGGAAGGCGAGCGCGCTCCATATGGCGACCACGCCGGCGATCGGGCCGAAGAAGGGGGCCAGGGTCGCCGCCGCGATCAGCCAGAGCGCGGCCACCACCGCGACGACATACGTGAAGAACTCGCCGGGCGTCAGGTCCAGGCCCGTCGCCGAGAGGCGCAGGTGCAGGGAGCGGCCGAGGCGGGTGCGGCGCAGTCGGCGGTCGACGGCGGCGAAGCGGCGGACGCGGCCTGGCGAGCCGTCCCCCGAGCCGGGCCCGAGCGCCAACCGGTCGACCAGGGCCTGGCGTTGGGCCCGTCCCGAGGCGTACGTGTGGACGCCGGCGACCGCGAGCGTGCCGGTGAGGAGGGTGGCGCCCAGCGCGAGGACGGCGGGGTCGTTCATCCGATCGCCTCTCTCGTGTCCAGTACGTCGATGGCCTCCGCCACCCCGAAGGCGGGCGGCACCGGTTCATCGGCGACGTACAGCTTGTCGGCGATCTCGCGCGGCAGCGGCAGGTGCTCGTAGTGGCCGTGCACGACGCGGTCGGCGCCGAGCGGCCGCGGCACGAAGCGGGTGACCGGCACGATGCGGAAATGCTGGCGGCCGTGGCTGACGAGCAGCACGATCTCGGCGACCTTGCGGGAGCCGTCGCCGTGCCGGGCCAGCTGGATGACCACGTCGACGGCCGAGTTGATCTGGTCCTTCAGCGCCTCGAAGGGGATCTGCACCTCCGACATGGAGCCGAGGGTCTGCAGGCGCATCAGGGCGTCCTCGGCGGAGTTGGCGTGGACGGTGGCCAGCGAGCCGTCGTGACCGGTGGACATCGCCTGGAGCATGTCGAGGGTCTCGCCGCCGCGGACCTCGCCGACGATGATGCGGTCGGGGCGCATGCGCAGGGAGTTGCGGACCAGGTCGCGGATGGTGATCTGGCCCTTGCCCTCGACGTTCGGGGGGCGGGACTCCAGGCGGATCACATGCTCCTGCTGGAGCTGGAGTTCGGCCGAGTCCTCGATGGTGATGATGCGTTCGTGGGCGGGGATCAGGCCGGAGAGGGCGTTGAGGAGCGTCGTCTTGCCGGTGCCCGTGCCGCCGCTGACGATGAGGTTGAAGCGGGCCCGCACGAAGGCGGCGAGCAGCATCAGCATGTGCTCGTCGAGGGAGCCGAGGGCGATGAGTTCGGGGAGCGTGTAGGCGCGCGGGAAGCGGCGGATGGTGAGGGTGGCGCCGGTGAGGGCGAGCGGCGGGATGATGACGTTGACGCGTTCGCCGGTGGGCAGGCGGGCGTCGACCATCGGGTTGGACTCGTCGACGCGGCGGTTGACCGTGGAGACGATGCGTTCGATGGTCTGCATCAGCTGGTCGTTGGAGGCGAAGCGCAGGGGGAGCTGTTCCACCCGGCCCGCGCGCTCGACGAAGATCGAGTCGGGGCCGTTGACCATGATCTCCGTGATGGAGGCGTCGGCGAGGAGCGGTTCGAGTACGCCGAGTCCGAGGGCCTCGTCGACGACCCGGCGGATCAGCTGGGCGCGCTCGGAGGTGGAGAGGACGGGCCCCTCGCGGCTGATGATGTGGCCGAGCACGCGCTCCAGGCGGACCCGGCGGTCCGCCGCCGCGAGCGACGACATCTCGGCGAGGTCGATCTCCTCCAGGAGCTTGGCGCGGTAGACGGCGACGAGGCCGTCGTCGCGGCTGGGCTCGGTCTGGCGGGTGGGGGCCACGCGGTCGCGCAGGCTCATGGCGTCCTTCGACCTCCTTCGGGCGTACGGGGGTTGGGCACGGCTCAGTCGTCCGGGGCGTCGTCGTTGGGCATGGTGGCCTCTTTGGTGACGCTCCAGTCCGAGCCGATGAACGGGAGCAGGGTCGGGACCTGCACCTCGACGGTGGCGGTCGTGGTGTCGCCGCCCCCGCCGACGTCGATCGAGGAGCTCAGGTCGCCGTCCATCGCCGCCGCGCCCGCCACCTGCCCCGAGTCGCCCTGCGAGGCCGCGCGGGCCGCGGCGCGGGCGCCGGAACCCGCCTGGTTGGCGGCGTAACCGACGAGGCCCAGCTGGATCGCGGCGAGGCCGACGAGCAGCAGGATGGGCAGGAATCCGGCGAACTCCAGCATGGATACGCCACGGTCGCCCCAGCGGCGACGGCGTCCGGAAAGCCAGGGGGCCCGCCCCCGGCGGCCCCGGAACCTCACGCAGGACCTGGACCGTTTCACCCGTCATCCCCCTCCAGCGCCGCCCCCGCCTCGCCGTGGACCTTCCACCCCGCGTCGAAGCCGGGGAAGAAGACGGGCACGTCCACCCGTACGTGCGCCTTGTACACCGCGCCCTCGGGCGCGCATCTCACGTCCGCCCCCTGCCAGGCGTCCGGCAGGTGTTCCCGGGCCGCCGCCGCGCAGGCGCCCTGGGCGTCCTCGCCCACCGCGTACGCCGCCGTGGCCGCCCGCGCCCCCTCGTCCGCGGCGTTCCCGGCCAGGGAGTACGAGTATCCGTACAGCGCGCACTGCCACAGGAGCGTCATGACCACGAGCAGCAGCGGGAACATCCCGGCGAACTCGAGGGTGACCGCGCCCCGGTCGCCGCCGGCCGCCTTCCTGCGCAGGGCCAGGGCGCCCCGCTTGCCGCCGGAGCCCGCCGCTTCCGGATCGACGAGGCCGAGTTCGCCCGCGAGGGCCCACAGCGCCTGCTTCACCGTGGAGCGGCTGTCCAGGTCCTGCATGCGGCCCGCGTCGACCGCGCCCTGCAGTTCCTTGAAGCAGGCGGGCACGGTGGTGCGGGCCATGCGCGTGCCGGTGACGCGCTCCACCAGGGAGGGCTGGATCTCCGCGGTCCTGCCGTGCCGGTTGACGACGGTGACGGTCTCCTCGGCCTTGCGGATCTGCAGCCGGTCCCAGAGCCGCACCACGCGTTTGGCGGCGCGCACGGCCACCACGTCGGGGGTGACGAGCAGCAGCGCCTGGTCGGCGAGTTCGATCGCGGTGGCGCTCGCCGCGGTGACGTAGGCGCCGCAGTCGACGACCACCACGTCGTAGCGGGCGCGCAAGGCGCCGATGGTCTGGCGCGCGACGCGGTCGGTGACCTCTTCGCCGCGTTCGCCCTCGGCGGGAGCGAGGAGCAGGCCGATGCCGCTCTCGTGGGTGTAGACGGCGTCCTGGAGGACGCGCGGGGTGATGTCGTTGATCGCGGCGAGGTCGGCGATGGAGCGGCGGAACTGCACGTCGAGGTAGGAGGCGACGTCCCCGGACTGCAGGTCGAGGTCGAGGAGGGCGACGGTGCGGCCGGACGCGCCCGCGGCGAGGGCGAGCTGGACGGCGGTGACGGTCGTGCCGACGCCGCCCTTGGCCCCGCTGACCGTGACGACGGTGCCCGCGCCGCCGGGTCCGCCGCCCCCGCCCGCGTACAGCTCGAGGCCGCTGCCGCTGCCCAGGTGGCGGCGCATCCCGGTGGACCAGGCGGCGGCGGCCTGGACGCGTTCGGCGAGGGCGTCGTAGGCGAGCGGGAGGGCGACGATGCCGCGCGCCCCGGAGTCCATGGCGGCGGTCAGCAGGCCGGGGCTGGTGTCGGCGGTGATGAGGACGACGCCGACCGCGGGGAAGCGCAGCACCAGGTCGCGGATGAGGTCGAGGGCCGGGACGGGTCCGATCCGCTCGTGGACGAGGACGACCTCGGGCAGTTCGTCGACGGATTCGGCGGCGAGGTGCGCGAGGGTGTCGAGGAGCGCCGTGGAGTCGCCGACGGGGAGCGCCGGTTCGGTGTCGGGCAGCTGGCCGGTGAGCGTGGACAGCGCGCGGGCCGCGTCGATGTCGCCGACGGCGGGGAGGATCCGAGTGGTCATGCCCGACCTCCTACTTGTCCTCGTCGAGGGTGTACGTCCGGTCGCGCGGCGGTACGGTCGCCTCGCCGCCGGCGCCGACCAGGGCGAGCCGGACGTGGGTGGCGAACGACTCGGCGTAGGCGACGCGTTGGGCGTCGGCGGTGCCGAGGGCGAACGTGATGGGCACCGCCTCGGTGGCCCTGCGGCGGGTGCGGTCGTCCTGGTTCGGTTCGAGCGGAGTCAGCTTGCCGACGTCGAGCACCTTGGCGCCCTCCACGATGACTTTGGACTGGTCCTTCGCCTTGTCGGTCGCACCCTTGAAGGTGGCGTAGATGTTGACCTTCGAGCCGGGTGTGATCTTGCCCGCGACGCCGGTCGCCGCGTCGATCATGATGGCGATCTCCTGCTGCCCGGGGGCGAGTTCGGGCCGCCGTACGATCATGTCGGACTGCAGCAGCGAGCCCTTGCGCAGCTGGGTGACGGCGATCTTGCCGCGGATCTCGCCGAGGTCGGTGACGGCGTTGTCGGACAGCCACCGCTCGGGCATCTCGACCTTCTCGAACTGGTCGGCGGTCAGCTCCTTGTAGGGCGCGATGTCGCCCTTGAGCTTGTACGCGGGGACTTCGGGGCCCACCTTCGCGTTCACGTCGCGGATCACCGAGAGGACGCCGGCGAACGCGCCGATCGCGCACAGGACCGACAGGACCAGCAGGATGATGCCGCGGCGCTGGCGTGAGTTCATGGGCCGGACTACCTCGATCGAATGCGGGTGGCTACGGACGGTGAGCGGGGTGGCGCGCGTGCGGTCGTCGGTCGCGTACGAGGTGCGGGCGGGGGCGGTCCTGTCCTAGGTGGCGCCGCGGGGCAGGGCGGTCGTGGGGCGGGCGTGGTGCGGTGCGGCCGGGCGGAGCCGGGAGCCCGGCGGGATCAGGGCGCGCACCGGCGGCGCGGGGCGGTCGGAGGGCGGCGGCAGGGGCGCGGCGCAGAACGCGCAGCGGTCCCCGATGAGTTCGAGGCCGCACCAGTGGCAGTCGTCGCGCCGGACGGACGACACCAGTTGGTAGAGGACGGAGATGTCCGGGATGGCCGCGGTGAACTCGACGAGCTTGCCGGTGGCCCACCAGCGCGCGGACTCGCCGGGCAGCCGCGCCTCGGTGGCGTCCTGGCAGTGCCAGGCGGGGGCGAGGGTGGCGGTGACCCAGTCGGGGGCGAGCCGGCCGGGGGCGTAGAGCATCCGGGTGCCGAAGCCGGGGCCGGGCAGGTGCCTCTCGTCGCCGCTCGACACCTTCATCAGCGAGGGGCGGGGCGTGGCGAGGACCGCGAACTGGGTGCCGGGCAGCCAGGACTTGGCGTGTGACTGGAGGGTGACGGGCACCCGGTCGAGCCGGGCGACGGAGCCGAGCAGGGCACCCGCGTAGATGTAGTGGGAGAGCAGCCGGGCGGCGGAGGCGAGCACCCCGGGGCTGAAGTCGCAGACCGACAACTGCCGTAATTGCAGGGCGAGTACGGCCAGGCCGAGTGGCGGCAGGTCGGAGCGGACGACGGCGATGCGGTCGCTCTCCAGGACGGAACGCACCGCGTGCAGCCGCTGGATGACCGCCGGGGGCGCGGAGGCGGGGCACAGGGCGATGACGTAGCCGTGGTGCTCGATGAGGGTGTGCATCTCGGTGAGCGCCCGGTCGAAGGAGTACGTCCGCGCCGGCTGCGGGGCCGACTGGAGAACGGTGGCCGACGGGGTGTGCCGGTCGGGCGACGGCAGCACGAGGTCGGGTCCGGTGACGGCTATGGCGGTCGGCAACGCGTACACCCCCGGTCCTCGTGCACTCCTGCCTCAGCACCATATCCACGTCATGGTCGACTCGACACCCAACTTCCCACTGTTCATGTGGAGGTGGGGGATTCCGCTGTGCACCAAGTGATGTTTGATCCCTTGACAACCTCATTGGTCTGGACCAGCTTTGACCCCCAGCCGGACCCCTCATCCCCGGCTGCACCCCCCCATCCCCCCACCCCACTCCCCCCACGGAGGCAGCAGTGGTCCGTACACGCAGCAAGACGGGAGCCGCCGTCGGCGCCCTCGCCGCCCTGGCCCTCGCCCTCACCGGCCTCTTCACCGGCGCCGCCGCCCCGGCGGACGCCGCGCCCCTCGCCGTGCCCGAACACGCGGTGACCGGGTACTGGCAGAACTTCGACAACGGCGCCCAGGTGCAGAAGCTGGCCGACGTGCAGGACGCGTACGACATCGTCGCCGTGGCCTTCGCCGACGCGACCAGCACACCGGGGCAGGTCACCTTCAACCTCGACTCGGCCGGTCTCGGCGGCTACACCGTCGACCAGTTCAAGGCCGACATCAAGGCGAAGCAGGCGGCCGGCAAGTCCGTGATCATCTCGGTCGGCGGTGAGAAGGGCGCGGTGGCGGTCGACTCGGCGGCCTCCGCCACGGCCTTCGCCGACTCCGTGTACGGCCTCATGCAGGAGTACGGCTTCGACGGCGTCGACATCGACCTGGAGAACGGCCTCAACTCCACGTACATGTCCCAGGCCCTGAAGTCGCTCGCGAGCAAGGCCGGTTCGGGTTTCGTCCTCACCATGGCGCCGCAGACCATCGACATGCAGTCGCCGTCGAACGAGTACTTCAAGACCGCGCTCGCCGTGAAGGACATCCTGACGGTGGTCAACATGCAGTACTACAACAGCGGTTCGATGCTCGGCTGCGACGGCAAGGTCTACAGCCAGGGCACGGTCGACTTCCTCACCGGGCTCGCCTGCATCCAGCTGGAGAACGGACTCGCGCCCTCGCAGGTCGGCATCGGCGTCCCGGCCTCCTCGCGGGCGGCGGGCGGCGGCTATGTCGCGCCGGAGGTCGTCAACGACGCCCTGGACTGCCTGGCCGAGGGCACGGGCTGCGGCTCCTTCAAGCCGTCCAAGACGTACCCCGGCATACGGGGTGCGATGGCCTGGTCGACCAACTGGGACGCGACGGCGGGCAACGCGTGGTCCTCCTCGGTGGGCGCACACGTCCACGGCATGTAGGCCCCACCCGTACGACACCTCGTACGTCATCCCGTACGTCACCGGAAAAGGCCGCAGCGCCGCCGCTCCCCCGGCGGCGCTGCCGTGTCTCACCAGGGCAGGTCGCGCACCTGCTGCACGCAGAGGACGAGGAAGAGCAGCCCCGCGCCCGCGAGCATGACGTTGGAGACGATGCCGTTGCGCCACTGCGCGGGCGTGCGCGAGGAGTTGAGCAGCCAGAGCAGCGTGAGGGCGAGGAACGGCATGAAGAACGCGCCGAGCACGCCGTACGCGATGACGAGGCCGAACGGCTCGTCCAGGAAGAGCAGGCCCATCGGCGGGAAGGTCAGCCAGAGCAGATACGCCCGGAACGGCAGGGACTTCTCGCGCTTGCCGGCCGCGACCTCCTCGACCATGCCGCCCTCGACCACGCCTGCTTTGACCATGCCGCCCTCGGCCGCCGTACCGGACCCGGCCGCCTCGACCGCCCCGCCGTCGCGCTCGCGCCGCAGCCGCTCCACGAAGTCCGCGAACATCAGGCTCACGCCGTGCCAGACACCCATCAGGGCGCCGAAGGACGTGGCGAAGAAGCCGAACAGGAAGAGCTTCGCGGTGACCACGCCGAACTTGTCCTCCAGGACGTCGCCGAGGTCGATGAGGCCCCGGTCGCCGGAGGTGAGGGCGATGTTCGTGGAGTGCAGGAGCTCGGCGCCGATGATCATCATGGCGACGACGAAGACGCCGGTCGTGATGTAGGCGACGCGGTTGTCCAGGCGCATCACCTTGAGCCAGGTGATGTCGGTCCAGCCCTTGGAGTTCACCCAGTACCCGTACGCGGCCATGGTGATGGTGCCGCCGACGCCGCCGATCAGGCCGAGGGTGTAGAGCAGCGAGCCGTCCGGCAGGACCGGGGCGAGGCCGGCGAGGGCGTTGCCGAGGTCGGGGGCGACGCGGATGGCGACGTACACGACGATCAGGAACTTCATGCCGATGACGATCGTCATGGCCTTCTCGAACACGGCGTACCGGTTGAACCAGACGAAGGCGAGCCCCAGCAGCCCGCAGATGACCGCCCACGTCTTCAGACCCGGCCCGTCCGGGAAGAGCGCGACCAGCGGCAGAGCGCTGGACGACATGGCCGTGGCGCCGTACACGAAGCCCCAGATGACCACGTAGACCGCGAAGTAGTAGGTGGTCCACCGCCCCAGGGTGCGCCAGCCCTCGAAGAGGGTGCGCCCGGTGGCCAGGTGCCAGCGTCCGGTCGCCTCGGCGAGCGAGATCTTCACCAGACAGCCGATGATCGCGGCCCACAGCAAGGTGTAGCCGAACTTGCTGCCCGCGATGAGCGTCGCCACCAGGTCGCCCGCGCCGACGCCGGTGGCCGCGACGACGATGCCGGGGCCCACGTACTTCCAGCTCGCCTTGCGCAGCGGGGGTCCCGCTTCGCCGGCGGCGGTGCCACTGCCTGTCGTTTCAGCCATGCCGATCAAGAAAGCGCATCGCCGCGCTCGGCACAAGGGGTGGGTGCCTCCCGAACGCCGCCGGAACACGCCCAGTTGACGACCCGCGGATCGCGACCGGGCGGCCGGCGGCGCTGTCAGACTCTCTGGCATGGGGACGATCTACGCGCTCATGGTCGGCATCAACGACTACCCGCGCCGGACGGCGACGCCGCTCACCGGCTGCGTCAACGACATCACCGCGGCCCGCCGACTGCTCGCCGACCGCACGGGCGGCGCGGCGCGGATCCGGGTGCTGCTGGACGCCGAGGCGACCGTGGCCGCCGTCGTCGACGCCGTCGAGCGGCATCTGGGCTCGGCGGGCCCCGACGACACGGCGCTGCTCTGGTTCTCCGGGCACGGCACCGAGTGGCGGGCGACCGGCGCGGACCTGCTGATCGAGGCCACCGGCCGCAACCAGGCCCTGGTCTGCGCGGACGGCCCGCTGCCCGACAAGCGGCTCGGCGCCCTGCTCGCCTCGGTCGCCGCGCGGGGCCCGCACACCGCGGCCGTCCTGGACTGCTGCTACTCCGGGGGCGCGACCCGCGACGCGGAGCTCACCGCCCGCTGGACGCCGCCGGCCGCCGAGTGGCCGCTCACCGCGCCCACGACCGCGCGGGACCTGCCCGTCCCCGAGGGCGCCCCGCGCCCTGTGCTCCTCGCCGCCTGCCGGCTCGACCAGCTCTCCTACGAGGGGGAGTTCGGGGGCCGCAGGCACGGCGCGTTCACGCACGCGCTGCTCGGCGTCGTACGGGAGGCGGGGCCCGACACCACGTACCGGGAGCTGCTCGCCGCGGCCGACGCCCGGCTGCAGCGCAACGGAGGCGGTCAGCAGCCGGTGCTGTATCCGGCGGACGCCGGTGGCGTGGCGGACCTGCCGTTCCTGGGCGGTGCCGTGGCGGGGGCGCCCGGCCCGCATCTGCTGCGGTACGGCGTGGACGGCTGGGAGGTGGACTGCGGCAGCGGGCACGGGCTGCGGGAGGGCGCCGGGGCCTTCGGCACGGAGTTCACGGTGCTCGCGCCCGGCACGGACACCCTGCCCGAGGGCACCGTCGTCCGCGCCCGCGCCGTGCACGGCCACCGCACGCTCGTCGACCTCACCGACGGCACGCCGTCGACCGGCCGGGCCTACCCGGTGACGCTCTCCGCGCTCGCCTCGGCCCCGGCGACGGTGACCCTCACCGTGCCCGAAGCATCCGAAGTGCCCGAAGGGCCCCAGGCGCCCGAACGGCTCGCCGCGGTAGGCGAGTTGCACGACGTCCTGGCCACCGCCTCCCCCCTGGTACGGGTGGTGGCCACCCCGCAAGAGGCGGCGGACCTGCACTTCCGGGTCGTGGTGCGCGGCGCGTCGGCGCAGGTGCTGCGGCGGGACGGCAGCCCGTTCGTCGCGCCGCTGCCGCTGGCCGGGACCGGCGACGCCCGGCGCGTCGCCGACTGCCTGGCCCATCTGGCGCGCTGGCACCAGCTGCGCGACCTCACCGCACGCCCCTCGCCCCTGGACGGCCTGGTCCGCGTGGAGATCACGCCCTGGGACGCGCCGGACGACGGGCCGCTCCTGCCGAACGGCAGCGGCGAGATCACCTGCCCCTACACGCCGGGGCCCGAAGGACCGCGCCCGCCCTGGGTCTCCGTCCGGCTGCACAACCGCTCCCCCAGCCGCTCGCTGTGGTGCCTCCTGCTCGACCTGACCGACAGCTACGCCGCCGACCCGGCGCTGTACCCGGGCCACTTCATCGCGCCCGGCGGCACCGGCCACGCCCTGGACGGTGAGCCGGTGCGCCTCTCGCTGCCGCCGGGCCGTCCCGCCGTGCCGGGGGCCGAGGTGCGGGACTGGCTCAAGCTCGTGGTGGCCGAGTCGGAGCTCAACACGCTGCCGTTCCACCTGCCGGCGTGGGGCGCGCACTCCACGGCGTCCCGCTTCGGTCCGCCGGACGGCGACGACGGGGTGCTGCGGATCCGGCCGCACACGACACGGGACTTCGGCCGGGCCGGCGCGGGGTCACCGGGGCGGTGGACGGCGCGCACGATCGCGGTGCGGACGGTGGTCCCCGGCCGGGAGCGGGATCAGGGCGCGAGCCGCGCGTAGTACGGCTCCAGGACCGAGCTGAGCCACCGGTCGCCGTCCTCGGTGCCGAAGTCGACCGGCGCCTCGTCGACCGTCTCGACCGCGCCCCGCGGACACCGGTCGCCGAACAGCAGCACCGTACGGTCCTCCGGCTCGCGCTTGGAGCGCCACACGAAGCCCTGCGCCCACGGGTCGGTGTGGTCGCGGATCCAGTGCGCCCAGTCGCGCGTGTACGCGTAGTCGATCGCCTCGGCCTGCACCAACCAGGTGTCCTGGTGGACACCGGCCAGGTCCTGCGCGGTCATCAGCGACACGACGGTCACGTCGGCGGTGAGCCGCAACGTGGTCAGCCGCCGCCCGCGCACGCTCACCCGCGGCACCAGGCGCGGGCCGCCCGCCGGGTCGAACGGCAGCGACCGCAGCAGCGTCTCGCAGACCGCGGCCACCGGGCTCAGTCCCGCGTAGAGATAGCCGTACGGGTCGCAGCCCGTGCCGTCGAAGCGCCCGCCGCCGTAGAGGCAGTGCGCGGGGTTGGGGTTGAAGGCGGTGGCGTCCCGCCGTGCGGAGTGCACGCGGTACAGGACGGTGCCCCGGGCCAGCGTGGTCTTGGCGGGGGTGGCGCTCAGCCGGTCGGGCGGCCGGTAGTTCGGCACGGCTACTCACCCTCCATCAGGAACCGTGCGGTGTCGGCGAGTTGGCGGTCGCGGCCGGTGCCGAGCAGCCGGGCGGGGCGGGTGCCGAGCCAGGCGTTGTCGGACAGCCACCAGTCCGCGGCGCCCCACGGGTCGCGGTCGGCCTCCAGCAGGGTGTTGACCTCCAGGACGATCAGCCAGGGCATCGCGTCCTCGGAGAACTGAAAGCGCGGCAGCCGCGGCAGGCCGCCCGCGCCGGGCAGCCTGATCAGCTCGGGCGCGAACGGGTTGCCGCCGTGCCGCAGCACCGCGTCGGCGTCCAGCGCGGGCGCGGCGAGCAGCCGTTCGCGGACCGGCCCGAGCACCGGGCCGACCATGCGGTGCCCGTCGATGAGCAGCACGGCGAGGTCCTCCACGCGAAAGCCCTGGTAGCCGACGCCGCCACCGGTGGCCGCGTCCGTCCCGGCGTCGGCGGTGAGCCGCGCCTCGCCCGCCGCGCCGAACTCCTCGGGCAGCCGCTCCCGCAGCAGCCAGGCCGCCCGGTCGGCCGCGTCCCGGCGCACGGACTCGTCCTCGCCCCGGCCGCGCACGACACCGAGGAGCGCGGCGAGCCGGTCGCGCAGCGGCTGGTCGAGCCGGTCGGCGATGTTGTCCCAGAACGCGGCGGCGGCCGCGAGCACGGCGTACGGATTCATGGCGTCCCCCGGTCGGCGAGCCCGGCGAGCAGCCTCTCGACGAGGTCGGCCCGCGCGTGGCGGCGTACGACGAAGTGGATGTCCCAGTCGGCGCCCCGGGCGAGCTCCGCCTCCACCGCCGCCCACAGCGCGCCGAAGCTCTCCAGCGGGGGCAGGCCGCCCCGGCCCGCGCCGAGCAGCGGAAGGCAGACCGAGGTGAGCGGCGGATCGCTCGTCCGGGACTCCTCGGCGAGCAGCGCGAAGACGCGGGCCACGCCGCGGGTGACGTCGGCGGCCTGCACGTCGTAGTCGTTGGTCTCGGGCCGGGGCATGGCGACGGCCACGTGGTAGATCCGCCGCAGGCCCTGCTCGGCGAGGGCGCCGGCGGAGGTGGCGACGACCGTGCCCGGAAGGGCCGCCCGGCCCGGTGTCCCGTGCCGGGCGACCCATCCCCGTAGCTCGTCGTGGACCTGGTCCTCGACGACTCCCCCCGTGGGGTCCTTGTGGGCGCCCGCCCGGCGCAGGGTCGCCGAGATCGACGACTTGTAGGGGGCGGGCAGCGCGAAGTACGTGTTGGTCGGCGAGACGACGACGTCGATGTCGCGCAGCAGGTCCACCGAGTGGACGTGCACGGTGACGGGGACGGTGCGGCCGTGCAGGGCGAGGCGGAGCCCGCGGTGGGCGGCGGGAAGTCCGGCCGCTCCGGGACCGGGCTCCCCCGCGGCCCCGGGCGGCCGGACGGCTATGCCGACGACCTGCTCGGCGATCTGTCCGAGCACCATCAGCTCGTGGTGCTTGCGGAAGCGTTCGACGCTGACCCCGTACACCTGGGCGGCGCGCCGGCGGCGGTCGGCGGGCGGCCAGTCGCGGGTGCCCTGGGCCAGGCCGAGGGTGTACTCGGCGGCGGTCTGCAGGCTGCCGCCGCCGATCCCGAAGACGGCGGTGCGCAGCAGCCGTTCGACGGCCGTGCCGGGTAACTCGCCCTCGGAGTTGGACAGTTGCGCGGCGATGCGGCTCAGCTCGGGCGTGTCGATCTCCCGCAGCCTGACGACGCCGGCTCGCCGCACCTTCCTCACCTCCGCGAGTACTGTCCCGTGGTCGGGCGGGCGCGGAGCTGCTGACATGGCGGAAAGGATCGCACCGGGCCCGCAGCACCACAAGCCCGATCGGGCCTGCCCGCACCCTCCATTGCACACCACGGGCCGGTCGAACTCGGGTCGCCCGCAGGGCAGTTACCGGTCGCCGCGACGACCGCTGCGGCCCACGGGCCGCTACACGAAGAGGCTGACCACGCCCGCCACGGCGAACCCGGCCACCGAGAGGACCGACTCCAGCACCGTCCACGTCTTGAGCGTGTCCCGCTCGCTGATGCCGAAGTACTTGGCCACCATCCAGAAGCCGCCGTCGTTGACGTGCGAGGCGAAGATGGAGCCCGCCGAGATGGCCATGATGACCAGGGCGGTGAAGGCCTGCGAGTAGTCGCCCTCGGAGAGCAGCGGGGCGACGATGCCCGCCGTGGTGACGATGGCGACCGTCGCCGAGCCCTGGGCGACGCGCAGGATCAGCGAGAGCAGGTAGGCGAGGACGATGATGGGCAGGCCCACGTCCTGGAAGGTGTCCGAGATGGCGCCGGCCACGCCGCTCCCCTTGAGGACCGCGCCGAAGATGCCGCCCGCGCCGACCACCAGGAGGATGTTGCCGACCGGCTTGAGGGAGGCGGTCGAGACGGTCTCCAGGGACTTGCGGGACCAGCCGCGCCGGATGCCCAGCAGGTAGTACGCCATGAGCAGCGCGATCGTCAGGGCGACGAAGGGGCTGCCGAAGAACTCGATGACGCTGCGGAACGTCGAGGGGTCGAAGGCGATCGACGAGAAGGTCGCCAGCAGGATCAGGACCAGCGGCGTGCCGATGATGGTGAAGACCGTGCCCAGCGACACCGGCTTCTCCCGCGGCGCCACACCGGCCGCGCTCTGCTCGGCGAGGACCGCGGCCCGCGCCTCCTCGGCGGCCTCGACCATGTCCTGCGGCACGGGTACGAAGATGCGCTTGCCGATCCACGCCGCGTACACCCAGGCGGCGAGGACCGCGGGGATGCCGCAGACGATGCCCATCAGGATGATCCAGCCGAGGTCCACCTTCAGCAGACCGGCGGCGGCGACCGGGCCGGGGTGCGGCGGCAGGAAGGCGTGGGTCATGGAGAGACCCGCGAGCAGCGGGAGGCAGTAGAGGAGGATCGACTTGCCGCTGCGCTTGGCGGCGGCGTACACGATCGGCGCGAGGACGAAGATGCCGACGTCGAAGAAGACGGGGACGCCGAAGATCAGACCCGTCAGGCCCATCGCGAGGGGCGCGCGCTTCTCGCCGAAGAGGCCGAGGAGGCGGGAGGCGAGGACCTCGGCGCCGCCGGAGACCTCCAGGATCGCGCCGAGCATCGTGCCGAGGCCGATGATGATCGCCACATGGCCGAGGATGCCGCCCATGCCGGACTCGATGACCGAGACGGCGTCGGACTTCTGGACGGTGCCGAAGAGTTCGGTGACGGAGAGGCCGGCCGCGAGGCCGACGGCTATGGAGACCGCGAGGAGCGCCACGAAGGGCTGCAGCCTGACCTTGATGATCAGGAAGAGCAGCAGCAGGATGCCGAGCGCGGCGACGGTCAGCAGGCCGGGTGTGCCGTCGATCAGGGCGAGCAGGCCGCCGGTGTGCGGTGGCGTCTCGGCGGGGGCGGCCGCGAGCACGGCGGTGTGGAACGGGGACATCGTTGACCTCGTAAGTGCATGGGGAGGGGGTCTGGGGGTCTCCCCCAGAAGACACAGCCGGGGCAGGGGGGATCGCGGCACGGCGCCTCCTGCGGGGAAGGCGCCGCGCCGTGACGACGAACGGCTTGCGGGGGTGGGATCAGGGGACGGGCGGCGTCAGCTGAGGACGGCGAGCGCGTCGATCTCGATGAGCAGGCCCTTGGGCAGGCCCACGTAGACGGTGGTGCGGGCGGAGGCGGGGGCCTTGAGGCCCTGCTCCTCGAAGTACGCGTTGTAGATCTCGTTCATCTCCGCGAAGTGGTCCACGTCCGTGAGGTAGACGCGCATCATCATCACGTCGTCCCAGCTCGCGCCGCCCTCTTCGAGGATCGCCTTGACGTTGGCGAAGGTCTGCAGGGTCTGCTCGCGCAGGGTCGGGCCCGCGGGGGTGGGAGCCTTGCCCTCCTCGGCGGGGAGGAAGCCGACCTGACCGGCGACCTGAAGGATGTTGCCCTTCTTCACGCCGTGGGAGAACTTCGCGGGCGGGGTGGTGTGGGTGGCCGGGGTGAGTGCGATCTTCTCGGTCATGCTGTTCAGGCTTCCTTCAGAGGGGCGGTTTTCGTCTCCGGAGCGGCTCCGGAGTACTCCCGGCTGATGGCGTCCGCGGTACGGCGGACCAGCGGGAGCAGGGTGAGGAGTTCCTCGGCGGTGACGACGACGTTCGGTGCGGACACCGACATGGCGGCGACGACGCGCCCGTCCGCACCGCGGATGGGGGCCCCGATGCAGTTGATGGACTCCTCGTGGCCACCGAGGTCGGTGGCCCAGCCCTGTTCGCGCACCTTCTCCAGCTCGCGCAGGAACGCGGCGGCGTTGGGCGTCGAACGGGACGTGTAGGTGGGGTAGTCGAGCTTCTCCGCGATGGCGCGGCGCTCGGCCTCCGGGAAGTCGGAGAGCAGCAGCTTGGCGACGGCGGCGACGGTGATCGCCACCGGCTTGCCGATACGGGAGTACATCCGCACCGGGTAGCGGCTCTCGACCTTGTCGATGTAGAGGACCTCCTGCTCCTCGTAGACGGCGAGGTGGACCGTGTGGCCGCACTTCTCGTTGAGGGCGAGGAGGTGGGGGTGGGCGATCTCGCGGACGTCGAGGCTCTCGACGGCCTGCTGGGCGAGGGCGAAGAGGCGGGCGCCGAGCCGGTAGCGCTGGTCGGACTGGCGGAAGACCAGGCCGTGTTCGTGGAGGGTGCGCAGGAGCCGCAGGGCCGTGGACTTGTGCACGTCGAGGCGGTCGGCGACCTGGCCGAGGTCGGCGGGGCCCTCGGCGAGCAGCGGCAGGATGGAGAGCGCTCGGTCGACGGTCTGGCTCATGGGGTACGTACCTCCTCCTCGGCCTCGGTGTCCTCCGGGACGTGGTCCGTCCAGCCGGGGCCGAGACGAAGTGTCCCCCAGGCGGCGTCGTCCAGGGCGGCGAGGCGGTCGGCGTGCGTGCGGGCGGGGGGCGTGGCGAGGTCGCCGGGGACGGTGAGCGCGGCGGCGGCCATGAGGTGGCCGTGGCGCAGGCACCGGTCGGCGGGCAGGCCGCGCAGGGTGGCGGAGAGGAATCCGGCGGCGAAGGCGTCGCCGGCGCCGACGGGCGCGACGACGTCGACGCGCAGGGCGGCCCGGAAGACGGGGGCCTCGCCGTGCCGGTGGACGGTGGCGCCGCGGCTGCCCTGCTTCACCACGAGGGTGGCGGGCTCGGGCAGGGCGGCGCGGATCGCGTCGGGCCCGCCGGTGACGCCCCAGGCGGCCGCGGCCTCGTCCTCGCCGACGAAGACGAGGTCGGCGCCGCGGGCGAGGTCGAGCAGGACGCCGGGGCCGTCCGCCGCGTCCTTCCACAGTCCGGGGCGGTGGTTGACGTCGAAGGAGACGAGCGGGGCGCGGTCCGGACGCCGGGTGCAGAGGTGGCGTACGAGGGCGAGGCAGTTGGCGGAGAGGGCGGGGGTGATGCCGGACAGGTGCAGGATGCGTCCTGCGGCGAGGGCGTCCTCGTCCACCGAGGACGGGGACATGGCGGAGGCGGCGGAGCCCGCGCGGTAGTAGACGACCTCGTGGGTGTCGGTGTCGCGGTCGTCGGCGGTGCGGAAGTAGATGCCGGTGGGGCGGTGCGGGTCGCGGCCGACGGCGGAGGTGTCCACTCCGTAGCCGCCGATCGTCTCGATCAGGTGGTCGCCGAAGCCGTCGGCGCCGACGCGGCTGACCCAGCGGGCGGTGTGCCCGGCGGCGGCCAGGGCGCAGGCGACGTTGGACTCGGCGCCGCCGATCCCGCGGTCGAAGGAGGGCACGTCGGCGAGGCGGCCGGGCCGCGTGGGCAGGAAGGTGACCATGGACTCGCCGAGTGCCACGACGTCCACCACTGCCTCTGCGGCCATCTGCGCGGCTGCCTGTGCGGCTGCCGCTGCGGCTGCCTGTGCGGTCACGATCTTCCAGCCCCTCAACCGACTCTCCGGATCCGTTGACCCGGCGTTGGCTCGGATGTTAGACAGCAGTAAGCGACATACGCAATGACTGTTGCACATGATGCAACGCACTCCTGGAGGAGGCGCCCATGGCCGCCGACAACGCCGTCGAACGTCCCGCCGATTCAGCCGCCGAACGGCTGGCCGGACTCGCTCAGGAGCGGGTCGACCACCGCTTCAAGGGCCTGCCGCCGGACGCCGAGGGGCTGACGGTGGGCGAGCTCGCGGCGCAGCGGCGCAACCTCTTTACCGGCGGCTTCACCACCCCGGTCCTCGCACTCTCCGCCGAGCGCCTGGAGCACAACCTCGCCCTCATGGAGACGTACGCCGAGCGGCACGGCCTGGCCTTCGCGCCGCACGGCAAGACGTCGATGGCCCCGCAGCTCTTCGCCCGCCAGCTGGAGCGCGGCGCCTGGGGCATCACCCTCGCCGTCCCCCACCAGGTGCGCGTGGCACGGCAGTTCGGCGTGCAGCGGATCTTCCTCGCCAACGAACTGGTCGACGCGGCGGCGCTGCGCTGGCTCGCGGCCGAGCTGGGCGCCGACCCCTCCTTCCGCTTCATCTGTTACGTGGACTCGGTACGCGGCGTCGAGCTGATGCACGCCGCCCTGAGCGCGGCGGGCGCGAGCCGCCCCGTGGACGTGGTCGTGGAGCTGGCCGCGGGCGACGGCGCGCGCACCGGTGTGCGGACCGAGGCGGAGTGCTTCGAGATCGCCCACGCCGTCGCGGCCGCGGACACCCTGCGCCTTGTGGGCGTCGCCGGGTACGAGGGGGAGGTGCCGCAGGCGTCGACGGAGACGGTGACGGCGTGGCTGCGCGGGCTGGTCGCGCTGGTCGGCGAGTTCGACG
Organism: Streptomyces sp. NPDC041713; assembly: GCF_055591085.1. Taxonomy (NCBI): domain Bacteria; kingdom Bacillati; phylum Actinomycetota; class Actinomycetes; order Kitasatosporales; family Streptomycetaceae; genus Streptomyces; species Streptomyces sp. NPDC041713. Next base: position 475,753 of record NZ_JBVIZY010000002.1, read on the forward strand.
CGGCGGGGCTCTTCGCGGACCTGCCGGAGATCGTGGTCAGCGCGGGCGGCAGCGCGTGGTTCGACGCGGTGGCGTCGGTCTTCGCGGAAGTCGGCGAACTCTCGCGCCCGGTACTGAAGTTGCTGCGCTCCGGTGCGTACGTGTCGCACGACGACGGCCACTACAAGCATCTGACGCCGTTCAACCGGGTGCCGCAGGAGGGCGCGCTGGAGCCCGCGTTCCGGCTGTGGGCCCAGGTGGTGTCGCGGCCCTCCGCCGAGCAGGCGTTCACCAACGCGGGCAAGCGGGACGCGGCGTACGACCTCGACCTGCCCGAGGCGCAGGTCGTACGGCGGGGCGGGGCGGAGTGGCCGGCGGCCGGGGTCACGGTCACCGGTCTCTCCGACCAGCACGGGTGGCTCACGACGTCGCCGGAGGCGGAACTCGCCGTGGGCGACTGGCTGGGGATGGGGCTCTCGCATCCGTGCACGGCCTTCGACAAGTGGGAGTTGATTCCGGTGGTGGAGGGGGATGGGGTGGTCGTGGACTTCATCCGAACGTATTTCTGACCCCTGGGTCTTGGGCGGATCTCGGGGCCGCCGCTGCGCGGCGGGGGCGTCCGCTTCATCACCGGTGGTCCGTCAGCCGACCCGCCGTGGGGGCAGCCCCGTCCCGCCGCTCCGCGGCGGAGCCATCCCACCCACCCGCCCGTTCACCCCGCAACGCAGGGCGGACGTAGGAGCTCCCAACCATCCGTCACCTGTTGGCTGAACCGCCGTCGGTGTCAGCCCCATACCGCCGCTCCGCGGCGGAGCCATCCCCACCCGCCCGCCCGTTTGCCCCGCGACGCAGCGCGGGAGTGGGAGCACCACCCCCCACCCCCCCTACCGTTCGCCGCCAACGGCGGTCCCCTCCCACCAAGGCCACCCGCACCCGGCCACGAGAGCCGCACGGGTGGTGCGGGTGGGAACACTCAACCCCGGCCGGAGGCCGGGTGCACCCCACACAGCCCGCACTGAAAGACAAGAGACGAGGCACCTCATGGACCTGGTGATCCGCGACGCACGCGTCATAGACGGCACCGGAGGTGCCTCCTACCGCGCCGACGTCGCCGTACACGAAGGCAGGATCACGGAGATCCACCCGGAGGGCACCGCCCGCCCCCGCCCCACCGGCATGGCCACCCTCGACGCCGAAGGCCTCGCCCTGGCGCCCGGGTTCATCGACATGCACGCCCACAGCGACCTCGCCCTGCTGAGGGACCCCGAGCACACCGCGAAGGCGGCCCAGGGCGTCACCCTGGAGGTCATCGGCCAGGACGGCCTCAGCTACGCCCCCGTGGACGACCGCACGCTCGCCCAGGTCCGCCAGGCCATCACAGGATGGAACGGCGACGGCAGCGACATCGACTTCTCGTGGCGCACCGTCGGCGGCTACCTCGACGCCCTGGACACCGCCCACGGCGGCCACGGCATCGCCGTGAACGCCGCCTACCTCATCCCCCAGGGCACCGTCCGCATGTACGCGCTCGGCTGGGACGACCGGCCGGCCGGCCCCGCCGAGCTGGACCGGATGAAGCAGCTCGTCGCGGAGGGGATGCGGGAGGGCGCCGTCGGCATGTCGTCGGGGCTCACGTACACGCCCGGCATGTACGCCGACGACTCCGAACTCACCGAGCTCTGCAAGGTCGTGGCCGGGTTCAACGGCTACTACTGCCCCCACCACCGCAGTTACGGCGCCGGCGCGCTCCAGGCGTACGAGGAGATGGTGGACCTCACCCGGATCGCGAACTGCCCCCTCCACCTCGCGCACGCCACCATGAACTTCGGCGTGAACAAGGGCAAGGCGCCGGACCTCCTCGCCCTCCTCGACGACGCCCTGGCCGGCGGCGCCGACATCACCCTGGACACGTACCCGTACACCCCCGGCTGCACCACGCTCGTGGCGATGCTGCCGAGCTGGGCCAGCGAGGGCGGCCCGGACGCCATCCTCGCCCGGCTGCAGGACGACGCGACCGCCGAGAAGATCCGCCACCACATGGAGGTCATCGGCGCCGACGGGTGCCACGGCGTGCCCATCGAGTGGGACACCATCGAGATCTCCGGCGTGAGCGACCCCGGGCTCGCCTCCTGCGTCGGCAAGACGATCGCGCAGTCCGCCGCCCAGCGCGGCGAGGAACCGTGGATCACCGCGCGCCGGCTGCTCATCAACGACAAGCTGGGCTCGACGATCCTGCAGCACGTCGGGCACGAGGAGAACGTCCAGGCGATCATGCGCCACCGCGTGCACACCGGTGGCAGCGACGGCATCCTGCAGGGCTTCAAGCCGCACCCGCGCGCGTACGGCACGTTCCCGCAGTATCTCGGGCGCTACGCACGGGAGTTGGGCGTCATGTCGCTGGAGGAGACGGTCGCCCACCTCACCTCGCGCCCCGCCGCCCGCCTGCGCCTGCCCGACCGGGGCCTGGTCCGCGAGGGCTACCGCGCCGACCTGGTCCTCTTCGACCCGGAAACGGTCGCGGCGGGCTCCACGTTCGAGGCGCCCCGCACCCTGCCCACCGGCATCCCGCACGTCCTGATCGACGGCAGGTTCGTGATGCGGGATGGCCGGCGCACGGACGTCCTGGCAGGCCGCTCCGTACGCCGCACCCCCTGAGCAGGGGGCCCGCCGCTACTCGCCGCTACTCCCCCACTACCTCTGAACGGCGGCCGGCCGAGGCAGCCTGCATCCCTTGCGGTCCAGGTCGATCGCGCTCTTCTTGCCGACGCACGGCACGATCCCGTACGTCTCCTGCGCGTAGTTGATGCCCTTGCGCACGGTCACCCGGCCCTTCCGGTCGACCTCACAGGGGTTGTTGAGGGTGCAGCGCTCGCCGTCCTCGTTGCCCGTGTTGTTGATCGCGGTGACCTTGCCGTTCTTGTGGTCGATCACCGGGGATCCGGACGTGCCGCCGATCGTCTGGCACGCGGGGGTGTAGCGGACCGAGTCCTTCCAGGTCCACTCGCCCTCCTTGATGCGGTGGACGAACCCGTCGATGGTGCAGCTGTACGTCTTCTTCCAGTAGCCGGAGACGACGGTGATCGCCCGGCCCTTCACCGGGTGGTCGTCCGCCAGCTCCAGCGGCTTGATCCCGTACTTCTTGGTGATGTCGCGGTAGCTGGTGGTCAGCCGGTAGATCGTGATGTCGGTGTCGGTCATCGTCGCGTACGACACCTTGGACGCCTTGAGCGTGGCGACCTCGTTCGCCTTCGCGTCGAGCAGCTTGAAGGTACGGGTGGACGGCTGGTCGACGATCACCTCGCCGGCCGCGGGGAAACCGGACTCTATGCAGTGACCGTTGGTGAGGACGAGCGCCGGATCACCGGGCTTGGAGTGCGGCGTGCGGACGACGGAGCCGGAGCAGTTGCTGAGCGCCACCGTCCCCGCGAAGTCGACCGCCTCGGCCCGGCCGTGCGAGGGCCGGTCCTGCCCGGTCCGGTCGGTGGAGCCCGCGAACGCGGGTACCGCCCCGGCCCCGGCCAGCGCGAGGGCGAGCACACCGCCCGCGACCGCTCTGCTCATCTGTCCCATCTGTGGAGCCCCCCTTGTGACGTACGCCGGTCGTGCGGATGTCAGGGGCATTCTTGGCGGACGCCGCACGGACGGACAAGGGGTCGGGGCCCTTGCCCTTTCACCGGCGACGAGTCGGAGTCCTGCGGGTCCGCCCGCTCAGTGCTACGAGCGCGTGGCCGTCGCGCAGTCGTCGTCCGCGCCCGCCCCGCCGCCACCCGCGTCGACCGGCTTGCTGCGGTCGTACGGGTCGAGCCGGTGCTCCGCGTCGGTGGGCCCGTCACGGTCCCTGCCGAAGGGCGGCACGAAGTAACCGGTCGGGGCGGAGCAACCGCCGTTGGTCATGTCCAGCTTGTACGAGACGAGGGACATCGTGCCCGGTTCGGTGGCGATCTTGGACGGGTCGTCCCAGCTCATCACCACCTTGCGGCGCGCGATCGTCCGGACGACCTCGTCGCTCCGTCCGCCGCCGGCCGCCGGGGTGACCGGGTAGACGAACGTGACGTCCGCCGTCACCTCGACCGCGCCGCTCTCGCCCTCCCGGTACGTGAGCCGGCCGCGCGTCTTGACCACGTCGCCGACCAGCCGGGCCTGCTCCGGCCGGAAGCGGCTGAACAGCAGCAACGGGTCGGTCTTGGGTGTGGGCTTCGCCGAGGACAGGGCGCTGCGCAGATAGGCCCGGACGCCCTTCTGATGCGGATTCAGCAGCGCGATCGCCTTGGTGGGGCGCTCGCCGCGCAGGACGCGCGGGTCGAGCTCCGCGGCCACCAGGAAGTCCCGGCTCCGCCGCAGCGCCCGCTCCACCTGGGCCGCGTCCATCCATCCGGTCGCCTCGGCGCGCGGCACCGTGATCCCCGCCGCCCCGTCCGCCCAGCGGGCCGCGGGCGAGCCCCGGAACGGCTCGGCCCGGGTCGGGCGCCGGGCCGGACCGTCGTCGGGCGCCCCGCTCGGCCGCTCGGACTCGGCGGCCAGCGGAGTGTCGTCCTGCCCGCCGCCGAACCAGTCGGCGACCCGGTGCGGGAAGAGCGCCACGCCCAGCAGGGCGACGGCGACCACGAGACCGGTCGCGTACCGGCCCGTCCTGCGCCGGGGCCGCGCCGGTGTGTACGTACGCCATCCCTCCGGTTGCCCGGAGCCTTGCGCCGCGGACCGCTTCGAAGCCGGCCGCTTCGGCGCCGACCGCTTCGCCTCCGGCCGCCGCACCGCACGTTCGCGCGCCGACGGCTCGACCGGCGCCCCGGCCGCGCCGTTCACCGAGTCACGGAGGAACCGCTCCCACTCCTCGTCGGACACGGACGACCCGTCCGCACCCCCACCGCTTCCACCACTCCCACCCACGCCGCACTCCCCTGCCACGCTCAGCCGTTCGAAGCCGCCCGCATGATCGCACGAGCGGGCCGGGGGCCCCGCGGCCCGGTCAGGCCGCGTGTCGGTCAGGCCGCGGCGTCGGTCAGGCCGCGGTGTCGGTCCGGGTCCGGGCGGCGTAGGCGCGGCGCGCGCGGCCGTCGCGGGGGCGGCGGCCGCCGGACGAGGCGCTGCGGCGGGGGCTCTCCTTCGGCGGCGCCGGGATGGTCACCGGGATGCCCGACGGCGCCTTGGCGCCGGTGATGCGCGTCAACTCCGCCTCGCCCGAGCGGACTTGGGCGGTGTGCGGCCGGATGCCCGCGGCGGCCATCAGCCGGTTCATGTCGCGCCGCTGCGCCGAGGTGACCAGGGTGACGACGCTGCCCGAGCCGCCGGCCCGCGCGGTGCGGCCGCCGCGGTGCAGGTAGTCCTTGTGGTCGGCGGGCGGGTCGACGTTGACGACGAGGTCGAGGTCGTCGACGTGGATGCCGCGCGCCGCGACGTTCGTGGCGACGAGCGCGGTGACCTGGCCGGACTTGAACTGGGCGAGCGTACGGGTGCGTTGGGGCTGGGACTTGCCGCCGTGCAGCGCCGCCGCGCGCACCCCGCTGTTCAGCAGGTGCGTGGTGAGCCGGTCGACCGCGTGCTTGGTGTCGAGGAAGAGGAGCACACGGCCGTCGCGGGCGGCGATCTCCGTGGTGGCGGCGTACTTGTCGGCCCCGTGGATGTGCAGCACGTGGTGCTCCATCGTGGTGACCGCGCCCGCCGAGGGGTCGACCGAGTGGACGACGGGGTCGCTGAGGTAGCGGCGGACCAGCAGGTCGACGTTGCGGTCGAGGGTGGCCGAGAACAGCATTCGCTGCCCGTCCGGGCGCACCTGGTCGAGGAGCTCGGTGACCTGCGGCAGGAAACCCATGTCGGCCATCTGGTCGGCCTCGTCGAGGACGGTGATCGCGACCCGGTCCAGGTGGCAGTCGCGGCGCTCGATGAGGTCCTTGAGCCGGCCCGGCGTCGCGACGACGACCTCGGCGCCGGAGCGCAGCGCGCCGGCCTGCCGTCCGATCGACATGCCGCCGACGACGGTGGCCATGCGCAGCCGCTGCGCCCTGGCGTACGGGGTGAGCGCGTCCGTCACCTGCTGGGCGAGCTCGCGGGTGGGCACCAGGATCAGGGCGAGCGGGCGGCGCGGTTCGGCGCGCTGTCCCGCGGTGCGGGCGAGCACCGCGAGGCCGAAGGCGAGGGTCTTGCCGGAACCGGTGCGACCGCGGCCCAGGACGTCCCGGCCCGCGAGGGAGTTGGGCAGCGTGGCCGCCTGGATCGGGAAGGGGGCGGTGACGCCGAGCCCGGTGAGGGTCGTGAGCACCCCGTCGGGCAGGCCGAGCGCGGCGAAGTCCTCGACGGGCGGGAGGGCCGGGGTGACGGTGACCGGCAGCGCGAACTCTCCCTGGAGCGGCGCGGGGCGGCGGCCCGCGCTCTGGGGGCGTCGGCCGTTCGTGCGCGTGGGGCGGTGAGCAGAGCGGTTCATGGAGAACCTTCCTCGATGCGGCGCGTATCGAGGAATTCTGGGCGGCACCGACCGGTGCCGAGAATCGCAGGAACGGCCGGGGAAAAATGAATCACATTCCCGGCTGCGGCGGAATTATTCCACGGCGGGCCGGTGAAAAGCGGGGAAACCCGAAATGTCTCCCCGGAAAACACAACGGGCTGGGGCCCGCACCCAAGGTGCGGGCCCCAGCCACGAAGTACGCGTGAGCGTCAGCGTCAGGCGGGAACGATGTTCTCGGCCTGCGGGCCCTTCTGGCCCTGCGTGACGTCGAAGGTCACCTTCTGGCCCTCCTGCAGCTCACGGAAGCCCTGGGTGGCGATGTTCGAGTAGTGAGCGAAGACGTCGGCGCCGCCGCCCTCCTGCTCGATGAAGCCGAAGCCCTTTTCCGCGTTGAACCACTTCACGGTGCCAGTAGCCATGTCATATCTCCTTCGGGGCAGTGCCCGGGAGCCCGCACTGTGCGCACTCCGCGTCGCCGCGATGATTACCCCGTCCGGAAATGACCGGCAATACAAAGTGCCCCCGTCGGCACCTAACGCCGGCTGGAGCACTTGAAGTCTCTGGGAACCACAACTGCAACTGAAATCGACAGTAGCACGGCACCGGCTTCGGCGCGCGGCTTTGCAAATCGCGTCGTCGGCGGGCGGATATCCGCCGCACTCTTCACGCGAAATTCTGCATTTGCCGCCGCAGATATGCGCAGGCGCGGGGCGCAGCGTTTCGCGTACGGCGCCCTCAGGACGACGACGGCTCGTCCGGCTCCGCGTCCTGGCGCAGTCCCTCGTTGAGGCGGAGCGCCTCTTCGAGCTGGTCCTCCAGGATGACGATGCGGCAGGCCGCGTCGACGGGCGTGCCCTGGTCGACGAGTTCGCGGGCGCGGGCCGCGATGCGCAGCTGGTAGCGGGAGTAGCGGCGGTGGCCGCCCTCGGAGCGGAGCGGGGCGATGAGCCGGGCCTCGCCGACCGCGCGGAGGAACGCCGGCGTGGCACCGATCAGCTCGGCGGCCCGGCCCATCGTGTAGGCGGGATAGTCGTCGTCGTCGAGCCGGTCGGGGCTGTGCGAGGAGGTCACCGGTGGAACGCTACCAACCGGCGTACGCGCATGTCTGCCTCGGCCACGACAGGTATCGCCGGTCGGCGGGCCCCGTCCCGCCAGCCTTGAGTCGGGGCTTGTCAATTTTCTGTCGGCGAGCTATATACATAAAGCGTAGGGCATCGCACCCAACACCTGACGAGAGGAGCCCCGTGATGCTCATGCGTACCGACCCGTTCCGCGAGTTCGACCGCCTCACCCAGCAGGTCTTCGGATCCGGACGGCCTTCGGGGATGCAGATGGACGCGTACCGCGCCGGCGACGACCTCGTGGTCCACTTCGACCTGCCGGGCGTCGACCCCGAGTCGATCGACCTGGACGTCGAGCGGAACATCCTGAGCGTGAAGGCCGAGCGCCGCTCCCCCGCCCCCGAGAACGTCGAGATGGTCGTGGCCGAGCGCCCCGTCGGCACCTTCACCCGCCAGCTCTTCCTCGGCGACACCCTCGACACCGAGCGGATCGACGCGTCGTACGACTCCGGCGTCCTGACCCTGCGCATCCCGGTCGCCGAACAGGCCAAGCCGCGCAAGATCCGGATCAGCGGCGGCGACGGCGGCGGCCCGCGGCAGATCAGCGGCTGACGCGGCCGGCCGCCGGCCCCCAGGCGGGCCGGCACGGAGAACGGGCCGGGACCGGCGCCGACGGGCGCCGCTCCCGGCCCGAGCCGAGCGGGGGCCACCGGGCCCCCGCCGACGATCTCAGCCGACCGTGTTACTTGACCCCGGACGGCTTGGGCAGCTCACAGCCCGCGCGGCTCAGGTCGATCTTGTTGCCCGCGCCGACGCACGGCACGATCCCGTAGGTCTGCTGCGCGTAGTTGATGCCTTCGCGGACCGTGACCTTGCCGTTCTCGTCCACCTCGCACGGGTTGTTGTCCGTGCACTCCTCGCCGCTCTCGTTGCCGGTGTTGTTGACGGCGACGACCTTGCCGGTCTCGTCGTCGATCACCGGCGAGCCCGAGGTGCCGCCGATCGTCTTGCAGTCGGGGGTGTAGCGGACCGAGTCCTTCCAGGTCCAGTTCCCCTCCTTCAGGCGGTAGGCGAAGCCGTCGACGCTGCACTTGTACAGCTTCTTCCAGTAGCCGGAGGCGACGGTGATCGCGCGCCCCTGCTCGGGCCGCGCCGCGTTCAGCTCCAGCGCCTTGATCCCGTACTTGCTCTCGATGTCGCTGTAGGTGCTGGTGAGTTGGTACAGCGAGACGTCGGTGTCGGTCATCGTGCCGTACGCGACCTTGCTCGCCTTGACCTTGCCGAGGTCGCCGCCGGACGCGTCGAGCAGCGTGAAGCTGCGCGAGGACGGCTGGTCGACGACGACTTCACCCGGGCCGGGGAAGCCGCTCTCCAGGCAGTGCCCGTTGGACAGGACGAGCGCGGGGTCGCCGGGCTGCGAGTCGGGCACGCGGACGACGGAGCCGGAACAGTTGCTGAGCGCCACCGTTCCGGCGAAGTCGACGGCCTTGACCCGCGGTTTCGCGGGCCGTTCGTCGCTGACGGCCGTGGCCGGCGCCGCTGCCGCCCCGAGGAGCAGGGCGGCGAAGCACACACCGACGAGAGGCTTGTTCATGTGGGGGGTCCCCTCTGGTGACCATGTGGCCGAAGTTTCTTCGGCTTTGTCATGCGCATTGTTGAGGCCCCCGGGCCCGGAGGACAAGACCGCGAACGGACACAACTGACCGCTGACAGAACACTGCCCCCCGGCCGCCCACCGCTCCCCCACCGTTCCCCCTTGTGTCCGAAAACACGGAGCGGCCCGCACGACCCGGCCGTAAGCTCGCGGACATGCAGGTCATCCAGTCGACGAAGCTCTCCAACGTCTGTTACGAGATCCGGGGCCCGGTGCTCGAGGAGGCGATGCGGCTGGAGGCGGCCGGACACCGCATCCTCAAGCTCAACACCGGCAACCCCGCCGCCTTCGGCTTCGAGTGCCCGCCCGAGATCCTGGAGGACATCCTCCGCAACGTCGGCGACGCCCACGGCTACGGCGACGCGAAGGGCCTCCTGGCCGCCCGCCGCGCGGTCGTCATGCACAACCAGACCCTCGGCATCGAGACCGACGTCGAGCACGTCTTCATCGGCAACGGCGTCTCCGAGCTCATCGTGATGGCCATGCAGGGTCTGCTCGACGACGGCGACGAGGTCCTCGTACCGGCGCCGGACTATCCGCTGTGGACCGCGGCCGTCTCGCTGTCCGGCGGCACCGCCGTGCACTACCGCTGCGACGAGCAGGCCGACTGGATGCCGGACCTCGCCGACATCGAGCGCAAGGTCACCGACCGCACCAAGGCGCTCGTGATCATCAACCCGAACAACCCGACCGGCGCCGTCTACAGCGACGACATGCTCCGCGGGCTCACGGACATCGCACGCCGCCACAACCTGCTGGTCTGTTCGGACGAGATCTACGACAAGATCCTTTACGACGGCGCGACGCACACGCCGACCGCCGCCATCGCCCCCGACCTGCTGACCCTCACCTTCAACGGCATGTCGAAGGCGTACCGGGTGGCGGGCTACCGGGTCGGCTGGATGGCGATCTCGGGCCCGAAGGCGCACGCCTCCTCGTACATCGAGGGCCTGACGATCCTCGCCAACATGCGCCTGTGCGCGAACATGCCGGGCCAGCACGGGGTGGTCGCCGCGCTGAGCGGACGCCAGACGATCAATGACCTGGTCCTGCCGGGCGGGCGGCTCCTGGAACAGCGCGACACCGCGTACGACCTGCTGACCCAGATCCCCGGGGTGAGCTGTGTGAAGCCGAAGGGGTCGCTGTACCTCTTCCCGCGGCTCGACCCGAAGGTCTTCAAGATCAAGGACGACCGGCAGATGGTCCTCGACCTGCTGCGCGCCGAGAAGATCATGGTGGTGCACGGCACGGGGTTCAACTGGCCGGAACCGGACCACTTCCGGGTCGTGACGCTGCCGACCGCGACGGACCTGGCGGAGGCGGTCACCCGGATCGGGAACTTCCTGGACGGCTACAGCCAGCCGTGACGGCACACCGCCCGCCCGCGGATTGACCTCGGCTCAACTTTAGACAGGATCTAAGCTAGGATGGCTTTCAAGCAACCGTCTGGAGGCCATCCCATGTACGAGCCGATCCGCACCAAGTCGGTCCACACGGTGGCCGACGACGCGGGCTTCCCGCACCGCTCCCGCGAGGAGGAGCTGGACATCCAGCTCGCCGGGCACCTCGCCGCGCTCCTCGCCGTCACCGACGAGCTGCGCGCGCTCGCCCCCTGCGCCGACCTCGACACCGCGGCCGAGCGGCTCGCGCTCCAGGTCGCGCGGCTGCGCGGCGGCGTACCCCCGGTGCGCTCGGCCGTCGCATCGGCCATCCACGAACCGCACTCCGCGGCCCTGCACCAGCGCGCCCACGCCCTCGCGGGCCGCGCCCTGGTCGTGGCGGCCTCCCGCGCCGACACCGCGGCGGCGATCCTGGCCGCCGAGCGCATGGACGCCCACGCGGACGCCACGCGCCTGGTCGGCGCCCCCTGATCGGCCCCGGTCCGCGGCCGGGGAGGCCACGGACCGGGTGCCACCCACCAAGGGTGTCGGCACTGAGGCGCCTGGTGCCTGTGCCTGTCGCCCGGCGCCTGCCACCTGCCGCCTAAGCGGTGATCTTCACCGTGGCCCGGGCGGACGCGCCCTCGTGCAGGGCGTCACCCTCGTAATCGACCGCGTACACCGTCTTGCCCTTCTTGCCGGGCAGGTCCTTGACGCGGAACGTGCCGTCGGCCGCGACCCGCGCCGCCGTCAGCTCACCCGTGGTGCCGAGCTTGTCGGTGCGCGTCACCCGCAGTTCGATCCCGGACGGCAGCGCCCGCCCCTGGCCCGTGAGCTTTCCGGTGATCTCGACGCCGCCCGCGCGGGTCGCCTCGGCGGGCGCGGTCAGCTCGATCGCCGTCGGGGCCTTGGCCACGTCCACCGTGACCGTGACGTCGTCGGCGGGCCGGTGCGTCACGTCGCCGAGGAAGCGCAGCGTGTACGTCGTCTCGCCCAGCCGGTCCGGCACGTCGAGCACGGTGAAGGTGCCGTCGGCCGCGACCTTGGCGTTTGCCACCTCCTCGGTGCCGTCTGCGTCCTTGCGGACCGCGGCGACCTTCACGGGCTCCGCCGGGGCGGGACCGTCCAGCTCCAGCCGGCCGCGGATCCCGAGGGGTTCACCGACGACGGGCTTGGTGGGCGTGGTGGTGAGGGTGCCGGTGAACCGGGAGTCGTACTGGGCGGCCGGCGGCTTGATGACGTGCAGCCAGTGGCCGTAGCCGTAGGCGTCCGTGGTCACCGCGAAGAGGCGCGAGCCGTCCTTGGCCCAGCCGAGGCCCTGCGGCACGACCCGCGTCCCGTCGAGCTCGCTCTCGAAGGCGAACTCCAGCGGCTTGTTGCCGTCCGCCGGGTCGGCGGGCTGGATCAGCAGGTCGGACACGCTGCCGGAGGCGTCCGCACCGCGCGCCACGTATCTGCCGTCGCCGCTGAAGGCCACCGCCGAGGCCCGCGCCCCGGCCGGCAGCGGCTGGTAGCCGGCCGGCGCGTCCGCCAGATCGGAGGCGTCGAGCAGCCGGGTGCCGTACGCCGCGTCGGCGACCGCGATCCGCTTGCCGTCGGCACTCTGGGCGATGTCCTTCAGGTCGAGCGCACCCTTGCCCTCGGCGTCGGCGAACCGCCGCTGGGGACCCCGCACCAGGTTGGCGCCGCTCGCGTCGAACGTGGCGAGGAAGGCGTCGGCCGCGCTGTTCGTGCCCGCCTGCCCCACCACGAGCCGGTCGGGCGCCCCGGGCCCGGACTCCAGCTTCAGCCGTCCCTTGCTGTCCCAGCCGGTGCTGACCGAGGCGGTGCCGTTGACCCCGTACAGCAGAGCGCTGTTGTCGGGCCGGTCGCAGTAGGAGCTGCCGGTGTACGGGGTCTCCGTGAACCATGTCTTGCCGCCCGCGACGGCCACCTCGCGGCCGCAGGTGACGTTGTAGGGCGTCGCCGCCGCGCCGGTCCTGGCCTGCGTCTCGGTGTCGAACGTCAGGATGCGGTCGGACTGCGAGACGTGCAGGGTCGCGCCGTCCGCGCTGAGCGCCATGCCGGAGGCCGGCTGGTCGGTGGCGAGCGAACCGACGCGCTGGCCCTGGAAGTTGTAGACGAGCACGGCGCTCGCCCCGCTGCCGCCCTTGTTTCCGTCGGTGACGTAGACCCGCTCGTGCGCGTCGTCGACCACCATCGCCCCGAACGAGTGGATCGGCAGCTTCGCCACCTCGTCGGAGGGAGTGGCGGCGTACGCGGCGGGTGCGGTGACGGCGGCCAGCCCGGCCGACCCCAGGGTCACCGCCAGCGCGGCGCCCGTCACACGTCTCAATCGCTGAGTCTTCCTCAACTGTGCCCCCCACAGGCTCATTTGGCGGCCCTGACGATCAGCGGCCCCCGTGCGGGGTCATTGAAACATGTGAGAAGAGTGTGAAGGCAAGGTGTTCGAGATGCGAGCGTGTCACACGGCCGGGCCCCCGCACGACTGCGTGCGGGGGCCCGGCCACAAGCGGAACGGCTGGGGTCAGCCCAGGCGCTGCACCAGCGCGCGGTACTCGTCCCACAGCTCCTTGGGCGCGTGGTCGCCGAAGGTGTTGAGGTGCTCGGGGACCAGGGAGGCCTCCTCGCGCCAGACCTCCTTGTCGACCGTGAGCAGGAACTCCAGGTCGTCCTTGGCCAGGTCGAGGCCCTCGGTGTCCAGGGAGTCGACCGTCGGCAGGATGCCGATGGGGGTCTCGACGCCCTCGGCCTTGCCGTCGAGGCGGTCCACGATCCACTTCAGGACGCGGCTGTTCTCGCCGAAGCCGGGCCACACGAACTTGCCGTCCGCGTTCTTCCGGAACCAGTTCACGTAGTAGATCTTCGGCAGCTTGGACTGGTCCTTGTCCGCGCCGACCTTGACCCAGTGGGCCATGTAGTCGCCCATGTTGTAGCCGCAGAACGGCAGCATGGCGAACGGGTCGCGGCGCAGCTCGCCGACCTTGCCCTCGGCCGCCGCGGTCTTCTCGCTCGCCACGTTCGCGCCGAGGAAGACGCCGTGCTGCCAGTCGAAGGACTCGGTCACCAGCGGCACCGCGCTGGCGCGCCGCCCGCCGAAGAGGATCGCCGAGATCGGCACGCCCTTGGGGTCCTCCCACTCGGGCGCGATGATCGGGCACTGCGAGGCGGGCGTGGTGAAGCGGGCGTTCGGGTGCGCGGCCGGGACGCCGGACTCGGGCGTCCAGTCGTTGCCCTTCCAGTCGGTGAGGTGGGCGGGAGTCTCCTCCGTCATCCCCTCCCACCAGACGTCGCCGTCATCCGTCAGCGCGACGTTGGTGAAGACCGAGTTGCCCCACAGGGTCTTCATGGCGTTGGCGTTGGTGTGCTCACCGGTGCCGGGCGCGACGCCGAAGAAGCCGGCTTCGGGGTTGATCGCGTAGAGCCGGCCGTCCTCGCCGAAGCGCATCCAGGCGATGTCGTCGCCGATGGTCTCCACGGTCCAGCCGCGGACCGTCGGCTCCAGCATCGCGAGGTTGGTCTTGCCGCAGGCGCTCGGGAAGGCGGCGGCGACGTACTTGCTCTCACCCTTCGGGGGCGTGAGCTTCAGGATCAGCATGTGCTCGGCGAGCCAGCCCTCGTCGCGGGCCATGACGGAGGCGATGCGCAGGGCGTAGCACTTCTTGCCGAGCAGGGCGTTGCCGCCGTAGCCCGAGCCGTACGACCAGATCTCGCGGTCCTCGGGGAAGTGCGAGATGTACTTGGTGGAGTTGCAGGGCCACGGCACGTCGGCCTCGCCGTCGGCCAGCGGCGCGCCGAGCGTGTGGACGGCCTTCACGAAGAAGCCGTCCTCGCCGAGCTCGTCCAGGACCGCCTGACCCATGCGGGTCATCGTGCGCATGGACACGGCGACGTACGCGGAGTCGGTGATCTCGACGCCGATCGCGGAGAGCGGGGAGCCGAGCGGGCCCATGCAGAAGGGCACGACGTACATGGTGCGGCCGCGCATGGAGCCGCGGAAGACGCCGCCCCGGCCGTCCGAGCCCTGGAAGATCTCCCGCATCTCGGCGGGGTCCTTCCAGTGGTTGGTCGGGCCCGCGTCCTCCTCCTTCGCGGAGCAGATGAAGGTGCGGTCCTCGACGCGCGCGACGTCGGTGGGGTCGGAGGCCGCGTAGTACGAGTTGGGCCGCTTGATCGGGTCGAGCTTCTTGAACGTCCCCTTGGCGACGAGCTCCTCGCACAGGCGCTCGTACTCGGCCTCGGATCCGTCGCACCAGACCACCCGGTCCGGTTGTGTCAGTTCGGCGATCTCGTCGACCCAGGAGGCGAGCTCCCGGTGGTTGGTCGGGGCAGTGCCCAGGGACAGGGGAGCCGCGATGTCGCGCGCCACGATTGCTCCTAATCGAGGGGTTTTTGGGATGTATGCCCCGTGGGGGCTGCGACCCGGACGCTTCACGTGTACGAACTTTGGCGCTCATCCGGTGCCGACCGCACTCATTTGATCATCCGACGCGTTTGCCCATCTGTCCAGAGGGCTTCACACCTGAGCGGCGTGAGCATCGCCACTTGTACGGGTACGGGTATGACGGCCCGGATCCGTCCGCTTGATCCACTACGCGGCCCTGGTACCGGCGCCCGCTCACTTGATGCGTGACTTACGGGCCCGTAGGTACGATGCCGGGATGACCGCCCCTGTCCCCGCAGCGAGCTCGCAGCCCGCGGACAACCCCTCGATCGTCCCGTCCCCGGACGAGATGCCGCTCCCCGTCAAGCCGAAGATGCGCGGCTGGCTGCACGCCGGCATGTTCCCCGCGGTGGTGATCGCCGGACTGGTGCTCACCGCGCTCGCGGACTCGCCGCGCGGCCGGCTCGCCTGCGGCATCTTCGCCCTGAGCGCCTGTCTGCTGTTCGGCGTGAGCGCGCTGTACCACCGGGGCGACTGGGGCCCCAGAGCGGACCGCGTCCTGCGCCGCCTGGACCACTCGAACATCTTCCTGATCATCGCGGGCACCTACACGCCGCTGACGATGCTGCTGCTCCCCGAGTCGAAGGGCCAGTGGCTGCTCTGGGGCATCTGGGGCGCCGCCCTCGCGGGCATCGCCTTCCGCGTCTTCTGGGTCGGCGCGCCCCGCTGGCTCTACACCCCGTGCTACATCGCGATGGGCTGGGCCGCGGTCTTCTTCCTGCCGGACTTCATGCGCACGGGCGGCGTGGCGGTGCTCGTCCTGGTCGTCGTCGGGGGATTGCTCTACAGCGCGGGCGGCGTGATCTACGGCATCAAGCGCCCCAACCCCTCCCCCCGCTTCTTCGGCTTCCACGAGGTCTTCCACTCCCTGACCCTGGCGGCCTTCGTGGCGCACTACGTGGGCATCTCCTTGGTCGCCTACCGCCACGGCTGACCCACCGCTCCCTTCCCTCCACGGCGTCGCCGCCCTGGTGGCCGAGCCGCTCGCGGCCGCCACCGATGACCGACAATGAGCCGCATGACGGCCGCACGTACCCCCGCTCCCACCGCCGCGCCTCCTCTGGGGCTGCGTGAGCGGAAGAAGCTCAAGACCCGTCTCGCCATCCGGGACGCCACGTACCGGCTGATCCGGGAGCAGGGGTACGAGGGGACGACCGTCGAGCAGATCGCGGAGGCCGCGGAGGTCTCGCCGTCCACGGTCTTCCGCTACTTCCCGACCAAGGAGGACATCGTCCTCACCGACGAGTACGACCCGCTCATGGAGAGCGAGTTGCGGGCGCGGCCGGCCGACGAGCCGATCGTGGAGTCGCTGCGGCACGTGCTGCGGCGGGCCGTGGGCCTCGGCTTCGCGGAGGAGCCCGAGGTCTCCCGGCTGCGGACGAAGCTGATGATCGAGGTGCCCGCCGTGCGGGCGCGGATGCTGGAGAGCATGTCGGTCACCGGCCGCGTCGTGTGCCGCGTCATCGCCGAGCGCACCGGCCGCGACCCCGACGGCCTGGAGGTGCGGGCCTTCTCCATGGCCCTGATCGGCGCGCTCACCGAGACCGCGGCGTACTGGGCGGAGCACGACCACCGAGACGACCTGCCCACCCTCGTAGACCGGACGCTCGACATGCTGGCGGGCGGCTTCGCGGGCACGAAAATCGCCGGTGACACCGGCCCCGTCATGCCATCCTGACGGCATGAACGGTCCGCAGATCCTCGTCGAATTCGCCCCCGAACTGGGGATTTTCGTCCCGCACGAGCGCCGGGGCGGCCCCACCACCGCGGTGACGGACGGCGCGTCCACGCTCGGGCACGTCGTCGAGTCGCTGGGCGTCCCGCTCACCGAGGTCGGCGCGCTGGTGGTGGACGGCGACGAGGTCCCCGCCGCCCACGTCCCCGCGGCGGGCCAGCGCGTCACCGTCCGCGCGGTCCCGCGCCCCCAGCGGGTGCCGGGCGCCCCGCTCCGCTTCCTCCTCGACGTCCACCTCGGCACGCTCGCCCGGCGCCTTCGCCTCCTCGGTGTCGACACGGCGTACGAGAGCACCGACATCGGCGACCCGGCCCTCGCCGCCCGCTCGGCGGCCGAACGGCGCGTCCTGCTCAGCCGCGACCGGGGCCTGCTGCGCCGCCGCGAGCTGTGGGCGGGCGCGTACGTCTACAGCGACCGCCCCGACGACCAACTCCGCGACATCCTCGGCCGGTTCGCCCCCGAACTGCGCCCCTGGACCCGCTGCAGCGCCTGCAACGGCACGCTGCGCGCCGCCACGAAGGACGAGGTGGCCGACCTCCTGGAGGGCGGCACCCGCGGGACGTACGACGTGTTCGCGCAGTGCGGGTCCTGCGCCCGCGTGTTCTGGCGGGGCGCCCACCACGACCGGCTCGAGGCGATCGTGGAGGGGGCGGTGGCGGAGTTCGGGGGCTCCTACGCCGCGGCGGCCGCACCCTTCGACGCGAACGCCTGAGCCACCGCCAAGCTGTCCTCGTAGACGTGGTGGCGAGTGACGAACCCGCCCTCGACCGTGAGATGCAGGGCGAAGCGGGCCCGGTAGGCGCGTCCGGTGGAGCGGGCGGTCTGGCGGATTTCGCCGAGCACCACCGCGTCGGCGCCGTCGACGAGGATGCGCTCGACCTGGGTCGCCACCTGCTCCGGCACATGGTGCTCGGCGAGCTCGCGATAGTGTGCGGCCGCATCGGCCCTGGTGGTCCGGTGCCGGATCCACGGCGTGGCCGCCCTGCCGTGCTCGGACTCGGGCCAGTCCAGCTTCCAGTCGCCCCGCTCGGCGTACAGCTCGGCGATGCGCTCGGGGTCGCCCTCGCCGATCCGCCGCAGCAGTTCCTCGACGACGGTACGGGTGTGCTCAGGTGTGGCGGCGGACATGGCTGGCCTCTCGGTCCCGGCCCGCGTCCGGGCGGCGCGGGCAGAACCGCAGTCTCTCCGGCGCGGACCGGCCGGGGCGATTACCTCGCAGGTAATCGCCCGGCACCCCCTTCCGCGACTGCCTAGGAGAGCAACCCCGCCAGCACCGCCGGATCCGTCGTCGGCGCGTCGCACGTGAAGTCGCGGCAGACGTACGCCGCCGGGGCCCCGTCGACCAGCGGGCGGTCGGCGAGCAGGGGGAGTTCGTCGCCGCCCTCCGGGCCCGCCGCGACCACCGCGCCCGGGGCCGTGCCAAGGAGCGCCGTGCGGTGCAGGTCGCCCAGGACCTCGCCGACCACCGCGACCTCGCGGGGGCCGTCGAGCGCCGCCTCCGCGACGGCGAGGCCGTGGCCGATGAAGCGCGGCACGCGCGGGCCGAGCGCCTTGACGATGCCGAGCGCCCGCTCCGCCGCGGTGCGGTGCGGGGCGGCGCCCGTCTGGGCGGCGTACGAGAGGAGCGCGCCCGCGGCCGCCGTCCACCCGGAGGGCGCCGCGTTGTCCGTGGGGTCCTGCGGGCGGCGGATGAGCCGCTCCGCGTCCGTCGCGGTGTCGTACAGCGCGCCGCTCTCCGCGTCCACGAACTGCGCGAGGACGTGGTCGAGGAGGAAGCCCGCGAACTCCAGCCACACGCCCTCGCCGGTCACCGAGGCGAGCGCGAGGAAGCCCTCGGCGACGTCGGCGTAGTCCTCGAGGACCCCCGCGTTGGCGCCGGCCCGGCCGTCCTTGGAGGTACGGGTGAGCCGCGCGCGCTCGTCCATGTGGAGCCGGACGAGGAGGTCGCCCGCGCCGACCGCGGCCGCGATCAGGTCCGGCCGGTCGAAGTACGCGCCGACCTCGGCGAGCGCGGCGACCGCGAGGCCGTTCCACGCGGCGACCACCTTGTCGTCCCGCCCCGGCGCGGGCCGCTCGGCGCGCGCCGCGAGGAGCCGCTCACGGATCGCCGAGAGCCGTGCGACGTCCGCCGTGGGCCCCTCCGCCCGCGGCAGCCGCAGCACGGAGGCGCCCTTCTCGAAGGTGCCCTCCTCCGTCACGCCGAAGCAGGCCATCGCGAGCTCCGCGTCGTCCTCGCCGAGAACCTCCCGCAGCTGCTGCGGCGTCCACACGTAGTACGCGCCCTCGACGTGCTCGCCGGTCGCCGGGTCCTCGCTGTCCGCGTCGAGCGCGGAGGCGAACCCGCCCTCGTTCGTGCGCAGTTCACGGACCATGAAGTCCGCGGTCTCCAGGGCGACGCGCCGGGCGAGGTCCGATCCGGTGGTCCGCCACAGGTGGGCGTAGGCGCGGCACAGCAGCGCGTTGTCGTACAGCATCTTCTCGAAGTGCGGCACGGTCCACTCGCGGTCCACGGAGTAACGCGCGAAGCCGCCGCCGAGCTGGTCGTAGATGCCGCCGCGGGCCATGTGCTCGCAGGTCTCGGCGGCCATCTGCAGGGCGCCCTCGGCGCCGGTGCGGGCGTAGTGCCGCAGCAGGAACTCGATCGCCATGGACGGCGGGAACTTCGGCGCGCCGCCGAAGCCGCCGTGCGCCGCGTCGTAGTCGCGGGTCAGACCGAGCAGCGCCTGCGCCAGCTCGTCCTCGCCGGGCCGCTCGTCGGTGTTGTGGGTGAGCTGCCGCTCCCCGAGGTCGCGCACGATCTTGCCGGCGACCTCGGCGACCTCGCCGCGCCGGTCCGTCCACGCCCGGTGCACGCCGTCGAGGACCTGCGCGAAGGAGGGCATGCCGTGCCGGGGCTCCGGGGGGAAGTACGTACCGAAGTAGAACGGCTCGGCGTCGGCGGTCAGGAAGACGGTCATGGGCCATCCGCCCTGCCCCGTCGCGGCCTGCACGGCCTCCATGTAGACGGCGTCGACGTCGGGCCGCTCCTCGCGGTCGACCTTGATGTTCACGAACTTCTCGTTCATGAGCGCGGCCGTCGCGGCGTCCTCGAAGGACTCGTGGGCCATGACGTGGCACCAGTGGCAGCTGCTGTATCCGACGCTGAGCAGCACCGGCACACCGCGCTCGCGCGCCGCGTCGAAGGCCTCGGCCGACCAGGGCCACCAGTCGACGGGGTTGTCGGCGTGCTGCAGGAGGTAGGGGGACGTCTCATGGGCCAGTCGGTTCGCCATACCCCCATCCTCGCGCACCCGACCCCCCGATCCACGGACGCCCTCGCGCCCGCGCCCCGTACGCAGGACACTTGGCACCGCAGGGGAACCGTTGATCTCGGAGGGGGAGCCATATGCGGGACAGCCATCGGGCCGAGGCCGAGGGGCTGTTGGTGCGGGCCGTCGAGGAGGAGGTGCGGCGTTCGGGCGGGCGCGTCGACGGGGGCGTGCTGCTCTCGCGGGCGCGCGGCGCGCTGGACGTCATGGCGCAGACGGCGGCCGAGGAGTACGCGACGTACACGGGGGCGCTGGACGCGGCGCAGGCGGGGCAGCTCACCTTCGGGCAGCGCTTCGCCCGCGAGGGCGCGGGAACTCCCTTACTGGTGGCGGTGGTTGCCGCCGTCGCGGCCGGGGTCAGCGACCTGTCGTTCGGGACCAGCGCGGGCACGGCGCTCGGCACCGGCCTCGTCGTCGCGGTGGCGGGCGCCGCGGCGACCGTCCTGAAGGTGACGGCCTCGCACGTGCCGGCCGCCAGCCGGCGCGCGGGCGAGCTGAGCCGGCCGGGCGGTGCCGAGCAGCTGCGGCTGCAGTGGCTGACGGCCCTCGAGGTGCGCGGCATCCGGCCCTTCCTCGACCAGCAGCGGGTCCTCGCCGCCTCCACCGGCACACGTACGGCGAGCAAGTCCGCGCCCCGGCTGCGCGGCACGGACAAGAGCGCGGCCGCCCGCCGGCGCAACGTACTGCAGCAGTCCTTCACCCAACTCCCGGAGACCGCCGAGCCGTTCGTGGGCCGAAGGGCGGAGCTGGGCCGGATCGCGCAGTGGGTGCACGCCGCGCGCGCCAGCACCGACACCCGGCCCACCGTCGTCGTGCTGCACGGCGTGCCGGGCTCGGGCCGCACCTCGCTGGCGGTGCGGGCCGCGCACGACCTGCGGGACCAGTTCCGCGGCGCGTGCGTCGTGGACCTGCGCGGCGCCGCCCCCGAGGACACCCCGCTGTCCACCCGGGACGCCCTGCTGCATCTGCTGAACCGGCTGGGCGCCCCGCGCGAGCAGCTGCTGTTCCGGGAGCGTTCCTCGCCCGAGCAGCAGGTCAAGCGGCTCAGCGAGCTCTACCACCAGTATCTGACCGGCCTGCCGGTCACGATCGTGCTCGACGACGCCGGCGACATCGAGCAGATCCGCACGCTGATCCCGGAGCGCTCCGACAGCCTCGTCCTGGTCACCGCCCGCGAGCCCCTCGAACTCCCCGGGGACCTGCCCGCCTGGGTGCACCTGCTGCCGGTCGAGGCGCTGGACGAGGCCGCCGCGGAGCAGCTGCTCCGGGAGGCCGCGGAGGACCTCTCCGGGCCCTACGACGCCGAATCGGGCGACGCCGTACGGGAGTTGTGCGGCGGCCTGCCGCTGGCGCTGCGCGCCGCGGGCTCCTCGCTCGGGCCGCGCACACCGCGCGCGCTCGCCGCCGACCTCGCGGCCTACGGGCCCGCCGAGAAGGTCGGCCACGTCGAGCGGGTCCTGTGGCTGCGCTACAGCGACCAGGCGGAGCCGGCCCGGCGGCTGCTGCGCCGGCTCGCGCTCGCCGGGCGCGCCTCGCTCGGCACGTCCGCCGCCGCTGCGCTGCTCGGCACGGACGAGCAGGAGGCGGCCCGCCAGCTCACCGCGCTGTCCCGCGCGGGCCTGGTCGACCGGCCGAGGCCCCGCGGGCACACGGACGCCGCGTCGCCCTCGGCCGGCCGCTACCGCCTGCACGATCTCGTACGGTCCTTCGCCCGCGCCCGGCTCCTCGACGAGGAGGAGCCCGCCGAGCGGACGGCCGCGCAGGAGCGCCTCATCGCCAGTTACGGCGAGCTCGCCGACACGGTGATCCGGCTGGTCGACGGCAAGACGTCCACGCGGGCCGATCAGTTCGGGCAGCACGGCTTCACCTCGCTCGACGCGGCGCTGCGCTGGCTGGACGACGAGTCGTCCTTCATCACGGCGGCGCTGCGGCACGCGGAGGGCGTCGACCAGCGGGCGGTGCTCAACCTCCTGGGCGCCCTGTGCGACTACTGCCTGCTGCGCGGCGACCTCTACCGCCTGGGTGAGATCAACGAACTCACCCAGGCCATCGACCAGGGGCTGCTCGGCCGCAGCGTGCAGTGGCGCACCGGCATCGCGGCCCGCCAGCTCGGCGAGCTCGACCAGTCCCGTACGACGCTGAACTCCGTCGTCGACCTATACTTCGAGGCCCACCAGGACGCGGCTGCCGCCCGCGCGCTCGGCTCCCTCGGCATCACCCTGCACCACCAGGGCAATCTGACGGAGGCCGCGGCCCGGCTCACCGAGGCGCTGGAGCTGCAGACCGCCGAGGAGCTGGCCGGCGACCGCGCGTGGACGCTGCACGCGCTCGCGGCCGTCGAGCGGGACCGCGCCCACCTGGCGCACGCCCTGGACATGCTGCGGACCGCGCTCGCCCTGCACCGCGACAGCGGTTCGGTGCACGGCGAGGCCTGGACGCACTTCCAGCTCGGCCAGCTCTGCCTGCGGATGGGCGACGTACCGCGCGCGGAGCAGGAGCTGCGGGACGCCCTCGACCTGTACGGCCGCACCCACGACGCGCGCGGCGAGGCCTGGGCCCTCACCCAGCTGGCGCGGGCCCGCCTCGTGGACGGCGACCCGTCCCCCGCGGTGGACGGCCTGCGCCAGGCGGTGTCCCGGCACCGCGACAACGACGACGCGCGCGGCGAGGCGTGGTCCCTGTACTACCTCGGTCAGGCCCTGGAGGAGACCGGCGACCTCGACGAGGCGGTACGCGACCTGGAGCGGGCCCGCACGATGTTCTCCCGGATGCGGGACGTGTACGGCCTGGCGTGCGCGCGGCACCACTCGGCGCGCGTCACCCGCGACCAGCGCGCCGCGCAGACCGGCTCGCTGCGCAACTCCGGTTTCGCCCGCCAGCTCCTGGTGGACGCCCGCGCCGACTTCCAGCGCATCGGTGTCGCGCACGGCGAGGCCTGGACCTGTCTGGAGCTCGCGGTCGTGGAC
This sequence comes from Streptomyces sp. NPDC041713, assembly GCF_055591085.1. Classification (NCBI taxonomy): domain Bacteria; kingdom Bacillati; phylum Actinomycetota; class Actinomycetes; order Kitasatosporales; family Streptomycetaceae; genus Streptomyces; species Streptomyces sp. NPDC041713. The sequence goes on from NZ_JBVIZY010000002.1 coordinate 498,718, forward strand.
GCGGGCAACACCCGGGCCCAGCAGGCGCTGGCCCTGTGCGACGAGGCCATCGGGCTCTTCGACTCCTACGGGGACCGGCGCGGCGGCGACTGGGCGCGCTTTTTGCGCTGCACCCTGCTGCCGTACGGGTCGCCGGGCGGCTGGGAGATCGGCACGGCGGTCGCCCAGGAGGAGCTCAGCCAGCTCGCCCGCGCCGACCACCCGACGCGCGACGGCAAGCTCACGGACTACGTCGAGGCGTACGGCCTGCTCCTGGAGCGCGGCGCCGAGCTGGAGACGGGCTGGCAGGCCTGGCGCCTGGGCATGGTTCCGAACCGGCACGCGCGGGAGGTGATGGGCGTGGACGTGCCACAGCCGAGCTGACCCGCGGCGCATGCCGCAGCCGAGTCGACCCCGCGCCGCACCTGCAGCGCACCCGCGAGGCCGCCGCTCACACCGTCAGCGGCACCTCGTGGACCTCGTCGGCGCGGTGCCCGGCGCGTTCGTGGACGCGCTGGACCGCGTCGGCCGACGGGGCCTCGGAGAGGCAGTAGACCGTGCCCGACTCCGGGTCGGCCCAGGCCTTCTCGAAGTGCACGCCCTCGTCCTTCTCGATGGCGAGGTCCGCCTGGTGGGCCTGCTTGAGCTGCTCGGCGGTGATCCCCGCCATCCCGTGGTGGACGTCCATGTACCGGGACATGGCGTCGCACCCCCTTCCGACTCTCCTCGTCCGGAGCCCCGGAACCACCGGCCCGTGCCGGCACCGGCTCCGCTCCCTCCATCGTGCGCCCGCGGGGCAGGCGGAGCGACCGGGAGCGGCAGGCAAAGGTGGGCAGGTGGGGGGCGGCTACTTCTCCTGGGAGACGGGCTCCTTCTCCGAGGTCTCGGGCTCCTTGAAGTCGACCTTCCGCATGTGCTTGTTCATCGACTTCATCAGGCCCCAGACGGCCAGGGCCATCACCGCGAAGACGATGAAGCCAAGCACGCCGGGAGTCACCTTGTCGTCGTCGACCTCTTTGGCAAGAGGGACGAGATGCGTCATTGCCAGATGTGCGTTCACGCTAGGCATTGTCGCGGATGCCCGCAAAGAGGTCGTCCTCGGGGAGGGACGTATCGACGAGCGACTTGGCGAGCTCGTACTCCTCCGTGGGCCAGACCTCCTTCTGGATCTCCATCGGGACGCGGAACCAGCCGCCGTCGGGGTCGATCTGCGTGGCGTGCGCGATCAGGGCCTTGTCGCGGATCTCGAAGAAGTCGGCGCACGGCACGTGCGTGGTCAGGGTGCGCTCGACCCGCCCGAACTCGTCCCAGCGCTTGAGCCAGTCCCCGTACGGCGACTCCAGGCCGCGGTCGATCATGGCGTGGTGCAGCGCCTCGGTGCGCGGCCGGTTGAAGCCCTGGTTGTAGTAGAGCTTCTGCGGCTGGAAGACCGGGCCGAACTCCGACTCGGGGTACTTCTCGGCGTCCGCCGCGCCGTCGAAGGCCACCATGGAGATCTTGTGGGTCATGATGTGGTCGGGGTGCGGGTACCCGCCGTTCTCGTCGTACGTCGTGATGACCTGCGGACGGAACGAGCGGATCTGCCGGACCAGCTCACCGGCCGCCTTGTCGACGTCCTGCAGGGCGAAGCAGCCCTCGGGGAGCGGCGGCAGCGGGTCGCCCTCGGGCAGGCCGGAGTCGACGAAGCCGAGCCAGTCCTGCTTGACGCCCAGGATCTCGCGCGCCTCGTCCATCTCCTTCCTGCGCACCTCGTGGATGTTCTCCTGGATGTAGGCGTCGCCCTGGAGCTTGGGGTTGAGGATGTCGCCGCGCTCGCCGCCCGTGCAGGTCACGACGTGCACGTCCACCCCCTCGGACACGTACTTGGCCATGGTGGCCGCGCCCTTGCTCGACTCGTCGTCGGGGTGGGCGTGCACGGCCATCAGTCGCAGCTGCTCAGTCAAGACTCGATCCTCAAGGTATTGGGCGCCCTCGTGATTCCGGCGCATCAGGCGGCTTCTATAGTGACGGAACCGGGGGGCGGAAAATTCCGGCATCCCCTGTTTCTGGAGGACGATCATGGCGGCGGTGGGCTCGCAGCTCCCCGAGGGGCGTCCCGGGGACCTCCCCGAGGGCCGGTACGGCCGCTCGCGCACGGCCGACGAGGCCGCCGACCGCAAGCTGAAGATCATCGGCGCGGTGCTCGGCGTGCTCCTGCTGGGTGTCGTCGGCTGGTTCGGCTACGACTACATCGCCGGTACGAAGATCAGCGGCGAGGTCATCAAGTACGACGTCGTCTCGGACCACGCCGTCAAGGCCCACCTGGAAGTACGCAAGGACGCCGGCACGCGCGGCTACTGCACCCTGCGCTCGCAGGCCGAGTCCGGCGACGAGGTCGGCCGCGCGGACTTCCACTTCGACCGGCACACGGACCGTATCGACCAGGTCATCACGCTGCGCACGAAGGCCAAGGCCACCAACATCGAGCTGCTCGGCTGCCACTCCGACTGACATCGCCGGGCTTTACCGCGTCCACCTGCGGTGACGTAAACGTGGCGGCTTATGTCCTCCCCCTCGGGCGCCTGAATTGTTAGGCTCGTGGTTTCGCCCACCCGTGAAGGAACATCCTTCTGGGTAGGGCGATGCTTTGTATTCCCAGTACCTACGAGGAGCACCTGTGACCCAGACCAGCGAGAACGTCACCTGGCTGACCCAGGAGGCGTACAACCAGCTCAAGAGCGAGCTGGAGTACCTGTCTGGTCCCGCGCGCACCGAGATCGCGGCGAAGATCGCGGCAGCGCGTGAGGAGGGCGACCTGCGCGAGAACGGCGGGTACCACGCGGCCAAGGAGGAGCAGGGCAAGCAGGAGCTCCGAGTCCGCCAGCTGACCCAGCTCCTGGAGACCGCGCGGGTCGGCGAGGCGCCGGCCGACGACGGTGTGGTGGAGCCGGGCATGGTCGTCACCATCGCCTTCGACGGCGACGAGGACGACACCCTCACCTTCCTGCTCGCCTCCCGTGAGTACGCGAGCGGCGACATCGAGACGTACTCGCCGCAGTCCCCGCTGGGCTCGGGCGTGCACGGCAAGAAGATCGGCGAGAACGCGGAGTACGAGCTCCCGAACGGCAAGCTCGCCTCCGTCAAGATCCTCGAGGCCAAGCCGTACAAGGCCTAGCGCTCTCTTCGGGCTCCGTCGACGACCGGGCCCCCGGCACCCTGAGTGCCGGGGGCCCGGTCGTTCCGCGTCCGGGGCGCGTCGGTCGCGTCGGTCCGGGTCAGGCGGTCGCCGAGCGGTACTTGCGGACCGCCAGCGTGCGGAAGACGACGAGGATCAGCACCGACCACAGGACCGACGCGAGGACCGGGTGCTGCATGGGCCAGGCGTCGGGGGTCCGGAAGCCGGGCGGCAGATTGCCGAACAGCTCGCGGCAGGCCTGCACCGTGGTGCTGAACGGGTTCCACTCGGCGATGTGCCGGAAGAACGTGGGCAGGTTGTTGGAGTCCACGAAGGCGTTCGAGATGAACGTCAGCGGGAAGAGCCAGATGAGTCCGCCGGAGGTGGCCGCCTCCGGGGTGCGCACGGACAGGCCGATCAGGGCGCCGATCCAGGAGAACGCGTACCCGAGCAGGAGCAGCAGGCCGAAGCCGGCGAGGACCTTGGCGAAGTTCTCGTGCGCGCGCCAGCCGATGAGCAGGGCGACCAGGGCGAGCACGACCAGGGTCAGCGCGGTCTGCGCGAGGTCGGCGATGGTGCGGCCGGTGAGCACCGCGCCGCGCGCCATGGGCAGCGACCGGAAGCGGTCGATGAGGCCCTTGTGCATGTCGTCGGCGATGCCCGCGCCGGCGCCCGCCGTGGCGAACGTGACGGTCTGGGCGAAGATGCCGGCCATGAGGAACTCGCGGTAGTCCTGGGAGGACAGCGAGCCGCCGACCTGGATGGATCCGCCGAAGACGTACGTGAACAGGACCACGAACATGATCGGCTGGAGCAGCCCGAAGATGACCATCTCCGGGATCCGGCTCATGCGGATCAGGTTCCGCCTGGCCATGACCAGGGAGTCCCTGACGGACTGGCCGATGCCGCCGGCGGGCCGGGGCCCCGCCGTGCGCACGGCGTCGGAGACGGTGCTCACTTGTCGGCCTCCTTCTTGCGCTCGGACCTGGCCGCGGCGCCGTCGCCGTTGCCGTTGCCGTTGCCGTTCTCGTCCGCCTCCGCGGCGACGTGGCCGGTGAGGGAGATGAAGACGTCGTCGAGGGTGGGGCGGCGCAGGGCGATGTCGTCGATCTCGATGCCGCGGGCGTCCAGCTCGCGGATGACCTCGGCGAGGAGCTTGGCGCCGCCGGTGACGGGAACGGTCAGCTTGCGGGTGTGCTCGGCGACGGCGACCTCGCCCTTGCCGAAGCCGCGCAGCACCTCGACGGCGGCGCTGATGTGGCCGCCGTCGTGCACCACGACCTCGACGCGCTCGCCGCCGGTCTGCGCCTTGAGCTGGTCGGAGGTGCCGCGGGCGATGACGCGGCCGTGGTCGACGACGCAGATGTCGTGCGCGAGGTGGTCGGCCTCTTCGAGGTACTGGGTGGTCAGGAGCAGCGTCGTGCCGCCCGCGACGAGTTCCTGGATGACTTCCCACAGCTGCTGGCGGTTGCGCGGGTCGAGGCCGGTGGTCGGCTCGTCCATGAACATCACGGGCGGCGAGACGACGAGTGCGGCGGCGAGGTCGAGCCGGCGGCGCATGCCTCCGGAGTACGTCTTGGAGGGGCGGTCGGCGGCGTCGGCGAGGTGGAACCTGTCGAGCAGCTCGGCGGCTCTGACCTTGGCCTCCTTGGCGCGCATCTGGTAGAGCTGGCCGACCATCTGCAGATTCTCACGGCCCGTCAGATACTCGTCCACGGCGGCGAATTGACCGGAGAGGCCGATCGAACGCCGGACCTCGTTGGGGTTCTTCAGGACGTCGATGCCCGCGACGACCGCCTTGCCGCTGTCCGGCGTCAGCAGGGTCGTCAGACAGCGGACGGCGGTGGTCTTCCCGGCGCCGTTCGGCCCGAGCAGGCCGAGCACGGTTCCTTCCGGGACATCCAGATCGACGCCGTCCAGAGCCCGCACGTCCCCGAAGGTCTTGGTCAGCCCTTCGGCGTAGATGGCGCCTGGCATGTGGGTTCTCCCCTGGTATGGGTGACTTCCTACGGATGAGCTTAGATTTGCCGGACCACACACGCCCGGCGACCGGTGACGTGGAACACATCATAACGCGATACATCGCGTTCGCTCAGGTATTTTTCCAAAGAGCTCACGCCGTCCCGCGGGGCCGCCGGCCGGCTCAGGCGATGACCGTGTAGCCCGCCGACTCCAGGGCCGCGCCCACCTCACTGCAGTGCGCCGGGCCCTTCGTCTCCAGGTGGAGTTCGACCTCGACCTCCGTGAGGCCGAGGCGGGGGTCCGTGCGGACGTGGCTCACGTCCAGGACGTTGGCGTCCATCTCGGAGAGGATGGCGAGGAGCGTGGCCAGGGCGCCGGGGCGGTCCGTCAGGCGCAGGCGGAGCGACAGGTAGCGGCCCGCGGCCGACATGCCGTGCCGCAGGATCCGCTGCATCAGGAGCGGATCCACGTTGCCGCCGGACAGCAGCGCCACCACCGGCCCCTCGAACCCCTTGGGGTCGCTCAGGAGCGCGGCGACCGGGCTGGCCCCGGCCGGCTCCACCACCATCTTGGCGCGCTCCAGGCACAGCAGCAACGCGCTGGAGAGCGCGTCCTCGGAGACCGTGACCACGTCGTCGACCAGGTCCTCGACCAGCTGGAAGGGCACGTCTCCGGGGCGGCCGACCTTGATGCCGTCGGCCATCGTCACCGGGTTGCCGATCGCCACCGGGTGCCCGGCCGCCAGCGAGGGCAAGTACGACGCGGCGCCCGCCGCCTGCACGCCGACCACCCGTACGTCCGGGCGCAGCGCCTTGACCGCGACCGCGATGCCCGCCGCGAGACCGCCGCCCCCGACGCCCACCACGATGGTGCGCACCTCCGGGCACTGCTCCAGGATCTCCAGGCCCACCGTGCCCTGCCCCGCGATGATGTCCGGGTGGTCGAAGGGGTGGATGAAGACGGCGCCCGTGCCGCGCGCGTACTCCTGCGCGGCCGCCAGCGTCTCGTCGACCACCTGGCCGTGCAGCCGCACCTCCGCGCCGTACTCCCGGGTCGCCGCGACCTTGGGCAGCGGCGCCCCCGCGGGCATGAAGACCGTGGAGCGCACGCCGAGCAGCGAGGAGGCAAGGGCCACGCCCTGCGCGTGGTTGCCCGCGCTGGCGGCGACGACCCCGGCGGCCCGCTCCTCGGGGAGCAGGCCCGCGATCCGCACGTACGCGCCGCGCAGCTTGAAGGAACCGGTCCGCTGGAGGTTCTCGCACTTCAGGTGCACCGGGGCGCCGACGAGCCCGGACAGGTGCCTGCTGCCCTCCAGCGCCGTCGTACGGGCCACCCCGGAGAGCATCTTCTGCGCGCCGCGGACGTCGTCGAGCGTCACCGTCGGCAAGGAGTCAGGCGTGCGATAACTCATGCCGGCAAGTCTTGCAGCCGTCGCCTGAGTCCTCCTCGGGTGACCAAGGTACGAGACCGTTCTCCTCGTAGGTTTGCGCAGCGCAGGTACGGCATGCCCCGCGGCCGCGTACCCTGTCCCCCAACCCATCGCCCTCGCATGAAGTGAGCCCCCGGCCATGCCCACAACTCCGGACATGACGACCGCCGGCGACCCCGGCCTCCTGGACAGCCTCCAGCACCAGGTGGCCGTCTTCGCCCGCCGAGCCGAGCAGACCCGCCTCGGCGGCGTAGGCCAGGTCCGCAACTCGATGGACCGCGCCGCGTACCTGCTGCTCAACCGTCTCGACAAGGAAGGTCCCATGGGCGTCAAGGCGCTCGCCGCGAGCATGGGCATCGACTCCTCGACGGTCACCCGGCAGGTCGCCCCGCTGGTCGACACCGGGCTCGTCAAGCGCACCTCGCACCCCGAGGACGGCCGGGCCGTGGTGCTCCAGCTGTCCCCGCGCGGGCAGGCCAGGCTCGACGAGGTGCGCTCCTCGCGCCGCGAGCTCATGGCCGAGCTGACGCACGACTGGGACGCGGAGGAGCGCGAGAGCTTCTGCGCGCTCCTCACGCGCTTCAACTCCGCCCTCTCGGCACGACAGACGTCCCACGCGTCACCCGCGGGAGAGGTTCCGGCCACTCCGGAGTCTTGACCCCGGCCCCGCATCTGGCATCGGATGAGACCGGGATCCCCCTTCCTTCCGGCCGGGAGGCGTGGTGCGAGAACGGCAGGCGCTCCAGAGCGCCCGCCGCGCCCGGGAGTTCGAGGCGTTCGTCGCGGGCGCGGCAGGGCGGCTGCTGCATGCCGCCACGCTGCTCACCGCGGAGCTCCCCGACGCCAACCCGCGCGCGCGTGCCCTGCTGACCGCGGCCCTCGCGCACACGTACGCGACGTGGGACCGGCTGCGCGGCGAGGACCCCTACGACCGCACCCGCCAGCAGGTCGCCGTCCGCTTCGCCCGGGACGCCTGGCGCCGCCACCGCGGCCACGGCGGGGTCCTGGACCGGCTCAGCCCCCAGGAGCGGCTGATTCTCGTCCTGCGGATGTACGAGGGCGTGGCCGAGGAGCAGACGGCGGCGCTCCTCGGGCTGCCCGCCGACCGGGTCGCGGCGATCTGCGCCCGCGCGACGGCGACGGCCCTGCACCCGCCGCGCGGCCCGGCCCCGGCCCGCACGCTGACCGGGACGGTGCCCTCATGAGTCAGCACGAGCGCAAGGAAGCGGCGATCCGGCGCCTCCTGGAGAGCGCGCCGGCCCCGGTGCCGCCCGAGCTCTGCGGCGACGCGGTGCGCCGCGGCAGCCGCATGCTGCGGCGCCGTACGGCGGTGCGGCGGCTGTTCTGGGTGCTGCTGTTCGCCGCCGCGGTGGCGTTCGTCGTATGGGCGTCCCTCGCCCGGCCGTGGGTGGAGCCGCCGTCGAACACGACCCCACCCCTGACCCGCTGGTGACAGCGGGCCCCCGAGGGACCAACAGGTCCTAACAACAGGTCCTAGCCGAGCGCCTGCTGCAGGTCGGCCAGCAGGTCGTCCGCCGACTCGATGCCCACGGAGAGGCGCACCAGGTCCGCGGGGACCTCCAGGGCGGAGCCCACGACCGAGGCGTGCGTCATCCGGCCCGGGTGCTCGATCAGCGACTCGACGCCGCCGAGGGACTCGCCCAGCGTGAACAGCTTGGCGCGGTTGCAGACCTCGACGGCCGCCTCCTCGCCGCCGTCGACGCGGAAGGAGACCATCCCGCCGAACGCCTTCATCTGCTTGGCGGCGACCTCGTGACCGGGGTGCTCCGGAAGGCCCGGGTAGAGGACCTGCGACACGCGCGCGTGCCGGGTCAGCATCTCGGTGACCTTCGTGGCGTTCTCGCTGTGCCGGTCCATGCGCACCGCGAGGGTCTTGATGCCGCGCAGCACCAGCCAGGCGTCGAACGGGCCCGCGACGGCACCCATCGCGTTCTGGTGGTACGCCAGCTCCTCGCCCAGCGCCGCGTCGTTGACGACGAGCGCGCCGCCGACGACGTCCGAGTGGCCGCCCATGTACTTCGTCATGGAGTGCACGACGACGTCCGCACCGAGCGCCAGCGGCTGCTGCAGGTAGGGGCTGGCGAAGGTGTTGTCGACGACGAGGCGCACGCCGGCCTCGCGGGCGATCTGCGCGACGGCGGCGATGTCGGTGATGCCGAGCAGCGGGTTGGAGGGGGTCTCCACCCAGATCGCCTTCGTACGGTCGGTCAGCGCGCCCCGCACGGCCTCCGGGTCGGAGGTGTCGGCCACCGACCACTCCACGCCCCACCGCGAGACGACCTTGGCGAAGAGCCGGAAAGTGCCGCCATAGGCGTCGTTGGGGATGACGACGTGGTCGCCGGGCGAGAGCAGCGCGCGGAGCAGGCAGTCCTCGGCCGCCAGTCCGGACGCGAAGGCGAGTCCGCGGCTGCCGCCCTCCAGGGCGGCCAGGTTCTCTTCGAGGGCGGTCCTCGTCGGGTTGGCGCTGCGGCTGTACTCGTAGCCGCCGCGCAGGCCCCCGACGCCGTCCTGCTTGTAGGTCGAGACCTGGTAGATGGGCGGGACCACGGCGCCGGTGAGGGGGTCGGCGGTGTTGCCCGCGTGGATCGCCACGGTCTCGAAGCTCTGCGTGCTGTGCGTGTCACTCATGCGGCCTGAGCGTAGTGCGCACGGGGGCCCTCGTGCCGGGTCGGTCCGGGTACGTCCCGCCAGGTTCGCCAATTGCCGGACCCGTCTGGTTCGCTTGTGTCATGGAGATTCTCTGGGTCCTGTTCGCGGTGATCATGATCGGTGCGGTCCTCGGGCCCGTACTGCTGCGCAGGCGCGGCGGAATCCGGCAGGTCGCCCCGGGCTCGCCGGACGCCGCGGACCCGGAGAACTACGGCTTCCTGCGCCAGGAGGAGCTGGACATCCGGATGCCGGGACCGGACGCGGACCTCCTGGAGGTCCTCGACCTGGTGCAGCGCACCCAGGAGTGGAAGGCGGCCTCGCAGCTCCTCGCGGGCACGGAGACGCACGGCGAGCGGCGCTGGCAGCGCGTGCAGGCCTTCGCGGGCGCGGCCTCCCTGGAGCTGCAGCACCGGCCGGGCGGCGTCAGCGACAGCCCCGGCGGGCAGTGGCTGCGGGTGTGGCGCGCCGAGGCGCCCAAGGACGCGGGCGGCGCGGCGGTGCACGCGGAGTTCCTGGTCCAGCAGGCGTGGCGCACGGCGGTCCAGGGGACGGACGAGTTCCGGATCATCCTGGAGGAGGCCAAGGAGGCGTGCGCGCAGGCGGCGCTGCTCTCCCCCGGCGACCCGGTCCCGTACATCGTCGAGCTCTCCATCGCGCGCGGCCTCGCCTATCCCCGCGAGGAGTTCGAGCAGCTCTGGCTGAAGATCCTGGACCGCGCGCCCGCGCACATGGGCGCGCACCTGGCGGCGCTGCACTACTGGTGCGAGAAGTGGCACGGCTCGCGCGACCTCGCGTACAACTTCGCCGAGGCGGCCGCGGCCCGCGCCCACCGGGGCTCGCTGCTCGCCGCGCTCCCCCTCTTCGCGGTCTACGAGCACCTGCCCGAGGTCAACCTGGTCCGCGGCTTCTACCAGAGCGAGATCGTCACCAAGGCGGTCGAGGGCGCCCTCTTCGCGGTGCACTCCGCGCGCGCGGACGACCCGATGCTGGCGCACGTCCGCCACCTCCTCGTCTTCTTCCTGGTGCACTGCGAGCGCTGGGGCGAGGCCATGAGCCAGCTGGTGCACGTGGACGGCCACGTCGGGGCGCTGCCCTGGACCCTCACCGGCGACCCCGCCGGGGGGTACGCGGTCTACCGCGCGCTGGCCGTCGCCGGGTACGAGGCGAACGGCGGCAGCCCGGCGACGCTGCCGCACTGACGACCGCTGCCGCGCTGACGACCGCTGCCGCACCGACGCCCGCGCGGACCGCTCGCGGCGCCCGCGACGGCCGGAATGCGACGCGGTGCCGCCGTGTTGACGTCGTAGACCCCTGCCGCACGTCGTAGACCCCTGCCACGCACGAGGAGAGACCCCATGATCTTCGGCCGCACGCCCGAGCTCCCCACCCCCGAGCAGGCCCTGAAGGGCCGGGCGACCCCGGAATTCGAGGTCCCCTCGCGCCACACGGTCCTCGGCAACCCGCTGCTCGGCCCCTACCCCGACGGCCTGGAGGTCGCCGACTTCGGCCTGGGCTGCTTCTGGGGCGCGGAGCGCAAGTTCTGGCAGACGGACGGCGTCTGGACGACGTACGTCGGTTACCAGGGCGGCTACACCGAGAACCCCTCCTACGAAGAGGTGTGCTCCGGACTGACCGGTCACGCGGAGGTGGTCCGCGTCGTCTTCGACCCGGCCACCGTCTCGTACGCCTCGCTCCTGAAGCTCTTCTGGGAGTCCCACAACCCCACGCAGGGCTTCCGCCAGGGCAACGACGTCGGCACGCAGTACCGCTCGGCGATCTACACCCACTCCCCCGCCCAGGCGGAGGCGGCGGCCGCGTCCCTGCAGGCGTACCAGCAGGTCCTGACGGCGGCGGGCCACGGCACGATCACGACGACGGTCCTGCCCGCCGAGAACCGCCCGTTCTGGCCGGCCGAGCCCTACCACCAGCAGTACCTGGACAAGAACCCCGACGGCTACTGCGGCATCGGCGGAACCGGCGTGAAGCTGGCCGACCCGTTCGAGACCAACTGGGGCGTGTCCTGCCCGACCGGGATCGCGCCCGCTCCGGAGGCGGCGCAGCAGTAGTCGCCGGGCGGCGATTACCACAAGTGACCCTGGCACAGCTCCTGTTACTCGACGGAACACCCTCGAAAGCATGAACCATCGGGTGAATGGACGTTTTTCATCCCATGCGCTTTCTAGGATGCTCGTGTCGCCCCAGTCCCCTGGTGACGGTCCGACGACCGTGAACTCCTGTCCCTCGGGGGTTTTTCCACCGGGAAGCTCCATGGACATACGGGACGCGCATGCGGCGTCAGGACAGCACCCCGACCGGCAGCCCCCCGGCCGTTCGGCGCCGGGTGAACCGCCCGCTCCGGGCCCGCACGTCCGCAGCTATCGCATCGGTGGCGTCACCGTGGTCGAGATCCGCGGCGCCGTCGACGTGAGCACCGCCGCCGAGATCCAGGTGCACACCGATGCCGCGTCCGCCGCACCGGGGGCCCAGGTGATCGTGGACCTGCGGGCGGTGACCTTCCTCGACTGCGCCACCCTCGGGCTGCTCTGCCGGACACGGCGCAGGGTCTTGCGGCGGCACGGCCGGCTGACGGTGGTCTGCGTACGGCCCTGGCACCTGCGGATCCTCCACATCGTGGGTCTCGCCAGGGACTTCGACCCCGTCCCCACCCTCCCGGACGCCCTCGGCCGCGAGCACTGAACCTGGTGCGTTCGGGGCAGAAAGCGGAGCGACGCGAGTAGGCTCGAAGACGAGGCGTGCGGCAGCTCACCGAGCGGTGTCGGCGCCGTGGGAGACGGCCGCCGCCGACATCGCGTGTGGCGGCGACCGTCAGTGCGCGAAGTGGCCGGCTCCCCTCCGACGCCACCTCGCGCGGGTGTCCTCCTGGGCTCGTCAGGACGCGGGATTCACCTGACTCAGCGACACGGAGGACAGTGGCTGGAGCCGTGGCGTCGGCGATACGGCTCCAGCGGGCCTCATCTGGTGCGGTGACGCACGACCCGGGGGCTGGGAGTCGACGGGGGGGCAGCGGCCGCACGTTCGCGGGCCGGACGCTCCTCTGTCCAGCAGGGTAGAGCGCCCCCGCTCCCGGTGGGAATGGCGCACGGGCGCTTCCCCGCCCATCTGTCCGAAAAAGGCGACATCGCGAGAGCGTCCTCCGGGGCGTCGGCGCGACCGCGGAGCCCGGCGGGTCTCAGTCCAGGGTGTGGTGGGTCAGGACGTGTTCCGCGGTCTGGTGGAGCGGCTGGTCGTGCCGGAAGGCGTGGGCCCGCATACGGGCCAGGGCGTCGTCCGGGGCCAGCCGGTACGCCTCCGCGAGGACGCCGGCGGCCATGTGGACGCTGGGCGGGTAGCCCTGCGGGCCGGGCCGGGTGGGGCGGCGTCCGGCCGTCAGCAGATGGGGGTGCTCGTCGAGGGCGAGCAGCGCGAGGATGCGGGCGTAGGCCCGGCCGCGGGCCTTCTGCCAGGTGCTGAGCAGGCCGGGCTCGATGCGGTAGAAGTCCATGGCACCGACACAGAGGTGGCCGACGGCCAGCGGCAGGGCCGTCACGGAGCTCATCTGCTGTCCGGCGGCGGCCTGGGTGTACGCAGGCCATCGGTCGTACGCCTGATGCAGGTCGGCCACTTCGACCAGGGTGCGCTCCACGTACGCGTCCGTACAGGGGCCCTCTCCGGTGATGAGCTGGGCATCCTCCAGATGACGGGCGCGCTCGTCGCTGGCGTGGCCCAGCAGACGCAGTTCACCGGCGACGACCAGGCTCACGCCGAGGCAGTCGATCTCCAGGTCGCCCGCGCAGGCCCGGGCGGCCGCCGCGAGGCAGACGCTGCCCTCGGCGGCGATCCGGTGCCACGCGGCGGCGTGGTCGTCGTCCATCGAGTGCCTCTTGAGGATCGGGGTGCCGCTCTCGACGATCGGGGTGTCGCGGTACGAGGTGGCGGCTGTCAGGGCTGCCGGATGACCTCCGTGTCGAGCTGCCCGTCGATGAGCCGACGGCACAGCAGGGACAGGCCGAGCTGGTGGGACCGGGCGTAGCGGCGCAGCGCGTCGAACGCCTCGTCGACGCCTACGCCCCAGCGCTCGGCAAGGATGCCCTTGGCCTGCTCGATGACGATGCGGCTGGTCAGGGCCGCGTGCATCTGGGCCCGCTGCTGGTTGGCGTGGGCGATGGTGCGGTGCTGCAGGATGGCGATGGTCGCCACGTCCGCGAGCGACTGCGCGACTCTCGCGTCGGCCGCCGAGAGGTCCTGCGCCCTGGTGTCGAAGAGGTTCATCGCACCGATGACCTCATCGCGCAGCCGCATCGGCAGGGCGTGCGTGACGCGGAAACCGGCATCCCGGGCGCGGCTCGCGAAGACCGGGAAGGGGGCGGTCTGCACGGGCGAGAGGAGGTCGATGTTCAGCCGGGCCCGGCCGTTCTTGCGGCACTCCACGCACGGCCCTTGTTCGTGCTGGAGCGCGAAGAGTTCCAGCAGGCGCGTGTGCTCGTCGGAGGCGGCGATCAGTTGCAGGGTTCCACCGGGGTCCTCCAGCAGTACGCCCACCGCGGACACGTCGAGCAGCTCGGCGCTGCGGTCGCACAGGGTGTGCAGGAAGTCGATCAGGTCGAAGTCGTCGACGAGCGTGTCGACCGCGTCGATGACGGCCGCCAGCAGGCGTTCTTCTCGTGTCATGGCCCTCAGTCCCTCCGCCGGCCACGCGCGCCCGGCTCGTCCTCGTCGTCCTCGCGAAAGTGCACCCGGCGGGCCACCACGTCCTCGGCGGCCTCGACCAGCGGCTGCCCCCGGCCGAAGGCGTGCGCCCGCAGCCTGACCAGCGCCTCGGCCAGGGACACCCCCGCCTGCACACTGATCATCCCGGCGGCCTGGTGCACGGCGGCCCGGTAGAAATTCGAACTGTCCTCCGCGTCCGCGAAGGCCTCCCACGCATGCCCGTCCTGGACGAGCGCGGCGGTCAACGCATGCGTCACGATCCAGGCCTCGGTCCGCGCCGTCTGCGACAGATCGCCGGGCTCCGCTCGCTGCAGGGTCATGGCGCCCAGACAGGCGCCGCCGACGCACAGCGGGAAACAGAACACCGCCCCGATGCCCAGATCGAGGGCCTCGGGCAGCAGCGCGGGCCACCGGCCCGACGGTTCGCGCGACAGATCGGGCACCGAGAGGGGCCGACGGGAGGCGGCGGCCTCCGGACCCGGTCCCTGGCCCAGGGTGTACTGCAGGTCTTCCAGCCGAGTACTGGTCCCGGGGGTGGCCCACAGCAGTTCGTTGAGCACGCCGGCGAACATCACGGACACGGCCACCCCGTCGACGCCCAGCGCACGCGCGCAGCGCTCCGCGTCCGCGCCGACCAGGCCTCCGCTGCCGGGGGCCGGACGCAGGCTCTGCAGTACAGCGGCAAGGTCGCCGTCGACCACGTCTCGCCACCCCCTGCCTGACGGAATTTCGCTCGGGAACCGGCCCGCCCAGTCTATGCCGGTGAGCGGCTCCCGTAGGCCCGCGGGAGCGTACGGTGGACACACAGGCTGCCCGTACCCCAACAGCCGGTTTCGTCTCGTACGACAACCCTGACATTGGCTTCCGATCATGGGCAGCATCGGCGGTGAGTGCCAAAGATCGGAAGCATGGTCATGTGCACCTCCCTGGGCGCGCGTTCGTCGCCCGCCCCTTACGTCCGTCTCCCGTGACCACGTCGCGGGCGGCAGCCGTCGAGCTGGCCGCCCTGCACGTGGAGCGCCCCGATCCGTCGGACAGCCTGGTGCGGTCCTGCCGCGCCGAGCTGAGCCGGCCCTGCTCGGTGGGTCTGACCCTCGCGACGGACGCCGCGCTGGCCCAGCGGGTCTCCCTGGCCGCCGTCGGTCCGCTGGCCGGCCGGGGCGAGGCCCTGCAGATCGACCTGGGGGAAGGACCGTGCGTCGAGGCCCTCAGCGATCTGCGGGCGGTGCTCGCCCCCGATCTCGACGACCCGCAGGTCACCGCCGGCTGGCCCGTATACGCCGGGCAGGCCCGCGCGCACGGCATCCACGCGGCCTTCGCGTTCCCCCTGGCCCAGCCCGGCCGTACGAGTCCTCGGCCGGGGCTCGTCCTGTCGCTCTACCGCGACCGGCACGGCACGCTGCCCGACACGGATCTGCTGACGGCCCGCACCCATCTGCACGCGGCCGAACTCATCCTCCTGACTGTTCCCACCTCCGGTGAGGAGGACGCCGCGGACGCCTGGCTCCTGCCGGCCGACGCCGTCGTCCACCAGGCCACCGGCATGATCAGCTACCGCCACTCGCTCACCGCCGCCCAGGCGCTGGCCCTGCTGCGCGCCCACGCCCACACCCGCCGGACCGATCTGGCCGCCCTGTCCGAGGACGTCGTCCACCACGGTCTGCACCTCCCGCCGCCCCCTCCGGGCCCCTCCGGCTCCTGACGCCTCTGCCGTCGGCGAATCTGCCGACGGCAGAGATCTCTGTCGTCGAGCGCCCCGCGGGTCAACAGTGAGGTCAGGGCGCGGCGTCGAGAGCCGCCCAGGACTTCAGGGAGGCGCGATGACAGGGCTCGAAAGCGGCTGGAACGCGGTGGCGCGGCCGCGGGCCGAGGACGGGGAGACGGCTCCGTCGCGGTTCGACGACCATCTGGCCGCGCAGTTGCTGAACCAGCGGATCGTGTTCCTCGGGACACAGGTCGACGAGGTGTCCGCCAACCGCGTCTGCGCGCAGATGCTGCTGCTGTCGGCGGAGGACCCGAAGACCGACATCAGTCTGTACATCAACAGCCCCGGCGGCTCCGTCACCGCCGGGCTCGCCATCTACGACACGATGCGGCTCATCCCCAACGACGTGGCGACGCTCGCCATGGGATTCGCCGCGAGCATGGGGCAGTTCCTGCTGAGCGTGGGCACCCCCGGCAAGCGGTTCGCGCTGCCCAACGCGCGGATCATGATGCACCAGCCGTCGGCGGGCATCGGCGGCACCACCGCCGACATCGCCATCCAGGCGGAGAACCTGGAGTTCACCAAGCGGGCCATCGAGCGGATCACCGCCGAGCACACCGGCCAGAGCGAGGAGACGATCTCGCGGGACGGCGACCGCGACCGCTGGTTCACCGCCGAGCAGGCCAAGGAGTACGGGATGGTCGACCACGTCGTCGCATCCCTGGAGGACGTGCGGCCCGCCGGGTCGAAACGCCGTATCGGGCTCGGCATCTGAGGGGACGTCAGCGATGAGTCAGTACACCATTCCCACCGTCGTCGAGCGCACTCCGCAGGGCGAGCGCGCGTACGACATCTACAGCCGGCTGCTCTCCGAGCGCATCATCTTCCTCGGCACGGAGATCGACGACGGCGTCGCCAACGTCGTCATCGCGCAACTGCTCCACCTGGAGTCGTCCGCCCCGGAGCGCGAGGTCGCCGTCTACATCAACTCGCCCGGCGGCTCCTTCACCTCGCTCATGGCGATCTACGACACCATGAGCTTCATCTCCGCGCCGATCTCGACGTTCTGCGTCGGCCAGGCCGCCTCCACGGCCGCCGTGCTGCTCGCGGGCGGCGACCCGGGGCGGCGGTTCATGCTCGACCACGCGCGGGTGCTGCTCGGCCAGCCCGCGAGCCGGGGGCAGCAGGGGACCGTGTCCGACCTCAGCCTGCAGGCCAAGGAGATGCTGCGGATCCGCTCGCAGGTCGAGGAGGTCCTGGCCCACCACACGCACCACGACGTGGCGACCCTGCGCGCCGACATGGACCGCGACAAGGTCTTCACGGCGCAGGAGGCGGTCGCGTACGGGCTCGCCGACCAGGTGCTCAGCAGGCGGACGATGCCGGTCGCCGCCTGACGGCGACGGGGGCGAGACCCGGAGGTCAGGCCGCCAGGCGGACCTCCGACCGGTACGACGCCCTGGCCGGCCTCACGCGGGGAAGGCCGGCCAGACGCGTCTGGGCCAGCGACAGCAGGTCAGGCAGGCCGAGGCCGAGTGCGCGGGCGGCGGCCGCGAGAACCTCGGACGAGGCCTCCTTGCGGCCCCGCTCCAGCTCGGAGAGGTAGGGCATGGAGATCCGGGCGGCGTCCGCCACGTCCTTGAGGGTGCGCTCCTGGGCCAGGCGTTCGCGGCGCAGGACATCGCCGACGACGTCCCGCCAGAGGGGCTCCTTGGCCTCCCCGGCCTCCTTCGCCGCCGCGCCCGCGGGGCGCAGGGGGACGACGCGCGCCCCGTACGGATTCGGCTGTCGCTTCGGCGCGTTCTGCGGCTCTTGTGCCTCGTGGCTGCTCACTCCCCCAGCCTAGGAGCGGTACCGCCACCGGGGCAGCACGCGGCGTTCCGCCGCCCGCGAAATCCCGGCCCGCCGCCGGGGCGCGGCTACGTCGCCACCGGGTCCCGGCTACTTCGCCGCCGTACCCACCGACGACGCGTCCCGCCCCCAACTGGCCAGCAGCCGCAGGCCCTGCGCCGACGCCGAGTCCGGCTCCGCGTGGTACATCACCATCTGCTGGTCGCAGTCGTCCGGCAGCCGCAGCGTCTCGTACGAGAGGGTCAGCTCGCCCACCAGGGGGTGCCGCATCTGCTTGACGCCGTGGCCCTTCTCCCGGACGTCGTGCGTGGCCCACAGCCCCCGGAACTCCTCGCTCTTCACGGAGAGTTCGCCGACCAGCGAGGAGAGCTCGGGGTCGTTGGGGTAGCAGCCGGCGTCCATGCGGAGGTAGCTGACGATGTCGGACGCCTTCTGCTCCCAGTCCGTGAAGAGCTCGCGCGAGCGCGGGTCGAGGAAGCAGATGCGCGCCCAGTTGCGCTCCTTGGGCGCCAGCTCGCCCCAGTCGCCGAAGAGGGCCGCGGCCATCGCGTTCCAGCCGAGGATGTCGGTGCGGCGGCCCACCACGTACGCGGGCACGCCCGTGACGGAGTCCAGGAGCTGTTGCAGCGCGGGCCGCAGGTGCTGGGGGCGCACGGCCTTCTTCTTCTTGTGCGCCTTCGGCTTCGCGAGGTGCGTCAGATGGGCGTGCTCGGCGTCGGTGAGGCGCAGGGCGCGCGCGATGGCGTCCAGGACCTCGGCCGAGACGTTGCGGCCGTTGCCCTGTTCGAGCCGGGTGTAGTACGCCACGGAGACGCCGGCGAGCTGCGCGAGCTCCTCGCGGCGCAGGCCGGGCACCCTGCGGTGCCGCCCGAAGTCCGGCAGGCCGACGTCCTGCGGCTGCAGCCGCGCCCTGCGGGTGCGCAGGAACTCGCTCAGCTCGGCCCTGCCGTCCAGCGGCCGGCCGGCCGGGGTCCCGGGGTTCTCGTCCATGAACTCCAGTATCCAGGGTCGGGCGCCCACATCCAGGGGTCGTACGACCCGGAGCCTGACCTTGCCAGTGGTAGGCACAGTGGACGTAGGCAGAGTGGAGGCCTGGGTGACACCGCAGGTCAGTGGCAGCCTCAAAGGCATGACTGAGCAGATCACCACCGTTTCCGCCTACGCCGCTCCCGCCCCCGAGGCGCCCCTGGAGCGGACCACCGTGCCGCGCCGCGCCGTCGGCGAGCACGACGTCCTGATCGACATCAAGTACGCCGGTATCTGCCACTCGGACATCCACCAGGCCCGCGACGGCTGGGGCGAGGGCATCTACCCGATGGTCCCCGGCCACGAGATCGCCGGTGTCGTCACCGAGGTCGGCCCCGGTGTCACCAAGTTCACCGTGGGTGACCGCGTCGGCGTCGGCTGCATGGTCGACTCCTGCCGCGAGTGCGAGAACTGCAAGGCGGGCCTGGAGCAGTACTGCGTCAAGGGCAATGTCCCGACGTACAACGGCATCGGCAAGGACGGCGAGCCGACGTACGGCGGTTACTCCACGCACATCGTCGTGGACGAGGCGTTCACCGTCCGCATCCCCGAGGGGATCTCGCTCGACGTGGCCGCGCCGCTGCTGTGCGCCGGCATCACCACGTACTCCCCGCTGCACCGCTGGAACGCGGGCCCCGGCAAGAAGGTCGCCGTGGTGGGTCTCGGCGGTCTCGGCCACATGGCCGTCAAGATCGCGCACGCCATGGGCGCCGAGGTGACCGTGCTTTCGCAGTCGCTGCGCAAGAAGGACGACGGGCTGCGGCTCGGCGCCGCGCACTACTACGCGACCAGCGACGAGGCCACGTTCGAGCAGCTCGCGGGCTCCTTCGACATGATCCTGTCGACGGTGTCGGCGCCGCTGCCGCTGGACAAGTACCTGGGCCTGCTGCGCTCGGAGGGTGCCTTCGTGAACGTCGGCGCCCCGGAGGAGCCGGTCTCGCTCAACCTCTTCTC
Organism: Streptomyces sp. NPDC041713; assembly: GCF_055591085.1. Lineage (NCBI taxonomy): Bacteria > Bacillati > Actinomycetota > Actinomycetes > Kitasatosporales > Streptomycetaceae > Streptomyces > Streptomyces sp. NPDC041713. The sequence continues at coordinate 518,155 of NZ_JBVIZY010000002.1, forward strand.
GGTGATCGGCGGCGGCAAGACCCTCGCCGGATCGATGATCGGCGGCATCCAGGAGACGCAGGAGATGCTGGACTTCTGCGCCGAGCACGGGCTCGGCTCGGAGATCGAGCTGATCCGCGCCGACCAGATCAACGAGGCGTACGAGCGGGTGCTCGCCAGCGACGTGCGCTACCGCTTCGTGATCGACACCGCGACGATCTGAGCGGTCTGCGCGGCCCGGCCGTCCTGGTGGAGATCCTCACTCGGCCCTACGGCAGCGGAGCCTGAGGGTCTGCCACCAGCCGGAAGCGCTCCAGGACGAGTTCGGTCGTGTCGTCCACGGTGAAGCCGGGGTCTTCGAGCGCGGCGCGCATCGCCTCGCTGTGCCAGAACTTCTCGTGGCCGGCCCGCCATTGGGCGACGGTCGTGTAGCCCTCGCCCTCGTCCACGGCGTGCGCGAGGTCCACGTCGGCGAGCGGCACGACGCGGACGTCGGTGGTCTCGATGACGCCCACCGGCCGGTCGTCGGAGTCGACGAGGACGGCCCGCGCGCCCACGACGGGCAGCGGGTCGCCGTCGTGTTCGTAGTCGACGACCAGGCCCGTCGTCGAGGTCTTGGACCCGTCGAGAATGGCGCCCACCAGCTGGTCGCGCAGGGGGCCGGGGAAGGCGAACTCGGCCTTGGGCAGGCCCTCGTACGCCTGCGGGGGGATCTTCGTCATGGGGGCACGGTAGCGACGACGGGGCCCGGCCGTCCCCCGTATTTCGCCCCCCATATGTCGACGCGGCCCTGCTTTCGACGCGACGCGGCGCCGACGGTCAGCTGCTCCGTCGGCGCCGCGCCCCCTCACCTCACTGACGGTGCGTCAGTGCGGCGTGCTCACTTGCCGTAGTACGCGTTGTAGATCGACAGCGTCGACTTGTTGCCCTTCTTGTCCGCGATCTTGGCGTGGAAGGAGACGGCCTTGTCCTTGGCCGGGTTGGTCACGGAGATCTTCCCGTGGCTGACCGTGGTCTTCTTCCAGGTCTGGCCGTAGTCGTAGGAGACGTACACGGCAAGGGACTTGAGGTTGGCGCCCGCCGCCGAGCCGAGGACCGTCACCGGCACCGACTGCTTCTCGCCCGCCTTCGCCCTGCTCCACAGGTCGACCGCCGGGCTGAACCGCGCCGCGGAGACCGGCAGCCTCGCGTGGTCCGCCTTCTTGGAGCGGAACGAGAAGCTCGCGTCGACGCGCGTGGTGGCCGCGCCGATCTTGACGCTGCGCTTCACTGACGTCGTCAGCTTGTACGCGGCGTCGCCCGAGGACACCTTGAACGGCTTCTCGCCGACCAGCGGGTCGTCGTTCTCGGCGACCTTGGTGCCGTTGCGGTACAGCGTGGTCTTCACCGACGAGTACAGCGAGTAGCCGGCGTGCGTCTTGCCGTCCGCGTACAGCGGCAGGTACCCGGAGATCTCGTCGGCGTCCCGGAAGACGCCGTACCCGCCGCCGATGCGCGGGCCGAAGACGGCCGTGTTGAACGTCTTCTCGTAGCTCTTGCCCCCGCTGAACGTCTGCGGGGTGCCCAGCGAGTACCCCACCTCGGTCGTCGGGAAGCCGTTCGCGTCGGCCGGACCGTTCTGCTCGAAGTCCAGGCCCCACTTCACCTTGTCCCCGGTGGACACCAGGAGCGTGCGGGTGGTGGGCAGCTTCGTCGGGACGCCCACGGACCAGCCGCTCTCGGAGGTGGGCAGCTCGCCGTACGCGCGCAGCGAGCCCGTCTTGCCGCGCACGGAGGCGCCGAGTCCGGCCTTGACCGTGGCCAGCTCGCTCGCCTTGTAGTGCTTGGTGTAGCCGGTGGCGACCTGCTTCACCGGGCCGCCGGCGAGGGTGTTGTACTCGGTGGTGTCCCCCTTGGTCCAGACGGCCGCCCACTGCTGGTCGAGCGTGACGCCGGTCGGGGCGGCGCCGACGGAGGCGGTGCGGAAGTTCTTGAACTCGTCCAGGAGCCAGCCGAAGCCGGCGCTGAAGTCCGCGGTCCCGACCGTGTACTCGGGCGCGGCCAGCACACCCGTGACACCGGTGTCCGGCACGGTGACGTCGACCGGCTTCGTGGTCCGCGCGTCGACCGTCACCGTCGTGTCCTTGGTGACGTCGAGCTTCGGCTGGGCCAGCCAGTCGACGCCCTTGGAGAAGTCCGCCCGGTCGGCCACGATGTTGGAGTTCAGGACGTAACTCCCCTTGGGCACACGCACCTTGACGGTGCCGGACGCGTCGTAGGGCGACAGGTCGACGCCCTGGGCGCCGCCGGTGAGGCCGAGCAGGGAGACGTCGAAGTTCTTCGTCGGCTGCCCGTCACGGCCGAGGTACTTCAGGGTGAGGTCGTACGACTCCACCTCGCGGTCGACCGCGGCGGCGGTGCGCACGCGCTGGCCGGCGCCGGTCGCGACGACGTACGCGGAGTACGTGCCGTCGACGGTGCCGCCCAGGCGGGTGTCGGCGGTCAGGTCGACGGAGGCGGTGCCGCCCGCCGGGACGGTGACCTTCTTCGCGCCGAGCGTGAAGAAGCCGGCCGGGGCCGGGCGGCCCTTCGGGTCGGTGGCCGTCACCGTGAGGCCGAGGGTGACCGCCTCCTTGCCGAGGTTCCGGTACGTCACCTTCTCGGTGACCGGCTTGTCGTCGGCGTGCGGCCACTGCTGGCGGTCGAAGCTCACCGACACGGGCTCGGCGACGACGCTCTGCTCGATGGCGCGCTCGACCGCGATGCGGCCCGAGCCCTGCTGGAAGGGCGTGTACGCGCCGGGCTCGGTGGAGCCGGTGAGGGCGCCCTTGAGCTCGGCCTGCTTCCAGTCGGGGTGCTGCTGCTTGAGCAGGGCGGCGGCGCCCGCGACGTGCGGGGTCGCCATCGACGTACCGGAGATCGTCAGATAGCCCTCGGGGTTCTGGCCGACCTCCTTCTCGATGACGCTGCCCGGTGCCGCGGCGGCCGTGATGTCCACGCCGGGCGCGGTCACGTCCGGCTTGATCGCGCCGTCGCCGATCCGCGGGCCCTGGCTGGAGAAGTCCGCCAGCTTGTCGTGGTCGTCGACCGCGCCGACGGTGAGGGCGGCGTCCGCGCTGCCGGGCGAGCCGACCGTGCCGGGCTCGCCGTCGTTGCCCGCGGCGATCGCGAAGAGGATGCCCTTCTCCGCGGAGATCTTGTCGACCTGGGCTTCGAGCGGGTCGACGCCGGGGCTGTCGGGGCCGCCGAGGCTGAGGTTGACGACGTCGGCGCCCTCGGCGGCCGCCCAGTCCATGGCGGCGATGATGCCGGAGTCCTCGCCGTAGCCGTCGTCGCCGAGGACCTTGCCGTTGAGCAGCTTGGCGCCGGGCGCGACGCCCTTGAACGTGCCGCCGGACTTGGCTCCGGTGCCGGCCGCGATGGACGCGACGTGGGTGCCGTGGCCGTAGCGGTCCTTGGCGTCGGCCGCCTGGGAGAAGTTCTTCTCGGCCACCACCTGGTCCTTGAGGTCCGGGTGGGTGGCGTCGATGCCGGTGTCCAGGACGGCGATCTTGACGCCCTTGCCGTCGTACCCGGCGGCCCAGGCCTTGTCGGCGCCGATCTGCTTGACGCTCTTGTCGAGGCTCGCCTTGCGGATGCCGTCCAGCCAGACGTGGCCGATGCCGGACGCGGCGGTGCGGGCACCGTCCTTGCCGCTGGTGAGCGCGGCCCACAGGTCGGCCGCGTCGCGCTTCGGCGTACTGAGGGCGTCGGCGTTCAGCGAGGTCAGGCTCCGGCGCACCGTGGTGTCACCGGCCGAGCGCACCTCGGCTCTGGCGCCGCCCGCCGCTCCCTTGTAGCCGACGATGACGCGCAGGCCCTTCTTCTGGGCGGCGCGGTTGCGCTTCTTGTTCAACTCGGTGATGTCGAACAGGCGTTGGTCCACCGTGCCGTCGGCTATCAGGCGCCGGGCGTCGGCGGGTATCAGCAGCGTGTGGCCGCCGCTGCGCCGCATCTGTACGGGGATGTGCTCCCGCCCCTCGGCGCGGTCGAGCCCGATCACCCGGCCCTCGGCGTCGAGGACGGCCCGGTCGCCGGTGATCAGGGTGACGTGGGTGGTGCCGGTGCCGGTGACTCCGGCGCCCGTACCTGGACCCGTGCCCGTACCCGTGCCCCCCGCTGTGCGGGCCTGTCCCGCGGTGACCGGGTTCGCGGCCGCCGGGCTGGTCATGCCCGCCGCGAGGGCCACGGCGACCGCCGTGGCGATTCCGGCCCCGCACGCTCTCTTCACTTGTCTGTGCAAGTCTCCCCCTGGAGGTTAAGGGGCAGTGGCCCCTCGGAGGTCGAAGTATGCCGAGGGGGGACCTCCCGCTCAACAGTGCGACAGAAGTGCACAGTTGGGGCGCGACGGGAAATGGCCAACGGCCCGCACCCCCTCGTCGGGGGTGCGGGCCGTTGGCGTACGACGACCGGGGGCCGGGATCAGACGGCGGAGCCGGCCTTCCACTGGGCCCAGTCCATGTTCCAGCCGTTGAGGCCGTTGTCCGGGGCGATGACCTTGTCGCCGGTGTTGCGGACGTCGACGACGTCACCGGTGATGGAGTTCTCGTAGAACCAGGAGCCCGGCGTGCTCTTGTCGCCCGCGCCCTTGGCGTCCTGCAGGCCGATGCAGCCGTGGCTGGTGTTGGCGCCGCCGAAGATGGACGGCGAGCCCCAGTAGTTGCCGTGGATGAAGGTGCCGGAGTTCGACAGGCGCATGGCGTGCGGCACGTCCTTGATGTCGTACTCGCCCTTGCCGTCACCGTCCTTGAAGCCGACGGTGGCGCCGTCCATGCGGGTCTCCTTGAACTTCTCGGAGATCACCATCTTGCCGTTGTACGTCTTGTTCTGGGGCGAGCCCGCGGAGATCGGAATGGTCTTCACGACCTTGCCGTCCCGCATCACCTTCATCTGCTTCGTCTTGGCGTCGACGACGGAGACCTGGTTGCGCCCGATCTTGAACTGCACCGTCTTCTGCTGCACGCCGGTCACGCCGTCGGCGCCCTCGACGCCGTCGAGGTTCAGCTTCAGCGTGACGGTGGAGTTGCCCTTCCAGTAGTCCTCGGGGCGGAAGTCCAGGCGGTTGTTCCCGAACCAGTGCCCGACGACCTCCTGGCCGCTGCTGGACGACACCTTGATCGCGGACTGGACGTCCTTCTTGTTGGTGATCCCCTTGTCGAAGTTGAGCGACACGGGCATGCCTACGCCGACGGTGGAGCCGTCCTCGGGCGTGAAGTTCGCGATGAAGCTGTTGGCCTTCGAGACCGTCGTGAACGCCGAGTTCTCGTGCGCCTTGCGGCCCTCGGAGTCCTGCGCGGTGACCGAGATCTTGTACTTGGTGGCGCGCTCCAGCTGGCCGCTCGGCTTCCAGCTCTTCTTGTCCGCGGCTATCTGCCCCTGCACGGCGGCGCCGCCGTCGGCCGGCTTCATCGTCACGTCCGTGAGGGTGCCGTCGCTGACGGTGACCTTGGCCGCGCTGTTGATGCTCGCGTTGTCGGAGCCGTTCTTCGGCGCGATCTTGATCTGGGCGGCCGATGACTTCTTGGCGGCCGCCTCGTCGACCTGGTTCTGCGACTCCTTGCCGCCCGAAGCCTTGTCGCCGTCGTCGCCGCTGCACGCCGAGAGCACGAGCACGCCGCCCACGAGGGCGGACACGGCCGCGACGCTCTTGCGCCGGCGCCCGAAACCGCGACGCCTACTGTCCGTCATCACACGCATCTCCATAGTTGCCGAATCCCCAGGACCAACCCCGTGAGTCCCCGTTCCCGTCCGGTTTCCCGTCCGCTTAACGTCCTGCCCGGTTCGTCCCGTTCCACTACCGCGACGAATGTGGGGAACACCACGTTCGCGGTACTGGACGGGTGTGCGTCGACCACCGTGCTCGGTGAGACGACGGAACCCCGGGCGGCGGTTGCTGCCCGGGGTTCCCGTTTCCGGATTCTTCAATCCGGTCTACAGCACGTCGTCCTTGTACGCGTCCCTGTCCGCGTCACCCTCGTCATCCTCGTCGTCATCATCCCCGTCCGTCTCCCAGTCCGGCGAATCGGGGTCGTAGTCGATCATTTCGCTGCTCCAGGAGGCCTGGGTGAGCTCGGTGCCGGGGACCTGGCTGACCAGGTCGAACGGGTCCACGAGGTAGGCGAGCGCCTCGGCGACGTCCTCCTGGACGGCGGCCTCGGCGTGCGCGCGCTCCTCGGCGGGCATCTGTTCGTCCTCGGCGATGTGCCCGAGGGCGGCTCCCGTCAGCTTCTGGGCGTCATCCACCTCGACGACCATTTCGACCCGCAGCCGCACATACCGTGATGTCTCGTCTCCACTCATGGGACGGAGCGTACGGCCCTCCCCCCTCGCGACTTTCCCGCGACCCGCCCCTTTCATTAGCATCGCCCCACACGGCCAATTCGCCAGCTCCACAAGGGGGATCCGATTCCGTGTCCGCACGTCGATCGCTGCTGACCACCGCCGCAGCGGGAGCCCTTCTCGGCGCCCTGTGCTTCGTCCCCTCCGCGAACGCGACAGCGCCGCCGGCCGACACGACCCGGCAGGCGCCGCACACCCCCCACGACGACGACCACTTCACGACCACGGCCACGTCGGGCCACCTGGCGGAGACCGGCGGCTTCGATTCGACGCCGTACGTGATCGGCGGTTCGGCGTTCCTGGGCCTGGGCGCGGGTTTCGTGGTCTTCTCGGTACGCAGAGAACGGGGCGCCTCCGGCGGGGCGGGCAGAGGCGCGGCGTACTGAGCCTCAGCTCGTCAACTCGCACCACAGCACTTTGCCGCCGCGCCCGAAGAGGTCGTCACCCAGCGGGTGACCTCCCCACGCTCGGGCGTAATGGCATACGAGGAACAGCCCGCGCCCGCCGTCCGCCTCCACCGGCACGGGCCACAGCCCCGCGGCGCCGGATCCACGGTCGAACGGAGGGGGGATGTGCGGATTGGAGTCCCACACACTCACCCGCAACCGCCGCCCGCCGTCCGACGCGCGGAGCCGTAAGGTCACGTCGCCCTCTGCGTACAGGTAGGCATTGCTCACCAGCTCCGACGTCAAGAGCTCGGCGACCTCGACCAGGTCGGTGAGGCCGTGGGCGACGAGCACGGTCCGCAGCGTGCGGCGGGCCACGCGCGGCGCGCGGGCGTCGTGCGGCAGCTGGAGGGCGTACGCCCAGGGGACGGGTTCATCGTGCGGGGCCTCGGGGGCCTGCGTCGGGGATACGGTGACCATGAATGCCTCCTGCGGTGACGGGACTTGTCCGCTCCACGGCTGCGCCGGGCGGTGGCATGCCGCAGGGCTTGCGGTGCGCTTCCGGCTTACTGGCGGGGCGAGTTGAGCGGCTTCCCCTCACCGTAGGCTCCGGTTGCTGAAGGTTTTGCACTGCTGACCAAAACCTTCAGGGTTTTCCTTCGTGTGGGTGACGCCCACGACGGGCGTACGCGTACGGGATGGAGCGGAGAGCCATGGCCACAAGGAGCGCACCGACGGCGCGCCGTCAGCGCATCGGTGCGGAGCTGCGCCGGCTGCGCGAACGCGCGGGCATGACCGCCGCGGAGGCCGCTCGCACCCTGGGCACCACGCAGGCCCAGATCAGCAACATCGAGGCCAACCGTTTCGGCGTGAGCGCCGAACGCGTGCGCACCCTCGCCCACATGTACGCCTGCACTGATCAGCGGCTCGTCGACGCGCTGGCGGACATGGCCGCCGAGCGGACCCGCGGGTGGTGGGAGGAGTACCGCGACAGCCTCCCGCCACGGCTCCTGGACCTGGCCGAGATGGAACACCACGCCGTGTCGCTGCGCGTCGCGCAGGTCATCAACATTCCCGGGCTGCTCCAGACACCCGAGCATGCCCGTGCCCTGTTCCGCGAAGTGGTCCCGGCGTTGCGTCCGCACGAGATCGAGTACCGCGTCTCCCATCGCATCAAGCGACAGGCGGTCCTCCACGGCGATCGGCGGGTCCCGTACACGGCGCTCGTCCACGAGGCGGCGCTGCGCATGCAGTTCGGCGGGCGGGAGGTGGCGAAAGCTCAGCTCGAACACCTCATCCGGGCCGGCGAGGAGCCGAACGTGACGATCCGGGTGATCCCCTTCGACGGCACGTCGTTTCCCACGTCGGGCCATGGGGTGGACTACGCCCACGGGCCCGTACCCGCACTGGACACCGTGCAGCTCGACACGACCCACGGCATCGAGGTCGTCGACGCGGGGGGCCAGTTGGAGAAATACCGTCTGGTCCTGGACCGCATGGAGAGCGTCACCCTGGGCCCGGAGGCCTCTCGCGAGCTTGTCCACCGCCTTGTTCACGACATGTGAAGGACCCCTCATGAGCGAGTCAAACTGGCAGAAGTCCACGTACAGCGAGGAAGGATCGTCCTGCGTGTACCTCAAGACGGCCCGCGACGGGACGGTCTGCCTCCGGGAGAGCGAGGACCGCGCGGAGGTCGTCCTCAGCACCGGGCCCCGGCAGCTGGGTGCGCTCATATCCGCGATACGTGCCCGGAGCGGGGGGCCGCGGTGACTTCGGTGGGGCGGTGACGTTGGGGGTGGGCGGGGCCGCCCGGGGTTTTGCGGAGTGTGGCGCCTCCGGGCCGGCAGTAAAGGGCGCCCTACGGGCGTCGGCTCCGCCGATTCCGCTCCGCTCCACCCTTGACTCCCGCCCCTCCACCGCGACTTGACCTTTGACCCGGACGGCCAGGGGTGAGGCGGCGGACCTCTCTGCTCGGGACATCCCCTTTCACTGCCGGGTGCGGACCGGCCCATCGTGGACGGGGGCCACGGTGCACGCTCGGCCAACCCGGCGGCCTCGCCGCTCGGGTCATCGCCTCGCGCTGCCGGGTGCGGTCCGGTCCATCGTGAGTTGACGTCAGGGTCTGGGCTCGGCCGGGCGAGCGGCCTTACTTCAGGTGCGGGGGCAGGCACCAACTTCGGCAAAGTTGCGAATCGGTTCGTCGCGCGCCCCCCTCTCATGCCGAGTGCGCCGCCCCCCTGTGCCCCAGTCGCCCGACCGCCGTGGGTAGGAGCCACGGTCGGAGCTCGGCCAGCCACGCGGTATCACCGCCGGGGGCGTCGGCTCGTGCTGCCGGGTGCGGACCGCCCTTCGTGGGCGGGTCTCAGGGGCTGGGCTCCGCCCATCGCCCGGCATCGCGGCTCGGGTCATAGGCCTTCGCGGCCGGGTGCGGTCCGGTCCGGCGTGGGCCGATGCCCGGGTGCGTGCTCGGCCACCCCGGCGGCTTCCCGGGGTCCTCGGTCTTCGCGGCCGAGTACGAGTTGGCTCATCGCGGGCGGCAGCCACGATGCGGCTCATCGTGGGGCAGGCACCAGGGTCGGAGTGCGTGTCGAGCCGCCGATGCGGACCGTGGCGCTGTGGGGGGCTGGCACCTACTTCGCGAAAGTTGCGAAGCGGACCCTCGCGCGCCCCCCTGCCACACCCCGCGCGCCGCCCACCGGATGCCCGATCACAGGATCCTGCCCCCCGCCCAGCCCGGTGGCCCCGACTGAACCCACCCGCCCCACACACCTCAATTGCCACCAGAACCCCCCAGCCCCAGAACTCCCACCGCCCGCAGAGGACCCACCTGCCCCATTCCCTTCGGCGGATGGAACGGTTCCGGGGGCGCTTGGAGAGGGACAGGGGGGCGCGCGGCATATTCATTCGCAACTTTCCCAAAGTAGGTGCCAGACCCGCAGGCGCCAGCCCCCTACCCCGGGCAGCTCATCGAAGGTGACACCTGCCGACGATGGACCGGACCGCACCCGGCAGCGCGAGCCGATGACCCGAACGGCGATGCCGGACGGCTGACCGAGCGCGCACCGTGGCCCCCGCCCACGATGAGCCGGACCGCACCCGGCCACGAAACGTGATGACCCGAGCAGCGTCACCCGCCGACCCCACCCCTGGCCGTCCGGGTCGGAGGTCACGTCGCGGTGGAGGGGCGGGAGTCAAGGGTGGAGCGGAGCGGAATCGGCGGAGCCGACGCCCGCAGGGCGCCCTTTACTCACGGCCCGGAACCGCCACACTCCGCAAAACCCCGGGCGGCCCCGGTGACCTTCAACGTCTCCGGTCCACCAAAGCGTGCCCCCCGGGCCGAAGGGGTGGGTCCACAGTCGATCGGGTGACCCTCGTGCGTGGGGGCCCGGGAGCGGCGGGACGGCGGCTCATCATGCGGGTATGAGTAACGAGCTCCGCCAGAAGAACTCCGGCACCTCCCGTGCCCGCCGCATCCGCCTCGCCGGCACCGTCTGCGCCCTCGTGGCCTCGGCCGCCCTCCTCACCGGGTGCGGGGACAACGACAGCAAGACGTCCGCCTCCTCGGCCTCCGGCGCGTCCGTTCCCAAGGAGAAGGCCGCCCCGTCGGACAGCCCCTCCGGCAGCGCCTCCCTCACGGAGGACCAGCAGGAGCGGAAGAAGCTGCTCGGCGTCACCAAGGTCACCTACGACAAGGCCGCCGACACGGCGCTGGCCAAGGTCTCGGGCGGCAAGCTGACCGAGCTGGACCTGGAGGGCGTGGACGACGACGACCGCGACGGCCGCGACGACAACGATGACGACGACGGCAGCGCGAGCCCCAGCGCCAGTGCCAGCGCCAGCGCCAGCGCGAGCGGGAGCCCGAGCGCCAGTGCCAGCGCCCGCTCCGGCAACCCGCAGTGGGTCGCCGAGGTCGCCGAGAAGGACGGCACCGTCCACAAGGTCCACATCGACGCGGTCTCCGGCAAGGTGATCAGCTCCGACCCGGACAAGGACCAGGACGCCGACGACAAGCGTGAGCTGGCCGGCTGGCTCGCCAAGGCGAAGAAGACGCCTCAGGACGCCGCGAAGACGGCCACGGACAAGAAGAAGGGCACCGTCACCTCGGTCAGCCTGGACGACACCGACAGCGGCTCCCTCGTCTGGTCCGTCGACGTCGTCACCGACGACTGGAACAAGACCGACTTCGACGTCGACGCGGTCAAGGGCGACATCACCCGCGAGCACGTCGACCGCGACTGACGTGCCCCCACCCGCACGCACAGAGGGTGCCGTCAGCCCGTGACGGCACCCTCTGTCATGCGTGCAATGCATGCAATGCGTGCATGCGTGCGGTACGGCGTCGCCTAGGCCAGCGCCCCGGTGACCGGCTCCACCGCCGCGACCAGCGCCCCGCCCCGTACGAACGCGTCCGCCGCCGCCAGATCCGGCGCGAGGAAGCGGTCCGGGCCCGGGCCCTCGACGCCCGCCTTGCGGACCGCTTCGATGACCGCGCGGGTCGCGGGCGCCGGCGTGAGGCCCTCGCGCAGCTCGACCGCGCGGGTGGCGGCGTACAGCTCGATCGCCACGATGCGGGTGAGGTTGTCGACCGCCGTACGGAGCTTGCGCGCCGCCGACCAGCCCATCGACACGTGGTCCTCCTGCATGGCGGAGGAGGGGATCGAGTCGGCCGACGCCGGGACGGCGAGCCGCTTCATCTCGCTGACCAGCGCCGCCTGCGTGTACTGGGCGATCATCAGGCCCGAGTCGACGCCCGCGTCGTCCGCGAGGAACGGCGGCAGGCCGTGCGAGCGGTTCTTGTCGAGGAGGCGGTCGGTGCGGCGCTCCGCGATGGAGCCGAGGTCTGCGGCGGCGATGGCGAGGAAGTCCAGGACGTACGCGACCGGGGCGCCGTGGAAGTTGCCGTTGGACTCGACGCGGCCGTCGGGCAGGACGACGGGGTTGTCGACGGCGGCGGCCAGCTCGCGCTCGGCGACGAGGCGCGCGTGCGCCATCGTGTCCCGCCCGGCACCCGCGACCTGCGGGGCGCACCGCACGGAGTACGCGTCCTGTACGCGCGGCGCGTCGTCCTGGTGGTGTCCGGTGAGGCCGGAACCCGCGAGGACGGCCAGCATGTTGGCGGCGGAGGCGGCCTGGCCCGGGTGCGGGCGGATGGCGTGCAGCTCGGGGGCGAGGACCTTGTCCGTGCCGAGCAGCGCCTCCAGCGTGAGGGCCGCGGTGATGTCGGCCGACTTGTAGAGGTTCTCCAGATCGGCGAGGGCCATGATCAGCATGCCGAGCATGCCGTCGGTGCCGTTGAGGAGGGCGAGGCCCTCCTTCTCGCGGAGCTGTACGGGGGTGATGCCGTGCGCGGCGAGCAGCTCGCCGGCGGGCCGCACCTCGCCGTCGGGGCCCTCGGCGTCGCCCTCGCCCATCAGCGTCAGCGCGCAGTGGCTGAGCGGGGCGAGGTCGCCGGAGCAGCCGAGCGAACCGTACTCGTGGACGACCGGGGTGATGCCGGCGTTGAGGACGTCGGCCATGGTCTGGGCGACCTCGGGGCGTACGCCGGTGTGGCCGGAGCAGACCGTCTTCAGGCGCAGGAACATCAGCGCGCGGACCACCTCGCGCTCCACGCGCGGGCCCATCCCGGCCGCGTGCGAGCGGACGATGTTGCGCTGCAGCTGGGCGCGGAGGTCGGGGCCGATGTGGCGGCTGGCCAGGGCGCCGAAGCCGGTCGAGACGCCGTAGACGGGGTCGGGCTTGGCGGCGAGCGCGTCGACGATCTCGCGGGCGGCGGCGAGCGAGGCCCGTGCGTCATCCGTCAGTTCGATACGGGCGTTGTCGCGTGCGACGGCGATGACGTCCGCCGCGGTTGTCCCTGTGGTGCCCAGGGCCACGGTGCCCACGGTGTGCATATCCATATTCAGCAGCGTACGGATTGAATCGCCAAGTGTCACGGGCGGATTCGGAGCGGACCACTTACCGCCCGACCGGACCGCTTACCGCCCCGGCGGCGTCCCCCGTCCCCGGAACTTCCGCCGCTCCCCCGCCGGAGACGTCCCCTCCGGCGCGTCGGCGAGGCTGATCACCGGGTCCGCCCCGCCCCTGCCCCCCTCGCGGCCCGCCACCACCGGCTTGGCGGCGTGCGCCGCCTTCGCCCGGTACTGGGCCGCGTCCGCCAGACGGAAGAGGCGGCGGGCCGAGCGGACCGGGCCGATCGGGTCGCCCGTCGACGCCACCCCGCACGCCACCCCGTCGCCGAGCTCCAACTCCGTGGCCCGTACGCAGAGTTCGTCCGCGATCCGCACCACCTCGTCGGCCGTCGGGCCCAGCGAGAGGAGGCAGAACTCGTCGCCGCCCAGCCGCGCCGCCACCGCCCCCGGGAGCATCGCGCCGCAGAGCGAGAGGACCGAGCCGAAGCGCTCCAGGAGGCGGTCGCCGACCGCGTGGCCCTGGGTGTCGTTGACCCGCTTCAGACCGTTCACGTCGCAGACGACCAGGCTGACCACGCAGCCGTCGGCCAGATGCCGCTCCACCGCCTCGTCGAGCCTGAGGTCGACCGCGCGGCGGTTGGCGAGCCCCGTGAGGGCGTCGGTGAAGGCCAGCCTGCGGGCCTCCTCCAGGCGCTCGGTCTGCGCGATCCCGGCGGCCACCACCGCCGCGAGGACCGTCGCGAAGTCCGCGTCCCCCCGGTCGAACACCGGCGCGCCCGGCGAGCGCGCCACGTACAGCTCGCCCCAGGCCCGCCCGTGCAGCACGATCGGCGCGATCACACAGCAGCCGCGGCCCCGGCGCCGCAGCGCGGCCACCCGCTGGTGGCAGTAGCCGGGCGCGCGGGTGTCCGCCGGGCCCTCCGCCGTCTCGACCCAGGCGTGCGGCTCCCCGCCGCCCGCCCAGTGCTCGTGCAGGAACTCGGTGATCTCCGGGAACTGATGGACGGGGTACGCCTCGTTCTCCGGGAACTCCTCCTCGCCCCGGACGCGCTGCCCCGCGTTCACCAGGACCCGCAGCCGGCCCATGTCCCGCTCCCACACGGAGAGCGCCGCGAAGCTGCCGTTCAGCGCGCGGCAGGTCCCCGCGGCGGCGGCCCGCCAGGACTCGCGCGGAGTGTGCGCGGCGGCCATTCCCTGCGCCAGCTCCACCACGGCCCGCAGCCGGACGTCCTCACCCATTTCCCCAGATTAGGAGGTTTGGGGGGTTTTGGAACCTCGACCCAGTGCCGGGCCCGACCGCCCGCCGGGCCCGTCAGCCCGCCGGACCCCTACTCCCCCGGCCACTGCGGCTTCCGCTTCTCGTTGAACGCCGCCACACCCTCCGCCCGGTCCGCCGAGAACGCCACCGTCCGCCACGCCGCGTCCTCGACCTCCAGGCCGGCCCGCAGGTCGAGCCCGTGCCCGAGGCGCAGGGCGCGCTTGGCGGCGCGCAGCCCGACGGGCGAGTTGGCCGCGATGCGGGCGCCGAGCGCGAGCGCCTCCGTACGCGCCTCGCCCTCCCCCACGAGGAGGTCCACCAGGCCCAGCTCCCGGGCCTCCGGCGCCGCCACACGGCGGGCCGTGAAGATCAGCTCGGCGGCGCGGGCGGCGCCCACGCGGCGTGGCAGGAGCTGGGTGCCGCCACCGCCGGGGATGACGCCGACGGAGACCTCGGGGAGCCCGACCACGGCGGTCGGGTCGGCGACGATCAGGTCGCAGGAGAGCGCGAGCTCGAAGCCGCCGCCGAGCGCGAAGCCGTGCACGGCCGCGACGGTGGGCATGGGCAGCTCCAGTACGCCGGTGTACGAGGCGCGCGTGGTGGGGCGCTGGCGGCGCAGGTCGGCGTCGCTGAAGGAGTTGCGCTCCTTCAGGTCGGCGCCCACGCAGAAGGCCCGCTCGTGGGTGGAGGTCAGGACGACCACGCGGGCCTCCGCGTCCTCGGCGAGGGCGGCGCAGGCGGCCGAGAGGGAGCGGGCCATCCCGGTGGAGACCGCGTTCATCGCCTTGGGGCGGTCCAGGACGAGCTCGACGACGTGGCCGTGCCGCCTGACCGCCACGTACTCCCCGTACCGCTGCTCGTCACCCATGACGCTCCTCCACCTCCGGTTAACGACCGTTACCCGGGGATCATGTCAGCCGGACCCGGCCGCGGGAAGGGCGGCCGGCCCGGCGTCCGCTCAGGACGCGGGGGGAGCGCTCCGGCGGGCCAGCAGCCATGGCTCGACGACGCCGAGGCCGCGCACGGGCCGCTGCCACATCGGCTGCAGCGCGAAGCGGTACGAGGGCGGCGCCTCGCCGTCCTTCTCGGCCCGCGCCGCCTCCTCCGCGGCCTGCGCCTCGGAGGCGGGCGCCTCGCCGGTGCGCGTGAGCTCCTCGGCGAGCGCGCCGTCGACGAGGACCGCGTCCCGGGGCGCTATCGAGGTGAGGCGGCTCGCGAGGTTCACGGTCGTGCCGAAGACGTCGCCCATGCGGGTGGTGACCGTGCCGAAGGCGATGCCGACGCGGAGCTCCGGCATGGTCTCGTCGTTGGCCATGGTCTCGATGAGGCGCAGGGCGATCTCGGCGGCGACGCCGGCGTCGTCGGCGGCGTAGAGCACCTCGTCGCCGAGGGTCTTGATGAGCCGCCCGCCGTGCGCGGCGACCAGGTCGGCCGCGGTGGTCTCGAAGGCCTCGACGAGCTCGCCGAGCTCCTCCTCCTCCATGCGGCGGGTCAGCCGGGTGAAGCCGACGAGGTCGGCGAAGCCGACGGCTAGGCGCCGGTCGACCATCTCCTCGTCGTCCGCGGCCTGCACCACGCGGCCGGTGGCGGCGGCGAGCTGGCGCCGCCACACATAGACGAGGAACTCCTCCAGCTCGGGCAGGAGCAGCTCTATCAGCGGATACGTGACCTCGGTGCGGGTCATGCCGGGCTCGGGCGGCTCGGTGAGCCCCTCCAGGAAGGAGTCGATCTGCCACTCGGCGAGCCGGGCGGTGGTCTGTCCCGTGGACCGCGCCACCTGCACGGCCATCGCCTCGCTGAGCAGGCCCGCCTCGACGAGGCCGGCGAGCCGGCGCAGGGCGAGCACGTCCGCCTCGGTCAGGGCCTTGGCCTGGCCGATGTCGGGGAAGCCCATGGCCCGCCAGAAGCGGGACGCCAGCTCCATGGAGACGCCCGCGCTGCGGGCCGCCTGGAAGGGGGTGTAGCGGCGGTCGGCGCCGAGGATGAGCTGTTCGAGGCGGAGGGCGAGCGGGTCCTTCGCCGCGTCGTCCTCACCCTTCTCGACCACCTCGGGTACCTCGGGCACCCCGGGCCCGCCGTCAGGGGCGGGGTGTACGCCCTCGCCGGAACCCGTGTCGTCGACGGTCACGCCTGCTGCCCTTCCGATCTGCCGCGGTCAGGTTCGACCGGCGCCAACTTTACGGCAGGTGTGCCGCAGCTCACGTACGACTCCCGGGAGCGGTGTCTTGACGGGGGCGCGGGAGCGCTCCCCTGCGGGGGGCTTGGGCGGTTTTGGCGTCTGCCGGGTGCCCGCCGGTCGGCGGCTGCGGGCGCGATTTGGCTGATCGCGCAGTTCCCCGCGCCCCTTACGGGGCGCTCGCCGTCACCCCGTCGCGTGCCGCCCCCGCGGGCGCGTCTGCCGGGGGCCCGCCGGGCGGCGGCTGCAGGCGCGATTTGGCTGATCGCGCAGTTCCCCGCGCCCCTTACGGGGCGCTCGCCGTCATCCGTCCCGTGCCGCCCCCGCGGGCGCGTCTGCCGGGGGCCCGCCGGGCGGCGGCTGCAGGCGCGATTTGGCTGAGCGCGCAGTTCCCCGCGCCCCTTACGGGGCGCGTCTGCCGGGGCCCCGCCAGTCCGCGGCTGCGGGCGCGGGCCGGCTGGGTGTGCCGTTTCCCGCGCCCCTTACGGGGTGCCCGCAGGGCGTAGGTGGATGATGTCGGCTGCTCCTACTGGTTCCTGCATTCCCTTTTCCGTGGCCAGGACCAGGCGGCCGTCGCCGTCCACCGCTACTGCCTCGCCCTCGATCGAGCGGTCGCCGGGGAGTTCCGCGCGGACGCGGCGGCCGAGCGTGGCGCAGCCGGCGGCGTAGGTTTCCTGGAGGCGGGAGGCGGCCGGGTCGCCGTCCGCGTCGCGCCAGTCCCCGTACCACCGCTCCAGGGAGCGCAGCACGGCCCGCAGCAGCGGGTCGCGGTCCGTGGTGCCGGCGCCGGCCAGGGCGAGGGAGCCGGCCGTGGGCACCGGCAGCTCCTCCGCGCGCAGCGTGACGTTGATGCCGACGCCCACCACGACACCCCCGCCGTCCGCCGCCCCCGCCCGCTCCACAAGGATGCCGCCGGCCTTGCGCTCCTCCTCGCCCACGGTCACCAGGAGGTCGTTGGGCCACTTGAGCGCGGTGTCCACGCCGGCCACCTGGGACAGCCCCGTGGCGACGGCGACGCCGGTGAGCAGCGGCAGCCACCCCCACCGCTCGACGGGCACCTCGTCGGGCTTGAGCAGCACCGAGAAGAAGAGCCCGGAGCGGGCGGGCGCGGACCACCGCCGGTCCAGGCGGCCGCGCGCCGCGCTCTGCTCCTCGGCGACCAGCACCGCGCCCTCGGGGAGCTCGTCGGCCCGCGCCGCGAGGTCGGAGTTGGTGGAACCGGTGGCGGCCACCACGTCCAGGGAGGACCACAGCCCGCCCTCCCGCAGCAGCGCCCGGCGCAGGGAAGCGGCGTTCAGCGGCGGGCGGTCCAGGTCGGACCAGCGGTTGTCTTCAGCATCTGACGGCGTCATGCAAGCCACCTTAGGTGTGGTAAACGCCGCACTGCCGAACCGTATCGGCGCCGATACGCTACGGGTCAGTAGCCAGCCGCACCGCCGTTAGACAAGCCCCTTTGAGCAGGCAGGGAGCCGCATCCCGATGTCCGAGCCGGAAGAGCCCAACGTGCCCGCGCAAGACCGCAGCGCCGACCACGGCGCCGACGACCGCGCCGACGACGGCGCCATCGACATCCATACCACCGCGGGAAAGCTCGCCGACCTGCAGCGCCGCATCGAGGAGGCCAAGCACGCGGGTTCGGCCCGCGCGGTCGAGAAGCAGCATGCCAAGGGGAAGCTGACGGCCCGCGAGCGCATTGAACTCCTGCTCGACGAGGGCTCCTTCGTCGAGCTCGACGAGTTCGCGCAGCACCGCTCGACCAACTTCGGCCTGGAGAAGAACCGGCCGTACGGCGACGGCGTGGTGACCGGCTACGGCACGGTCGACGGCCGTCCGGTCGCCGTGTTCTCGCAGGACTTCACCGTCTTCGGCGGCGCGCTCGGCGAGGTCTTCGGCCAGAAGATCGTCAAGGTCATGGACTTCGCGCTCAAGACCGGCTGTCCGGTCATCGGCATCAACGACTCCGGCGGCGCCCGCATCCAGGAGGGCGTCATGGCCCTCGGGATGTACGGCGAGATCTTCCGCCGCAACACCCACGCGTCCGGCGTGATCCCGCAGATCAGCCTGGTCGTCGGCCCCTGCGCGGGCGGCGCCGTCTACTCCCCCGCCATCACCGACTTCACCGTCATGGTCGACCAGACCTCGCACATGTTCATCACCGGGCCCGACGTCATCAAGACCGTCACCGGTGAGGACGTCGGCTTCGAGGAGCTGGGCGGCGCGCGCACCCACAACTCGGCGTCGGGCGTGGCCCACCACATGGCGGGCGACGAGAAGGACGCGATCGAGTACGTCAAGTCCCTGCTGTCGTACCTGCCGTCGAACAACCTCAGCGAGCCGCCGGCCTTCCCCGAGGAGGCCGACCTGGCGCCCACGGACGAGGACCTGGCGCTGGACACGCTGATCCCGGACAGCGCCAACCAGCCGTACGACATGCACGGCGTCATCGAACACGTCCTGGACGACGGCGAGTTCTTCGAGACGCAGCCGCTGTTCGCGCCGAACATCCTCACCGGCTTCGGCCGCGTCGAGGGGCAGCCGGTGGGCATCGTCGCCAACCAGCCGACGCAGTTCGCGGGCTGTCTGAACATCGACGCGTCCGAGAAGGGCGCCCGCTTCGTCCGCACCTGCGACGCGTTCAACATCCCGGTCATCACGTTCGTGGACGTGCCGGGTTTCCTGCCGGGCGTCGAGCAGGAGCACACCGGCATCATCCGCCGCGGCGCGAAACTCATCTACGCGTACGCGGAGGCCACCGTCCCGCTGATCACGGTCATCACGCGCAAGGCCTTCGGCGGCGCGTACGACGTGATGGGCTCCAAGCACCTGGGCGCCGACCTGAACCTGGCGTGGCCGACCGCGCAGATCGCGGTGATGGGCGCGCAGGGCGCGGTGAACGTGCTGCACCGCCGCACCATCGCCGCGGCCGGCGACGAGACGGCCCAGGAGGAGACCCGGGCCCGGCTCATCCAGGAGTACGAGGACGCCCTGCTCAACCCGTACACGGCGGCCGAACGCGGGTACGTGGACGCGGTGATCATGCCGTCGGAGACCCGGTCCCACCTCGTACGCGGCCTGCGTCAGCTGCGGACGAAGCGGGAATCCCTGCCTCCGAAGAAGCACGGCAACATCCCCCTCTAGTCCCTCAGGTCCTCTAGTCCCTCAGGGAGGGCTCATGATCAAGGTCGTACGGGGCAACCCGACCCCCGAGGAGCTGGCCGCCGCCCTGGCGGTGGTCCAGGCGCGCGCCGCGGCGCTGGCCGCCGGCACGTCCGGTGCGCCCGAGCCGCCCGCCGCGTGGGCCGACCCCACGCGGGTGGCCCGCCACCGGCTGCCGGCGCCCTCACCGACGGCGTGGGGCCGCACGTACTGGCCCGGCTAGGGCACTCGGGCCGGGGAACTTGAGTACGCGTACTCAGGTGTCCCGGCCCGTCCGGTCGCACCATCGATTGCATGCTGTGGTCGGACCCTGAGGACAACCCTCCCAAGGACATGCGGGACCTGCAGGCGAGGATGCGCCGCGCGGGCCTCGTGCTCGCCCTGGCCATGGTCGTGGCGATGTTCGTGCTGGGCATCCACTGAGTGCCCGGCGCCCCGCACACCGCCTACGCTGACCCCCATGAGTGATCAGCCCCGCCGTCTCGTCCTCGCCTCCCAGTCCCCCGCCCGGCTCGGCCTGCTCCGCCAGGCGGGCCTCGCCCCCGAGGTGATCGTCAGCGGCGTCGACGAGGACAAGGTGTCCGCGCCCACCCCCGCCGAGCTCGCCCTCGCGCTGGCCGAGGCCAAGGCGTCCGTGGTCGCCGCGCGGCCGGACGCCAAGGGCGCGCTGGTGATCGGCTGCGACTCGGTCCTGGAACTGGACGGACAGGCGCTCGGCAAGCCGGCCGACGCCGAGGAGGCCACCGCCCGCTGGAAGGCCATGCGCGGCCGCGCGGGCGTCCTGCAGACGGGCCACTGCGTCCGCGACACCGTCTCCGGGCGGTACGTGTCGGCGACGGCGTCGACCGTGGTGCGGTTCGGCGAGCCCTCCGACGCCGAGGTCGCGGCGTACGTCGCGAGCGGCGAACCGCTGCATGTGGCGGGGGCGTTCACCCTGGACGGCCGTTCGGCGCCGTTCGTCGAGGGCATCGAGGGCGACCACGGCAACGTCATCGGCCTCTCGCTGCCCCTGCTGCGCCGCCTCCTGGCGGAACTGGGCGTCGGCATCACGGAGTTGTGGCAGCCGTAGTCCGCGCGCCGGCTCAGGCGGGCTGCGGGGCCCCGCTCCCGGGCGCCCCGTCGCCCTCCGCCGCGCCCTCGCGCTGCGCCTTCTTCTCGTACGCCACGAGCGGGAGCACGATCAGGCCGAGCACGACCATCATGAAGACGAACGCGGCCCAGCCCACCAGGCCGACGCAGAACGCGCCGAGCAGGCCGTGCACGACGGCGCAGCTGATCAGGAGCACCCGGCCGAAGGTGCCGGGGGCGCGGTCGCGGGCGGCGGTGCGGGCCAGCACGACGGCGCACAGGGTGAGGTAGCCGCCGAAGAGGAGGCCGGCGATCCAGGTCGAGACGGTCATCGCGTGCGGGTCGAGTCCGGCCAGGGACATGTCCTGCTTGTCGACGACGAGGCCGAGGAACCAGTTGAGGAGCGCGATGCCGACCGCCTCCGCGAGAAGAACGACCGCTCCCAGCCAGGCCACCGGTCTGCGCGCCACGGCGCCCCACCCACTTTCCGCTGCTGTTACCCCTAGTACGTTCCGAGCCACCCGCACGCTACTCATGGGTAAACCCGGGGACAAGAGCTGTGCCGCGGGCAAAGAATCATTGGGCCATTCGTAGGGACTCCACAAAGAAAGCCGCGCGTCCGCAGCGCTGACTCACAGAGACCTTGACCACATCGGAGGGCTACGCTGCGGTGGAGGGACCCTGTGTACCGCGGTACGACAAGGGATTTCGCGGACCTAGCCAACCTCGAGTCACACTCCGTGTGGGCAAGCTCACCATTGGGGACGGGTCGTAAGCCCGTGTCGGCAGTCCCTAAACTCGGCTTGTTTCAAGGAGGGAGCCATCGTGCGCAAGGTGCTCATCGCCAACCGTGGCGAAATCGCTGTCCGCGTTGCCCGGGCATGCCGGGATGCAGGGATCGCGAGCGTAGCCGTCTACGCAGACCCGGACCGGGACGCTCTGCATGTACGGGCAGCCGATGAGGCGTTCGCGCTGGGCGGTGACACTCCGGCCACCAGCTACCTGGACATCTCCAAGGTGCTGGCCGCGGCCAAGGACGCGGGGGCGGACGCCATCCACCCCGGATACGGCTTCCTTTCGGAGAACGCCGACTTCGCGCAGGCCGTCATCGACGCGGGCCTGAACTGGATCGGCCCGCCGCCGCAGGCCATCCGTGACCTGGGCGACAAGGTCGCCGCGCGGCACATCGCGCAGCGCGCCGGCGCCCCGCTGGTCGCGGGCACGCCGGACCCGGTGTCGGGCGCCGACGAGGTCGTCGCCTTCGCCGAGGCCAACGGCCTGCCGATCGCGATCAAGGCGGCGTTCGGCGGTGGCGGCCGCGGTCTGAAGGTGGCCCGCACCCTCGACGAGGTCCCCGAGCTGTACGACTCCGCGGTGCGCGAGGCCGTGGCGGCCTTCGGCCGCGGCGAGTGCTTCGTCGAGCGCTACCTCGACAAGCCGCGGCACGTGGAGACCCAGTGCCTGGCCGACAAGCACGGCAACGTCGTGGTCGTCTCGACCCGTGACTGCTCGCTGCAGCGCCGCCACCAGAAGCTCGTCGAGGAGGCGCCCGCGCCGTTCCTGACCGCCGAGCAGACCGCGGAGCTGTACACCGCCTCCAAGGCGATCCTGAAGGAAGCCGGCTATGTCGGCGCGGGCACCGTGGAGTTCCTCGTCGGTGTCGACGGCACGATCTCCTTCCTGGAGGTCAACACCCGTCTGCAGGTGGAGCACCCGGTCACCGAGGAGGTCGCCGGCATCGACCTCGTACGCGAGATGTTCCGCATCGCCGACGGCGAGGAGCTCGGCTACGGCGACCCCGAACTGCGCGGTCACTCCTTCGAGTTCCGCATCAACGGCGAGGACCCGGGCCGGGGCTTCCTGCCCGCGCCCGGCACCGTCACCACCTTCGCCCCGCCGTCGGGCCCCGGCGTCCGCCTGGACGCGGGCGTGGAGTCCGGCTCGGTCATCGGCCCGGCGTGGGACTCGCTCCTCGCCAAGCTGATCGTCACCGGCGCCACGCGCGAGCAGGCGCTGCAGCGCGCCTCCCGCGCCCTCGAGGAGTTCACGGTGGAGGGCATGGCCACGGCCATCCCGTTCCACCGTGCCGTCGTCAAGGACCCGGCGTTCGCGCCGGAACTGACCGGCTCCAGCGACCCGTTCACGGTCCACACCCGGTGGATCGAGACCGAGTTCGTCAACGAGATCCCCCCGTTCACGGCCTCCGCGGACGCCGAGACGGACGAGGAGCCGGGCCGCGAGACGGTCGTCGTCGAGGTCGGCGGCAAGCGCCTGGAGGTCTCGCTGCCGTCCTCCCTCGGCATGACGATCGCGCGCACCGCGGCGGCGGGCGGCGCCCGTCCCAAGCGCCGCGCGGCCAAGAAGTCCGGCCCGGCCGCCTCCGGCGACACCCTCGCCTCGCCCATGCAGGGCACGATCGTCAAGGTCGCGGTCGAGGAGGGCCAGGAGGTCAACGAGGGCGACCTCATCGTCGTCCTGGAGGCCATGAAGATGGAACAGCCCCTGAACGCCCACCGCTCGGGCACGATCAAGGGCCTCACCGCGGAGGTGGGCGCGAGCCTGACGTCCGGCGCGGTGATCTGCGAGATCAAGGACTGACGCACGGGGCCGGCGGGGCCGCGCTGGACGTTCCAGCACGGCCCCGCCGGCATTTCCTGCCGCGCCCCACGGTCGTTTCAGCCCGTCCGGCCGGGATCTCAGCCCGTCCGGCGCTTGAGGACGAACTCGGCGAAGCCGGTGATGACCCGAGCCCCGGTGCCGCCCGCCCCACCCCGCCCAAGCCGCCTGCAAGGCAGTGGCATGCTTGAGGTACGCGTACGTCCACGAAAGGTGCGGGGATGACGACCGGCACGGGCCAGCAGGCGAGGACGCCCCGGCAGACGGCACAGTCGACGCAGACCACGCCCCCCGCCCAGTCAGCACGAGCGATGCGCGCCGACGCCCGCCGCAACTACGACCGCCTGCTCGCCGAGGCCCGCTCGGCCTTCGCGGAGCACGGCACGGGCACGTCCCTGGAGGACGTCGCACGCCGCGCGGGCGTCGGCATCGGCACGCTCTACCGGCACTTCCCCAACCGGCACGCGCTGATGAGCGCGGTCTGGGAGGACGCGGTGAGCGACCTCCTCGCCCGCTCGCACGCGCTGCTCGACGACCCGCAGCCCTGCGCCGCGATGGTGGCGTGGCTGCGCGCCATCATCACTCATGCGGGTGAGTACCGCGGCCTGTCGAGCGCGCTCATGTCGGCGTCGCACGACGCCACTTCGGCGCTCGCGCGGTGCAGCATGCCGATGCGCGAGGCGGGCGCGGCGCTGCTCGCCCGCGCGCAGGAGGCGGGGGCGATCCGCCCCGACGTCTCCATCGCCGACCTGTTGCAGCTGACCAACGCGATCTCACTGGCGGCCGAGGAGACCCCGGACGACCCGGAGTTGGCCGACCGGCTGCTCATGCTGACGCTACGGGGCCTGAAGGCCGACGGGCAGCCGGCGACGTAACTCCGTACCGCCTGCCCGATCGTTCGCGGCCTCAGCCGTAACCGCGGCCCCGCGCCTCGCGGTCCCGCGGCCGCCCAAGGCTCAGCGGCGGCGCATGTCGGCGACGCGCGCGGCCCGCTCCCCGGGCGGCTGCTCCCCGAGAAGCGCGCTGCGCAGCTGCTGGCCGGGGCCCGCACCGTGGTTGCGGCGCTGCCCCGGCAGGGGCACGTCCCGCTCCCTGCGCGGCTGCTGGCGCGCCGCCTGGACGGGCTCGGCACCGGAAGCCGCGCCCGGGGCGGCCGCCCCGCCGGCCACCGTGATCTGCACGCCCTGGTCGGCCAGGGCCTGCAGTTCGGTGGCCGCCCGGTCGTCGTGACCCGGCGGCTCGTCCGTGACGAGACGGGTGATGACGTCCGTCGGCACCGTCTGGAACATCGTGTCGGTGCCGAGCTTGGTGTGGTCCGCGAGGACCACCACCTCGGCCGCCGCCTGGACCAGCGCGCGGTCCACGCTCGCGGAGAGCATGTTGGACGTGGAGAGGCCGCGCTCCGCGGTCAGACCACTGCCCGACAGGAAGGCGCGCGTCACCCGCAGCCCCTGGAGGGACTGTTCGGCACCGCTGCCCACCAGCGCGTAGTTCGAGCCGCGCAGGGTGCCGCCGGTCATGACGACTTCGACCCGGTTGGCGTGGGCCAACGCCTGTGCCACCAGCAGGGAGTTGGTGACGACGGTCAGGCCGGGTACCCGCGCGAGCCGTCGGGCCAGCTCCTGCGTGGTCGTACCCGCCCCGACGACGATGGCTTCGCCCTCTTCGACGAGGCCCGCCGCGAGATCGGCGATGGCCGTCTTCTCGGCGGTCGCGAGATGTGATTTCTGCGGAAAGCCGGACTCCCGCGTGAATCCGCCCGGCAATACCGCACCGCCATGTCGGCGGTCGAGGAGTCCTTCTGCCTCCAGCGCGCGCACGTCCCGCCGTACGGTCACTTCGGAGGTCTGGACGACGCGGGCGAGCTCACGGAGCGATACCGCTCCGTTGGCCCGCACCATTTCGAGGATCAATTGGCGACGTTCTGCAGCGAACACGAAACTGACAGTAACCCCAACGACCGTCTGCTTTCAGCAGTTTGCGCCGAATTACAGAAGTTGTTCGCACGACTGGGTGGGAAGTGGTATACGTGCCTACTCTCCCCGCCTATGCCGCACGAATGGGCGACAACAGTGCGTGACCTGCGGGGAGTTGTTCCCGGCCGCAGCGGCGGTCAGGCCTCGCCCGCCGTCTTGCGTGTGTGGAGCTGACGCGCGACCTCCGCGATCGACCCCGAAAGCGACGGGTACACGGTGAACGCATTCGCGATCTGCTCGACCGTCAGATTGTTGTCGACCGCGATCGAGATGGGGTGGATCAGTTCCGAGGCGCGCGGGGCGACGACCACACCGCCGACCACGATTCCGGTGCCGGGGCGGCAGAAGATCTTGACGAAACCGTCCCGGATGCCCTGCATCTTCGCGCGCGGATTGCGCAGCAGCGGAAGCTTGACGACGCGGGCGTCGATCTTTCCGGCGTCGACGTCGGACTGGCTGTAGCCGACGGTCGCGATCTCCGGGTCGGTGAAGACGTTCGCGGAGACGGCCTTCAGGTTCAGCGGCTGCACCGCGTCGCCCAGGAAGTGGTACATCGCGATGCGCCCCTGCATGGCGGCGACGGAGGCGAGCGCGAAGATGCCGGTGACGTCACCGGCGGCGTAGACACCGGGGGCCGAGGTCCGCGAGACCTTGTCGGTCCAGATGTGCCCGGAGTCCTTGAGCTTGACCCCGGCCTCCTCCAGGCCCATGCCGCTGCTGTTCGGGATGGCGCCGACGGCCATCAGGCAGTGCGAGCCGGTGATGACGCGGCCGTCGTCGAGCGTGACCTCGACGCGGTCCCCGACGCGCTTGGCGGAGGCGGCGCGGGAGCGGGACATGACGTTCATGCCGCGGCGGCGGAAGACGTCCTCCAGGACGGCGGCGGCGTCCGGGTCCTCGCCGGGCAGCACGCGGTCGCGGCTGGAGACCAGGGTGACGTTGGAACCGAGCGCCTGGTAGGCGCCGGCGAACTCGGCACCGGTCACGCCCGAGCCGACCACGATGAGCTCCTCGGGCAGCTCGTCGAGGTCGTAGACCTGCGTCCAGTTCAGGATCCGCTCGCCGTCGGGCTGGGCGTCCGGGACCTCGCGGGGGTGGCCGCCGGTCGCGAGCAGCACGGCGTCGGCGACGAGGGTCTCCTCGGTCCCGTCGGCGGCCCGCACGACCACCTTGCGGGAGCCGTCGGTGTCCTGCTGGCCCTCCAGCCGGCCCCGGCCGCGCAGCACGCGCGCGCCCGCACGCGTGACGGATGCGGTGATGTCGTGGGACTGCGCGAGCGCGAGCCGCTTCACCCGGCGGTTGACCTTCCCCAGGTCCACGCCGACCACCCGCGCGGGGGTGTCGATGTGCGGGGTGTCGTCGGCGACGATGATCCCCAGCTCTTCGTACGACGAGTCGAAGGTGGTCATCACCTCGGCCGTCGCGATGAGGGTCTTCGAGGGGACGCAGTCGGTGAGCACCGATGCCCCGCCCAGACCGTCGCAGTCGACGACGGTCACCTCCGCGCCGAGCTGGGCGGCCACAAGAGCCGCCTCGTATCCGCCGGGTCCGCCGCCAATGATCACGATCCGAGTCACGTACTCCATTGTCCCGCACGCTTCAAGGTGCTCACGCGCCGGGGCCCGCCGTCCGTGGAACGGCCCTCGTCGGGGCGGTCCTCCCGCTACGTGAGGGGCCTACGTGATTGCTGCCGTACCCTCGACCACATGTCGCTCTACGCCGCGTACGCCGGCAATCTGGATCCGCGGCTCATGTCACGCCGCGCCCCGCACTCACCGCTGCGCGCGACCGGCTGGCTGAACGGCTGGCGGCTCACCTTCGGCGGCGAGCACATGGGATGGGAGGGGGCCCTCGCCACGATCGTGGAGGCCCCCCGTTCGCAGGTCTTCGTCACGCTCTACGACATCGCTCCCATGGACGAGGAGTCCATGGACCGGTGGGAGGGCGTCGGCATGGACATCTACCGGCGCATGCGGGTGCGGGTGCACACGCTGGAGGCGGAGGAACCCGCCTGGGTGTACGTGCTCAACGGGTACGAGGGCGGGCTGCCCTCGGCGCGTTACCTGGGCGAGCTCGCGGACGCCGCGGAGTCGGCCGGGGCGCCCCACGACTACGTGATGGAACTGCGCAAGCGCCCCTGCTGAGCACGGCCCGGCAGCGCGCTCTCCGGCACCGGGACGGGCACCCGCCGGAACCCGATCACGCTCTCGTCGGAAACGACAAGACAACGATCGGAATCCCGTGAGCATCGTCATCTACGCGCGTAGGCCATAAACGGCTACTCTCGTCCGCGTGAACGCTTCAGTTATTCCGGACAGCATCCAGGGCGACCCCTACGCCGCCGCCGACGCCGCCGCCGCGCGCCTGCGTGAGCTGACGGGCGCCGAGACCCACGACGTCGCCCTCGTGATGGGCTCCGGCTGGGCGCCGGCCGTCGAGGCGCTCGGCGCCCCCGAGGCCGAGTTCCCCGTCACCGAGCTGCCGGGCTTCCCGCCGCCGGCCGTCGAGGGCCACGGGGGCCGCATCCGCTCCTTCAAGGTCGGCGACAAGCGCGCGCTGGTCTTCCTGGGCCGCACGCACTACTACGAGGGCCGCGGTGTGGCCGCCGTCGCGCACGGCGTGCGGACCGCCGTCGCCGCCGGCTGCAAGACCATCGTGCTGACCAACGGCTGCGGTGGCCTGCGCGAGGGCATGCGGCCCGGCCAGCCGGTGCTGATCAGCGACCACCTGAACCTGACGGCGACGTCGCCGATCGTCGGCGCGAACTTCGTCGACCTGACGGACCTCTACTCGCCGCGGCTGCGCGCCCTCTGCAAGGAGGTCGACCCCTCGCTCGAGGAGGGCGTCTACGCGCAGTTCCCCGGCCCGCACTACGAGACGCCCGCGGAGATCCGCATGGCCCGCACGATCGGTGCGGACCTGGTCGGCATGTCCACGGTCCTCGAGGCGATCGCCGCGCGCGAGGCGGGTGCGGAGGTGCTCGGCATCTCCCTGGTCACGAACCTTGCCGCGGGCATGACGGGTGAGCCCCTCAACCACGAGGAGGTCCTCCAGGCGGGCCGCGACAGCGCTACGCGCATGGGTGAGCTGCTGGGGAAGGTGCTGGGCCGCCTGTAAGGGTGTGCTGGCCCGGGGGGGCGCCTTGGACGGGTGACGTCGCTGGCGTGGGCGCCTCCCACGGTGGCCTCACCTGCGCCGGGGGCGGCCCCTGCGGATCCTTGCGTCCGGCACCGGGGCGGGGGTCCGCACCGTCGGTGGCCCTGCGCCACCGCTCGGGGCACGGAACCGTCGGTGGCCCCGAGCTGCCCCTCCGGGTACGGAACGGTTCGTGGCCCCGCGCCGCCCCTCCGGGTACGGAAGGGTTCGTGGCCCCGCGCCGCCCCTCCGGGCACGGACCGATTCGTGGCCCCGCGCCGCCCCTCCCCGCACGAACAGGCCCGCCGCTCCGCGGCGGATGCCTCCCACCCACCCGTTCACCCCGCGACGCATGGCGGGGTAAGGGCGGGTGGGACCGAGCGCCCGGCACCTCGGGCGGAGGGGGTGGGGGGTGGGGTTTGCCTCGTGTCGCGCACGTGCCCGACGCAAGGTGGCGCTTTGCCTCGTGTCGTACGGCGGGCCTGGACCGTACCCGGACGCTCTGGGCGTTTGCGTCGGGGCTTGGTGCGGGACAAGGAGTGGGGCGGTGTGGGCGCTGCAAACCCCATCGGGCTCTCGGCCGCCGGACCACCCGTACGTCCCCGCGAATAACGGACCGGGCCGCACCCGCGTACGAGACGGGAGGGGACGTGGGGGTATGTGCGCACGGAGCACCGAGCACGCTGTAGCCCCGCCATGAACGAGGCGTGGCGAACAGTGGATAGCGAGTACGTACATACCCCCGCGGCCCCGCACCCACAGACGGACCGAACGCGCACACGCCCGCCCCCACGACCCCGCACGCACCCACCCACCCACCCACCCACCCACGAATCCCCACCCCCCCCACCCCACCCCATCCGCCCACGAGAGGCTGAAGAAACCGTGCAGAACGCTCAGGACACCTCCGAACTCATCGCGCGCGCCCAGACCTGGCTCGCCGAGGACCCGGACCCCGACACCCGCGAAGAGCTCGCCAAGCTCATCGACGCCGAGGACACCGCCGAGCTGACCGCACGTTTCGCCGGCACCCTCCAGTTCGGCACCGCCGGCCTCCGCGGCGAACTCGGCGCCGGCCCCATGCGCATGAACCGCGCCGTGGTCATCCGCGCCGCCGCCGGCCTCGCCGCGTACCTGAAGGCCAAGGGCCAGACCGACGGCCCCGTCGTCATCGGCTACGACGCCCGCCACAAGTCCGCCGACTTCGCCCGCGACACCGCCGCCGTCATGACCGGCGCCGGCCTGCGCGCCGCCGTCCTCCCGCGCCCCCTCCCCACCCCCGTCCTCGCCTTCGCCATAAGGCACCTCGGCGCGGTCGCCGGCGTGGAGGTCACCGCCAGCCACAACCCCCCGCGCGACAACGGCTACAAGGTCTACCTCGGCGACGGTTCCCAGATCGTCCCGCCCGCCGACGCGGAGATCGCCGCCGAGATCGACGCGATCCGCAGCCTCGACGACGTGCCCCGCCCCGAGTCCGGCTGGGAAACCCTCGGCGACGACGTCCTGGCGGCCTACCTGGCCCGTACGGACGCCGTCCTGGCCCCCGGCTCCCCCCGCACCGCCCGCGTCGTCTACACGGCCATGCACGGCGTCGGCAAGGACACCCTCCTGGCCGCCTTCGACCGCGCCGGCTTCCCCGCGCCCACCCTCGTCGCCGAGCAGGCCGAGCCGGACCCGGACTTCCCGACGGTCGCGTTCCCGAACCCGGAGGAGCCGGGCGCGATGGACCTGGCCTTCGCGACGGCGGCCCGTACCACCCCCACCCCCGACCTGATCATCGCCAACGACCCGGACGCGGACCGCTGCGCCGCCGCGGTCAAGGACGGCACGAACGGCACGGACGGCGGCGACGGCACGAACGGCACGGACTGGCGGATGCTCCGGGGCGACGAGGTCGGCGCTCTGCTCGCCGCACACCTGGTCGCCCGCGGCGCCCGCGGCACCTTCGCCGAGTCGATCGTCTCGTCGTCCCTCCTGGGCCGGATCGCCGAGAAGGCGGGCCTCCCGTACGAGGAGACGCTGACCGGTTTCAAGTGGATCGCCCGCGTGGACGGCCTGCGGTACGGCTACGAGGAGGCGCTCGGTTACTGCGTGGACCCCGAGGGCGTGCGCGACAAGGACGGCATCACCGCCGCCCTCCTGCTGACCGAACTCGCGTCCGAGCTGAAGGAGCAGGGCCGCACCTTCCTGGGCCTCCTCGACGACCTCGCCCTGGAGCACGGCCTGCACGCCACCGACCAGCTGTCGGTCCGCGTGGAGGACCTGTCCCTGATCGCGGACGCGATGCGCCGCCTGCGCGAGCAGCCGCCGACGGAGCTCGCGGGCCTGCCGGTGACCAAGGCGGAGGACCTGACGCAGGGCACGGAGTCCCTGCCGCCCACGGACGGCCTGCGCTACACGCTCGACGGCGCCCGGGTGATCGTCCGCCCGAGCGGCACGGAGCCGAAGCTCAAGTGCTACCTGGAGGTGGTGGTCCCGGTGTCGTCCAGGGCGGACCTGCCGACGGCCCGTACGAAGGCGACCGAGACGCTGGCGACGATCAAGCGGGACCTGTCGGCGGCAGCGGGCATCTGAACAACCCGCACCACCCGGCCCGCGCGGGAGCTACACAAAGCAACCCCACCCCGCGCGGGCCCACAGAAAGCAGCCCCACCCCCGCGCGGGCCCACATAAATCAGCACCCCCCCGGCGGGGCCCCGCACAAGGCAGCCCGCCCCCGCGCGGGGCCACCCCGAGGCGCCCCCGCCACCCGTAAGAGTGGTTCCGCTCCCGCACATGCCGCAGCGGCCCGGTGCGCTGCCGGTCCCCCAGGAAGGGAGGACCGGTAGCGCACGACCACGTTCCGGGAGCTGCCGCAGTGCCGTACGGAATCTCCGAGCCCTCGACCGCCGCCGCGCCCTCCCGCGTACCCGCGTCCAGGACCCCCGACAGGACCCCGCGCCCGCCCCGAGGCCTCCGGAACCTGCGAGGCCTCGGCGAACGCGTGATCCGGGCCCTGCGCCACGCCGCCCCCGCCCTCCTCGCGTACGCGGCCGTCCGCACCCTGGGCCTGCTGGTCCTCACGGAGTGGGCGCACCGCACGCACCGCAGCGTCCGGCACCTGCTGATGCGGTCCTGGGACTGCGACTGGTACCTGCGGATCGCCGACCACGGGTACACGCACACCCTCGGCACCCAGATCGACGCGAACAACCTGGCGTTCTTCCCGCTGTACCCGGCGCTCGTCCGGGCGGCCGACACCCTGCTCCCCTGGCTGCCGCGCGGCGCGGCGGGCCTGGGCATCACGCTGGTCTGCTCGTTCCTCGCGGCATGGGGCATCTTCGCGGTGGGCGACCGGCTGTACGGGCGCCGCGCGGGGGTCGTCCTCGCGTGCCTGTGGGGCAGCCTGCCGGTCGCCCTCGTCCAGTGGATGGGCTACACGGAGTCGCTGTTCACGGCGCTCACCGCGTGGTCCCTGTACGCCGTGCTCACCGGCCGCTGGCTCTGGGCGGGCTCCCTCGCCTCCCTGGCGGGCCTCACCCGCCCCACCGGCGTAGCCCTCGCGGCAGCGGTCTCGGTGACGGCCCTGCTCACCCTCAAGACCCACGCAGCCGGCCTCCCCAGCAAGGCCCAATTCGCCGGCCTCAAGGACGGGGCCCCCCGCCTCCCCCCGCGCCCCCTCCTGGGCGCCCTCCTCGCCCCCCTCGGCTGGCTCGCGTACGTGGGGTGGGTGGGCCTGCGCCTGGGCCGCTGGGACGGCTACTTCGCCGTACAGAAGCTGTGGCGCAACGAGTGGGACGGCGGCGTGGAGACGCTGCGCCGCATGCGCGACCTGTTCATGACGGAACGTCCGCCGCTGTTCCTCGCGATGGTGACCGCGACGCTGCTCGGCGCGGTGGTCCTCTACGTGCTCTCCGTAGGTGACCGCCAGCCCCTGCCGCTGCTCGTCTTCAGCGGCCTGCTGGTGCTGATCGTCCTGGGCAGCAGCGGGGTCTACTTCCCGCGGGCGCGTTTCCTGCTGCCCGGCTTCCCGCTGCTGCTGCCGCTCGCCGTGGCGCTCGCGCGGGCGAGGACGCGGGTGACGGTGACGGTCCTGACGGCGGCGGCCTTCGGCTCGTCCGTGTTCGGCGGCCACATGCTCCTGGGCTGGCACGGCCCGCCGTAACCAAAGCGGAACCCAAATACGACCCCGGGCGCGAACCCGAGGCTCCCACCCCGTACAGCCGAACCCGCCCCTCAGGTCACAACAAGCAGCACCGCGAGCAACACCGCACCCACGCCACACGGCACGACGATCTCGTACGCCCAGCGCACCACGGGATCGCCCTGCGCGGACTCCTCCGCGGCGCGCTGTTCGGCGAGGCCGCGCAGCTCGTCCATGGCCTGGTCGCCCGCGGCGCGCGTGGACGTCGTGGTGGGGTCGAGGAAGGGGCGGCCGCCACTCGTCGGATCGCCGGACGCGGCGGCCTGCGCCTGCCGGCGCGACGCCTTCTTGCGGCCGCGCAGGGAGACGGGGATGGCCCAGAGCTGGAACTTGGCGCCGGCGTTGGTGAGCACCTCGTTGGAGTACCCGGAGCGGAGCGTCGCGACGGACCCCCAGGGCAGCGTGATCGTCCGGAACGGGTTGCGGATCCGGAGGCGGTCGTCGTTGGCGTACACGACGGGCCGCACGGTGTACGCGACGACGAGCGGCACCGCGAAGAGCAGCCCGGCGAGGGCGAGCCACGGGGTGCGGCCCTCGCCCCGGATGACCGCGTCGATGCCGAGCCAGGCGCCGAGGCCGAGCAGCAGGACGCCACCGGCGATGCCGGCGGGGGACCGGAAGGTGCGGTCCTTGTACGCGGGCTCCGCGACGGGGTTCTGGGGGTCACTCATACCCTGATTCTGCCTGACGCCCCACGAGCCCCCTCCCGGGTCACCCTGAAACCCCTCCAGCAACACCCCAGAGCCGCAAGGAACCGCCCCCTATGACGGGGGCAGCAACACCCCAGGGGCGCGAGGAACCGCGCACCCAGCCCCGCACGACAGCACCCCAACGCGCCGCCCCTCCCCGGACACCCCGCCCCCTACGACGGGAGCAGCAACCCACCAGGGGCGCGGGGAACTGCGCACCCCACCCCGCACGACAGCACCCCAACACCCAGCCCCACCCCGGAACACCCCCAGACCCCCTGCCCCCGCCCCCCTACGACGGGGGCAGCAACCCACCAGGGGCGCGAGGAACCGCGCACCCAGCCCCGCACGACAGCACCCCAACACGCCGCCCCACCCCGAAACCCCCCAAGGCCCAGGGGCCAGCCCCTGTACAGCAGCTACGCGCGTAGATATGCTCCCCTCGTGACCATGCCCACTGCATTCGCTGACGTGACCGCGTCCGAGAGCACGCTCCGCCGCTTCCTCCACGGGCTGCCCGGCGTCGACACGGTCGGCCTGGAGGCGCGTGCCGCCTCGCTCGGTACCCGTTCGATCAAGACCACGGCGAAGGCGTACGCCATCGACCTGGCCATCTCGATGATCGACCTGACGACGCTGGAAGGCGCCGACACCCCGGGCAAGGTCCGGGCGCTCGGCGCCAAGGCCGTGAACCCGGATCCGACCGACCGCGGCACCCCGCGCACCGCCGCCGTCTGTGTCTATCCGGACATGGTCGCCACCGCCAAGGAGGCCGTCGCGGGCAGCGGCGTGCTGGTCGCGTCCGTCGCGACCGCCTTCCCCGCGGGCCGCGCCGCCATCGACGTGAAGCTCGGCGACGTGCGCGAGGCGGTCGCCGCGGGCGCCGACGAGATCGACATGGTCATCGACCGCGGGGCCTTCCTCTCCGGCGCCTACATGACGGTGTTCGAGCAGATCCGCGCCGTGAAGGAGGCCTGCGGCACCGCCCGCCTGAAGGTCATCTTCGAGACCGGTGAGCTCTCCACGTACGACAACATCAAGCGCGCCAGCTGGATCGGCATGATCGCGGGCGCCGACTTCATCAAGACCTCGACCGGCAAGGTCGGCGTCAACGCCACCCCGGCCAACACGCTGCTCATGCTGGAGGCCGTCCGCGACTTCCGCGCGCAGACCGGGGTGCAGATCGGCGTGAAGCCCGCCGGCGGCATCCGCTCCACCAAGGACGCGGTGAAGTTCCTCGTCCTGGTGAACGAGACGGCGGGCCCCGACTGGCTCGACAACCACTGGTTCCGTTTCGGCGCCTCCTCGCTCCTCAACGATCTGCTGATGCAGCGCCAGAAGCTGGCCACAGGGCGCTACTCCGGCCCCGACTACGTCACGGTGGACTGAACCCATGACTTCCTCGCCTTTTGAGTACGCACCCGCACCGGAGTCCCGCTCCGTCGTGGACATCGCGCCGTCGTACGGCCTGTTCATCGACGGCGAGTTCGTGGAGGCGGCCGACGGCAAGGTCTTCAAGACCGTCTCGCCCTCGACCGAAGAGGTCCTCTCGGAGGTCGCGCAGGCCTCCTCCGAAGACGTCGACCGCGCGGTGCGCGCCGCGCGCGCGGCCTTCGAGAAGTGGTCCGCGCTGCCGGGCGCCGAGCGCGCCAAGTACCTCTTCCGCATCGCGCGGATCATCCAGGAGCGCAGCCGCGAACTGGCCGTCCTGGAGACCCTCGACAACGGAAAGCCCATCAAGGAGACGCGGGACGCCGACCTCCCCCTCGTCGCCGCGCACTTCTTCTACTACGCGGGCTGGGCCGACAAGCTCGACCACGCGGGGTACGGCGCGAACCCGCGCCCCCTGGGCGTCGCCGGCCAGGTCATCCCGTGGAACTTCCCGCTCCTGATGCTCGCGTGGAAGATCGCCCCGGCGCTCGCGACCGGCAACACGGTCGTCCTGAAGCCGGCGGAGACCACCCCGCTCTCCGCGCTCTTCTTCGCGGACATCTGCCGCCAGGCGGGCCTGCCCAAGGGCGTCGTCAACATCCTTCCCGGGTACGGCGACGCGGGCGCGGCGCTCACCGCGCACCCCGACGTGAACAAGGTGGCCTTCACCGGCTCCACCGCCGTCGGCAAGCAGATCGCCCGCCAGGTCGCGGGCACCGACAAGAAGGTCACGCTCGAACTGGGCGGCAAGGGCGCGAACATCGTCTTCGACGACGCTCCCATCGAGCAGGCGGTCGAGGGCATCGTCACCGGCATCTTCTTCAACCAGGGCCAGGTCTGCTGCGCCGGTTCGCGCCTGCTCGTGCAGGAGTCGATCCAGGAGGAGCTGCTCGACAGCCTGAAGCGGCGGCTCTCCACGCTGCGTCTGGGCGACCCGCTGGACAAGAACACCGACATCGGCGCCATCAACTCCGCCGAGCAGCTGGCCCGGATCACCGCCCTCGCCGACACCGGTGAGGCGGAGGGCGCCGAGCGCTGGTCGCCCTCCTGCGAACTGCCCACGTCCGGCTACTGGTTCGCGCCGACGCTCTTCACCAATGTCACCCAGGCGCACACCGTCGCCCGCGACGAGATCTTCGGCCCGGTCCTCTCGGTCCTGTCGTTCCGTACGCCGGACGAGGCGGTCGCCAAGGCCAACAACACCCAGTACGGGCTCTCCGCCGGCATCTGGACGGAGAAGGGCTCGCGCATCCTCGCGGTCGCGAACAAGCTCCGCGCGGGCGTCGTCTGGGCCAACACGTTCAACAAGTTCGACCCGACCTCGCCGTTCGGCGGCTACAAGGAGTCGGGCTTCGGCCGCGAGGGCGGCCGTCACGGTCTGGAGGCGTACCTCGATGTCTGACGCACGACTTGGCGTCTTCAAGACCTACAAGCTGTACGTGGGGGGCAAGTTCCCCCGCAGCGAGAGCGGCCGGGTGTACGAAGTGACGAACTCGAAGGGCACGTGGCTGGCCAACGCGCCGCTGGCCTCCCGCAAGGACGCCCGTGACGCGGTCTTGGCCGCGCGCAAGGCGTTCGGCGGCTGGTCGGGCGCGACCGCGTACAACCGGGGCCAGGTGCTCTACCGCGTCGCGGAGATGCTGGAGGGCCGCAAGGACCAGTTCGTACGGGAGGTGGCGGACGCGGAGGGCATCTCCAAGGCCAAGGCCGCCGTCCAGGTCGACGCGGCGATCGACCGCTGGGTCTGGTACGCGGGCTGGACCGACAAGATCGCCCAGATCGCGGGCGGCGCCAACCCGGTCGCGGGCCCGTTCTTCAACCTGTCGACGCCGGAGCCGACGGGCGTGGTCGCCGTCGTCGCGCCCCAGGAGTCCTCGCTCCTCGGCCTGGTCTCGGTGCTCGCCCCGGTGATCGCGACGGGCAACACGGCCGTCGTGATCGCCTCCCAGGCGTCGCCGCTGCCCGCGCTCTCGCTGGGCGAGGTCCTCGCGACCTCCGACGTGCCGGGCGGCGTGGTCAACGTCCTGACCGGCAAGACCGCCGAGATCGCGGCCCCGCTCGCCGCCCACCAGGACGTCAACGCGATCGACCTCACGGGAGCGGGTACGGAGCTGGCCCGCGATCTGGAGGTCGCGGCCGCGGACAACCTCAAGCGCGTCCTGCGTCCACAGCCTGTGGACTTCGCGGCCGACCCCGGCACGCACCGCCTCACGGCCTTCCTGGAGACGAAGACGGTCTGGCACCCCACGGGTTCGCTGGGGGCGTCGGGCTCCGCCTACTGAGCGGCCTCCGCACGGCGAAGCCCCGGCCCTCCTCCGTCCAGGAAGGGCCGGGGCTTCGTCACGTTCCCGTACGGGCTCTCAGGGCGTGAGGCCGAGCCGGACCGCGATGCCGTCCAGGACGCAGTCGAGCCCCGTCTCGAACTGCCAGGCGGCGTCGTCCTTGCGGCTCGCCTGGAGGGCGTAGCGCTGGTAGGCCGGGTAACGGCCGGTACCCATCAGGTACATCATCTGCGGCGCGAGCCCGCGGCGCGTGTCGTCGCCGCTGGTCCAGCCCTGGTCCGCCATGTACTGGCGCAGCGCCACCTCGGACTGGCCGACGCCGTGCACGTAGGCGCCGACGGTGCGGAAGGCCGTCATGATCGTGTCGGCGTCGAGGTCGTGCCGCTCCAGCGCCGCCAACTGCCGCTCGGCCACGGCCATCCGGTTCGGCGTCAGGGCGAAGTGCGGCGTGGGGAGCTGGGCGAGCCAGGGGTGCGCCAGCATCAGTTCGCGGCTGGCGACGGCGTACGCGCGCAGCACCTCGCGCCAGCCGGTCAGCTCCTCCGGGACGGCGATCTCGGCCGTGACCCGGTCGACCATGAGCGCCCACAGGTCGTCCTTGCCCGAGACGTGGCGGTACGCGGCCATGGGGGCGACGCCCAGTTCGGTGGCGAGGCGGCGCATGGTGACGGCGGCGAAGCCCTCGGCGTCGGCGACCCGCACGGCGACCTCCGCGATCTTGTGGGGCGTCAGCGAGGCGCGCGGGGCGGTGGCCGGGCGCTCCATCCGTTCCCACAGCACCGACGGTTCGGCGCCTTGGTTCTTCTTCCGGGCTGCCACGGGGGCTCCTCTCGACCGACGTTACGTGTACATCGTATCCCCAGTAGACGCCGTACACGTCGGCGTGTACGTTGTACGCATCCGATACGCCGTACACACGTGCGCCGGACCATCCCAGGGGGGAACCCATGAACAGTCAGCCGCAGCAGCTCCGCGTCGCCGTCCTCGTCGGCAGCACCCGCGAGGGCCGCTTCGCGCCCGTCGTCACCCGGTGGCTCAAGGGCCACCTCGACCAGCGCGACGACATGCGCGTCGACGTCGTCGACCTCGCCGAGACCCCGCTGCCCACGGTCCTGCCCGCGTTCGGACAGCCGCTCGCGGCGGACGCCACCGACGCCCTCGCGCGGGTCACCCCCGCCCTGGCCGCGGCCGACGCCTTCGTCTTCATCACGCCGGAGTACAACCACAGCTACCCGGCGTCCCTGAAGAACGCCATCGACTGGCACAACGAGCAGTGGCACGCCAAGCCGATCGGCTTCGTGTCCTACGGCTCCATCAGCGGCGGCCTGCGCGCGGTCGAACACCTCCGCGTCGTCATGGCCGAGCTGAACGCGACGACGATCCGCAACACCGTCAGCCTGCACCACGCCTGGACCCTCTTCGACGAGGAAGGCCACATGAAGGAGCCGGCCAGCGACGCCGCGGTCAAGACCATGCTCGACCAGCTCGCCTGGTGGGCGCTGGCGCTGCGCGAGGCCAGGGCAGCCCGTCCGTACGCCGCCTGACCCCACGCCACCCACCCGCGAGGCCGCCATGAGT
Organism: Streptomyces sp. NPDC041713; assembly: GCF_055591085.1. Classification (NCBI taxonomy): domain Bacteria; kingdom Bacillati; phylum Actinomycetota; class Actinomycetes; order Kitasatosporales; family Streptomycetaceae; genus Streptomyces; species Streptomyces sp. NPDC041713. The sequence continues at coordinate 556,334 of NZ_JBVIZY010000002.1, forward strand.
CAGCGCTCGGAAACCACCGCACCCACCCTCCCGGAGCCGGCCCCGGCACCGGTGGAGGCCCCGGAACCACCCTCCCGGCTCGCCCTTCTCGGACTGCTCCTCGGCATCGTCCTCGCGACGCTGGACGGCACGATCGTCGGCACCGCGCTCCCGACGATCGTCGGCGACCTCGGCGGCCTCGACCACTTCTCCTGGGTGGTGACGGCCTATCTGCTCACCGCCGCCGTCTCCACCCCGCTCTGGGGCAAGCTGGGCGACCTGTACGGCCGCAAGGGCGGCTACCAGGCCTCCATCACCGTCTTCCTGGCCGGTTCCGTGCTCTGCGGGCTCGCCCAGGACATGCCCCAGCTGATCGCCTTCCGCGCCCTGCAGGGGCTGGGCGCGGGCGGCCTCTTCGTGGGGGCGATGTCCCTCATCGGGACGCTGCTGCCGCCCGCGCAGGCCGGACGCTCGCAGTCGATGATCGGCGTGCTGCTGCCCGTCGCGATGATCGGCGGCCCGCTCCTGGGCGGCTTCCTCACCGACCAGCTGGACTGGCGCTGGGTCTTCTACGTCAACGTCCCCGTCGGCGCCGTCGCGCTCCTGCTCGTCGGCCTCCTCGTCCGCCTGCGCACCGAGCGCAGCAGGGCCCGCGTCGACTACGCGGGCGCCGCCCTCCTCACGGCCGGCATCCTGGCCCTGACCCTGCTCGGCACCTGGGCCGGCACGACGTACGCCTGGCTCTCCCCGCAGACCGGCGGGCTCGCGCTCCTCGCGGCCGCCGCGTTCGCCGCCTTCGTCCGCGTGGAGCGGCGCGCCCCCGAACCGGTCATCCCGCCCCGCCTGTTCGGCGACCGCAACTTCACCCTCGCCCAGGTCCTCACCTTCCTCGCGGGCGCGGCGATGCTGGGGGCGGCGAGCTATCTGCCGCAGTACATGCAGTTCGTCCGCGGCATGTCGTCCACGGAGAGCGGTCTGCTGCTGCTCCCGCTGATGCTCGGCATGATGGGCGCGCAGCTGTCCATCGGCCGGGCGGTCGCGGGCGGCGGCGGGTACCGGGTGTACCCGATCGTGGGCAGCGTCGTCGCCACGGCGGGCGCGCTTGCCCTCCTGACGGTCGGCGTGGACACCGCGACGGCGGTCGCGTCGACGCTGACGTTCGTGCTCGGCGCGGGGCTCGGCTGCCTGCTGCAGCCGTCGCTGCTGATCACCATGAACAGCGCGGAGCTCCGCGACATGGGCGCGGCGAGCGGCACCAACACGCTCCTGCGCACCATCGGCGGCTCGCTCGGCGTCGCGGTGCTCGGCTCCGTCTACACCGGCCGCGTCACCGCCACCGTCACGGACCGGCTCGGCCCGGACGGCGAGCGCCTCACGGGCGGCCACCAGCTGACCCCCGCGCTCCTGCGCGGCCTCCCCGAGCCGGTCCGCGACGCCTTCCGGTCGGGGGTCGCCGGCGGGCTGCACGGCGTCATGGCCGGCACGGCCGTCCTGTGCGCCGCCACGTTCGCGGCCGCCTGGCTGATCCGCGAGGTGCCGCTGCGCTCCCGCGCGGACGCGGCGAGCACGGCGAGCACGCCCGACGTAGCGGACCCGACCTAGCCCGGCAGCATCTTGGTCACCCCGCCCACCGCGGGCAGGTCGGTGAGGGAACCGCCCTCGGTGAGCGGGCCGGTGGCGAACGCCGTACTGACCGGCTTGAAGTCCGCGACCTGGGTGCCGAGCGTGTTGTCGAGCGGGTCGGCGGTGGTGTTCGCCAGCGGGTCGAGCTGGAGCTTCTTGACCGCGCCGACGCCGCCCGCCGTGGAGTGGTGCAGGGCCGTCGTGAGGGCCTGCACCGGCGTCCCGGGGTCGATGGCCTCCAGCGGCGCGGCGGGGGCCGGCTCCACCGCCGCGGCCGCACCCACCCCGCCCACGCCGAGGGCGGCGCCCGCGGCGGTGACGGTGAGACCGGCGCGCAGCAGTGCGCGCGCCGCGGGCCGGGATGACGGGGTTGCTGTGTGTCGTGCCATGGGTACCGCCCATATCCGTGCGTAGTGGGTGACCGAGCGAGCACGTAGCGTAGTTGAGTGGTGAGGCGGGGACCAAAGGCCGACTCGCCAGGCCCGGAGCTGACGGGTCATCACGTCGGGACGCCGGGCTGGGCTCCCCGGGCGGCTCGGTTGATAATGACTCCCGTCCACGCTGACGAGCCGTGTCGGGAGATGCGGTCCACCCCTGGTGAAAAGGCCCGGAATTGAGCTCCCACTCCCCGATACCGACCCGCGTCGTGCTGCTCGCGGGCCCCTCCGGCTCGGGCAAGTCCTCCTTCGCCGCCCGCTCCGGGCTGCCCGTCCTGTGCCTGGACGACTTCTACAAGGAGGCCGGCGACCCCACCCTCCCGCAGGTTCCCGGCAGTTCGGACATCGACTGGGACTCCGCCGACTCCTGGGACGCGGACGTGGCGGTCGCCGCGATCGAGGAGCTCTGCCGTACGGGACGCACGGACGTCCCCGTGTACGACATCGCCACCAGCGCCCGCGTCGGCCAGGAGACCCTGGACATCGAGCGCACCCCGCTCTTCATCGCGGAGGGCATCTTCGCGGCGGACATCGTGCGGCGGTGCCGGGAGCTCGGCGTGCTCGCCGACGCGCTCTGCCTGCGCGGCCGGCCGTCGACCACGTTCCGGCGGCGGCTGCTGCGGGACCTGCGGGAGGGCCGCAAGTCGGTGCCGTTCCTGCTGCGGCGCGGCTGGCGCCTCATGCGGGCCGAACGCGCCATCGTGGCCCGGCAGACGGCGCTGGGCGCGCACGCCTGCGGCAAGGAGGAGGCGCTGGGGCGGGTGGCCGCCGCGGCGGCGGGCCGCTGCGTGAAGGCCCGCGCCGAGGCCGCGTAACGGAAGCCGCCTGGCGCGCGTAGCGGAAGCCGCCCGGGGCGCGTGACCAAAACGCCGAGAGCGCGTGGCCGAAGCGCCGAGCGCGCGTGACCGAGGCGTCGAGCGCGCGTGACCGAAGCCGGGAGCACGCGGCGGTGAAGCACCGCGCGGCGGAAAAGCAGAAGGACCGGAAAGACCCCCCGGCCTTCCGGTCCCGCCACTTGGTGCCCCCCGTGCTTTCCCCCGTGCCCGCCGCATCCCCCCGGAGCGGCGCCCCCGTGTTCCCCCGATCCTCAGGCGACCAACTCGCCGAAGGATTCCTCCTGGTCACGGCCGAAGCTGAGGACCTCGTCCTCGCGCAGCCGGCGGAGCGACCGCCAGATGCTGGACTTCACCGTGCCCACGCTGATGTCGAGGATGTCCGCGATCTCCGGGTCGGTGCGGCCCTCGTAGTAACGGAGGACCAGCATCGTGCGCTGGAGTTCGGGCAGCCGGGCCAGGGCCTGCCACAGCACGGCGCGCAGCTCGGTGCCGCGCATCGCGTCCATGTCGCCCACCGTCTCCGGCAGCTCCTCGGTCGGGTACTCGTTCAGCTTGCGGCGGCGCCACGCGCTGATGTGCAGATTGGTCATGGTGCGGCGGAGGTAGCCCCCGACCGCGGCCTTGTCGCTGATCCTGTCCCAGGCCCGGTACGTCGAGAAGAGGGCGCTCTGCAGCAGGTCCTCGGCCTCGAAGCGGTCACCGGTCAGGTGGTAGGCGGTTGCGTACAGGGAGGCGCGGCGCTCCTGGACGTAGGCGGTGAACTCCGCCTCCGACAGGGACGTCCGCTCCCCCGAGCCCTCCCCGTACGACGCTCCCCCGTGAGCCTTGTCAACCACCGTCATGAACCCGGTGTGCTGACGCCCGGCGCCGCGAGCGCACCCCCGCCCGCTCACGGCACCGGACTTCTCAGAGCCCCGGCCGACGTCGTGGAGACGCGTGACAACTGCGCGTGAGCTGGTGCTGTGCAGCGTATTCATCTTGCGCCCCCCGTCGGTGGAGTCCGGTCCTGTTCCGTCTTGCTTCCGTGCTTCTTGCTCGTGACCTGAACTCTGCCCGGCCCACTTCATGACGGTGTCCGCCGACTGTCACAGGCCTGCAACAGGGGTTGGGGCGCCTTCCACCTGTGAAGGTCACGTGTGAGTGCGGGCACCTACCTGCCCTTTAGGGGCACGGGGAGGGGCAGGCAGTCGAACTGGGGCCGTGGCATGGGACAGAATGACGTCCGTGCCTTCCCTGTTGCTGATCGAGGACGACGACGCCATCCGGACGGCCCTGGAGCTTTCGCTCACGCGCCAGGGGCACCGGGTGGCCACTGCTGCCACCGGCGAGGACGGCCTGAAACTGCTCGGTGAGCAGCGGCCGGACCTGATCGTGCTGGATGTGATGCTGCCGGGCATCGACGGGTTCGAGGTGTGCCGTCGCATCCGGCGCACCGACCAACTGCCGATCATCCTGCTGACCGCGCGCAACGACGACATCGACGTGGTCGTGGGCCTGGAGTCCGGCGCCGACGACTACGTGGTCAAACCCGTGCAGGGGCGGGTCCTCGACGCCCGGATCCGGGCCGTGCTGCGGCGCGGTGAGCGCGAGGCCAACGACGCGGCGACGTTCGGTTCGCTCGTCATCGACCGCGCCGCGATGACCGTGACGAAGAACGGCGAGGACCTGCAGCTCACCCCGACCGAGTTGCGGCTGCTCCTGGAGCTGAGCCGCAGGCCCGGCCAGGCCCTGTCGCGGCAGCAGTTGCTGCGCCTGGTGTGGGAGCACGACTACCTCGGTGACTCGCGGCTCGTCGACGCGTGTGTGCAGCGGCTGCGCGCCAAGGTCGAGGACGTGCCTTCGTCGCCGACCCTGATCCGTACGGTGCGCGGCGTCGGATACCGGCTGGACACGCCTCAGTGACCAAACCGCAGGACAAGCTCCGCGCCTTGCCCGCGGCGCGCAGAGCGATGCTGGCCGGACTCCGCTTCACCAGTCTGCGACTGCGGCTCGTCGTGGTGTTCGGCCTGGTGGCGCTCACCGCCGCCGTCTCCGCCTCCGGCATCGCGTACTGGCTGAACCGCGAGGCCGTGCTGACCCGCGCGCAGGACGCGGCGCTCAAGGACTTCCGGCAGCAGATGCAGAACCGCGCGGGAGCACTGCCCGCCGACCCCTCGCAGGAGGATCTGCAGTCCGCGGCCGAGCAGATGGCGACCAGCAGCCAGCGCTACAGCGTGCTGCTGGTCGCCGAGAAGAAGAACGGCGGCCAGATCGTCGGCTACAGCGACCTGGACGCCTTCACGCTCGCCAAGGTGCCGGGCTCGCTGCAGAAGGCGGTGAGCGAGAAGCAGCCGCTCACCTCGGGCAACAAGAGCCCGTACCACCTGTACTGGCAGCGGATCGCCGATCACGGCACCCCGTACCTGGTGGGCGGCGCCACCGTGATCGGCGGCGGCCCGACCGGCTACATGCTCAAGTCCCTGGAGCCGGAGGCGAAGGACCTCAGTTCGCTGGGCTGGTCCCTCGCCATCGCGACGGGGCTCGCGCTGATCGGCTCCGCGCTGCTCGCGCAGGCCGCGGCGACGACGGTGCTGAAACCCGTGCACCGCCTGGGAGTTGCCGCGCGGCGGCTCGGCGAGGGCAAGCTCGACACCCGGCTTCGGGTGTCCGGCACCGATGAACTCGCCGATCTTTCCCGGACGTTCAACAGGACCGCGGAGAATCTGGAGAAGAAGGTCGCGGACATGAGCGCCCGCGAGGAGGCGTCCCGGCGCTTCGTCGCCGACATGTCGCACGAGCTGCGCACCCCGCTGACCGCGATCACGGCCGTGACGGAGGTCCTGGAGGAGGAGCTCGACGCGGAGACCGGTTCGGTGGACCCGATGATCGAGCCCGCGGTACGGCTCGTGGTGAGCGAGACCCGCCGCCTGAACGACCTGGTGGAGAACCTCATGGAGGTCACCCGCTTCGACGCGGGCACCGCGCGCCTGGTCCTCGACGACGTCGACATCGCCGACCAGATCACCGCGTGCATCGACGCGCGCGCCTGGCTGGACGCGGTCGACCTGGACGCCGAGCGCGGCATCACGGTCCGGCTCGACCCGCGCCGCCTCGACGTGATCCTGGCCAACCTCATCGGCAACGCCCTCAAGCACGGCGGTTCCCCCGTGGGGGTCTCGGTCCGCCTGGAGGACGCCAAGCTCGTGATCGCCGTACGCGACCACGGCCCCGGCATCCCCGAGGAGGTCCTGCCGCACGTCTTCGACCGCTTCTACAAGGCGAGCGCGTCCCGCCCGCGGTCCGAGGGCAGCGGCCTCGGCCTCTCCATCGCCCTGGAGAACGCGCACATCCACGGCGGCGAGATCACCGCCGCCAACTCCCCGGACGGCGGCGCGGTCTTCACGCTGTGGCTGCCGCGCGACGGCGAGGGCGTGGACGACACCGAGGACGACCGCGCCGAGGGGGACGAGGCATGAACGGGCGACGGATGCGTGCCGTGGCCGCCGCCGCGGGGCTCGCCGCCCTGCTCGCCGGGTGCGGCATCAGGTCGACGGAGGTGCCGACCGACTACGGCGCGGCGCCGTCCCGGGTGCCGTGCGTGCTGTCCGGCGCCAGCATGGCCTCGCGGACGGGCGGCGGGGTGCCGGTGGAGGTGTTCCTGGTCTGCGCGTCGCAGCTGGTGACGGTCGACCGGAACCTGGAGATCCGTGACGACAAGGCCACCACCGACCGGGTGCGCATCGCCCAGGCGCTCCTCGACGAGCTGGACGATCCCCCGTCGGGCGCCGAGAAGGAGGCGGGCTTCGCCACGGACGTGCGCGGCGGCACCACCGTCTCCGGGCCGCGCAAGGGCGACCCGGCCGACGCGCTGCGGATGAGTACGCCGCCGGAGGGTCTGTCCGCGTTCGCGCTCGCCCAGATCGTGTGCACGCTCGCCGACAACGCCACGGCGGACGACGGCGCGGTGGTCATGGGCGGTCCGGGCAACAGCCCACTGCGGCGCTATGAGTGCACCCCCGAGGTCCGCGCCCGTCCCGGGACGGTGGCACCGCCCATGAAGAGCGTCGAGTAGGGCCTTCCCTTCTGCTCGGGCGGGGCTCGCGGAACCGATCCTGCCGCCCCTGACGTCTTGGGGGGCGTGCGTCAAGGCTCGGGCGGCCGCATTGCCGCCATCCGCTTCCGTGCGGCGGGGGGATTCCTCCTCGCCGCACACCTCCTGCTCGTCGGATGGATCACGCTGCGTCCCCTGGACGTGCCCTGGGTGAGCGCCGCGAATCTGCAGCCACTCGCCGGGATCAAGGCGGATCTGGCGCTGGGCGGCCTCCAGGCGGCCCGCCGGATCGGTGAGAGCGTGCTGCTCCTGGCCCCGCTGGGGGTGCTGCTGCCGCTGGCCGGCGGCCGGGTCGCGGTCTCGCCGTGGGGGTCACTGGTCCGTACGGTCGCCGCGGGCGCCCTGCTCTCGCTCGGCATCGAGCTGTGGCAGACCGGGGTGCCCGGTCAGGTCGTCGACATCGACTCGCTGCTGCTCAACACCCTCGGGGTGGCCGTCGCTCACCTCGCGGTGGTGCCCGCGGCGCGGGCCCGGCTCCGGCGCGGGCAGGGCGGGGAGGACCGCGTGCCCCTCCTGCGGGAGGACACCCCTCAGGGGCCGACCCCGACGATTCCCAGGGTCGGCATCGCACCGTAGAGCGATGCTTTGACCCGCTTCGTGAACGTAGCGTCGAGGTATCGGGGCACAAGGAGAACGAGGCCTCGGTACTCGACCGCAAGCAGCATCCACGTTCGCGAAGGAGCCCGACATGACCGCCCTTGCCCGCCCCAACCACGGCCGGATGATCGGCGGAGTGTGCGCAGCCCTGGCCCGGCGCTTCGGCACCTCCGCGGCGACGATGCGGGTGATCTTCGTGGTCTCCTGCCTGCTGCCGGGACCGCAGTTCCTGCTCTACATCGCGCTGTGGATCCTGCTGCCCGACGAGGACAAGGTCCGCCAGGCCTGGTGACCGCGGCCCGGCGGGCACGACCCGGCGGGCCCGACCGCGCAACACGATGGGGCGCCCCTCGACACGAGGGGCGCCCCACCGGCGTACGCGCTGCGCCGGGTCAGCCGAGCGGCAGGCCGTTCACGCCGGTGCCGCCGAGGGGCAGGCCGCCGAGCAGACCCGCGACCGGGGAGGCGGGCTTCTTGGGCTTCGGCTTGGCGGCGGCCGCGCGGGACGTCTTGTCGCCGAGGAGCTGGGGGGCGGCCTGGGCGACGGTCGGCGCCGCGGCCTTCACGCCGCTGTCGAGGGCGCTCTGTCCGGCGCTCAGCGACTCGGTGGCACCGGTCAGGCCGCCGACGGGCACCACCGAGGAGACCGGGCCCAGGGCGGCCGCGGGGTTGGGGACACCGGCGGGGGCTGCGTTCGCGGCACCGGCACCGGCGGCGGCGAAGGCGGCGCCGAGCGCGGCGACACCGAGGGTCTTGGCGGCAGACTGCTTCATCTTCAATGCGTCCTTGTGTCTGTGCGACTGTGCTTACGACGGGGGGTTCTCGCGGTTCAACGACCGTCGGGAGCCCCGATCACGGGCGGCGGGAAAATCAAAGCGGCCGGGAGCGGATGCTCCCGGCCGCCGCCGCGTCACACGCAGCCGGACGCCGTGCGTCAGCTCGCGACAGAACCGCTGGTGGACACGGTCTGGCGGAACAGCCACTCGGACTTCAGCTCGGCGTAGCCCGGCTTGATCACGTCGTTGATCATGGCGAGACGCTCATCGAAAGGAATGAATGCTGATTTCATCGCATTGACCGTGAACCACTGCATGTCGTCGAGCGAGTAGCCGAACGTGCCGACCAGGTGCTCGAATTCGCGGCTCATGCTGGTGCCCGACATCAGCCGGTTGTCGGTGTTCACCGTCGCCCGGAAGTGCAGCTTGCGCAGCAGCCCGATGGGGTGCTCGGCGTAGGAGGTGGCGGCGCCGGTCTGCAGGTTGGAGGTCGGGCAGAGCTCCAGCGGGATGCGCTTGTCCCGTACGTACGACGCGAGGCGGCCGAGGCGGACGGTGCCGTCGTCGGCGATCTCGATGTCGTCGATGATGCGCACGCCGTGGCCGAGCCGGTCGGCGCCGCACCACTGCAGGGCCTGCCAGATCGACGGCAGGCCGAAGGCCTCGCCCGCGTGGATCGTGAAGTGGTTGTTCTCGCGCTTGAGGAACTCGAAGGCGTCGAGGTGGCGGGTGGGCGGGAAGCCCGCCTCGGCGCCCGCGATGTCGAAGCCGACGACCCCCAGATCGCGGTAGCGGTTGGCGAGTTCGGCGATCTCCAGGGCGCGGGCCGCGTGCCGCATGGCGGTGAGCAGCGCGCCCACCCGGATGCGGTGGCCGTTCTCCTTGGCGCGGCGCTCGCCCTCGCGGAAGCCCTCGTTGACCGCCTCGACGACCTCTTCGAGGGTGAGGCCGCTCTCCAGGTGCTGCTCGGGGGCGTACCGGATCTCGGCGTAGACGACGCCGTCCTCGGCGAGGTCCTCGGCGCACTCGGCGGCGACGCGGCGCAGGGCGTCCTTCGTCTGCATCACCGCGCAGGTGTGGGCGAAGGTCTCCAGGTAGCGCTCGAGGGAGCCGGAGTCGGCCGCCTCGCGGAACCAGATCCCGAGCTTGTCGGGGTCGGTCTCGGGCAGGCCCTCGTACCCGCAGTCGCGGGCGAGGTCGACGATCGTGCCGGGACGCAGGCCGCCGTCGAGGTGGTCGTGCAGGAGCACCTTGGGGGCGCGGCGGATCTGTTCGGCACTGGGCGTTTCACGGTCCGTGTGACCGGTCGTGTGTGTCTGGCTCGTCATTTCGGCACTCTAGCGCCTACGCGCGTAGAACTCACTGGTCGATACGTAACAGTGACCCTGCGGACGGGTCGCGTACACCATCGCTTCTGACACTGTTCTGTCATGGCAGAGGAAGGGACCGCGGGGCCGGCGGGCGCGGCCAGGCTCGGGCGCGTGATCGGGACGGCGCCGTCGGCGGTGGGCGGGGCGGTGCTGCTGCTGCCCGGCGGCGCCGAGACCTCCACCCGCAGGCCCTCGCCGCTGGCCGGCGCGGGGGTGCGGGCGCTGGGCCGCAGACTCGCCCACGACGGGCGCGGGGCGGGCCTCGCCACGCATGTCGTGCACTACCGCTGCCGGGGCTGGAACGGCGCGCAGGCGCGGCTCGCGCACGACACGTCCTGGGCGGTGGACGAGGTCGTACGGTTGTACGGCGACGTTCCCGTGTGTCTGGCCGGAGTGGACATGGGCGGCCGGGCGGCACTGCGCGCGGGAGGCCACGATGCCGTCAACTCGGTTCTTGCGGTGGCGCCTTGGCTGCCCGAGGACGACGTGGCCGCGCCGCCGGAGCCGGTGAAGCAGCTCGCGGGGCGGCGTGTGCTGATCGTGCACGGCACGAACGACGAGCGGACCGACCCCGAGTTGTCGTTCCGGCTTGCCGAGCGGGCGAAGAAGGCGAACCGGGACGTGTGCCGGTTCGAAGTGCACTCCGACGGGCATCGGTTGCACCAGCATCAGGCCGAAGTCCTCGCGCTGGCTTCGGACTTCGTGATGGGCACGTTGTTCGGGGCGGGGTTTGCCCGGCCCCTGGAGGACGCGTTGGCGGCTCCGCCGCCGTTGGGGCTTCGGATGCCGTTGGCCTCCGGCTTTGGGCGGTCGCTTCGTCGGTGAGGGGGCGACGGGGCGACGCGGCGACGGGGCGGGGTCATCACCGGCTTCGCCGAGTTCGTCCTCAAGCGCCGGACGGGCTTTATCCCCCCGCCGCGTACGCCCTCGCGCGCCGGACGGGCTGAGATGTGACTGCGGGCCCGCGTTCGTCCGGCACCAACCATCACCGGCTCCGCCGAGTTCGTCCTCAAACGCCGGACGGGCTTTATCCCCCCTCCGCGTACGCCCTCGCGCGCCGGACGGGCCGATATCCCGGGATCCCGGCCCCGTACGCCTCACTCGCCGTGTGGGCCCGCGCCCGCCACCAAGTTGCCCTTTCTGCTCAGCAGGAATGCCTTGAACGCCGCCACCGGTGGTGTGTCCGTGTGGCCGTCCAGCCAGGCCACGCCGATTTCTCGGACCGCTCGTTGGCCCGTCACCGTCAGTTCCACGACCCCCGGGCGTGGCACGGCCGGGGGCGGCAGGAGGGCTACGCCCAGGCCCGCCGCGACCAGGCCGCGCAGGGTCTCCGCCTCCTCGCCCTCGAAGGCGATCCGGGGGCGGAAGCCCGCGTCACGGCAGAGGTCGTCCGTGATGCGGCGCAGGCCGTACCCGGGCTCCAGGGTCACGAACGCCTCGTCGGCCGCCTCGCCGAGCCGGACCCGTTTGCGGGCGGCAAGGCGGTGGTCGTCGGGGACGACCAGGCGCAGGCGCTGCTCGTCGAGGCGGCGGGCGACGAGGTCGGGGGCGTCCGGCACCGGTGAGGTGAGGCAGAGGTCGAGCTCGCCGGCGCGGAGGCGTTCGATCATCGCCTCGCCGTAGTTCTGCACGAGGCTGAAGCGGACGCGCGGATGGTCGGCGCGGAAGGCGCGGATCAGGCCCGGCACCGTCTCCGAGCCCATGGTGTGCAGGAAGCCGAAGGCGACCTTGCCGGTCTCCGGGTCGGCGTCCGCGCGCACCGACTCCGCGGCCCGCTCCACCTCGCCGAGCGCCCGCTCGACCGAGCCGAGGAAGGTGCGGCCCGCCGGGGTGAGCGAGACGGTGCGGCCGCGGCGGACGAACAGGTCGACGCCCAGGTCCCGTTCGAGCCGGACGAGCGCGCGGGAGAGCGTCGACTGGGGCATCCCCAGCTGGTGCGCGGCGCGCGTGACGTGCTCGGTGCGGGCGACTCCCGCGAAGTACGCGAGACGAGGGGCGAGCAGCGTGACGATGTCCTCCGCGTCACTGTCGTGTGACGGGCGCGGCTGTGACCTCGACTGATGCTGCATGGGATCGATTATGGGGTTTCCATGCATTGGACGCATCAAAAGTCCGGTCGTAGGTTCGAGGCATGCCTGCTGCCAGTAGTGGGGCGTCCGCCACCCATGCGGTCGCCCCTGCCCCGTCGTCCCCTGCCACCGACACTCGGCTGACCCCGGGCGGGCCCGGCTACCGCCGGATGAGCTTCGCGCTCTTCCTCGCCGGCGTCGCCACCTTCGCCCTCCTCTACTCCACGCAGGCCCTCCTCCCGCTCGTCTCCGCCGACTTCGGCGTGAGCGCGAGCACGGCGAGCTGGACGGTGTCCGGCGCCACCGGCGCCTTGGCCCTCTTCGTCCTCCCGCTGAGCGCGCTCAGCGAACGGTTCGGGCGGCGCGCGGTGATGACCGCCTCGCTGGCCGTCGCCGTCGTCGTGGGACTCGTCGTCCCGTTCGCGCCCTCCGTCGAGGTCCTGATCGTGCTGCGCGCGGTGCAGGGCGCCGCGCTCGCCGGTCTGCCCGCCTCCGCGATGGCGTTCCTCGCCGAGGAGGTGCGGCCCAAGGCGCTGGTCGCCGCGATCGGCATGTTCGTGGCGGGCAACTCCATCGGCGGGATGAGCGGGCGCATCGTCACCGGCTGGGTCGCGCAGGCGTGGGGCTGGCGCGCGGCGGTCGGCGTGGTCGGTGTCGTCGCGGTGCTGTGCGCGGTCGCGTTCCGCGTGCTGCTGCCCGCGCCCCGGCACTTCACCGCGGGCACGCTGAGCCCCACGTCCCTTGCCCGTACGGTCCGTTCGCATCTGTCGAACCCGCTCCTGTGCCGCCTGTACGCGATCGGCGCGCTCTTCATGACCGTCTTCGGCGCGGTCTACACGGTGATCGGCTACCGCCTCACCGAAGCGCCCTTCTCGCTCCCGCAGGGCGTCATCGGCTCGATCTTCCTCGTCTACCTCGTCGGTACGGTCTCCTCGGCAGCCGCCGGACGCCTGGTGGCCCGGCTCGGGCGGCGCGGAGCGCTGTATCTGGCGGTGAGCACGACGGCCGGCGGGCTGCTGCTCTCCCTGTCATCGTCGCTGGTCCTGGTGCTGTTGGGGCTTGTGCTGATCACCGCCGGGTTCTTCGCGGGGCACGCGGTCGCCTCCTCGTCCGTGAGCCGGACGGCCACCGAGGGGCGTGCGCAGGCGTCGGCGCTGTACCAGTCCGCGTACTACCTGGGCTCCAGCGCGGGCGGCACGCTCGGCGCGGTCGCCTTCCACGCGGGCGGCTGGGCCGGGACGGTGGGCCTCGGGATCCTCGCGGTGCTCGGCGTCGTGTCGGTCACGGTGTGGGGCTCGCATGCGGCGCGGGTCCAGGAGCGGCGCGGGCTGGTGGCGGCGCGCTGAGGCGGGTCCGGCCGAGGGGCGGCTGAGGCGGGTCCGGCCGAGGGGCGGCGGAGGCGGGCGGCTGAGGCGCCGGGCGCCCGGTTGTCCCGCCGGTCCGGCCCCTTTTCACCTGCGGGTTTTCCCACTCCGGGGGCCGTTGTCAGTGGGCTGCGGTAGCTTCCGGTGTGTTGGGTCTCACAGGGGGCCGCGCGCTCGGAAGCCAGGGGTGGGTTGGGATGAGCGACATCGCAGGGACGACGACCGATCTGGACGTCACGCTGGAGAAACACCGCGTCGAGCTGACGGGGTACTGCTATCGGATGCTGGGCTCGGCCTTCGAGGCCGAGGACGCCGTGCAGGACACCATGGTGCGGGCCTGGCGGAGCTTCGAGAAGTTCGAGGGCCGCTCCAGCGTCCGCTCGTGGCTGTACCGCATCGCGACCAACGTCTGCCTGGACATGCTGAACGCGGGCAACCGCCGGGCCCGCCCGATGGACCTGACCGCGGCCGCCCCGCTGGCGCAGGCCGCGCTCAATCCGCGCCCCGACAACACCTGGCTGGAGCCGGTGCCGGACGCCCGCGTCCTGCCGACGCCCGGCGACCCGGCGGAGGCCGCGGTCGCCAAGGAGTCCGTGCGGCTGGCCTTCGTCGCCGCGCTGCAGTCCCTGCCGCCGAAGCAGCGGGCGGTGCTGATCCTGCGCGAGGTGCTCGCGTGGAAGGCCAACGAGGTCGCCGAACTGATCGACACCTCCGTCGCCTCGGTGAACAGCGCGCTGCAGCGGGCCCGCGCCACCCTCGCCGAGCGGCCCGCGGACGACACGGCCGTCTCCGATCCGCTGGACGAGGAGCAGCAGAAGCTCCTGGACCGCTATGTCGCGGCCTTCGAGGGGTACGACATGGCGGCCCTTACGGCGCTGCTCGCCGAGGACGCCGTCATGACGATGCCGCCGTTCGACCTGTGGCTGCGCGGCACCGCGGACATCACGGGCTTCATGACCACGATCGGCGCGGGCTGCGCCAACAGCCGCCTGTTCCCGGTGGACGTGAACGGCACGCCGGGTTTCGCGCACTACAAGCCCGACCCCGACAACGGCGGTTACACGCCGTGGGCGATCCAGGTCATCGAGATCTCAGAGGGCCGCATCGCCGGCTTCCACTGCTTCCTGGACACCCAGCGGTGGTTCCCGCTCTTCGGCCTGGCCGCCCGTCTCGACGACTAGCCCGAGGAGTTCGACCAGGCCGACGAGGCGCAGCAGCGCCTGCAGGGCGGGGGCGGGGTTCCTGAGCCGGATCCGCCGCCCGGCCCTGCGGGCGGCGAGGTGCAGCCGGGCTATGGCGTCGACGGTGGTGAGGTCGGCGGTGGTGACACGTCCGACGTCGCAGACGATGTCGCCGCCCCCTCCCCCACCGGGCCCGTGCCGGGCGGCGGCCACCTGCTCGCACAGGCGCGGGATGTCGCCCGGACGCAGGGGGCCCTCGATGCGGATGAGGTGCTCTTCTGATTCGGCCACGCAGGGTGGACCGGCGGGGCGGGCGGAATTCATCGGTGATCGCGCCCGGGGCCCGGCATGTGCGCGTCAGTCCACCGGGAAGGCGCTGGTGTCGATCTCCAGGGAGAAGGGCTCGGGAAGCGTGATGGGCTCGCCGAACTTGCAGGCGCGCAGGACGCGGTAGACGCGGTCGTGAGGCTTGCCGTGCAGGGTGACCTTGGGGCCACCTGGGGCCCAGCGGTCGATGAGGAGGTAGAGAGGGACCCCTGCTGCCGCGTAGCCCGCGAGCTTACCGACGCGATCGTGGTGGGCATTGGACGGCGAGGTCACCTCGACGACGAGTTCGGCGGCGCTCGCGGAAATGGAGGTACCCGGCGCTCCGGCTTCGGCGACAGGCACTACGACAAGATCCGGAATGAACATTCCCAGACTCAGCGGTACCGATACGGACAGCGTCTGGTAGATGCCCCAGTCCTCCGGAAGCACGGAATACAGGCGACGTTGCACCTTCTCCGCAATGACATTGTGCTGGTTGGCAGGGCTGGGTGACACGGTGATGACCCCATCGATGATCTCCACCTTGCTGCCCTCGGGCCACTCCATCTCCTCCCGGAGCCGGAGCAAGTCCTCCCAGCTCTGGCCAGGCCAACGGCTGGCGGTGAGTGCGCTCATGGCGGTCTCCTCTTTCGGTACGTCACCGATCCCAGCATGCCGAACGGGACCGGCGGCGGTCCACCGATCCCGTTCACCCGTACGAGAAAGCCCTGGCCAGAGCCCTGCCGAGGGGCCGCGGGCGCGCCCGCGCCGGCCCTCAGCCGATCCGGTCCAGCACGATCGCCCCCGGCGTGAAGTCCGTGCCGGCGGGAGCGACGTCGTACGACCCCTCCACCGACTCCAGCGCGTACGCGAAGCGGTCCGGGGTGTCCGTGTGGAGGGTCAGCAGCGGCGCGCCCGCCTCGACGGAGTCGCCCGGCTTGGCGTGGAGTTCGACGCCCGCGCCCGCCTGGACCACGTCCTCCTTGCGGGCCCGGCCCGCGCCGAGGCGCCAGGCGGCGACGCCGATGTCGTACGCGTCGAGGCGGGTCAGGACACCGGACGACGGGGCCCGGACCACGTGCTGCTCGCGGGCCACCGGAAGCGCCGCGTCCGGGTCGCCGCCCTGCGCCGCGATCATGCGGCGCCACACGTCCATCGCGGAGCCGTCGGCGAGGGCCTTCGCGGGGTCGGCGTCCGGCAGGCCCGCCGCGTCCAGCATCTCGCGGGCCAGGGCGAGGGTCAGCTCGACGACGTCGGCCGGGCCGCCGCCCGCCAGGACCTCCACCGACTCGCGGACCTCCAGCGCGTTGCCGGCCGTCAGGCCCAGCGGGGTCGACATGTCCGTGAGCAGGGCCACCGTGCGCACCCCGCTGTCGGTGCCCAACTCGACCATCGTGGAGGCCAGTTCGCGGGCGTCGTCGAGGTTCTTCATGAAGGCGCCGGTGCCGAGCTTCACGTCGAGGACGAGCGAGCCCGTGCCCTCGGCGATCTTCTTCGACATGATCGAGGAGGCGATCAGCGGGATCGCCTCCACCGTGCCGGTCACGTCGCGCAGCGCGTAGAGCTTCTTGTCGGCGGGGGCCAGGCCGTCGCCCGCCGCGCAGATGACCGAGCCGACGCCTTCGAGGACGTTCAGCATCTCCTCGTTGGAGAGCAGCGCGCGCCAGCCGGGGATGGCCTCCAGCTTGTCCAGGGTGCCGCCGGTGTGGCCGAGCCCGCGGCCCGACAGCTGCGGGACGGCCGCGCCGCACGCGGCGACCAGCGGGGCGAGCGGCAGCGTGATCTTGTCGCCGACGCCGCCCGTGGAGTGCTTGTCGGCGGTGGGGCGGGAGAGCGAGGAGAAGTCCATGCGCTCGCCGGACGCGATCATCGCCGCCGTCCAGCGGGCGATCTCCTTGCGGTTCATGCCGTTCAGGAGGATCGCCATGGCCAGGGACGACATCTGCTCGTCGGCGACCGCGCCGCGGGTGTACGCGTCGATGACCCAGTCGATCTGTTCGTCGCTGAGCTCGCCCCGGTCGCGCTTGGTCCGGATGACAGAGATGACGTCCATGGCGGTCCTTCCAGCAGTACAACGGTGTACGTACGTAGATATGCCGCGACTCTACGCGCATAGAGCCGGGAGCTGAAGACGGCCCCGCGCCCACGATCTCCAAGGGGGCGGGGCCTGGCCTCAGTTGAGGTGCTCGGGTCCGAACGCGTCCGGCAGCAGGTCACCCAGCGGCCGTACGCCCGACGAGGTCTCCAGGAGCAGGTCCGCGCCGCCGAACTCGTACAGCAGCTGGCGGCAGCGGCCGCACGGCATCAGGATGTCGCCCTTGCCGTCCACGCAGGTGAAGTGCGTGAGCCGGCCGCCCCCGGTCAGCTGGAGCTGCGAGACCAGGCCGCACTCGGCGCACAGGCCGAGGCCGTAGGAGGCGTTCTCCACGTTGCAGCCGGAGACCGTCCTGCCGTCGTCGACCAGGGCCGCGGCACCGACCGGGAAACCCGAGTAGGGCGCGTACGCGCGGGACATGGCCTCGCGCGCCGCCTCCCGCAGGGCGTCCCAGTCGGCGTCGGTGACGGCGTCGGCTTCGGCTTCGGCTTCGGCTTCGGAGGGCGGAACCGTCACTTGCCTTGTCCCCTTCGGTAGGGCATTCCGTCCGCCTTCGGCATCCGGAGCCGCTGGGCGGAGAGCGAGAGGACCAGCAGGGTCACCACGTACGGCGTGGCGGTGACGACCTGGTTGGGCACCTCGTCGGTCAAGCCGTACCACAGGAACATCAGCGCGGAGATGGCCGCGGTGATCGCCGCGGGCACGTACCGCTTGCGCCAGGCGAGGTAGACCGCGCCGATGACCAGCAGGATCGCGAGCAGCAGCAGGAGCGCGTGGACGTTGGTGCCGCCACCCCGGAGTTTCAGGCTGTCGGTGTAACCGAACAGGCCCGCACCGAGCGCGAGTCCGCCCGGCATCCAGTTGCCGAAGATCATCGCGGCGAGGCCGATGTAGCCGCGGCCGCCGGTCTGGCCCTCCAGGTAGATGTTGGAGGCGACCAGGGAGAGGAACGCGCCGCCGAGGCCCGCGAGGCCGCCGGAGATGACGACGGCCAGGTACTTGTACTTGTAGACGTTGACGCCGAGCGACTCCGCGGCGACCGGGTTCTCGCCGCAGGAGCGCAGCCGCAGACCGAACGCGGTGCGCCACAGCACCCACCAGCTCAGCGGCACCATCGCGACGGCGACCACGGTCAGCGGCGACAGGTTGGTGAAGAGCCCGCCGAGCAGACCGGCGAGGTCGGAGACCAGGAACCAGTGCTTGCCGTTGAGGTCCATCAGCCAGTCGGAGAGCCCCGGCACGGAGAAGTCCCCGAGCGATTCGACGGGCGGCGACTGCTTCGACGTACCGCCCTCCTCGCCCTCGAAGGCGAAGGTGGCGAGGTAGCGCGTGACGCCGAGGGCGAGGATGTTCAGGGCCACACCGGAGACGATGTGGTTGACGTTGAAGGTGACCGTCACGATCGCGTGCAGCAGACCGCCGAGCGCACCGCCGAGGACGCCGAAGAGGACACCGACCCACGGGCCCCACTGGAAGCCGGCCCAGGCACCGAACCAGGTGCCGAGGATCAGCATGCCCTCCAGGCCGATGTTGACGACGCCCGCGCGCTCGGCCCACAGGCCGCCGAGTCCGGCGAGGCCGATCGGCACGGCGAGCTTGAGGGCCGTCGACATCTGCCCGGTGGACGTGATGCCGTCGGCGCCGGTGATGATGCGGACCACGGAGGTCAGCACCAGGACGCCGGCGATGATCAGCAGGAGGACGGGGAGCGAGATGCGGCTGCGGCCGGCCGGGGCGGGCTGCTTGGCCGGGGGCTTGGCCACGGATGCCGTACTCATCGGGCAGCCACCTCCTTCACGGAGTCGTTGTTGCCGTTCTTGCCGTTCGCGCGGGCGGCGGCGGCCAGTTCCTCACCGACGCGGCGCTGCTGGCGGCGCAGGCCCCAGCGGCGGACGGACTCGGAGGAGACGACGACCGCGATCACGATGAGGCCCTGCATGATCACCGCGATCTCCTTGTCGTACGAGACCGGGGTCGCGTAGTCGAGGGCGGGCGAGGCCTTGTCCAGGAACGCCCACAGCAGCGCGGCGAGCGCGATGCCCACCGGGTTGTTGCGGCCGAGCAGCGCGATGCCGATGGCGGTGAAGCCGAGCCCCGCCGGGAAGCTCAGGCTGTAGGTGTGGGTGTCGCCGAGCAGGATCGGCAGGCCGGACAGGCCCGCGATGGCGCCGGACAGCAGCATGGCGGTGAGCACCATCCGCTTGGCGTTCACGCCGGAGGCCGCGGCGGCCGACTGGGAGGCGCCGGTGGCGCGCAGGTCGAAGCCGAACCGGGTGCGGTTGAGGACCAGCCAGTACAGGACGCCCGCGAGGACGGCGACGAACACGAAGCCGTAGATCTCGCCGGACGCGCCCATGCCGATGCCGGGGAACCAGCCGGACTCCTCCATCACGCCGGTGGTCTGGTTGTTGCCGACCGGGACGCCGAAGTTGTCGGTGAGGGTGAGGTAGCCGATGACGCTCGTCGCGATGGAGTTGAGCATGATCGTGGCGACCACCTCGCTCACTCCGCGGGTGGTCTTCAGGATGCCCGCGATGCCGGCCCAGAAGGCGCCGGTGAGCATGGCGACGGCGATCAGCAGCGGGATCTGCAGCGGCGCGGGGAGCGCGACGTGCGTACCGACGACCGCGGTGATCATCGCGGCGAGGCGGTACTGGCCGTCCACGCCGATGTTGAACAGGTTCATGCGGAAGCCGATGGCCACCGCGAGCGCCGCCAGGTAGTACATGCCGGCCTGGTTGATCGTCAGGACCTGCACGTCGGAGTAGGAGATCTGCTCCAGCATCAGGGTGTACGGCTCGATCGGGTTCTTGCCCGAGGCGAGCAGCACGACCGAGGTCAGTGCCACGGCCACGACGAGCGCGATGACCGGTCCGGCCACCGCGAGGAGCACCCGCTCCTTGTCGAACTTCTTCATCGGGTCTCGTCCTCCTCGGAGCCGTCACCGGACTCGGTGTGTTCCAGGTGTCCGGAGGCGGCGCCCGTCATCGCCGACCCCAGCTCCTCCGGCGTGATGGTGGCCGGGTCGGCGTCGGCGACGAGCTGCCCGCGGTAGATCACCCGCAGGGTGTCGGAGAGGCCGATCAGCTCGTCCAGGTCGGCGGAGATGAGGAGGACCGCGAGGCCCTCGCGGCGGGCTTCGCGGATCTGGTCCCAGATCTGCGCCTGCGCGCCGACGTCCACGCCGCGGGTGGGGTGGGCGGCGATCAGGAAGCGCGGCTTGTGGCTCATCTCGCGGCCGACGATCAGCTTCTGCTGGTTGCCGCCGGACAGGGAGGCGGCGGTCACGTCGATGCCGGGCGTACGGACGTCGTACTCCGCGACGATGCGGCGGGTGTCGGCCTGCGCGGCCTTCGGGTCCAGCCAGAAGCCGCGGGCGTTGGGCTTCTCGGTGACGTGGCCGAGGATGCGGTTCTCCCACAGCGGGGACTCCAGGAGGAGTCCGTGGCGGTGGCGGTCCTCGGGGATGTACCCGATGCCGGTCTCGCGGCGCTTGCGGGTGGGGACGGCGGTGATGTCGTCGCCCGCCATGCGGATCACGCCGGAGTCGGCGTGCTTGAGGCCGATGAGCGCGTCGATCAGCTCGGTCTGCCCGTTGCCCTCGACGCCCGCGATGCCGAGGACCTCCCCCTCGTGGATCGTGAAGGAGATGTCGTCGAGCAGCGCGCGGCCCGAATCACCGTCGGCGAGCAGCTTGAGGCGCTCCACCTGGACCATCGGCCGGTCGGTGACCGTCGACTCCGCCGTCTCGGGGGTGGGCAGTTCGCTGCCCACCATCAGCTCGGCGAGCTGGCGCGGCGTCGTCTCGGACGGGATCGCCGTGCCGACCGTCGTGCCGCGCCGGATGACGGTGATGTCGTCGGCCACGGAGAGGACTTCGCCCAGCTTGTGGGAGATGAAGATGACCGCGAGGCCCTCGGACTTCAGCTCGCGCAGGTTGTCGAAGAGCGCGTCGACCTCCTGCGGCACGAGCACGGCCGTCGGCTCGTCGAGGATCAGCGTGGTGGCGCCGCGGTAGAGGACCTTGAGGATCTCCACGCGCTGCCGGTCGGCGACGCCGAGGTCCTCCACGTACGCGTCGGGGCGCACCCCGAGCCCGTACCGCTCGGATATCTCGGCGATCTTGCGGCGGGCCGCGCCGCCGATGCCGTGCAGCTTCTCGCTGCCGAGGACGATGTTCTCCAGGACGGTCAGCTGGTCGGCGAGCATGAAGTGCTGGTGCACCATGCCGATGCCGCGCGCGATCGCGTCGGCGGGGCTGGCGAAGGCGACCTGCTCGCCGTCGACGCTGATGGTGCCCTCGTCCGGCTTCTGCATGCCGTAGAGGATCTTCATCAGGGTCGACTTGCCCGCGCCGTTCTCGCCGACGAGGGCGTGCACGCTGCCCCTGCGGACGGTCAGGTGGATGTCGTGGTTGGCCACGACGCCCGGGAAGCGTTTGGTGATGCCGTTGAGCTCAACGGCGGTGCCATCGGGGGCGGTTGACGCCTTGGTGATGGGCGGAGGGTTGGTGGACGCGTCGATGGCGCACTCTCCTCGGGGGCCGGAAGGCCTGAAAAGGGCCGGAGGGAAAGGGGCCGCCTACGCGCGCAGTGCCCCTGCTCGTGGGGGTCCCCGGGCGGGGCTCCCCGGTCTCGGAACGCCCCCGCTGGCGCGGGCGTTCGAGCTTGGGTCCGCGCGAACGGGGCGCGGGTGAACCATCGTCCCCCACACCCCGTCGCACGAGAATCACGCTGCCGTCACGGCAGCGGGCAGGGCGGCCCGCACGGCCGCCGCGCCGTCACGGCGTGGTCTTGACCTTGATCTTGCCGCTCTTGATGCCCTCTTCGGCCTTCTTCAGCGCGGCCTGGACATCCTTCATCTGCTGGAACTCGGGGTTGGAGGCCGCGAGCGCGACACCGCCGGACTTGAGGTCGGCGCGGACGACGCCGCCCTTCGCCGAGCCGTCCTCGACGGCCTTCGCGAGGTTGTAGACGGAGCCCGCGACGTCCTTGGTCGCCGAGGTCAGGATGTACTTCTTGTACTTCTTGAGGGCGTCCTGCTTGTACTGGTCGGAGTCGACGCCGATCGCCCAGACCTTCTTGGCGGCGGCGGCCTCGATGACGCCCTGACCGGAGAGGCCCGCGGCGTGGTAGACCACGTCGGCGCCCTTCTCGATCTGGCCCTGCGCGGCGGTCTTGCCCTTGTCGGGGCTGGAGAACCCGCCGTCCTCGGCCTTCTCGGTCAGGTACTGCTTGACCAGCTTGACCTTGGGGTCGGTGTC
This sequence comes from Streptomyces sp. NPDC041713, assembly GCF_055591085.1. Taxonomy (NCBI): domain Bacteria; kingdom Bacillati; phylum Actinomycetota; class Actinomycetes; order Kitasatosporales; family Streptomycetaceae; genus Streptomyces; species Streptomyces sp. NPDC041713. The sequence continues at coordinate 578,320 of NZ_JBVIZY010000002.1, forward strand.
CTTGATGCCCTGCGCGAAGCCCGCCTCGAACTTGTGGATCAGCGGGACGTCGACGCCGCCGACGAAGCCGACGGTCTTGGACTTGGTGGCCTTGGCGGCCGCGACGCCCGCGAGGTAGGACGCCTCCTGCTCGCTGAAGACCAGGTCGGAGACGTTGTCGGCCTTGACCGTCTCGTCGTCGACGATGCCGAAGGTGGTCTTCGGGTACTTCGCCGCGACCTCCTTGATGGCGGGCGCGTACGCGTAGCCGATACCGACGACCGGGTTGTAGCCCTGCTTCGCGAGCTGCGTCAGGCGCTGCGCCTTGTCGGCGTCCGACTCGCCGTCGACCGGCTCGACGGCCTTCTCGCCGGTCTTGAACTCCTTGGCGGCCTTCTTCATGCCGACGGTCGCGGCGTCGTTGAAGGACTGGTCGCCGGCGCCGCCGACGTCGTAGGCGATGGCGACGCCCTTGTTCTTGTCGTCCTTGCTCGCGGCGGCGTCGCTGGACGTGCCACCACAGGCGGAGACGGAAACGGCAAGAGCGGCGGTCGCGGCGCCCGCGACAGCTATTCGAGACACCCGGCGCATAGAGACGAACTCCTTGAGTCAAGCAAGCACAAGCACGTACAAGCACAGGCGTGGGATCGCGCCCGAAGCGTCAGCACCTCACGTGGCGCTGATTTCGCCGCAGCGTAACGCGCGTAGACCTGACATAAGAACCCTTCTGTCCCGTCCGTTATCGAGCTGTGGCCACCGGGCGTCCGGCGCCCGAACAACGGGTGGGCGCCCCCTTTGTGGGGGCGCCCGGTCGCCGCTTGGAGTACTACGTAAAACGTGTACGGATCACGCGCCAAACGTGTACGGATCACGCGCTACGGGACGATCTTGACCTCGACCTTCCCGCTGACGATGTCCTTCCTGGCCTTCTCGACGGCGGCGACGACGTCCTTCATCGCCCGGTACTTCGGGTTGGAGTCGGAGAAGCCGACGCGGCCGGACTTGAGGTCGTAGCGCTGCTCGCCCTTCATCGGCTTGCCCTCGACGACCGACTTGGTCAGGTCGTACACCGCGCCGCCGACGTCCTTGAAGGCGGAGCCGAGGATGTACTGCTTGTACTTGGCGAGGGCCTTCTGCCGGTACTGGTCGGAGTCGACGCCGATGGCCCACTTCTTCTGCGAGCCGGCCTCCTGGATGACGCCCTGCCCCGAGAGGCCCGCGGCGTGGTAGATGACGTCGGCGCCGGCCTCGATCTGCCCGCTCGCGGCGTTCTGGCCGCGGTCCGGACTGGAGAATCCGCCCTCCTCGGGCTTTTCCGTCAGATACCGCTTCTCGATTTCGATCTTCGGGTCGACGGACTTCACGCCCTGCACGAATCCGGCCTCGAATTTGTGGATGAGCGGAATGTCCACTCCTCCGACGAATCCCACGTGTTTGGCCTTGCTCGTCTTCGCGGCGGCGACCCCCGCGAGATAGGAGCCCTGCTCCTCGTGGAAGACCAGGTCGACGACGTTGTCCGCCTTCACGGTGTTGTCGTCGATGATCCCGAAGGTGGTCTTCGGGAACTTCTTGGCTGCGGCCTCCACGGCGGGCGCGTAGACGAAGCCGACGCCGACGACCGGGTCGTAGCCCTGCTTGGCGAGCTGTTCGAGGCGCTGGATCTTGTCGGCGCTGGACTCGCCGTCGCCCGGCTCCATGTCCACGCCGCCGACCTTGAACTCCTTGCGGGCCTTCGCGTACCCCGCGTAGGCGGCGTCGTTGAAGGACTGGTCGCCCTTGCCGCCGATGTCGTACGCGAGGCCGATGCCCTTGCCCTTGTACGCGGACGAGCCCGCGGAGCCCTTGTCGTTGCCGTCGTCCTGCGAGGCCTCGTCGCTGGTCTTGCCGCAGCCGGCCGCGGCGAGGACGAGCACGGCGAGGGTGGCGGTGATGTGAGTGGCGCGAGATTTCCGGGAGATCCGGGAAGAGCTCCGGGAAGAGATCTGTGAAGAGAGACGACGCACAGGAAGCACCCCTTGATCGCCAACGCGCCGTGTACGGCGCTGATTTCGGCGCACATTAACGCGCGTAGAAAGGGAGGGGAACGGGTTTTCGCGGTGCTGTTACCTCTTCGTGCTGATGTGTGCGGAGGGCTTGGGAAGGCCGTGGAGAGCGTCGGAGGGCCGGGTGCGTCCGCGTGAACGGTCGTACGCACCCGGCCCTCCGGTATCTCCCTGCGTCAGAGCCCCGCGTCCAACAGGGCGGCGGCGGTGAAGAGTTCGACGCCCGCGGTGATCGCCGACTCGTCCACGTCGAAGTCGCCCTGGTGGAGGTCGCGGACGGTGCGCTCGCCCGGCCTGCGCACGCCGAGCCGGGCCATGGCGCCGGGGACCCGCTCCAGGTACCAGGAGAAGTCCTCGCCGCCGAGGCTCTGCTCGGTGTCCTCGACGGACTGCGGGCCGCGCCGCGCCGACATGGAGTCGCGCAGCAGCTCGGCGACGAGCGGGTCGTTGACGACCGGCGGCACCCCGCGGATGTAGTTGATCTCGCACTTGGCGCGGTAGAGGTCGGCGATCTCCTGGACGGCGCCGTGCACCAGGTCGGGCGCGTCCCGCCAGGCCCTGAGGTCCAGGCAGCGCACCGTCCCGGAGAGCTCGGCGCGCTGCGGGATCACGTTCGGCGCGTGGCCCGACTCGATGCGGCCCCAGGTCACCGAGAGGCCGGAGCGGGCGTCGGCGCGGCGGCCGACCAGGGCGGGGACCTCGGTGGCGACCTTGGCGGCGGCGGTGACGAGGTCGGTGGTGAGGTGCGGCCGGGCGGTGTGGCCGCCGGGCCCGCCGAGGGTGACCTCCAGGCGGTCGCAGGCGGAGGTGATGGCGCCGTGCCGGACGCCGATGCGGCCCGCGTCGACGCGCGGGTCGCAGTGCACGGCGAGGATCTTGCCGACGCCGTCGAGGGCGCCGGACGCGATGGCGTCGGTGGCGCCGCCGGGCAGCACCTCCTCGGCGGGCTGGAACACCAGCCGCACGGGGCAGGGCAGCTCCCCGCGCTCGGCCAGCTCCGCGAGGACGAGGCCGGCGCCCAGGACGACCGTGGTGTGCACGTCGTGCCCGCAGGCGTGCGCGCGGTCGGGCACGGTGGAGCGGTAGGGCACGCCGAGCTTGGTGTCCGGGATGGGCAGCGCGTCGATGTCGGCGCGCAGGGCGAGCATGGGCCGCACGCCGTCCCAGGTGCCGATGCCGATGTCACAGATGAGCCCGGTGCCCCCGGCGAGCACATGGGGCGCGAGGCCCGCCTCCTCCAGCCGGGCCTTGATGGCCGCGGTGGTACGGAACTCCTGGTTGCCGAGCTCGGGGTGCATGTGCAAGTCGCGGCGGAAGGCGACCAGTTCGGCGCGGAGCGCTTCGGGCAGCGCGCCGGGGAGCGTGTCCGCCGGTACGGACTCCGATTCGGACACGTCGTCGGACACCTCTTCGGACGCACGGGACATCAGTTGGTTCACCCTTTGAAGGGTAAGGCGACGAACCGGCCAACTGACCCACGATCAACAAAAGTTCAGCCCGTTAGGGGAAGATTTTCTGGCGACGTGGCGCATGACCGTCGGTCGGAGTGGGTAAGGAATTACGCCCTCACGGGGGATGCGCAGGCCGTGCGGCGCCGGTAGTAGGCCAGGGCGACCGCCGTCAGCAGGGGCGGCCAGGTGATCAGCGGGGTGTAGCACGCGATGAGCAGGACGGTCTGCGCCGCGTTGCCGGTGACCCCTCCCTCTCCGGCGTCTCCTCCCCCGCCGTCCGCTCCGAGGCCGGTGAGCTGAGCGTAGAAGGCCCACGCCAGGATGCCGAACAGCGCGGCCGCGCCGAGCAGCGCGGGGACGACGGCGGCGAGCGGGCGCACGGGCCGCCCTCCGAGGACGGGCAGCCACTTCGGCACGGTCTCGCCCCAGCCCCGCACCAGCCCGAGGGTCAGGAGGGCCAGCCCCTCGGAGACGATGCTGAGCATCACGATGTACGCGGCCTCACCGGCGCCCCGCTGCGGTTCCGCGGCGACGGGGAGCCCGGCGACCAGGGCCAGCCGCCACACTCCCGAGGGGAGGGTGGCGAGGGGCACGGCGTGCGCGGCGAGGGCGGCCCAGCGTGGGACGCCGGGCAGTGCGGTGATTTTCAGCATGGTCCGATGCTGTCGCCGATGTGGCCGGCGGTACATCGGCACCCAGGCCGATCCGGCTCCGCCGGACGGGGGAGGCGGGGCGCGCCGCAGTAGGCGTCGGGGGGTAGCCCCACCCGCGGCCGGGTGGGTGGCCGGATCGTTCGGGAGGGCGCCCGGGGACAGGCTGGAACCGGCAGAGGCGGTACGGAACGAACGTGCCGTCGGATCGCCGTGATTCCCCCGTCGTCCTCCCCTGGAGTTGACCCGTGCGTGACCAGACATCGCGGAAGTCCCGTTCGCCTCATTGGTGGGGTGGTTGGCGCGGGCCCGTCCCGGCCGCGGCGGTGCTGGCCGCCGGCATCCTGGCGTCGGGCGCCCTCGCACCGCCCGCGGCGGCCGGCGGCGGGCGGCCCGACCCCGTGCAGCGGGGGCTGAGCGCGCTGGTGGGGGCGGGGGGTTCGCCCGGGGCGCTTGCCGGGGTCGTGGGGCGGGACGGGCGTACCCGTGACTACACGGCCGGGGTCGGTGACGTGGTGAGCGGGGCGGGGGTGCCGCGGGACGGGCGGGTGCGGGTCGGCAGCAACACCAAGGCGTTCACCGCGGTGGTCGTCCTGCAGCTGGTCGCCGAGGGGCGGGTCCGCCTCGACGACCCCGTGGACACGTACCTGCCGGGCCTGGTCCGCGGCCACGGCAACGACGGGCGCGTCATCACCGTGCGCCATCTCCTGCAGCAGACCAGTGGGCTCCCCAACTACAGCGCGTACCTGGGCGAGGAGGTCCGGTACTTCGCGCCGCGCGAACTCGTCGACATCGCGCTGCGGCACGAGTCCGAGTCCGAGCCGGGCAAGACGTGGAAGTACAGCAACACGAATTACGTGCTGGCCGGCCTGATCGTCGAGAAGGTCACGCGGCACTCCCTCGCCGAGGAGATGGAGCGGCGCGTAATCGGGCCGGCCGGCCTGCGCCACACGTACTTCCCCGCTCCCCGCGACGCGACGATCCGGGGCCCTCACCCGAAGGGGTACTACCGGGCGTCGGCGGACGCGCCGCTGCTCGACGTCACGGAGACGGATCCCTCGTGGGGCTGGGCGGCGGGTCAACTCATCTCCACCGACTCGGACCTGAACCGGTTCTTCACCGCGCTCCTGGACGGAGACCTCCTGCCGCGGGCGCAGCTCGCCCAGATGCGGAGGACGGTCCCCGCGGAGGAGACCTTCGGCCCCGGCGCGCGCTACGGCCTGGGGCTCGTGAGCAAGCCGTTGCCGTGCGGGGGCCTGTACTGGGGTCATGGGGGCAGCTTTCCGGGTTACGAGACGCGGGGCGGGGCCACGGAGGATGGGCGGGCGGCGAATGTGGCGGTGACGAGGCAACTGGACGACGAGGCGGACAGGGCCCGCGTGGACCGGGTCGTCGAGTCGGGGCTGTGTGGGGCGGGTTGGGGAGGGGGGACTTCGGTGGGGCGGTGACGTTGGGGGTGGGCGGGGCCGCCCGGGGTTTTGCGGAGTGTGGCGGTTCCGGGCCGGCAGTAAAGGGCGCTCCGCTGCGCTACGCGTCGGCTTCGCCGATTCCGCTCCGCTCCACCCTTGACTCCCGCCCCTCCACCGCACGTTGACTTCTGACCCGGACGGCCAGGGGTGGGGCCGACGGGTGCCGGAGGATGGGTCATCACCTTTCGCTGCCGGGTGCGGCCCGGTCCATCGTGGCCGGGCGCCTCGGTGCGCGCCCGGCCAGCCCGGCGGCCTCGCCGCTCGGGTCATCACCTTCACTGCCGGGTGCGGCCCGGCCCATCGTGCGCCGACGCCACGGTGCGAGCTCGGCCCACGGGCTGTCTGGTTGGGTCATCAGCTCTCGCGGCCGGGTGCGGTCCGGTCCATCGTCGGCTGAGGTCACCCGCAATGCGCTGCCCGGGGACAGGGGGCTGCCACCTCTGGGGGGTCTGGCACCTACTTTGGGAAAGTTGCGAATGAATATGCCGCGCGCCCCCCTGTCACGCCCCAAGCTCCCCCGGAACCGCCCCATCCGCCAAAGGGAATGGGGCAGATGGGTTCAGTGGGGCTACCGGGGCTGGTGAAGGCACAGGATCCTGCGATCGGGCACCCGCCGGGCGGCGCGCGAGGAGTGGCAGGGGGGCGCGCGGAGATCCGCTTCGCAACTTTCCCAAAGTAGGTGCCAGAGGGGGAGGGATGACGGGGAGGGATGGGGTGGGGACGGGCCTGACATCAGAGGGCGGGCTCTCCCGGCATGCTTAGGTCCCCGGGGGGCGCATTCGATGTGGTGAGGGGGCGCGCGGCGTCTCGATTCGCAACTTTCCCGAAGTAGGTGCCCGACCACGAGAACCCGGCTCGCGCCCCCGCCCCCCCTCGACCGAAACAGCCAGGCACGACGCCCCGGACCGCACCCGGCCGCGAAAGCCGATGACCCGAGTGGTGAGGCTGCGTGGGTGGCCGCGCCCGGAGCCTGACGTCCGCCCACGATGGGCCGGGTCACACCCGGCGTCGAGAGGTGACGGCCCGAGCAGCGTGCCCGGCCGGCTGGCCCAGCCCAGACCCTGACACCTGCCCACGATGGGCCGGTCCGCACCCGGCCGCGAGAGGTGATGGCCCGAGCGGCGAGACCGCCGGGTTGGCCGAGCACGCACCGTGGCATCGGCCCACCATGAGCCGGGGCGCACCCGGCAGCGCGAGCCTGTGACCCAGGCAGCGACGCCGCGTGGGCGGCCCAGCAGCAACCCTGGCCCCCGCGCACGATGGGCCGGACCGCACCCGGCCGCGCAAGCGGAGGACCCGACCAGACCCGCCGTGGGCCGAGTTCGCACCGGGGCGTCGGCGCACGATGGGCCGGTCCGCACCCGGCAGCGAGAGCTGATGGCCCGAGCGGAGAGGTCCGCCGCCTCACCCCTGGCCGTCCGGGTCGGAGGTCACGTCGCGGTGGAGGGGCGGGAGTCAAGGGTGGAGCGGAGCGGAATCGGCGGAGCCGACGCCCGAAGGGCGCCCTTTACTGCCGGCCCGGAACCGCCACACTCCGCAAAACCCCGGGCGGCCCCGGTACGAATCGAAGGCACCGGGCCAGCGAAGGGGGCCTCCGGGGCGAGCCCCGGTTCGTCGCTCCCGAAAGTTCGGGCGGCCGCCCGGTGATCATCAGCTCCGTCGCACTATCCTCCCCCGCATGGACACCCCCGTACTCAATAAGGCCCATCGGCCATGAGCGGCCACCGCGCCGCAGCCACCTGGCAGCCCGGTGCCCCCGGCGTGCTGTCCCTGCCCTCCGGGCGGCTCTTGCGTGGGCGGGGGCTTCGGCGTGGGGTGGCAGGCGGGGAGCCGCCGCACCTTGGGGTTTATTTGTTGGGGAAGCCGCCTCCCCACGTCCCGTGGGAGTCGCGCTGGCTGCGCTGGCCCGACTTCCGGCTGCCGAGCGACCGGGAGCAGGCGCGCACCCTGCTGCGCGAAGTGCGGGAGCGCGCCGTCGACGAACGCGTCGAAGTCGCCTGTGGCGGGGGGCGCGGGCGGACCGGGACCGCGCTCGCCTGTGTCGCCGTCCTCGACGGGGTCCCCGCCGACGAGGCGGTCGCATACGTACGTGCCCACTATGACCGGCACGCCGTGGAGACTCCCTGGCAGCGGCGGTATGTGGCGCGGTTCGCCGCATAGGGCCCTGTAGGTCCCCGCGGTTACGCCGGCGCCACGTGCCGTACCGACGTCAGGCGGTGCACATCCCGCGCCGTCCCCGTGACACCGGACAAGAACCCCTGCGCGCGCGGCGACGCCGTCTCCGTCAGCCACGCCGGGTCGATGTCGCAGACCGCCACCTTCACCTCCGTACCCGCCAGCGCGAGCGGCAGCGTGTGGACGACGGTCGAGGGGAAGCTGAGGATCGTACGGCCGATGGGGCCGCGGCGGGCGATGAGTTCGAGGGGGAGGTCCGGGCGGACCACCTGGAGGCCGGTCTCGACCGCGAGTCGGTGGAGTTTCTCGGAGCTCTCGCGGCGGTGGGCGAAGTAGCGGGTGGCGCCGTGGGTGCGGGACAGCGCCCGGACCGCCTCCACGTACCGGTCGGGGTCGACCACGCCGGTCTCGACGAGGGACGTGCCGACCAGGTCGGCGCCCTTGCCGACACGCGGCGGACCGAAGCGTTCCCTGGTCCAGGCGAAGGCGTTGACCGTGACCTCCACGCCGTCCGGCGCGCTGTCGATCGGCATGGAGGAGAAGACCTCCACCCTGCGGGCCCCGCCGGGCGTGAGGCGGCGCCGCGCCGAGGCCGAGACCGGCGCGAAGACCAGGTCCCGGGGGCCGGGGCGGCCGCCCTTGCGGTGCCAGCGCTGCAGCCGCTCACCGCGGGCCAGCTGGGAGATGAACTCCATGGTGGCCGTGCCGTCGTCGACGACGACCAGCGAGCGGGCCCGGGTGATGGTGAGCAGGAGCTGTACGTAGCGGGAGAACGGGTCGCCTATGACGATCCGGCCGGCCCTGCGCAGCGGGCCCGTGAGCCCGCCGACGGTGTGGAAGGGCGCGGTGGCGCCGCCACGCGCCTCCTCCCAGCGGACCTCGACGCCCTCGTCGCGGGCGAGCTGTGCCATGCGGCGCAACTGGCCGCGCGTCATGGGGTCGTTCGGGGAGAGGACGACGACGGTGAGGCCCCCGGCCGGGCCGGTGGCGCCCGCCCCGTGCGCCCATTCCAGGACGTTCAGGAGCTGGACCGGGCTCTCCACGAAGGCGAGCGTGGAGTCCGCACCGGCCGGCGCGGCTGTGGTGTCGGCGCCACGGCCGACTCGGGGGCTCATCGTTGGGTGTCCGTCTCCCGTCAGCGCGGTCCGCGCGGTCAGACCGCGACCGGCTCGGCCTCGGCGGACTCCGCCTCGGCGACGACACCGGCCACGCGGCGCAGCTTCTTCATCGGGCCGAGCTCCGACGCGTAGACCTTCTTGACGCCGTCGCCGAGGGACGCCTCGATGGTGCGGATGTCCCGCACCAGCCTCGTCAGGCCCTGCGGCTCCACCGACGCGGCCTGGTCGGAGCCCCACATGGCGCGGTCGAGGGTGATGTGGCGCTCGACGAAGGTGGCGCCGAGGGCGACCGCGGCGAGGGTGGTCTGCAGGCCGGTCTCGTGGCCGGAGTAGCCGATCGGGACGTTCGGGTACTCGGCCTGCAGCGTGTTGATGACGCGGAGGTTGAGCTCCTCCGCCTGCGCCGGGTACGTCGACGTGGCGTGGCACATCAGGATGTTGTCCGAGCCGAGCACCTCGACCGCGTGGCGGATCTGGCGAGGGGTGGACATGCCCGTCGAGAGGATGATCGTGCGGCCCGTGGCGCGCAGGGCGCGGAGCAGCTCGTCGTCGGTGAGCGACGCGGAGGCGACCTTGTGCGCGGGCAGGTCGAACTTCTCCAGGAAGGCGACGGCCTCGGTGTCCCACGGGGACGCGAACCAGTCGATGCCGCGCTCGGCGCAGTGCTCGCTGATGGCCTGGTACTCGGACTCGCCGAACTCGACGCGGTGGCGGTAGTCGATGTACGTCATGCGGCCCCAGGGGGTGTCCCGCTCGATGTCCCACTGGTCGCGCGGGGTGCAGATCTCCGGGGTGCGCTTCTGGAACTTCACCGCGTCGCAGCCGGCGTCGGCGGCCACGTCGATGAGCGCGAACGCGTTCTCCAGGTCACCGTTGTGGTTGATGCCGATCTCCCCGGTGATGTACACGGGCCGGCCGGGACCGGCCGTCTTCGAACCGAAGCGGCGCAGGCGGGAGTCGGCGGCGATGGAGGTGACGGTGTTGGTGGAGCTCATGGCAGGAACAGTCCTTAACTGTGGAGGGAGTCGAGAGAGGGGCCGAGGATCCAGGTGGCGATCTCTCGGATCGCGCCCTCACCACCGGGGGCGGTGGTGACCGCGCGTGCGGCGCCGCGTACGACGTCGTGGGCGCTCGCGACCGCCACGGGCCAGCCCACGAGGGCGAAGCACGGGAGGTCGTTGACGTCGTTGCCGACGTAGAGCACGCGCTCGGGCGCGATGCCCTGTTCCTCGCACCACTGCTTCAGTGCGAGGTCTTTCCGGTCGATGCCGTGCAGGACCGGGAGCTTGAGCTTCCTGGCGCGCGCGGCGACGACCGGGTTCTGTTCCGTGGACAGGATCAGCATGTCCAGGCCGCTCCTGCGGAGGGCCGCGATGCCGAGTCCGTCGCCGCGGTGCACGGAGACGAACTCCCGTCCCTCGGAGTCGATCAGCACCCTGTCGTCGGTCTGGGTGCCGTCGAAGTCGAGGACGACCGCGTCGATGTCGGCGGCGGTCGGGAGGGCGGCCTCGTCCCCGGGGCGGGCCGCGTCGAAGAGGGGGGCGAGCGCGCGGGCGCGGGCCAGGTCGTGCGGGTCGTCGACCTCCAGGACCCGCGCCGGGTCGGTGCGGACCGGCTCGGTGCGGCCGAAGAAGCGGTGCTTCTCGGTGCGGAAGCCGGCCGCGTCCATCGCGTAGGCGGCGCCGGTCTCCAGGAGGTCCTGGGGGCGGTCCTGGCGGCGCGGGCGGAACGACTTGTCGTGGTTGACGCCGTAACCGCCGCGCGTACGGGCCGCGTTGGCGAGGGTCGCGGTGCCGCCGCGGGCGTCCGTGCGCTGGGCGGGGAGCGCGGCGCCGGCGTCCGTGGCGTCGTCGGCCGCGTCGCGCCAGATGAAGCCGTGGAAGGGCGCCACCGTGACGGCCGTGTCCGCGCCGTGCTCGGTGACCGCGGCGGCCACCCCGTCGACGTCCTCGGGGGTGAGGAAGGGGCTGGTGCACTGGACGAGCAGGACGACGTCCACGCGCGCGCCGTGCAGCGCCTCGTGGGCGTCCATGGCGTGCAGGACGGCGGCCTCGCTGGTCGCGGTGTCGCCGGCGATGGCCGCTGGGCGCAGGACCACTTCGGCACCCGCCGCGCGGGCCGTCTCGGCGATCACGTGGTCGTCGGTGGAGACGACGACGTCGGTGACGTGCCGGGCGGCGGTGCAGGCGCGGATGGCGCGGGCCACCAGCGGTACGCCGCCGACCGGGGCGAGGTTCTTGGCGGGCACCCCCTTGGAGCCGCCGCGGGCGGGGATGACGGCGAGCACGCGGCGGGGCGCACCGGGCGTACTGGTCGTGCCGGGCGCACCGGTCGTGCCGGGCGTACCGGCCGGGCCGGGCGTACCGGCCGGGCCGGGGTGGGACATGGGGGCTCCTTGGAGGGGGTGGGTGCTCACAGCTCGCCCATCCGCCGGATGACGGGGGCCACGCGCTGCACTCCGTGCCGGTAGGCCCCGCGGGCCGCGCGGCGCACGATCTGCCGTACGGGGCCGGGGTCCCGGTCGGCCGCGGGGGCGCCCGGCAGCGGTTCGCCGTCCGGGCCCAGGTGGTGGCGGGCGAGGATGCCGGGCAGATAGCCGCGGGCCGTGGTGAGGCCGTAGTAAGGGGCGAGGGGCGCCAGACCGCCGGCGGCCGCCTCGGTGAGCAGCTCGGTGACGCGCTCGCGGGCCGCGTCGAAGGCGCTCTCGTACGCCCCGTCGGCGGCGACGCCCTGCCGGGCCAGCCAGCGCTCGTCGGGCACGGGCAGGTGGCCCGCGTCCAGCTGGTCCCAGGAGGCGAGGCATCCGGAGCCGGTGAAGTGGTGGTTGCCGAGCGCCTCGCGCACCCCGAGGTCGGTGAGGACCGCGGTGGGGATGCGGCGGTGCAGGGACTCCAGGGCGGCCGTGGACGAGACGGTGACCAGCAGGTCGGTGCGGTCCAGGACCTCGCCCATGTGCCCGTAGACGAGGCGGCAGTTGGCGGGCAGTCCGCCGTCGAGGCGCTGCGCCAGCTTCTGGTAGGGCAGTTCCTCGATGTGGGTGGTGTGCTCGCCGGGCCTGCTGCGCAGTTTGAGCAGGACCTCGCGGTCGGGGTGGCGGCGGGCGTGCTCGGCGAGCCTGCGCAGCAGGTAGCCGCGGTGCGCGGCGGTCTCCGGGACGGAGGGCTGGGCGGCGAAGACGACGGTGTACGGGTCGTGCTTCTTCTCGTACGGGGCGCCGCCGAGGAACGGCAGCGCGGCCTCCGTGACCGCGGAGGCGTCGGCGCCCACCCCCTCGTACACCGCGCGGAAGCGTTCGGCGTCCTGGCGGGAGTTGGCGAGGACGACGTCCGCACCGTGCCGCAGGAGGAGGCCGTCGGCGAGCTTCTCGTAGACGACGCCGACGTAGCCGGTGACGACCACGGGGCGGCGCGCCGGGCCGCCGCTGAGGCGGGCGTCGCGGGTGACGCGGGCGAGTCCGTGCAACACCGCCTGGACCGCGCCGCCCACCAGGGCGAGCACGATCAGGTCGGGCGCGTCCCGCTCCGTCTCGCGCAGGAACTCCACGGCGGTGACCTCGCGCAGGGAGTCCGCGCGCACGCCCACCTCGTCGAGCTGCCGGGGGGTGGGAGTGGCCCGGCCGCGGAGCAGGTACCCGTCGAGCCGGAGGCCCTCGGCCCTGGCTCCCGATACGATGCGGTTCGCCGTGAGGGCGCCCCATTTCCATCGCGTATCGGAGTCGGCGAGGACGGCGACCCGCAGCGGGTTCTGGTTGCTTGCTGGCACGTCCCAGACGCTAGGAAGGCAATTCGATTCGCGGCCCAACTCGGGTGCAACAAACGGTTAACAGCACGCCGACGAATGGCGAATCGGCCCGGGAACGGCCTTTCCGGCGTCCTGGTTAACCATTCCGCCATACGTCGTTCACCTGTCATCCCACCGCGGGTCGACCCGAATGACGTGCCGACACTTAACGTCACCCACGTGGTTAAGCTCTCCGTCATCGTGCCGTTCTACAACGTGCAGCAATACGCCCCCGACACCTTGCGGAGTCTGCGTGCGAACGCACGTGACGACTTCGAATTCATCTTCGTCGACGACTGCTCGCGCGACGAGACCCCGGACATCCTGGAGCGTGCGGCGCGCGAGCTTCCCGGCGCCGTCCACCTCAGACATGAGACGAACGGCGGCCTCGCGACCGCCCGCAACACGGGCCTCGACGCGGCACGCGGCGAGTACCTCACCTTCCTGGACGGCGACGACTGGCTCGCTCCCGGTTACTACGGTCAACTCGTCGACGCCATCGAGGAGTTGGGCTGCGACTTCGTGCGCACCGACCATGTGCAGTGCACCGCGCGGGCCCGCACCGTGCACCGCGTCCCGCACGGCAGGCGCGGCGTCGTGATGAGCCCGCGCGAGGTGATCCTGCCCGCCGACCGCTCGACCTCCGTCGACTACGCGTACGCCTGGGCGGGCATCTACCACCGCCGGCTCGCCGACCGGGGGCTGCTGCACTTCACCGACGGGCTGCGCACCGCGGAGGACCGGCCGTGGATCTGGCGGCTGCACCGCGAGGCGGAGTCCTTCGCGGCGGTGGGCCTGCTCGGGGTGTTCTACCGGCGCGGGGTCGCCTCGTCGCTGACGCAGATCGGCGATGTCCGCCAGCTCGATTTCATCAAGGCGTTCGACCAGGTGGTACGGGAGACCGCGGCGGACCGGGACGCGGACGAACTCCTGCCCAAGGCCGTCCGTACGTATTGCGCGATCATCTCCCACCATTTGGGATCCATCGAAAGGTTCGAGCCATCCGTGGCGCGGAAATTGAAGTCAATGAGTGCGGCCGCGCTGAAGCGGATGCCGCAGGGCGTGCTGGACGACGCGCTCGACTCCATGGACGTCCAGCGGGCGACCCGGCTGCGCAGGCTGCGGCGGCGCCCGGTGACGGCGGAGGTGGCCGCGTGAGCGCCCGCCGCACGACGCAGATCTTCTTCGCGTCCACGCTGTACGGCGCCGCGACCCTCGCCGCCGCCCTGGACGCCGGCCGCTTCGGCGCCGCCGACCGGCGCATCCTGCTGGTCAGCAACAACGCGGCGACGCCCGAGACGACGCCGTCGCTCGACGCGATGCCGGGGTTCGCGCGGCTGCGCGGGCGGTTCGACGAGGTGCGGTCCTGGAACGAGACCATCTCCCCCTTCCACCCCGGCGGTTGGGCGCCGCGCGGCGACGACGTCGTGCTGTGGGAGCGGTACATCAGGCTGCTCTGGGACCTCGGTGACGACGACGTCGAACTGGCCGTCGAGTCCATCCAGGTCAATCCCGCGCTCGCGCTCGCGCAGATCTTCACCGGCGCCCCGGTGGACGTCTACGCCGACGGCCTGATGAGCTACGGCCCCACCCGCAACAAGATCGACCCGCTGGTCGGCACCCGGGTGCGCCGCCTGCTCCACCTGGACCTGGTGCCGGGGCTCACCCCACTGCTCCTCACCGAGTTCGGGGTGCGGCCCGAGGTCGTGCCGACCGACGCGTTCGTACGGGTCCTGGCCGAACTCGCGGACGACGAGGCCGAGTCGGCGGGCCCGCTCCCCGACCTCGAAAGCCCCGCCCTCGAAGGCCCCGCCCTCGTCCTCGGCCAGTACCTCTCCGCGCTCTCCATCCTCACCCCCGAGGAAGAGGAGGAGCTGCACATCCGCATGGTGCGCGGAGCGGCCGAACTGGGCCACACCCAGGTGGTGTTCAAGCCTCACCCCACGGCGCCGGCCCGCTGGTCGCGCGCCCTGGAGAAGGAGGCCCGGACGATCGGCGTCGAGCTCACGGTGCTCGACTCCCCCGTACTCGCCGAGGTCCTCTACCAGCGGATGCGGCCCGCGCTCGTCGTCGGCTGCTTCTCCACGGCGCTCCTGACGGCCTCCGCGCTGTACGGCCTGCCCACCGCCCGCACCGGCACGGACCTCCTCCTGGAGCGCCTCGCGCCGTACCAGAACAGCAACCGCGTCCCGGTCACCATCGTCGACGCGCTGCTGCCCGAACTCACCGACCGGGCAGCCGTCGCGGCGCAGGAAAGCGCCCTGGGCACCGGCGAGTTGACCCGCCTCCTCAAGGCCGTCGGCTTCGCGATGCAGCCGCAGATATACCCCGGCCTGCGCCCCGACGCCGAGCGCTATCTCGCGCGGAACCTCACCCCCGCGACCTGGCGCTACTTCAAGCGGCGCCGCCTCACCGCGCTCGCGCTGCCCGGCGGCGTCCCCGCGCAGCTCGCGTTCATCCCGCGCAACGCGGCCGTCCGCCGCGTGGCCCGCCGCGCGCGTTCGGTGCAGCGCTCCCTCAAGCGGACCGCGCTCGGATGACGCCGCCCGCCCCCACGGACACCGCCGGGCCCGCCGCGATATCCGCCGCGGTGTCCGCTCCCGCCGCCGGCCACACCGCCCGGCCCGCTCGGCCCACCCGCGGGAAGCCCCGGCTGCGCGCCCTGGACGGCCTGCGCCTGGTCGCCGCCCTGATGGTCGCCGCCTACCACTACGGCGGCCGCGACGGCGAGATAGCGCAGGCCTGGGGCAGCTCGCCCAGGGAGCAGTTCCCGACGGCCAGTGAATGGTTCGCGTACGGCTGTCTGGGCGTGCAGATCTTCTTCGTGATCAGCGGCTTCGTCATCTGCATGAGCGGATGGGGCAGGCCGCTGCGCTCGTTCTTCGCCTCCCGCGCCTCCCGGCTGCTGCCCGCCTACTGGGCGGCGATCCTGCTGGTGACGGCGGTCTTCGCGCTGCCCGTCGTCGCGTACGGGACGGTCGCGCCGAGCGACGCGCTGGTGAACCTCACCATGCTGCAGCAACCGCTCGGCGCGGACCGGGTGCTCGGCGTGTGCTGGACGCTCTGGGCCGAGCTGCGCTTCTACGCGCTGTTCGCGCTGTGCGTGGTGCTGCCCGGCGCGACCCGCGCGCGCGTCATGCTGTTCTGCGCCGTGTGGACGCTCGCGGCGGCCGTCGCGGAGGGCGCCGACCAGCCGCTGCTCGACCTGGTCCTGATGCCGGAGTACGCGCCCTTCTTCGTCGGCGGCATCGGCATCTACCTCGTCCACCGGGACCGCCGCGACCTCACGGCGTGGGGCATCACCGGGGTGAGCTGGCTGATCGGCCAGCACTACGCGGTCGACCGGCTGTGGCACGCGCCGAACCCGAACTTCTTCTCCTACCGGTCCGCCTCCGTGATCATCGCCGTGGTGACGGCGGGCTTCGCCGCAGTGCTCGTCATCGCCCTCGGTCACCTGCACTGGGCGAACTGGCGCTGGCTGACCGTGGCGGGCGCGCTGACGTACCCGTTCTACCTGGTGCACGAGCACCTCGGCTGGGTGACGGTCGGGGCGCTGCACCGGCACCTCGGCCTGCCGTCGTACGCCACCTTCGGGCTGACGATCGCCGCGATGCTGGTCCTCGCCTGGCTCCTGCACCGCTGCGTGGAGGAGCGCCTGACCCCGCTGATCCGCAGGGGACTCACCCGCTGACCGACGCGCGCGAAGCCCCCTCTCCGGCCGGCGCGCGCGAAGCCCCGCAGCGCCCGGCGCGCGCGGGCCTCACCCCTCGAAGAGTGTCGCCCCGATCCCCGCCACGACCGCGGCGAGCCCCGTCTCGAAGCCGCGGTCGTGGGCGCGGAACATCTCGTCGCCCGCCGCCGCGATCAGCGGATACGCGGCCAGCCGCGCGGCGCGCGCGGCCAGTTCGCCGTCCTCCTCGCCGCGCGCCGGGTCGGGCAGCGTGGACTGCTCCTCGATGACGTACCCGATGGTGTAGCTGTACGCGGTGAACCAGGCTCGCGCGGCCGCCTCCGGGGCGAACCCCGCCTCGTTCAGCGTGCGCAGCATCGCCTCCATGGGGGCCGCGTACGACAGGTCCGTGTAGCGCGTGCCGCTGAAGACCTTGGCGCCGTCGCGGTAGCGCAGCAGATGGCCGCGCAGGCCGCACATCGCGGTGGTGACGGCCGTGCGCCAGTCCGGGTCCGGCGCGCTCAGGAGCGCGTCGGCCATCCGCCGCATCATCTCGGTGGCCATCTCGTCGAGCAGCGCCTGCTTGTCCTTGAAGTGCCAGTACAGCGCGGGCGCCTTGACGTCCAGGCGCTGGGCGATGGCGCGCAGGGTGAGCCCTTCGAGCCCGGTCTCGTTCAGCAGGTCGAGCGCGGCGCTCGCCACCCGGGTGCGGTCCAGCTTCGTCGTAGCCACCTTGACAACTTAACACCGTTAAGCGCATGCTCCGGACCATGGAACTTAACGACGTTAAGGAAACCGGTGTGCTCATCGTGGGCGCGGGCCCCACCGGGCTCGCCCTCGCCTGCGATCTGGCGCGCCGCGGCGTGCGGCCGCTCGTCGTCGAGCGGGCCCCGGCCCTCTTCCCCGGCTCGCGCGGCAAGGGGCTCCAGCCCCGGACCATGGAGGTCTTCGACGACCTCGGCGTGATCGGCGCGGTCCTCGCGTCGGGCGGCCCGCTCCCGGTCGGGATGGTGTGGCGGGACGGCGAGCGGCAGGGCGAGCACCGGATGTTCGAGCCGCCGGAGCCGACCCCGACCGCCCCGTACACCGTGCCGTGGATGGTCCCCCAGTGGCGCACCCAGGAGATCCTCCTCGCGCGGCTGCGGGAGCTGGGCGGCGACGTGGTCTTCGGCGCGGCGGTGACGGAGCTGACGCAGGACGCGGCGGAGGTCACCGCGCGGCTCTCCACGGGCGGGACGGTGCGCGCGGCGTACGCGGTCGCGGCGGACGGCGGCCGGTCCACCCTGCGCCGCGCCCTGGGCATCATCATGGCGGGCGAGACCGTCGACCCGCACCCGGTCCTGGTGGCGGACGTCCGCATTCCCGCGCTGGACCGGGACAACTGGCACATGTTCCCGGCCGCCGAGGAAGGCGGCCCGTACACGGCGATCTGCCCGCTGCCCGGGACCGCGGACTTCCAGCTGGTCGCCCAGTTCCCGCCCGGCACCACGCCCGACCTGACCCTCCAGGGCGTACGGGACCTCGTCGCGGCCCGCACGCACCTGAGCGGCGACGACGTCACCGAGCTGCGCTGGGCCTCCGACTTCCGGCCGCGCGCGGCGCTCGCGGACCGGTTCCGGGCGGGCCGCGTCTTCCTGGCCGGCGACGCGGCGCACGTGCACTCGCCCGCGGGGGGCCAGGGCCTCAACACCAGCGTCCAGGACGCCTACAACCTGGGCTGGAAGCTGGCCGCGGTGCTGGGCGGCGGAGCGCCCGAGGCCCTGCTCGACACGTACGAGGAGGAGCGGCGGCCCAACGCCGCGCAGATGCTCGGCCTGTCCACCCGCATCCACCGCGGCGAGGCGCAGCGCGGGGCGGCCACCCGGCAGCTCGGCATCGGCTACCGCACGTCGTCGCTGGCGGTGGAGACGCGCGCGGCGCTGGCGGAGGACGAGCTGCGGGCGGGCGACCGCGCGCCGGACGGGCCGTACGGGGCGGGCGGGCCGGATCAGGGGGACGGGGCGTCCGAGGGGTCCGAGGCGTCCGGGGCGGGCACGCTGTTCGACGTGTTCCGCGGCCCGCACTGGACGCTCCTGGTGGTCGGCACCGACGCCGAGCTGCCGCCGCTGGGCGCGGAGTCGGTGCACGTGCACCACGTCCCCGCGTACGAGCCGTACGGCAAGGGGCTCTTCCTGGTCCGTCCGGACGGATACGTGGGGTGGGCGGGTACGGACGCGCGGGACGGTCTGCCGGAGTACCTGGCTCGGTGCGCCGGTTGACGGCACGGCCCGTTCGGTCGAACGGGTGACCGGGCGGGCCGCTCCGCCCGCGCGTACGGTGGAGGGACCGTCCCACCGGAGGTCGTCCCGTGTCGCGTCGTCGTCGGCGGAGTGTTCTCGAGGGCCGGGTCGCCGTGGTCACCGGCGCCGGCCGCGGACTCGGCGAGGCCGTCGCGCGGGAGCTGGCGGACCGGGGGGCGAAGGTGGCGCTGGTGGGCCTGGAGGAGAACGAGCTCGCCCGGGTCGGCGCCGCGCTCCCGGCGACGGCGGCATCGCGCCACTGGCACGTGGACGTCACCGACCATCTCGCCATGGCCCGGGTCGCCGCCGAGGTACGGGAGCGGATGGGCGCGGTCTCCGTCGTCGTCGCCAACGCCGGTGTGGCGGAGGCCGGACCGTTCGAGGGCTCCGACCCGGAGCGCTGGCGGCGCGTGATCGAGGTCAACCTCGTGGGCAGCGCGGTGACCGCGCGGGCCTTCCTGCCGCAACTGCTCGCCACGCACGGCCACTATCTGCAGATCGCCTCGCTGGCGTCCGTCGGCGCCACCCCGCTGATGACGGCGTACTGCGCGTCGAAGGCGGGCGTGGAGGCGTTCTGCCACGCCCTGCGCGCGGAGGTCCGCACCCGCGGGGTCGGGGTGGGGGTCGGCTATCTGAACTGGATCGACACGGACATGATCGGTGACGCCGGCCGGTCGTCCGCGCTGGCCGCGCTCAAGGCGGAGCTGCCCGCCCCGGCGCGCAGGGTCCAGGCACCGGACCGGGTGGCCCGGCTTCTGGTGTCGGCGATCGAACGGCGCGCCTCCAGCGTGTACGTGCCGCGGTGGCTACGGGGCGCGCAGGTGGTGCGGGCCGCCCTGCCGGGTCTCGTCACGCGGGTACTGGGCCCGGACCTGAGCCGGACCGGGCTCCCGGAGACGGGCCTGCTCGGCGCGGGCGGCCGGGCGACGCCGCACCCTGACCGGCCCTGACCGATGAGCCCCGTGGCGGGGCTCGCCCCGCCCGGCGCTCAGACGCTGCTGAGGGACAACTTCACGGCGAACCCGAGGAACAGCGCGCCCGCCGCCGAAGAGGCGCCCGCCGAGAGGCGCTTGCGGCGCCGGAAGGCGTCGGCGAGCCGGGTGCCGCTGAAGATGAGGGCCGTGAGGTAGAGGAAGCTGGCGAGCTGCGCGAAGGCGCCGAGGACGACGAAGGAGAGCGCCGGGTAGGCGTAGCCGGGGTCGACGAACTGCACGAAGAAGGCGATGAAGAAAAGAATCGCCTTCGGGTTGAGCAGGCTGATCACCAGGGCCCTGCGGAAGGGCCGCTCGGCGGCCCCGGTCTCGCTCTCGACGGGCGCACCCACGTCCTTCTCGCGCCGCGTACGCCACAGGGCGACCGCGCCCCGCAGCATGCCGAGCGCGAGCCAGGCCAGATAGCCGGCGCCGGCGTACTTCACGATCCCGAAGAGCACCGCGTTGGCCTGCAGCAACGAGGCCACGCCGGCCGCGGAGAGCGTCATCAGGACGGTGTCCCCGCACCAGACGCCCGCGGCGGCGGTGTAGCCGGTGCGTATGCCGCGGCGTGCGGCGACGGAGAGCACGTACAGCGAGTTCGGGCCCGGCAGCAGAATGATCAGGGCGAGGCCCGCGAGGTAGGTCGGAAGATCGGTGACACCCAGCATGGCGGGAGTCTCGCACGGGCGTACGGACCCCCTCGAACGGTGTCCGGACTGCGGACATCCGGGCCCTGCGCCGACTGTCAGTCACCGTCCAGGAGGGTGTCGACGGAGAGGTCGAGGCGCACACCGACGGACGAGGGCAGAGCGAAGGTCTGTCCGCGCTGATAACACGAGCGCGCCCCGTACCCGTCCCCCACCGGCCCGGAGTGCACCAGCACTTGGCCGTGCTTGCGATCGACGACGACATACACCGGAACACCCGCCCTGGCATACGTCTCGACCTTCGTCACCAGATCGTTGCCCCAGTTGGACGACGTCACTTCCAGCACGAGCTGGAAGACATGGGGCGCGTAGCAGTTCTTCTCGACGACCGCGTCCTTGTAGTCGTCGTCGACGACGGACAGATCAGGCACCGCATAGTCGTCGAGACCCGTAGGCAACCAGAGGCCAATGCCTTGCAGGTAGCGGAGGCCCGCCTTACGCGCTCCGGCGTCATGGAGGGCGACGGTGAGCCAGGACAACGTCTCCTGATGCGAACCGTCCGGCGGTGGTGTCACGACGATGCTCCCGTACAGGATCTCCACCCGGTGTCCGGGCAGCTCTTCCCAGAGGCGGTCGGCAGCATCGGCGAGTGACGACTCGTTCAGTATCACGGCCACGGCAGCCTCCTTTCGGGAGCACTCTTCATGAGCGTAACCACCCTCGCGGGCATTCCGCTCCGGATCACCCGTTCGAGGCCGGCGCGGCCTCGACCTCAGAACGTGTCCGTCGGCACGTACGCCCCCCACACCTCCCGCAGCGCGTCGCAGACCTCGCCCACCGTGGCTCGGGCGCGCAGCGCCTCCTTCATGGGGTAGAGGACGTTCGCCGAGCCCTGCGCCGCCTCGCGGAGCGCGGTCAGGGCGGTGGTCACCGCGGGGCCGTCGCGTTCCGCGCGCAGGCGGGTGAGGCGGGACGCCTGCTGGGCCTCGATCGCCGGGTCGACGCGCAGCGGCTCGTACGGCGCCTCCTCGTCGAGGCGGAAGCGGTTGACGCCGACCACCACACGCTCGCCGCTGTCCGTCTCCTGCGCGATGCGGTAGGCGTTCCGTTCGATCTCGCCCTTCTGGAAGCCCTGCTCGATGGCGTGCACCGCGCCGCCGAGGTCCTCCACGCGGCGCATCAGGTCCAGGGCCGCCCGCTCCACGTCGTCCGTCATGCTCTCCACCACGTACGACCCGGCGAAGGGGTCCACCGTCGCCGTCACGTCCGTCTCGTACGCGAGGACCTGCTGGGTGCGCAGGGCGAGCCGGGCCGACGTGGCGGTGGGCAGCGCGATGGCCTCGTCGAAGGAGTTGGTGTGCAGCGACTGGGTGCCGCCGAGGACCGCGCCGAGGCCCTGGACGGCGACCCGGACCAGGTTCACCTCCGGCTGCTGCGCGGTGAGCTGGACGCCCGCCGTCTGCGTGTGGAAGCGCAGCATCAGGGACTTCGGGTCGCGGGCCCCGAACTCCTCCCGCATCACCCGGGCCCAGATGCGCCGCGCCGCACGGAACTTGGCGACCTCCTCCAGGATCGTCGTGCGCGCCACGAAGAAGAAGGAGAGCCGCGGCGCGAAGTCGTCCACGGCCATGCCCGCCGCCACCGCCGTCCGCACGTACGCGATGCCGTCGGCCAGCGTGAAGGCGATCTCCTGCGCGGGCGAGGCGCCCGCCTCGGCCATGTGGTAGCCGGAGATGGAGATGGTGTTCCAGCGGGGCAGCTCGGCCCGGCAGTACCGGAAGGTGTCCGCGACGAGCCGCAGCGACGGCTGGGGCGGGAAGATGTACGTGCCGCGCGCGATGTACTCCTTCAGGACGTCGTTCTGGATCGTGCCGGTCAACTCCTCGGAGGCGACGCCCTGTTCCTCGGCGACGAGTTGGTAGAGCAGGAGCAGCAGCGCGGCGGGCGCGTTGATCGTCATCGACGTGGAGACCTTGTCCAGCGGGATCCCGTCGAACAGGACGCGCATGTCCTCGATGGAGTCGACCGCGACGCCCACCTTGCCGACCTCGCCGCCCGCGATCGGCGCGTCGGAGTCGTGGCCCATCTGGGTCGGCAGGTCGAAGGCGACGGACAGGCCGGTGGTGCCGTGCTCGATCAGCTCCCGGTAGCGGGCGTTGGACTCGGCGGCGGTGCCGAACCCGGCGTACTGGCGCATGGTCCAGGGGCGGCCGGTGTACATCGTCGGGTAGACGCCGCGCGTGTACGGGTACGCGCCGGGCGCGCCGAGCTTCTCCGCCGGGTCCCAGCCCGCCAGGTCCTCGGGGCCGTAGACGGGCTCGATGGGCAGTCCGGACTCTGACTCGTGTGTCATGCCTTCAGCTTGCGCCCGCGGCCCGTACGCGTCACTCGCGGCAAACCGGGAAACACTTCCAGATGTGTTGTCCAGGGCTTGGGGGCGTGATGGGCAGGCAAGCGATATCCGCGGGTGCCGTAGCGGTGCTGGTACTGACCGCCGGGTGCAAGGCGGTGACGGTGGACGCGGACGGGGCGCCTTCCGGCGCGGACGGCGGGCCGAAGGCCGCGGCCACCCGGCCGCCCGCCGAGCGGACCCCGACGGTCCCGCCCCCGGCGCGGACTCCGCAGTCCCCCGGCACCCCTCCCCCCGTCGCGACGGCCGCCCCGCCGACGCCCCGTCCGATGACGCTCATGCGGGCGGGCGACCACGGCGGACAGGTGCGGGAACTGCAGGCCAGGCTGCGGCAGATCGCCTGGTTCCTCGCCACCCCCTCGGGGACGTACGGGCCCGCCACCGTCAGCGCGGTCAAGGGCTTCCAGGCCAAGCGCGGTCTGCCCCGCACCGGCGACACGGACACCGTCACCCTGGGCAAGCTGCACGACATGACGCGCGAGCCGACGCGGCAGGAGCTGTACGCGGGAGGCGGGATGCCGCCCGCCCCGCCGGACAAGCGCTGCCTGACCGGCCGGGTCCTGTGCATCGCCAAGAGCACCCGCACGCTGACCTGGATGATCGACGGCAAGGCCGTCTCGACCATGGACGTGCGGTTCGGCTCGCAGTACACGCCGACCCGCGAGGGCACCTTCAGCGTCTTCTGGAAGTCCCGGCACCACGTCTCGACGCTCTACGACACGGCCATGCCGTACGCCATGTTCTTCAGCGGCGGCCAGGCCGTGCACTACTCGTCGGACTTCGCGGCCCGTGGGTACAGCGGCGCGTCGCACGGCTGTGTGAATGTGCGGGACGAGAAGAAGATCGCGCGGCTGTTCGCCCAGGTGCGCAAGGGTGACCGCGTCGTCATCTACAAGTGAGAGTCGCCATCTGCAAGGGAGAAGCGAAGGGCGGAAAAGCGGCGTGGGCGGGATCGGGGGAACGTATCCCGCCCACGCCGAGGGCACGGAGCCGAAGGTACGGGGGGAACCCCCGGCTCGTGCGCGGGCCGATGACCAGTCGGCTCACTTCATACTGCGCCGCCGTCCCGAAAAACGTCACACCCCGGGTCGCACCAGTGCGTGACACCTCTGTGGGATCTGTGGGACACATCTGTGGGACACCTCGACATCGCGCCCCGGCCGCGCCCGCTGCAGCAGGCGCGAACCGCTACGAGAGGTACGGCAGCGCGCTGTACGAGCCCGTGGGCGTCGCCCGTGGGCCGGACGGGGGCGAGATGGGCGGCACGGGGGCGCCACCGGTGTCTCCGCCGCCGCCCGAGTCGCCGGCGTCCTCGTCGCCGCCGGAACCGTTCTCGCCGCCCTCGTCGTGGCCGCCGGGACCGCCCTGACCGCCGCCACCACCCTGGTGGCCGCCACCCTGATGGCCGCCGCCACCCGAGCCGTCGAGGATCCGGCCGCAGAACGCCTCCACCCGGGCCGGGCCCTTCGCGGCCTCCTCCAGGCGTCGGCGCTTGTCGCCCTGCAGTTCGCCGCTGCGGTAGGCGCGGCAGGCGGTCACCACCTTGCGATACCAGCCCTTGGCCTCGTCCCGGTGCGGCGGCTGTTCGCCGGACGGCTGCGAGGGGGTTTCGGCGGGGGTCTCGCCGTCCGTCCCGGGACCGGGCGTCGTGTCGTCCGGTCCGGTCGTGGGCTCCCCGGTCGGCTCGTCGCCGGGCTCGGTGCTCTCGTCCGTCTCGATGTCCTCGCTCGGCTCGGGCGCGCCGCGGGAGGCGGAGGCTCGCGGCTCGTCCGGGGTGGCGACGCGTGAGGCGGACGCGGCGGGGTCGGGTTCGTGGTGCGCGCCGAACGGCGAGGGCAGCACGCCCGTCCCCGCGGCCACGGCGACGCCGCCGATCATGCAGGCCGCGAGGGCCGCGGCGAGCCCGAGGCGGACGGGGCGCCCCCAGCGGCTGGGGGCGGGGCGAGTGCCCGCGCGGCTCAGCCGTACGGTCTCGTCCGCGGCGGCGCGGTGGGCGGCCGTCGCGTAGGGCGCGGCCATCGAGCCGACGCCGGCGCCCTGCGGGAGCTCCGCGCGGGCGGCCCGGAAGGCGGCCAACGCGGCGGCTTCGCCGGGGAGTTCGCCGGGTACGGGGTGGGGGGCGGCTGTGTCGGCGTGGGCATCGGCGTCGGCGGGGCGGTCGTGTCCTGAGCCCGCGGGCGCGGTCCGGCCGGCCTCGGTGAGGGGGACGCTGCCGGCCTCGTGCGGGACGTCCGAGGCCGGGGCGTCCTGGCCCGAGGTGCCGGGGGCCGCCGGCGCCTCCGCCGCGCCGACAACCCGGCTCTGCTCGGCCAGCTCGGCCAACGCGGCCAACTCGGCCAGCGTCCGGGCGAGCCGGTCCGCCCACTCCTGCGCGTGGGGGTCGATGCCTTCGAGGGGTTCGCCGCGCAGCAGACGCTCCGCCGCGTCGCGGTCCAGCCACCTGTGCTGCTCGTCGGCCATCACATGTCCTTCTGCGTCCGCGTACGCGATTGCGTCACACCGGCGGACGTCACCGCGCAGCCGCGCGGCTCTCTCTGTGGGGGTACGGCGCCGAGCGCCTCCTGGGGGTCGGCGCTCTGCGCGCCGAGCAGTTCGGCGAGGCGCTTCAGGCCGCGGTGCGCCGCCGTGCGGACGGCTCCGGGGCGCTTGCCGAGGGTCTGGGCCGCGCTCTTCGCGTCGAGGCCGACGACGACACGCAGCACGACGGCCTCGGCCTGGTCCTGCGGGAGCCGGGCTATCAGGGCGAGGGCCTCACCGGTGGCGAGGGACTCCAGCGCCTCGTCGGCGGTGTCTGATTCGCCCGGCTTGCCGGTCAGCTCGGACTCGTCGCCACCGACGGCGGGGCGACGGCCCCGCATCCGTATGTGATCGAGGGCGCGATTGCGCGCGATGCGCGCCGCCCAGCCCCGGAACCGGTCCGCGTCTCCGCTGAACCGTCCGAGGTCGCGCGCGATCTGCAGCCAGGCCTCGGAGGCGACGTCCTCCGCGTCCGGGTCGGCGACCAGCGTGCGTACGTAACCCAGCAGCCGTGGGTGCACGGCGCGGTACACAGTCCGGAAGGCGGTCTCGTCCCCGTCCTGCGCCGCAAGCACCGCGGCGGTCAGCTCCGCGTCGTCCCCCAGCACTCTCACAATCCTGCCACTCGGAGATCTGCGCCCGGCCCCGGCGCGAAGCAGCACGCTACGGGCTGGGGAGGCCCTACGTCCATGTTTGTACAACGTGCAACTAGCAGGTGACAGAACGCGGTGTGACAGAAAACGCACCCACGGCGCTGAAGGGAGTACGGACCGCACGCGGTTCGTACCGTGTGCCGGCCGGGGCCTCTCCTGTGGGGGGTGGCGGCCCCGGCCGGTTCTTCGGTGGGCTTCTTCGGCGAGCTCTGGAGCGGGCTGGTAGGAGAGCTCCCGGCTCGCCGCAGCCGCAGCCGCTACCGTGAAGCCATGACCGCACCGCCCGGCTGGATGCGCCTGCCCCGCGCGGAGGGCTGGTTCGCGGAGGACCTGGATCACCTCCCGAGGCGCCGCGCCACACCGAGCTGGTCGACGGAGCCCTCGTCTTCATGTCGTCGCCCCAGCGGTCCTGGCACGGCCGTGTCGTCACTGCCCTGACCGCCACACTCATGGCGCAGGCACCACCCGGCACCGAGGTCGAGCGGGAGATGACGATCCGCCTGGACGCCCGCAACCGCCCCGAGCCCGACCTCTTGCTGACGAGCCTGCCCTACGACCCCGACCGGACCTGGTACGCCCCCGACGACGTGCAGCTCGTCGTGGAGGTCGTCTCCCCCGAGTCCGCCCACCGCGACCGCACGGTCAAGCTCCGCAAGTACGCGGAGGCTGGGATCCCGCACTACTGGCGCGTCGAGGAAGAGGACGGCGCACCGGCCGTCCACGTGTACGAGCTCGACGAACCGACCGGCGCCTACGCGCCCGCGGGCATCTTCCGAGGAACCCTGCGGCGCCCGCTCCCCTTCGAGATCACGCTCGACCTGGACAAGCTCACACCGCCCCGGAGCAGTTGAGGGCCGGAGCGGTCGAGAGCACCCTGGTCGGGACGGAGGACGGCGTGCTCAGACCTCGAAGAGGGAGCCGTCGGCTCCGCCGCCCGGGGCGAAGTCGGAGATGTCGAGTGTGCGGTCGGCCGGCGGGGGCTTCGCGTGGACCGGCTCGTCGTATTCGGAGAAGCGCAGGATCATGGCCTCGCCGTTTTCCACCTGGCTGATGGCGACGACGTACGGCTTGCCCCCCGCGGCCACGTACATGGTCGTCCGCTCACCGTTCCGACGGCCGATGACCGGGATGACGTCCCGGCCGTAACGGTGGGTGCGCGCAAGGGACTTGAAGGTCTCGCCGGGCTTCGGCGCCGCCGGCATCTCGGCGGTGAAGTCGTCGAGGTCGCAGGCCGCGGGTCCCGTGGCCCGCGCGGAGCCCAGGCGGGAGCCCTCCGGGAGCTTCAGGTACTTGCCGCGCGCGAGCCCCGCCCGCTGCCGGGCGCGTGCGGCCGCCTCGGGTCCGCGCCGGGCCGCCGTCGCGATGAGCGCGTCGAGCGTCGCGTCGCTGTACCGCGCGTAGGCCCCGTCGCCCGCGACGACGAGGATCTCGCCGCGCGCCATCGGGCCGCTGTCGAAGGTGCCCGTGCAGTTGCCGTCGCGGTCCACCCGCAGGGAGCCCTTCTGGGTGCCCTTGGCGGTGGTCATGTCGACGCGGATCCGTACCGACTCCGTCTCCTTCAGGAGCCGCATGCCCTCGACGGCGAGCTCCTTGCCGCGCCGCTCGTCCGCGGGGACGACCTCTTCGAGCGTGCCGCCGGAGTACGACACCCGGCCCTCCGCACCGCAGGACGCGAGCGCACCCACCGCGAGGCAGACCGCACCGGCGCGTATCCAGCCCTTGTCCGCCCTCATCCGGCGCCCCGTCCGGGCTCCCGTCCGAGTCCCGCCCCGAGTCCCCACCCGTACTCCCACCCCTGGCCCCACCCTCACATCAACCGCACAACTCTCACATGACCCAGCGCACCGGCCCGCCCATCCGTCACGCCCGATGGATGCGTCATACATCACGCGACAAAACACCCGCCCCGCTACAACCCTTTGACCCCTCGATCAGTCGTACGAACTCGCTGAGTTCACCTGAAATTCGCTGAGGGGTGGGGTAATTGAGGCCGCGCAAAACGCGTGAAAAGGCGCGTACCACGCACGCGTACCGTCCGTTGAGTCTGAAGCGCCGGGCATGGCTGACGGTGGGCGCCGTCGTGCTCGGCGGCGCGGGGGCCGTGACGTACGCGATGGCCGACCCCGCCGACGGCTCGGGCTCCGGCGCCGATCCGCGCGCCAGGCGGGCGCCGAGCGTGCACGATCTGGCGCTGCGGGCCGACGGCGCGGCGAAGCGGGAGCTGCCGCGCACGTCGACCGGTCAGTTCTCGCTGCTCGGCGTCTCGTGGGGCGGCGCCGCCACGGAGCTGGAGGGCACCGCGCAGGTCCGCACCCGCGCCATCGGCTCCGGCGCCTGGACCGGCTGGCACTCCCTCGACCTGGAGACGCACCCCGCGGAGAAGCCGGAGGCGGGCACGCGTGCCGCGTCCGATCCGCTGTGGGTCGGACCGTCGGACGGCGTCGAGGTCCGCGTCGTCGCGGCCGACGGCACCGCGAAGTCCGGGCTGCCCGAGGGACTTGAGGTCAACCTCGTGGACCCGGGCGTCACGGCCAAGGAGGCCGGGAACCCGTCCCTCGACGGCGGGACGGCTGCGAACGACAGCTCCGGCACCGGCAACGGCATGGACCCCGCGGCCTTCGCCGCCGACGAGACCCCCGACCCGGCCGACCCGTCGGACCCCTCGCACGCCGCCCCGGACCCGGACCCCACCCCGACCAGGCCGACGCCCCCGCCGTCCACCGTCACCCAGCCGCCCGTCGTGAAGCGGGCCGCCTGGGGCGCCGACGAGTCCCTCGTCAAGGACCCGCCGGAGTACCTGGAGAAGGTCAAGGCCGTCTTCGTCCACCACACCGTCGGCAGCAACGACTACAGCTGCGCCGAGTCCCCGGCGCTGGTCCGCGGCGTCCTGACGTACCACGTGGACGTCGAGAAGTGGAACGACCTCGGCTACAACTTCCTCGTCGACAAGTGCGGCCAGATATTCGAGGGCCGCGCCGGCGGCATCGACCTGCCCGTGCGCGGCGCGCACACCTACGGCTTCAACGGCGACTCGGCGGGCATCGCCGTCCTCGGCGACTTCGAGGGCGACCCGGCGACCGACAAGCCCGCGGGCAAGCCGACCCGCGCCGCCCTGGAGTCGGTGGCCCGGGTCGCGGCCTGGAAGCTCGGCCAGTACGACGGCGACCCGACCGGCAAGGTCACGCTGACCGCGGCCGACGACACCGGCGTGTGGAAGAAGGGCGAGCAGGCCACCCTGAACACCGTCTCCGGCCACCGCGACGGCTTCGCCACCCTGTGCCCGGGCAAGAACCTGTACGGCAAGCTCGGTGAGATCCGCCGCTACGCGGGCTCGGCGGGCCGCAACTCCGCGATCCCGTCCGGCGACTACAACCGCGACGGCATCGCCGACCTGATCGCCGCCACCCCGAAGGCATCGTCGTCCCGCGGCCGCGTCACGGTCGTGCCCGGCGGTCTCGACGGCCCGGTCGGCGCGTCCCGCATCTCCCTGACGCAGGCCGGCGCGGGCGTGCCCGGCTCCTCGGAGACCGGTGACAATTGGGGCGCGGCCACGGCGTGGGGCGACCTGAACGCCGACGGATACGCGGACCTCGTCATCGGCGCTCCGGGCGAGGACGACACCGCGGGCCACGCCGACCGCGGCGCGGTCACGATGCTGTACGGCCCGAAGTTCACGTCCGGCACGGACATGCAGCTCTCGCCCGACTTCCACTACCCCGGGGCGAAGTTCGGCTCCGCGGTGGCCTCGGGCGACTTCAACGCCGACGGCAGGGCCGACGTGTTCGCCGCGGCCACCGGCACGGGCGGCTCGTGGGCCGCGCGGCTCGACGCGGAGCACGAGTCGGGCGGCAGCCTCACCTCGGGCGACACCGCCATCGCCTACCCCGACGCCGCGTCCGGCGACTTCAACCGCGACGGCTACGCGGACGTGGCGCTGACCTACCGCGACCAGGCCGGCAAGGGCAAGGTCGCCTGGTTCCGCGGCGGCCGTTCGGGGTTGAGCCGGGTCGGCGTGCTGTCCGTCCCCGGCGGCCGGTCCGTCGCCGTGGGCGACGTCAACGGCAACGGCTACGACGACCTGGTCATCGGCCAGCCGTACACCGCCGAGTCGGGCGCCCACGCGGGCGGCCAGGTCACGGTGGTCCCCGGCACGTCGACCGGGTTCACGACGACCGGCATGAAGACGGTCCACCAGGCGACGTCCGGCGTGCCCGGCGCCGCCGAGGCGGGCGACGCGATGGGCTGGTCGGTCGCGGCCGGCGACTACAACGGCGACGGATACGCGGACGTCCTGACCGGCGCCCCGGACGAGGACATCACCCGCGCCGAGAAGAACCGCAAGGACGCGGGCACCTCCCTGCTCCTGAAGGGCTCGTCCTCCGGCCTGACCGGCACGGGCGCGAAGGCCTTCTCGCAGGACGAGCCGGACGTCCCCGGCTCCACGGAGTCCGGTGACCGCCTGGGCTCGTCGGTGACCCTCGCGGACATCTCCGGCCACGGCCGCGCGGACCTGGCCATCGGCGTCGAGGGCGAGGACACGGGCGACGGCACCATCCTGCAGCTGGACAGCGGCAGTTCGGGCAGCGTGCCCGGATCGAGCGGCGTCTACTACGGGCGTACGGTGCTGGGGACGCCCGCGGGCGCCCGGCTCGGGCAGGCGCTGACGCCGTAGCACCCGCACCGACGCGCCGCTCCCCGGCACGGGGAGCGGCGCGTCCAAATTGTCCGGGGGGTGCCCGGGAGCTGTCCGGCGGGGCTCACCCGGTGTCGCTGGGCACCCGGCAGTCCTCGGGCTGCGGCCTGCCGTTGGGCCAGCCGATGCCGACGAACTCCAACCCCCGGGTGCGCGGGTCGAGTTCGACGACGGCGACCGGCTTGTCGTAGGCGTTGCCCGCGTTGGTCAGACAGATCCAGCCGCTGGTCCCCGCGACCTTGTTGACCGCCTCCAGGCGCTGCCACATGTCGGAGACCCGCTTCAGGGGCGGCACCGTGCCCTCGGTCTGGGCGTTGGCGAGCAGTACCGCCTTGGCGATGGTGTGCACACCGTCGTGGACGAGCATGGTGCGGGAGTCCCCCAGGCGGACGGGGCCGATGTCGCCCGCGGTGCGCCGGGTGATGAGCTCGCTCAGTGTGCGCAGCTCCTGCTGGGGCTGGGTGAGGTAGGCGGGGCGGCGCTTGCCCAGGTCCTTGCGGCGCAGCTCCCGGTCCCACGCGTCGGGGTGCCCGGGGGCCGCGTACTGCACCGTGACGGCGGGTTCCTTGCCGTCGCCGCCGCGCAGCCTCGCCCAGTCGTCGGCCTTCAGGTAGCGGTCGAGGGTGGCCGATCCGGAGCCGCTGATGACCGTGTACTTCTTGCCGCGGCACGGCACCTCGGCCAGCTTCAGTGCGAAGAGCCGCAGGTGGACGGGGCGGCCCGCGAAGTAGACGTACCGCGCGGAGGACTGGCAGATGTTCTGGGCGATGAGCGAGAAGTCGTTGCCGGTGTCGCCCTGTTCGGTGATCGAGGGCGACTCGAAGGTCTGGTCCTTGGGTCCGGGCGGGCCGTCCTCGTCGCGGCTGAAGGCGGCGGCGAGCGAGTTGTTGTAGATGTCGTGCGGCCGTTCGTCCTTGACCAGGACGGTCTGCTCGTCCTTGAGCTGTCCGTGGAAGCTGGCCAGCGCGTCCGCCTGCTGGCGGTTGGTGGGGATGATGCGGGCGAGGCCGGGATAGGGGTCCTTGCCCGCGGCCTTCTCCGGGTTGGCGAGGCCGTCGGCGCTGACGCGGCTGGCGAGGACGGGGATGTGCAGGTCGTGGGTGAGGCGCGCGATGGCCTTCTCGGTGGCGTCCAGGCTGAGGTTGAAGCCGGTGACGGCCCGGAGGTTGTCCTTCTTGTCCCGCGCCATCGCGCCCAACTGGTCGACGACGCGCGCCTGTTGCCCGTACGCGTCGCCGGGGTTGGCCAGCACCAGGCGCAGCAGCGGCGTGCTCTCCGCGCGGTTCGCCCGGTACTGGGCGAGATAGGCGCCCTGGACCTCGCTGCGGAGCTGTTTGCGCTCGGCGGCGATGTCGGGCTGGAGCGGCAGCATCAGCGCGACGGTGACGTGCGGCTTGTCGCCGACGACGCGTTCGTTCTCCCGCGCGATGGCGCGGGCCACCTTGTCGATCTCCGGTGTGCCGAAGGCGTATCCGGTGCCGTTGACGCCGATGCACTCGCCGGCGTGCTCCTCGACCCCGGCGGCGCAGCTTTCCGGTTCGCCGATCGGGGGCAGGAAGACGTACAGGAGCACGCCGGCGGCCGCGAGGCCGAGCAGCGTGAGGATCCTGCGCATCCAGTTGGCCAAGAACGTGTTGTACAGCCAGTTCCCGAACTGCCTCAACGCTGCCCTCCCTCTGCCGGTGACGCCCTCGTGCGGGCCGGCCTGAGCGCCGTACCCGGTGTGCTCGTCCGGACCGCTGCCAAGCCGGCCTCAGCCGAACCCGATGTGCTCCGTGCACACGCACCGCTGCAGCGGCTGTTTGTCCTCGGCCCGGTCGCCCCAGTCGCGGGCCATCCGGATGAGGAGCGCGGCGCCGTCCGCTGCCCTGGCCACGTCGGCGCCCTCGGGGCCCTGGTCGCGGACCGCGTCGTCGGCGATCCGCGCCAGCTCCTCGCTGAGCTCGCGCAGCGGCCCGCGCAGCACGCCGGGCACGATCTCCTCCAGCGGCCGGGTGCGGTCCTCGGTGAGCCAGACGGCGTGCAGCAGCCGGTCGATCTGGCGCCGCCGGGTGTCGCCGCGCACCTGCCGCTCGCCGAGCGCACGGGCGTAGCGGTCGTCGGGGGCGCCGATGAGCGCGGCGTCCGCTATCGCGAGCAGCTCCGCGCACCACTCGTCGGTGGGGCGGGTGTGGAACGCGTCGGCGAGGTGGCGGGTGACGAGTTCCGCGCCGTCGGAGGCGAGCAGGTGGTGCATGCGGTGCGCGGCGGCGGTGACGAACAGCGGGTCGGGGTGGCGGTCGCCCAGGTCGCGGTAGTGGCCCTGGAGCAGCGCGTGGTCGGCGTGCCAGGCCGCGCCGCCGTCGCGCAGCCGGTGCAGTCTGCGGGTGAGCAGCCGGCGCAGGCCGAGGTCGCCGATGAAGTGCCGGGGGCAGCGCGGCCAGCCGGTGTCCTCCAGGAGTTCGGCGATGCGGTAGGCGTTCAGTTGCTCGGTGCGCCCCTCCTGCACCGCGCGCATCAGGGTCTGGGCGCACTCCACGTCGTGCGCGACACAGAGGTGGGTGAGCAGGTCGAGCCAGTGGGCGCGGTGTTCGGGCGGCAACTCCTCGGGGCGCTGGCGGACGACGAGTTCGTCGAGGAGTACGTCGGCGACGGGCCGGTCCGCGACGGGATGGCCCCGGTCGTCCTCGCCCGCGGGCACCCGGGCGTCCAGGATGGCCCAGTCGGTGCACTCGTCGGGCGTCGGGAACGCGGTCGCGGCGGTCGCCTCGCCGAGCCGGGTCACGAACAGCGGCCGGCCGCCGCTCAGCCGGTGCACACCGCTGTGGATGCGCAGCCGTACGGCGTTGTCGAGCGGGTCGTGGCCGCCGCGCAACCGGCTGAGCTCGTCCCGCTGCCGGTCGCGGGTGAGGACGGGCATGCGGACGAGGAGGACGCCCCGCCACAGCGGCGCGTGGTCGGGCACGCCGCCGGCCGGGCGGTGCCACGCGGGCAGCGTGCCGGTGAAGGGCTGCCAGCTCGCCACGGAGTCGTGGCTGGAGCCCGCCCGGTGCAGGAAGCGGCCGCCGTCCTCGCGGCGGGCGGTGGCGAAGACGACGAGGCGGTCGTGGTGCCCGCGCTCGCGGTCCTCCAGGGCGGGTTTCACCAGGCGCCGGCCGAGGACGTTGTCCGCGTGGTCGAGGAGCAGGGCGGGCCGTCCCACGCGGGACATCCGGCCGCGCACGGAGTGGTACGCGGCGTCGATGTCCTGCCGCAGCGCCCGGAAGAGGAACCCCTCGGCGATCCGCCGGGCCTCGCCGCCCTGCTGGAAGTCCTCGCCGAGCGCCCGCAGTCCGGCCGACGGGTGGCCCCCGGCGCCGGGGTACTCGCCGTAGCAGGCGGTGAGGGCGGCCCTGCCCTCGGCCGAGACGCGGGCGAACAATCCGTCGAGCAGGGCGTTGAGGAAGGGCCCGGCCAGCGGGTGGCCGACGAGCCCGGCCACGTATCCGACGTAGTTCCTGGCCGTCCCCTTCAGCACGCCGCGCCAGAAGGAGCCGGGCGGCAGGATCCCGTCGAGCCTGCTCACCTCCCGGACCAGCGGCGCGGGTCTGGCGAGCCGGTCGCTCGCCGCCACGGCCGCGAGGCCGGCGTACAGCCGTGGCACGGCGATCCCGCCGCCGTCGCCGCCCCAGTCGCCGTACTGCAGCGCGATCTTGCGCAGCACCTCGGTCATCTCCGAACGGCTGCCGGGCCGCGCCTCCGCCTGCTCCCGGCAGTCGGTGAGCGCGCAGTCGATGTGGGCGACGGGCACGCGCGGCCCGAAGTCCCGCCGTATGCACCGCAGAAGCCGCCCTTTGCCCATGCCGGGGCCGCCGACGAGCAGGACGACGGGCAGGTCGGGCCCGTAGAGCGGTTCCCTCTTGCGCCCGGCCGAGGTCTTCCCGAGCAGCCGGGCGACCAGGCCGCCGTCGTCCAGCAGCTCGTCGAATCCGAGTTCCTCAGGCACGGGCCGCTCCGTGGCCGTGACGGCCGGGTCGTCGGATGATGGCTCGTCAGGTTAACCAAGGAGCGGGAGTTTGGGGAGGGTACACAAGTGCCTTTGCCATGGGGTGAGTTGACCATGGCGGGTGGCGAGATCGTCGGCGCCCGTACGGAGAAGGCCGTAAGTGGCCGGAAACACCCCCACCCTGCGGGGTGCCGAGGGTGGTGCGACCACCGTCCCGTCCGACCGGTGCAACGGACGGGACCGGCTCCGGCGCGCCCGCGACAGCCGTGAAGAGCCCCCTGCGGCGGGCGCCGCAGGGGGCTCTGGCATGTGCTCGTCCGGCGGGATCGCGGTGCCCCGCGCCTCCCGGGCCAGGCGCCGCAGACCGCGGTACGTGGCGGACCGCACCGCCGCCGGACGCTTGCCGAGCACCCTGGCGGCGGCCGGTCCTTCGAGGCCCACGATCACCCGCAGCAGCACCGCCCTGCCCTGGTCGGGTGGCAGGGTGGCGACGAGGCCCAGGACGTGCGCGGTCGAGAGCGTCTCCAGGGCGCGGGCCGCCGTGTCGTCGAGGGACGGTACGTCGGCCACGTCCTGCTCGGCCGTCGCGGCGGCCCGGGGCCTGGTCCGCAGCCGTCGCAGATGGTCGAGGGCGCGGTGGCGCGCGACGGTCGCGGCCCAGCGGCGGAAGTCGGCGCCGCCGCCGTGGAACCGGTGCAGGTCGCGGACGATCTGCAGCCAGGCCTCGGAGACCACGTCCTCCGCGTCGTCGCCGACGCGTGCGCGCACGGAGCCGAGGAGCCCCGGGTGCACGCTCCGGTAGACGTGGGCGAAGGCCGCCTCGTCCCCCGCCCGCGCCTGACCCAGCGCCCGCGTCAGCTCCTCGTCCCCCGTCGCCGGACGGCGATGTTCCGCACCCTGCGCCACGCTTCCCTCTTCACCCCGTCGACACCGCCCACCGTGCCCGTGCCCGTCGCGCCCCCGCGTCCCGCACTGTGCGGCTCACTCTGCCGCAGCTCCCCGTAACAGAAGAAGGCTTTATATCTCCCGGCGGCGATATCACGCCGCGAACTTTTCACGCCGCGTCGCGCGTCCGCCCCGGCAGTGTGAGGTAGAAATCCTGGAGGGATGGTTCGGAGCCTTCCCTTCCGCCCCGCTCCAGGCAATTGACGACCTTGCCGAGGGGATTCCAGAACCGGCCGTCCGGCATCCGGACGCCGACGGACTGCCCGAACAATTCCCGCTGTTCCGCGTCGAAGTCGACCCACACGGCGCCGGCCCGGCGCACCAGCACTTCCCCGAGATAGGCGCCGAGCCCGCACAGCGTCCCGGCGATCTCACTCCGTTCGCGGCCTCCCTTGCGAAGGCCTTCGACGAGGAAGTCCACGAGGCGGAGGCTGGCGACGGAGAAGTCGAGCGGCAGCCGGTTCCCTGCGGTCGCACGGTCCACGAACTCCCGTGCCCGGCCCCGCATCTCGGCCGCTCTCGGCGCCTGCCCTCCCGCACCGTCCATGGTTCCCACCCCTTTCACTCACCCCGCGCCCGCGAGAGCACACGCGTGCCCTCGCCTCACAGAGCGCGGATCACCGCCGCACTGTGACGGCTTTCGGGCGTGTCCCTTGTCACGCGCCGAACACCGCCCTTCCCGTACAACCATTCACCGGTTTCACGCGTCGGGCGAATGTCCTTTTTATTCCACCTCTGGTGCACCGGGCCCCGGGTGTTGTATAACCAGCCGGATTTGGGGAGCGGGGAGATGAAGGGCGAAAGCATGAGGGACGCCGAGAAAAGCGGTGGCTTAGCAGATTTCGGCTGGGGGGAGTTCGACGCAGGGGACTTGGGAGAAGTCGTCGTACCCGAGGATCCCGACGATCCGACGGTGGTGGGGGAAATCCCGGACCGCCGCGTAGTGATCGTCGGCGCCCTACTCATCGGTATCTGCGCCGCATTCATCGCCTACGGGTTTCTCGGCGGTGACAGCGGGGGTGACGACCCCGGCGGTACCTCCGGGGAACGCCCCGCGCGCACCGCCTCGGCGCCCTACCGCGTCACGGACACGGGCGCGGGTCCGCACGCGGACCAAGGCCCTTAGGGTCCTCCGTCCGGATCAGGCCGGACGTCCCTCAGACCTGCTGGTCCTGCCCCCGCCCCCGCGCCCGCCGCGACACCACCGCCCGCAGCACCCGGCGGCCCTCCATGGAGACGTCCAGGGCCTGGCGCAGGCCGCCCGCCGGGCCCGCGCCCTTGTTGCCGAGCAGCTCCAGGATCCGTACCTGGCGGCGGAGTTCGGCCGCGACCAGCGGGGTCATGCCGTCGGTGCGACCCTCGCGGCGTGCCGTCACCGAGCGGCCGCCGCCCGGGGGCGCGGTGTCCAGGAGCCGGTGCACCTGGAGCGCGGCGACCGAGCAGGCGTCCGCCCACTCGCGGAGCTCGGCGCCCCCGCAGGACCCCGGGACCGCGTCGAGCATCCGCCGGGCGAGCACCGCCGCCTCACCGGAAGCAGCGCCACCCTGCGCGCCGCCCGCAGCACCACCCCGCGCACCGCCCCCTCGGACCCGCTCCCCCGACGCCCCGTCCAGCGCCGCGCGCGCCTCGGCCAGGGGGCCAACCCAGTCGCCGCCCTCGGCGAGCCGCGTCCACAGCGGGCGCAACAGGTCGTCGTCGCCGCCGAGCACCGGCACGCACCGGTCGAGGCAGGCGAGCCCGCTCGCCGCGAGGCCTCTCTCGTCGGCCTGCGCGATCAGCTCCACCAGGCTCATGCTGTACGTCTCCCCCGTCACGGACCCTGCACCGGCCCCGCACGGGCCCCGCACTGACCCTTACTGCGTGCGGCGGCCCCGGAACGTCACTGCGGGACCACGCCGAGGCGGTCGAGGAAGCGGAAGAAGAGTTCCTCGGCCGAGGGCTCGGCGTCCGCGTTCAGGACGTCGAACAGGGGCCCCGCCGTGACCGTACGGCCCGACTCCGCCGCCCAGGCCACCGCGCGCCGCGCCGCGTCGCGGGGCTCCAGGAAGTAGTCCTCCACGGTCAGTTCGGCGTCGCCGAGGTAGCCGGCCATGGCGGCGCGGTCCAGGCAGGTCGTCCACGCCCCGCTCTCGGGGGCGGCCGCCTCGACGACCACGCAGTCGCTGTCCATCACATAGCCGAAGAGGGCGGGCGCGCCCGTCTCCTCGGCCAGCGCGTTCATGTTCCCGACGTCCCGCGCGCCCTCGCCGCCCGGCACCTCCCACACCTGCCAGCCGTCGGACCTGCGGTCGAGGAGGGACAGCTCGTCCCGTACGGCGGCCACCGCGGAGAGCTCCGCGAGCGGCTGCTCGCTCTTGCCGACGACGTAGTACCCCCAGTAACCCATGGCGCGTCCCCCCGTGTGCTCGTACTGGACTTCGAGGCCGAATACACCACAGACATCGGTGGTTTCGCCACCAAAAAGCCGAAATCACGCAGGGGTGCGCGGTTACGGCAGGGCGGGGTCCCGCGGCGGGCCCGACCTGGCCTTGTCGTCCTGGAGGCGGGTGAGGCGGTGCACGAAGACCACGGCGAGGACGGCCGATGCGATGTCGACGACGTCGGAGAACATCAGGTTGCCGACGGCGTCCCTGATCTCGCGGGGCTCCTCGGCCCGCCAGTACGACTGGGTGGACCACCGCCCGGCGAGGAGGTTCACCACCCACAGCGTCCACCAGGCGTTGAGCAGCCGGTGCGGCACGGCACCCGCCCGCGCGTCGAGGGTCATGGTGCGGTCGAGGGCCACCGAGCGCGGGCCGCTCGCGTCCCAGATGTCCAGGGCGATCCGCCGCGGGATCCAGAGGTTCACCACCGGCACGAACCAGCCGCCGACCGCCCAGCCGCGCGTCTTGCGGTGGATGAACGGTTCGAACACCTCGGCGTTCACGCGCACCCGGTGGAACCATACGAGGAACACGACGCAGGTCGCGAGCAGCGCCCCGGTCTGCAGGAAGCCGGAGGCGGCGTACAGCGTGTCGGCGCGGTCCGCCTCGCGCTCGATCCCGGCGCCGTAGTCGCCGGAGATCAGGTCGTCCATCACCCCGCGCATCACCGTGCCCGCCCACAGCGAGTACAGGTCGGCGGCGACGGCGACGGCGAGCAGCGCGATGACGGCGCGGCTGAGGCCGACCGGCGAGCGCAGGTGGGCCGGGCGGCCCGCCGGAACGTGCGGCGGCGGATGATCCTTGGACAGCATGATGGCGCGACCCCCCACGGGTGGTTCTCGACGGACGAGCGGATCCGCCCGCGTCCCTCCCCAGGGCGCGACGGCGGCTAACGGACGCTATCAGCGAGTTTGACGAAGTCGCTCCAGGACCGGGTGGGCTTCTCGGGGTCCCAGAGCTTCTGCACGGTGGCGGCCAGCGGAAGCCGGATGCCCCGCGCCACCTGCTCCTGGGTCTGCGCCCCCGCGATGTCGCCCCACACGGCGAACGTGCCGCCGAGGATCTGGTCGTCGTACTTCTCGCTCACCGGCCGGGTGCCGCGCACCACCAGCGGGGTCCAGCTCTCGTAGATGCGCTGCCCGGTCGGATAGCGGAAGTCGTTGGGCTGGC
Organism: Streptomyces sp. NPDC041713; assembly: GCF_055591085.1. NCBI lineage: Bacteria > Bacillati > Actinomycetota > Actinomycetes > Kitasatosporales > Streptomycetaceae > Streptomyces > Streptomyces sp. NPDC041713. The sequence goes on from NZ_JBVIZY010000002.1 coordinate 617,329, forward strand.
CGAGGACGTAGTAGAGGAACTCGTCGTTGTAGTTGGTCAGCTCGCGGCCCTCCTTCAGGTACGCGTCGGGTTCGCGGGCGCCGATCTCCTTGCCCGTCCAGTACGCGACCTCCAGGTCGTCGGCCGCCTTGGCGGTGCCGCCCGCGAAGAACCCGTCGTTCCAGGCCTTCAGCTTCTTGCCGAGCGGGCGCACGGTGTCGGCCCGGTCGTTGAGCCAGCCCGTGGCGAGGTCCTGGACGCGGGCGCCGGCGCCGTAGCGCTCGCGGGCCGCGGCGGCCAGCTGCGGGAAGGAGGCCTCGGGGTCCTTCACCGTGAGGGCCTGGTACTCGTCGGCGCCGAGGTTCCAGTAGCGGCCGGGGAAGAGCTCGGCGTACTCCTTGAGCAGGTCGTCGACGATCTTCGCCGCCTCGGGCTCGGAGATGTCGACGGCGCCGCGGGTGGCGCTGCCGGCGGTGTTGCGGAGCTGCAGCGAGGGGTGCTTCGCGATGACGGCGCCGAGGTGTCCCGGCGAGTCGATCTCGGGCACGACGGTGATGTGCCGGCTCTCGGCCAGCTTCACCAGGCGGCGGACCTGGTCCTTGGTGAGGTGGTCGGAGGAGACGATCTCGGGGTGCGACTCCGACTCGATCCGGAACGCCTGGTCGTCGGAGAAGTGCAGGCCGAGCTGGTTGTACTTGAGGTCGCCGAGCTCGCGTACGCGGTCCTCGAGCCACTTCTCGTCGTAGTGCTTGCGGGCTATGTCGATCATGAAGCCGCGCTGCGGTTTGGCCGGGCGGTCCCTGACCTCGCCCTCGGGGGCGGTCCGGCCGCCGCTGACCTCCTGCTTGAGGGTGCGGGTCCCGTAGAAGACACCGGCCTCGGCGGGCGCGGCTATCCGCACCTGCTCGCCCTTGACGGTCAGCGTGTACGACTCCGCGCCGCCGCCACCCTTCTCGCCGCCCTTGTCCTTCGGGTCCGTGAGCGCAAGCTCCACGTCACCCTTCTTCGGGCGGGCGTCGCCCCCGTAGTCCAGTTTCAGCTCGCCGGCGAGCAGCCGTCCCTCGTCCGCCAGGTCCTTGTCGCGGACGACCACGCGCCCCTTGCCCTCGGCGGGGCGCCAGCCGGGGCCGCGGGCGGCGCTGTGCTCGCGTACGGCGGGGACGGTCTCCGGGGCCTTCGACAGCGGGTAGCTCTTCGAGGGCCTGGGCGCGGCGGCCGACGCGGACGTGCCGTCCGCGGTCGAGGCGCCCGAGGGCCCGGCGCCGTCCCCGCCGGGCCAGAGTCCGACGGTAAGCACCACGGCCCCCGCGACGGCGACGCCGCCCGCGGCGGCCACCGGGCCGCGCCTCACCGGTCACCTCGCGGTATTCGGTCACCTCGCCGCGCGGGGGCGACGTCCGCACCTGCAGTCAGAGCCAGAGCCATACCGCCACGCTACGACGGCCTCTCCGCGACGGCGCGTCGGGCGGATCGGCGGGCGGCACCTCGGACGGTGCGTCCACAAAACAAGGCCAAACTCTCCCATTCGAGTGAAATTCGCTCATCCATCGGACAGCTCATCCCGCCCCTCGGTAGCGTGGCGCCACCCCCACACCGCTGTGCCCACCCCTGCCGCCCCCTGCCCAGGAGCGCACGCTGTTCCCGCACCGTCTTCCCAGTCCCGTCCGTTCCGCCGCGCGCGCCACCCTCGCGCCGCACCGGCTGAACACCGCCACCCCGGCAGCGGCCGAGGCCGACCTGCTCACCTGCTGCGGCAGCCGCCGCTGGGCCCGCCGGGTCGCCGCCCACCGGCCCTACCCCGACCTCGACGCGCTGCTCGCGGCGTCCGACGAGGCGACGTACGACCTCTCGCCCGCCGACCTCGCCGAGGCGCTGGCCTGCGAACCCCTTGGCCCCCTTGACCCCCTTGGCCCCCTTGGTCCCCCCGGACCGCACCGGGGCGCCGGGCACACCACGTACACCGCGGCCCACACCGCGCTGCGCGCCGCCCACGCCGCGTACGAGAGCCGCTTCGGGCACTCCTTCGTGATCTGCCTCGACGACGTCGCTCCGGACGAGGCGCTGGACCAGCTGCTCTCCGGCATCCGGTCACGCCTCGGCAACGATCCTGAGGACGAGCGCGCCGTCGCCGCCGACGAACTGCGCCGCCTCGCCCGGGGCCGACTCACCCGGCTCACCCTGTGCCAGGCCGCCGAGAACGCCGCCCCACCGGCCCCGCAACACGCCGCCCGGGAGAGTCGCCCGCAATCGCGCCCCGATAGCCCGTACGTGCCTGTTTGATTGCCTGTTTGATCACACCTGTGGACCCGGGGCGAGGACACCGACAACTCGTCGATACGATGACGAGCGGCCGGTGGACCGTACCCGGCCGGGCTCGTCCGACAAGAAGCCGGCCGGCCCCAATCCCCGCTCCCGGAGGGTTCTTCCGTGCCGGCTGGAACGCTGTACCGCGGCCGGGAAGGAATGTGGTCCTGGGTGGCTCATCGAGTCACCGGCGTCCTCATCTTCTTCTTCCTGTTCGTGCATGTGCTCGACACCGCTCTCGTCCGCGTCTCCCCGGAGGCGTACGACGATGTCGTCAGCACCTACAAGACGCCGATCGTCGGACTCCTCGAGTACGGCCTGGTCGCCGCCATCCTCTTCCACGCTCTCAACGGCCTGCGCGTCATCGCCGTCGACTTCTGGTCGAAGGGTCCCCGCTACCAGAAGCAGATGCTCTGGACCGTCGTCGGCATCTGGCTCGTCCTGATGGTCGGGGCGATCTACCCCGTCCTCGGCCACGCCGTCCGCGAACTCTTCGGGAGCTGACGCCAGACATGTCTGCTGACACCACGCTTGAGAAGTCCGGAACGTCCGGGATCGGCCCCGTCGAGGGCGCCTCGCTCTACGACTCCGACCACCCGGCCCCGGTCATCGAGGCGCCCCGCAAGCGCACCGCCAAGACCCCGCGCTCGACCCGCGGCAACTTCGAGATGGCCGCATGGCTCTTCATGCGCCTGTCCGGCGTCGTCCTGGTCGTCCTCGTCCTCGGCCACCTGCTGATCCAGCTGGTGCTCGACGGCGGTGTCTCGAAGATCGGCTTCGCGTTCGTCGCCGGCCGCTGGGCCTCGCCGTTCTGGCAGGTCTGGGACCTGCTGATGCTGTGGCTCGCGATGCTGCACGGCGCCAACGGCCTGCGCACGGTCATCAACGACTACGCGGAGCGCCCGAACACGCGTCTGTGGCTCAAGGGCCTGCTGTACACCGCCACGGTGTTCACCATCCTTCTGGGCACGCTGGTGATCTTCACCTTCGACCCGAACATCCGCTAAAGCCGAGGCGACCCCAGTGAAGATTCACAAGTACGACACCGTCATCGTCGGCGCGGGCGGCGCCGGCATGCGCGCCGCCATCGAGGCGACGAAGCGCAGCCGCACCGCCGTGCTCACCAAGCTCTACCCCACGCGTTCCCACACGGGCGCGGCGCAGGGCGGCATGGCCGCCGCGCTCGCCAACGTGGAGGAGGACAACTGGGAGTGGCACACCTTCGACACGATCAAGGGCGGCGACTACCTGGTCGACCAGGACGCCGCCGAGATCCTGGCGAAGGAGGCCATCGACGCGGTCCTCGACCTCGAGAAGATGGGCCTGCCGTTCAACCGCACCCCGAACGGCACCATCGACCAGCGCCGCTTCGGCGGTCACACCCGTAACCACGGCGAGGCCGCCGTGCGCCGCTCCTGCTACGCCGCGGACCGCACCGGCCACATGATCCTCCAGACGCTGTACCAGAACTGCGTCAAGGAGGGTGTGGAGTTCTTCAACGAGTTCTACGTCCTCGACCAGATCATCGTCGAGGTCGACGGCGTCAAGAAGAGCGCGGGCGTCGTCGCGTACGAGCTGGCCACCGGCGAGATCCACATCTTCCAGGCCAAGTCCGTGATCTACGCGTCCGGCGGCACCGGCAAGTTCTTCAAGGTGACCTCGAACGCGCACACGCTCACCGGTGACGGCCAGGCGGCCTGCTACCGGCGCGGACTGCCGCTGGAGGACATGGAGTTCTTCCAGTTCCACCCGACCGGCATCTGGCGCATGGGCATCCTTCTCACGGAGGGCGCCCGCGGTGAGGGCGGCATCCTCCGCAACAAGGACGGCGAGCGCTTCATGGAGAAGTACGCGCCGGTCATGAAGGACCTCGCGTCCCGTGACGTCGTCTCGCGCTCCATCTACACGGAGATCCGTGAGGGCCGCGGCTGCGGTCCCGAGGGCGACCACGTCTACCTCGACCTCACGCACCTGCCGCCGGAGCAGCTGGACGCCAAGCTCCCGGACATCACGGAGTTCGCGCGCACGTACCTCGGCATCGAGCCCTACACGGACCCGATCCCGATCCAGCCGACCGCGCACTACGCCATGGGCGGCATCCCGACCAACGTCGAGGGTGAGGTCCTCGCGGACAACACCACCGTCGTCCCGGGCCTGTACGCGGCGGGCGAGGTCGCCTGCGTCTCCGTGCACGGCGCCAACCGCCTGGGCACCAACTCGCTCCTGGACATCAACGTCTTCGGACGGCGTGCGGGCATCGCGGCGGCGGAGTACTCGGCGAAGAACGACTTCGTCGAGCTCCCCGAGAACGCCGAGGAGCTCGTCGTCTCCCAGGTCGAGCGGCTGCGCGACGCCACGGGCACCGAGCGGGTCCACGAGCTCCGCAAGGAGCTGCAGGAGACCATGGACGCCAACGTCATGGTGTTCCGCACGGAGCAGACGATCAAGACGGCGGTGGAGAAGATCGCGGAGCTCCGCGAGCGCTACCTCAACGTCTCGATCCAGGACAAGGGCAAGCGGTTCAACACCGACCTCCTGGAGGCCATCGAGCTGGGCAACCTGCTCGACCTGGCCGAGGTCATGGCGCAGTCCGCGCTCGCCCGCAAGGAGTCGCGCGGCGGTCACTACCGCGAGGACTTCCCGAACCGCGACGACGTCAACTTCATGCGCCACACCATGGCGTACCGCGAGGTCGGCGACGACGGCACGGAGACGATCCGTCTCGACTACAAGCCGGTCGTCCAGACCCGCTACCAGCCGATGGAGCGTAAGTACTGATGGCTACCCCGACCCTCGACAAGGAAGACGCCAAGCCCGAGGCGGGCTTCGCCGACTCCCCGTACATCACGATCACCCTGCGGGTGCGCCGCTTCAACCCCGAGGTCTCGGCGGACGCCACGTGGGAGGACTTCCAGCTGGAGATCGACCCCAAGGAGCGTGTCCTCGACGCCCTCCACAAGGTCAAGTGGGAGCTGGACGGCACGCTGACGTTCCGCCGCTCCTGCGCGCACGGCATCTGCGGCTCGGACGCCATGCGGATCAACGGCAAGAACCGCCTCGCCTGCAAGACCCTGATCAAGGACATCAACCCGGCCAAGCCGATCACGGTCGAGCCGATCAAGGGTCTGACGGTCCTGAAGGACCTGGTCGTCGACATGGACCCGTTCTTCCAGGCCTACCGCGACGTCATGCCGTTCCTGGTGACGACGGGCAACGAGCCGACGCGCGAGCGTCTGCAGTCCGCCGAGGACCGCGAGCGCTTCGACGACACGACCAAGTGCATCCTGTGCGCCGCGTGCACGTCCTCGTGCCCGGTCTTCTGGAACGACGGCCAGTACTTCGGCCCGGCCGCGATCGTCAACGCGCACCGCTTCATCTTCGACAGCCGTGACGAGGCGGGCGAGCAGCGCCTGGAGATCCTGAACGACAAGGACGGCGTGTGGCGTTGCCGCACGACGTTCAACTGCACGGACGCGTGCCCGCGTGGCATCGAGGTCACGAAGGCGATCCAGGAAGTGAAGCGAGCGCTGATCACGCGCCGCTTCTGATCGGGTTTCTTGCCTGCACGTACTCGTGGGCCCCGCTCCGGACCGGAGCGGGGCCCACGGGCTTGGGGGCTCTTGTGACGTGGGTGCCATGGGGGGTGTGACGTCTTCTCGGTCCAGGTGGTGGCGGAGCCGTCGGCGGCGGAGGCCGTCGGCAGGATCACGGTGGGCGATTTCTCGGAGGACTTTCCGATGGATCTGTCCTACTGGAGCGCCGACGACTACCGGGAGAGCTGGGTGCGCGCTCTGCGCCGCGTGGAGGCGGCGCGGGACGAGGTCGACTCGTACCTGGTCACCTCGATCACGGATCCGGCGACCGCGAACTTCGTCTTCGGCTGGCCGCTCCATCGGCGTGGCACGGACGTGTACGTCCAGAACTCGGTCATCTTCCTCGGCGAACTCGCCGAGGAGTTCCGTCCGGCGCAGCCGTGGCGCTCGATGGAGCCGCGCGGCACGGTCGACGAGGACGGCAACGAGATCTCGGAGTGGCGCACGACCCTCGGCGAAGTCCGCGTCTTCCTCGCGAAGGTCCGGCCGGTCAGCCGGTGACGACGCCCGGGCCGCCGTACGGACGAAGAATCGCACCCGCGCCGCACGGGCGCACGCGCGCCTGCCCCCACGTGGCGGGCCCCGGCCTACCCTGACGGAATGTCAGACAACCAGTCGGTCGGCCTGTCGGCTGACCAGTCCACCGCGCTGCTCGACGACCCGTCCGCGGCGCTGCTCGGCTTCGACAACGTCCTGTTTCCCGTCGGCGACCTCGGCGCGGCCGTCGAGTTCTACGAGCGGGCCGGCTTCCCGGTCACGTTCCGGCTCGACGAGATCGGCCTCGCCATCCTGAAGGTGGGCGAGGAGACCCCGGGCGTGCTGCTGCGCGTGGAGGAGGGCATCATCCCGCGCACGCCGCCGTGGCCCTCGCCCCGCATCTGGCTGGAGGTCCGCGACGCCCGCGCGAAGGGCCGGGCCCTGACGGCGGCGGGAGTCCCCCTGCTGGCCGAGCCCTTCTCGGTGGCCACCGGCTGGACCGTGGAGATCGCCGACCCGTGGGGGAACGTCGTCGGCTTCACGGACTACCTGAAGCGGCCGGAGCTGGCCCGGAGTGCCTGAGCGCGGCCCGGTTCGGGAGGGGCGCGGGGTGGCGTGGCGTCAGAGCTGGCTTCGGATCGTCGGGTCCGTTATCTCCTTGTCCTTGGCCAGCATCATCGCCTTGCTGAGGACGACCGCCAGCGTGCGGTCGCCCTCGAAGGGCAGATAGCCGGGCGCGGCCGCCCCACCCGCCGACGACGCACCTCCCGCCGGCCCGCCTCCGGCCGACCCGCCTCCGGCCGACGGGACGATGCAGACGTACTGATCCGACGGCGTGCGCAGGACGTTCCCCGAGCCCAGGTGGATCTTGTACGTGTGCAATTCGCCCCGCACCCGCAGAAAGCGGCCCTCGACCGAGCACCGGTCACCGATCGCCAGACGCGGCAGGAGCCGGGCGACGAGGTCCCGGCGCGTCTCGGCGCTCGGGCCGAGTTCACCGAAGCCGTACGACGTCCAGTACGCACGGAAGCGCCCCTCGGGGCCGCCGTCCTGCCAGGTGGGGTCGTTGCCCACGCTGGCCACGCCCACGAACAGGTCGACGTCGCGCAGGACCTCGCTCAGGACCAGCGGCGGTATTTCCTCCAGGGGCAGCGCCTCGACCGGCTCGCGGCCGTCGTGGAGCAGCATGCGGTACTCCCCGCGACCGGCGTGCGCCGTGTTCCGCGGGGCATCGATCGGGTAGAAGCGCACCTGGTCGGTGCGGATCCGCAGATAGCTGCCCGCCTCGGTGAGCTCCTCGTCCCAGTGCTCGCCGCCGACGCCCTCGACCCAGTACTCGGCGCGCAGCCCCCAGGAGGGCAGCTCACGGACCGCCGGCGGGTACTCGTCGTCCACGCTCAGTCGCAGCTGATTCCGCCAGCCGCGCACCGAGGCCAGGGAGTTGAACTGGTGCTGGCGCAGGATGTGTGCGGCGAACCGGTTCGAGTACGTGCGGGTCCCGCGCTCGGCGTCGGTGAGGAGGTACACCTCGCGGTGGGCCTGCTTGAAGGGCTGGGTGATGCCGTGCCGCTCCAGCCACGCCCGCCAGGCGACCACCTCGTCCGGGTCCCGGCCCACCGGGTGCCAGAGGGCGACCACACGGTCGCCGGGGACGCCGCCCCCGTCGCCGGTGGCCGTGCCGTCGCCGCCGCCGCCGCCGGATGTCAGCGGCTCGTCCGTGACGGTGCGCAGTTCACCGTCCGCGAATCCGCACGGCGTCCCGTCGACGGTCCACAGGAGCCGCCGGGCCAGTGTGCCGAGCAGGGGGTGGTCGAGGTACCGGGCGCGCCAGGCGGAGTACGCCCACGTCCGCCGGGCCAGGAACTGCCGGTCGAGCCGCTCCACCTGCGCCGGGAGCATCTTGTCGATGTCCTTGGCGGCCGCCTTCAGCTCCTTCAGCTCGTCGGGGTGGTCCCGTTTCACGGCGGCGGGCGGCGACTTGACCGGCTTGCCCGCGGCGTTGCGCCAGTGCAGCGCGGCCTTCGTGCCGCTCACCGTCAGCTCGGCCGCGCACTCCCCGAGCCGGTGGACGCTGCGCCCGACCTCCGTGAGTCCGTAGGCGGGGACGGCCAGTTCCTCGGCCTCCTCCCGGCCGAGGCCGAGCGCCGCGGCCCGCTTCTCCAGCCCGGCGTCGATCAGCTTGAGGGTGGTCTTGTACGTGACACGGGAGGCGAGGCGGGCCAGTTCGGCCAGTGCCGCCTCGCCTTCGGAGCGGGCGAGCGCGGTGACGCCGGCGTTGGCCACCTTCGGGTTGCGCGGGCCGAGGCCCGGAATCTTGCGGAGCGAGACCTCGACGAGCGTGCCGAGCGCGCGGGCGGCGACCGGGTGCGGCGGCAGCAGGGCCACCGTCCAGGCCAGACCGCGCAGGGCGTCGGTGTTGCACGGGTCGTACGCGTCGTTCGGCGCCACGGCGTAGGGGGAGCCGTGGAACGGCAGGGTGCGGGGGCGGCCCACCAGGGCGAGCCACGCGAGGAGGGTGTCGCGGACCTCGTCGGCATCCAGCCGGCCGAGCAGGGTGCGGGCGGTCTTCTCCCAGGCGGCGGAGGGCTTGGCCGAGGTGGCGGCGACGGCGTGCCGCAGGAGCTCGGACCAGGTGCCGTCCCGCTCCGCGATGTCCGCGAGGGCCCGGTCGGCCCAGGCCTCGCCCGGATTGACGACGGGATCGGTCAACTTCGCGACGAACCGGGCCAGTTCCGGCCCCCGGTAGTACTCGACCAGCGCGGTGCGGCGCAGGGCGGCGACGGTCGTGGCGGGAATCGGGTGCCCCGCGGCCAGTTCGGCGTCCACCAGCGCCATGGCCTCGCGGCTCCCCCACACGCAGTACGCCGTGCCGAGCTTGTGCAGTCGTCTGACGCGCGCGGCCGAGAGCAGGTCGCCGGGCAGGCCGTCGGCGACGACGCCGAGCAGTGTCAGGAGGGGGGTGATCGGCTGGTGACCGTCGGGTGGGTCGGCCTGTTCCGTGAGGGTGTGGGCGAGCCGGGTCCGCTGGTCCGGGGGCAGGGCGCCGAGGGTGGTGAGGACCTGTTCGCCGGCGCCGTCCCAACGGTTGCCGTTGGCGTTCGCCGTCTTGAGGAGGGCGTCGGCGAGGCCGTCCATGTCACCGGCGGCGGCCAGCCGCGTGACGTCCGCGACATGCTGGGCGTGGTGCGTGGTCATCAGCCACCCACCAGCGGGACGAGCTTGAGGAAAGCGACCCGGGTGTCCGGCGTCATGTCGATCTCGTCGTCCAGGTCGACCACCTGCCGGTCGCCGACCAGGACCAGGAAGCCGTTGCGGGCGAACGCCCCGACGGCCTGCTCGTACTGCCGCTCGGCGTCCACCTCGCGCGGCGCCCGAAGCGCGTATCCGTTCAACGCCCGTTCCGTGTCCGTCGGCTGGACGAGTCCGTGGAAGACGTCGGTCGCGAGACCGTTGTACCGGCCCACCTCGTGGAAGACCCGGCGCCGGATCAACTCCCGCACCGTCAACCGCTCTTCCACGACCTCCAGCGCACCGGCGTCACGGCGATCCCCCGCAGTCGTCTCGTCGACGAACGTCACCATTCCCATGACCGAAACGGTAGACGCAGCCACTGACAACGGCCGCGACAGCGGCGGTGGCAGCGATGGCGGTAGGGGTGGCGGTGGCGGAATCAGGCTGAATCAGGCCTGTCCCGACGCCAGTTCCACGACCGTGATGTCCGACGGCGCCCCGACCCGTACCGGCGGGCCCCACGCCCCCGCGCCGCGCGTCACGTAGAGCTGGGTGTCGCCGTAGTGCTCCAGGCCCGCCACCGTCGGGTTCGCCAGTTCGGCGACGAGGCTGCCCGGCCACAGTTGGCCACCGTGGGTGTGGCCGGACAGTTGGAGGTCCACGCCGTGTTCGACGGCGTCGTGGATGACGACCGGCTGGTGCGCGAGGAGTACGGAGGCGCGTGAGCGGTCCCGGTCGCCGAGGGCCTTCGCGAAGTCGGGGCCCTTTCCCTCGCTCTCGCCCGCGACGTCGTCGACGCCCGCGAGGTCGAAGCCGGGGAGTTCGGTGCGGGCGTTGCGCAGCGGGTGCAGGCCGAGTTCGCGTACGTGGTCGACCCACTGGTCGGCGCCGGAGAAGTACTCGTGGTTGCCCGTGACGAAGTACGCGCCGTGCCGCGAGCGCAGTCCGGCGAGCGGGGCCGCGGCCGGGGCGAGGTGTTCGACGCTGCCGTCGACCAGGTCGCCCACCACGGCGATCAGATCGGGCTGTGTGGCGTTGACCGTGTCGACCACCCGCCGGGTGAAGCCGCTTCCGAGGATCGGCCCGAGGTGGATGTCGCTGACGACGGCGATCCGGAATCCGTGCGCCGCGCGCGGGAGCTTCGCCAGCGGCACGGTGATCCGCTTCACCTTCGGGCCGCGCAGCACGCCGTACGTTCCGTAGCCGACCGTTCCGGCGGCGACGGCGGCCGCGCTCCCGCCGATGATGCGGGAGACGAAGAGGCGGCGCGAGGGGGCGGCGGAAAGGGCAGTCGCGGGGGCGGGGGCCGCGGACTCGGGGGCAGAGTCTGTTACCTCGCCGGCCCCCGCGGCCGCTTCGGAGGGTGCCTTCGCGGAGGCGGTCCCTACGGAGAGCCCCGCAACCGGATCCACGGACCGCCGCCCCGCCACCCCACGCTCCGCCCACCGCCGCACCAACGGCCGCGCCAGCTCCCCCACCACCAGCGCGAGCAGCAGATAGAGCGCGAAGGCCAACCACAGGAACCCGGGCCAGGCCAGCACCTGTTGCAGCAGGAAGGGCGCCCCGGTCCGCTCGGCCGCGAGCGCCGCGAACATCAGCAGCGGGGCCGCGACGAACGCCACCGTGCCCGCCCGCCTGGCGAACCCGGGCCCGGCCGTGGTGTCCCGCACCACCCGCCGCCACACGTACCAGTGGAGCCCGGCGAAGGCCGCCAGAACGGCCAGGCCTACGAGGACCGCGAGGACCACCACGGCTATGAGGTTCTCCGCAGAGCGCGGACTCCGCGGAACCCGATGACCCCTACCACCGTCCCCAAGGCAAAGGAGACAACGGCAAGCGTCAGGTGCACCCAGAAGTACCCGGTCGGGTTGTCCGCGTCGTCGAAGGCCAGCCCACTGCCGTCCTTCCACAGGTTCTTGACGAAAGTGATCCAGATGAACCAGCTCCACACCCCGAAGGCGAGCAGGAACCAGGAGACAGGGCGGCTGAGCTTCATGCGTTCAGTATCGCGAGCTCCTCTCGCGCACCGCCGCCGGGGTGGGGACGACGGGACACAGCCCACCTCGGCGGAGACGCACACAGCGCGGCCCTGTACGTTCTCGTCCGTGCCTGCCGTAAAAAAGACCGCCATGTTGGTCGCTTCCGCCGCATTGCTGACCATGTCGACCGCAGCGCCCGCGCTGGCGGACGGGAAGCCCGGAAAGGACGACGACCAGCCGAAGCCCCCCGCCAAGATGTCCACCGTCGGCGGCGCCAAACTCGGTGAGGCGGGCACCCAGGTGAAGCTCAAGGCGGGTGCGCCGGTGCTGCCCAAGGAGCTCACGGGGCGCTCCTGGATCGTCTCGAACGCCGAGACCGGCGAGGTCCTCGCCGCGCACAACGCGCACTGGCGGCTGCCCCCGGCGAGCACCCTGAAGATGCTCTTCGCGGACACCGTCCTGCCGAAGTTCCCCAAGACGCAGAAGCACAAGGTCGCGCCCTCCGACATGGCGGGCATCGGCGCCGGCAGCAGCATGGTCGGCATCAAGGAGCACGAGACGTACACGGTCCACGACCTGTGGCTGGGCGTCTTCCTGCGCTCCGGCAACGACGCGGTGCACGTCCTCTCGGCGATGAACGACGGCGTCCCGAAGACCGTCGAGGACATGCAGAAGCACGCCGAGGACCTGCAGGCGCTCGACACCCACGTGGTCACGCCGGACGGCTACGACGAGAAGGGGCAGGTCTCCTCCGCGTACGACCTGTCGCTGTTCGCCCGCTCCGGGCTGCAGAAGAAGGACTTCCGCGAGTACTGCGCGACGGCCACCGCCCAGTTCCCCGGCGAGACGAAGAAGATCGAGAAGGGCGAGGACAAGGGCAAGACCAAGCGCGAGTCCTTCGGCATCCAGAACACCAACAAGCTGCTCACCGGCGGCGAGGGCGTCACCCCCTACAAGGGCATCGCCGGGGTGAAGAACGGCTACACGTCGAACGCGGGGAACACGTTCACCGGCGTCGCCGAGCGCGACGGCAAGGTGCTCCTCGTCACCGTCATGAACCCCTCCTCCACGGAGGCGCACGCGGTCTACAAGGAGACCGCGCGGCTCTTCGACTGGGGCTTCCAGGCCGCCGGCAAGGTCGACCCGGTGGGTGAGCTGGTCGCCCCGAAGGGGGCCGCGACGGGCGGCGCCGGCAAGGGCGCCCCGGGCAGCGGCGGCGGCTCGACGGACGGGGCCGAGAACGCGGCGCACTCCTCCGACGACGGCGGCAACGGCATGGGCGTGGCCTTCGCCATCGCGGGCGGCGTGCTCGCGGTGCTCGCCGCGGGTGCCTTCGTGATCAGGCGCAGGCTGCCGCTGCCGGGCCAGGCGGGGCGGCGCGAGCGTCAGGGCTGAGGGCGCTCCGTAGCGGACGTGGCGGCGGAGGCGGTCTCTTCGGGGGCCGCCTCTGCGTGTGCGGCCTTCCGCGTCGCCGTCCACGCCGCGCAGAACAGCAGCAGCTTCGCCGTGAAGTTGATCCACAGGAGCAGCGCGACGGGCACGCCGAAGGCGCCGTACATGCTCTTCGAGGCGACCCCCTTCATGTAGCCGCCGAGCAGCAGCTTGAGCAGCTCGAAGCCGGCCGCGCCGATGAGTCCGGCGGTGAGGAGTGCGCGCCGCGGCGGCTGGACGCCGGGCAGCAGCGTCAGTACGTAGAGCAGCAGCAGGAAGTCCGCGAGGACGGCGATGGCGAACGCGATGACCTGGAGCAGGACGGCGCCCCAGCCCTTCTCGTCGACGCCCAGGAGGTCGGCGGTCCAGCCGACGGCGAGCGAGGCGAGCCCCGACGCGGCGAACGAGGCGAGGCCCGCGCCGCCGAGCCCGAGGAGCACACCGGCGTCCTTGGCCTTGCGCAGGACGGGGTTCTCCTCCTCGTCGGCGAGCTCCCAGACGGCCCTCAGGCACTCCCGCATCGAGCCGACCCAGCCGATGCCGGTGAAGAGCAGCAGGGCGCCGGCGACGAGGCCGACCGTGCCCGCGTTGGCGACCAGGGCGTTCAGGTCCAGCTGGTCGGAGATGCCGGGCACCTGCTCGGAGATCTTGCCTTCGAGGGTGTTCTGCTGCTTCTTCGACAGCGTCGCGGCGGCGACCGCGGCGGCGACGGTGAGCAGCGGGAAGAGCGCCAGGAAGCTGATGAACGTCATGGCGGCCGCGAGCCGCGTCCAGTGCACCTGGTCGAGCCGTTCGTAGGCCTGCCACGCGTGCGTGCGCATGCCCTTCTCGACGAGCGGCCCGATCCCGGGCAGTTTCTTCAGCCAGTCCATGACGCCTCCGTGCCCGCTGTACTGCCTGATGTCCTGCCCGCTGTGCGGAAGACCAAGGTCCGGGTGCCCCAGAACCGCAGGACTGTGGCGAGTGCCATGCCGACTCCGGCGCCCGAGACGGTGTCCGCGCGTTGCGAGGTGAGACCGAGACCGTAGTGGGACACGGCGATGCACAGCAGTTGGACGAGGGCGCCCGCGATGTTGACGGCGAAGAACACCGCGTACTGGCGCAGCCGGGAGACCCCGGCGGCCCTGCGCCGGTAGGTGCCGAGCGCGTTGCCCACGTAGGCGACCGAGCAGCCCGCCACGAAGGAGAGCGCCTTGGCGGTCAGCGGGTCGAGGCCCACGGGGCCGCGCAGCCAGAGGAACAGGCCGAGGTCGGCGGCGTAGGCGCAGATGCCGGCGGCCGCGAAGCCGAGCAGCTCAGGGCCGAGCGACCGCAGTCGCGCGAGCGGGCTCACCAGTCCGCGACCGCGAGCCCGTACATCGCGAGCCACACCAGGCCGATGACGGCGAGCGCCCGGTCCCGCAGGACGACGTCCTCGGGCTCGCCCGCGGTGCCCCGGTCGGCGAAGACGGCGTAGCGCAGGATGGCGAGGATGAAGGCCGTCATGGACAGCTGGCGCCAGGGCAGCAGGCCGCTGGCGGTGCCGCCCTCCTCCATGGCCCACAGGCAGTACGCGAGGACGGCGACGCCCGCGGCGAGCTGCCACACGAAGCGCAGGTACCCGGTGGTGTATTCGGTGAGCAACGCGCGCGTGGCGCCCAGTCGTTCCGAGCTTCCCGACATCTGCACGGCCTCGGAGTAGCGCTTGGCGGAGACCATGAAGAGCGCGCCGAAGCCCGTGGTGATCAGGAACCAGCGCGAGAGCGGGATGTCGAGCGCCAGGCCGCCGATCATGGCGCGCATCAGGAAGCCGGTCGTGACGATGGTGAGGTCGACGACGAGGACGTGCTTGAGGCTGATGCAGTAGGCGAGTTGCATGACGACGTACGCGGCCAGGAGCGCCGCGGTGAGCGGCGTGCAGAGGAGGGCGGCCGCCGTGGGCGCGAGGACGGCCAGGACGCCGCCCACGGCGTACGCGACGGGCACCGGGACCTGTCCGGCGGCGACCGGCCTGCGGCACTTGGTGGGGTGGGCGCGGTCGGCGTCGGCGTCGCGGGCGTCGTTGATCAGGTAGACGGCGGACGCGGCGGCCGTGAACAGCGCGAAGACGATCGCGACTTGGACGAGCGCGTGCCGGGAGAAGAGCTCGCCGGCCGCGGCGGGGGCCGCGACGACGAGGACGTTCTTGACCCACTGGCGGGGGCGTGCGGTCTTCAGGAGGCCGAGCGGCAGTCCGACGGCTCCCGTACGCGGCTTGCGGGGCGGGCTGGGCCGCTCCAGGACGACGGCGGCACGTTCAGGCATCGCGGCGCCCTCCGTTCATCCAGGCGGCGCCCGCGCGCGCGGTGAGCGCCCCGAGTGCCGCGCCCGCGGCGATGTCCGAGGGGTAGTGGACGCCGACGACCATGCGGGAGACGCACATCGCGGCGGCCAGCGGCGGGACGAGACGGGCGCCGACGGGGCGCAGCGCGCCGTACGCGACGGTGGCCGCCGCGGCGGAGGTGGCGTGCGAGCTGGGGAAGGAGTGGCGGCCCACGGTCCGTACGAGCGGCCGCACGCCGTGGTGGTCGCCGGGGCGGGGGCGGCGGACGATCCGCTTGACGCCCATGCTGGCCAGGTGTGCGGCGGCGGTGAGCGCGGTGCCGCGCAGCCAGGCGCCGCGCCGCTCGCGGTCGACGGCGGCGCCCGCCAGACCGGCCACGATCCACAGCGCGCCGTGCTCGCCGGTCCGGGACAGGGCGCGCGCGGCGGACGCCACGCGCGGGTCGGTGCCGCAGTCGCGCAGGGCCGACAGCAACCTGTGGTCCATGTCGTACATGTGGCCTCTTATTCGAAGAGATGCGAAGACACTCGAGGGCTGGGCATCTCGACTCTTCTAGGCAATCTCCCGATAATGGGGTCAATCTACGCTGACACTCTCTTAATCACCCATTTCGGTGAGAGCCGGAACAGCTTGGGGCGAACCGCCCACTTGCGGGCGATACCGTCGCCTGCATGTCTGCCGACTCCCCCGCCGATTCCCTCGCCCCCGCCCCGGCGCCGTCCGACCTCCCCGTCTCCGTCTCCGGCTGGGGCCGCACCGCCCCGACCACCGCCCGGCTCGTGAGACCCCGTACGCAGGAGGAGGCCGCCGCCGCGGTGCGCGACTGCGGGGAGCGCGGCGGCATCGCCCGCGGCCTGGGCCGTGCCTACGGAGACGCCGCGCAGAACGCGGGCGGCGCGGTCTTCGACATGACGGGCCTGGACCGGGTGCGCGTCATCGACACCACGCGGACGACGGAGACCGGCGCCCCGGCGGCCACCGTGGTCTGCGACGCGGGCGTGTCGCTGCACCACCTGATGGAGGTCCTGCTGCCGTTGGGCTGGTTCGTGCCGGTGACCCCCGGGACCCGCTACGTGACGGTCGGCGGCGCGATCGGCGCCGACATCCACGGCAAGAACCACCACGTCTCGGGCTCCTTCTCCCGGCACGTCCTGTCGATGGACGTCCTGACCGCCGACGGCACGGTCCGCACCGTCGAGCCCGGCAGCGACCTGTTCGACGCGACGGCCGGCGGCATGGGCCTCACCGGCGTGATCCTCGCGGCGACCGTACGACTCCTGCCGGTCGAGACGTCCTTGATGAGCGTCGACACTGAACGCGCCACGGACCTCGACGACTTGATGGCCCGCCTCGCCGCCACCGACCACCGCTACCGCTACTCGGTCGCCTGGATCGACCTGCTCGCCCGCGGCGCCGCGATGGGCCGCTCGGTCCTCACGCGCGGCGACCACGCCCCGCTGGACGCGCTCCCGGAGCGGGCACGCGCGCGCAGGGCCCCGCTGGCGTTCCGGCCGGGACAGTTCCCCGCGGCCCCCTCGTTCCTGCCGGAGGGCCTGCTCGGCAAGGCCTCGGTGGGCCTCTTCAACGAGCTCTGGTACCGCAAGGCGCCCCGCTCCCGCACCGGTGAGCTGCAGAAGATCTCCACCTTCTTCCACCCCCTGGACGGGGTCCCGCACTGGAACCGCATCTACGGCCGCGGCGGCTTCGTGCAGTACCAGTTCGTCGTCGGGTACGGGAAGGAGGAGGCCCTGCGCCGCATCGTGCAGCGCATCTCGGAGCGCGGCTGCCCGTCCTTCCTCGCCGTACTGAAGCGCTTCGGGGAGAGCGATCCGGGCTGGCTGTCCTTCCCGATGCCCGGCTGGACGCTCGCGCTCGACATCCCGGCGAACCTCCCCGGGCTCGGCGCCTTCCTCGACGAGCTCGACGAGGAGGTGGCCGCCGCCGACGGGCGCATCTACCTCGCCAAGGACTCCCGCCTGCGGCCCGACCTGCTCGCCGCGATGTACCCCCGGCTCGACGACTTCCGCGCCCTGCGGGCCGACCTCGACCCGCGCGGCGTGTTCCGCTCGGACCTCTCCCGCCGCCTCGCCCTCTAGGAGACCGGACCATGAAAGACGCCTTCGGCACCCCGCAGTCCCTGCTCGTCCTCGGCGGCACCTCGGAGATCGGCCTCGCCACCGCGCGGCGCCTCGTCGCCCGCCGCACCCGCACCGTGTGGCTGGCCGGCCGCCCCTCGCCGGACCTGGAGAAGGCCGCCGCCGGCCTGCGCGACATGGGCGCGCAGGTGCACACCGTCGCCTTCGACGCGCTCGACTCCGAGTCCCACGAGGCGTCCCTCGGCAAGATCTTCACCGAGGGCGACATCGACATGGTGCTGCTCGCCTTCGGCATCCTCGGCGACCAGGCCCGCGACGAGGACGAGCCGCTCGCGGCGGTCCGCGTCGCCCAGACCAACTACACGGGCGCGATCTCGGCGGGCCTGGTCTGCGCGCGGGCGCTGCAGTCCCAGGGCCACGGCTCCCTGGTGGTGCTCTCCTCCGTGGCGGGCGAGCGCGCGCGCCGCTCCAACTTCATCTACGGCTCCAGCAAGGCGGGCCTCGACGCGTTCGCCCAGGGCCTCGGCGACGCCCTGCACGGCACCGGGGTGCACGTGATGGTCGTCCGCCCCGGGTTCGTGCGCTCGAAGATGACGGCGGGCCTGGAGGAGGCCCCCATGGCGACCACGCCGGACGCGGTCGCCGAGGCCATCGAGACGGGCCTGCGGCGGCGCTCGGAGACGGTGTGGGTGCCGGGGGCGCTCCGGCTGGTGATGTCGGCGCTGCGGCACGTGCCCCGGCCGGTCTTCCGGCGGCTGCCGCTGTAGGGCAAGCCACCTTCCACCGGCCCCGGTCAGCAGGCGGGCAGCGAGCCCCGTGCCGCCGGGGCCGACGCCTGCGGGGGCACCACGCAGCCGCCGAAGGCGAAGTCCCGCAGCTTGCGCCAGACCCCGTCGGAGCCCTGCTCGTAGAGGGCGAAGCCGGTGCACGGCCACGCGGCCCCGTACTCCGAGAGCTCCTCGTACGCGCGGTCCATGGCCTCTTCGGAGATGCCGTGCGCCACCGTCACATGCGGGTGGTACGGGAACTGCAGTTCGCGCTGGATCGGCCCCGACGCGTCCCGGACCCGCTCCTGGAGCCAGGAGCAGGCCGAGCCGCCCTCCACCACCTGGACGTAGACCACGGGGGACAGCGGGCGGAAGGTGCCCGTTCCGGACAGGCGCATCGGGAAGGGGCGCCCGGCCGCGGCGACCGAGAGCAGATGCGCCTCGACCGCGGGCAGCGCGGACGCCTCCACCTCGGTCGGCGGCAGCAGGGTGACGTGCGTGGGGATGCCGTGCGCCGCGGGGTCCCCGAAGCCCGCGCGCCGCTCCTGGAGCAGGCTGCCGTGGGGCTCCGGGACCGCGATCGAGACGCCGATCGTTACGGTCCCCACGTCGTACTCCTGTCGTCGTGTCCATGGGCAGGGGATGCTGCCCGGTGGGCAGCGCGGTGCCGGTGTGCTCGTCCGGTCCGTCGGGTCAGTGCTTGGCGGGCAGGAAGCCCACCTTGTCGTACGCCTGGGCGAGGGTCTCGGCGGCGACGGCGCGGGCCTTCTCCGCCCCCTTGGCCAGGATCGAGTCGAGCGTCTCCGGGTCGTCCAGGTACTGCTGGGTGCGGTCCCGGAAGGGAGTCACGAACTCGACCATGACCTCGGCGAGGTCGGTCTTCAGCGCACCGTAGCCCTTGCCGGTGTACTTCTGCTCCAGTTCCGCGATACCGGTTCCGGTGAGCGTGGAGTAGATGCTCAGGAGGTTGCTCACACCCGGCTTCTCGGCCACGTCGTAGCGGATCACGGTGTCGGTGTCGGTGACGGCGCTCTTGACCTTCTTGGCGGTGGCCTTGGGCTCGTCGAGGAGGTTGATGAGGCCCTTCGGCGTGGACGCCGACTTGCTCATCTTGATCGACGGGTCCTGGAGGTCGTAGATCTTCGCCGTCTCCTTGAGGATGTACGCCGACGGCACGGTGAAGGTCTCCCCGAAGCGGCCGTTGAAACGCTCGGCGAGGTCACGGGTGAGCTCGATGTGCTGACGCTGGTCCTCGCCGACCGGGACCTCGTGGGCCTGGTACAGCAGGATGTCGGCGACCTGCAGGACCGGGTACGTGAAGAGGCCGACGGAGGCGCGGTCGGCGCCCTGCTTGGCGGACTTGTCCTTGAACTGCGTCATGCGCGAGGCCTCGCCGAAACCGGTGAGGCAGTTCATCACCCAGGCGAGCTGGGCGTGCTCGGGGACGTGGCTCTGGACGAAGAGCGTGCAGCGCTCCGGGTCGAGGCCGGCGGCGAGCAGCTGCGCGGCGGCGAGCCTGGTGTTGGCGCGCAGGTCGGCGGGGTCCTGCGGCAGCGTGATCGCGTGCAGGTCCACCACCATGTAGAAGGCGTCGTGGGACTCCTGCAGCGCCACCCACTGGCGGACCGCGCCGAGGTAATTGCCGAGGTGGAACGAGCCGGCGGTGGGCTGGATTCCGGAGAGCACACGAGGTCGTTCAGAGGCCATGGTGTCCATTCTCTCAGGTGACTCTCATAGCTCGGAAACAGGTGTGTGACGAGTGAGAACCGAACGGAGTCGAACAGAGCGGGATCGGGGTCCGTTCCCCGGGCGCCGGCCCGTGCGCCAGTCACCGTGCTGTCGGGGGCGCCCCGGCGGGCACGCCGGTTCGGCAGGTTTCTTCGTCCGCGATGCGAGCGACGATAGGAATGGGCGCCACACCCGCCCCCAGCCGCAGGACGAACGGAGACCCCGTGTCGAGTACGTCATCTTCCGCCGTGTCGAGTACGTCATCTTCCGCTACGAACAGTTCCCGGACGGCCAGCGAGCAGCTCATCGCCTCGGCCGAGGCGCACAGCGCGCACAACTACCATCCGCTGCCCGTCGTGGTCGCCTCGGCCGAGGGCGCGTGGATGACCGACGTGGAGGGGCGCCGCTACCTCGACATGCTCGCCGGGTACTCGGCCCTCAATTTCGGGCACGGCAACCGCCGCCTCGTCGACGCCGCGAAGGCGCAGCTGGACCGGGTGACGCTGACGTCGCGTGCCTTCCACCACGACCGGTTCGCGGAGTTCTGTACGCGCCTGGCCGCGCTGTGCGGCAAGGAGATGGTGCTGCCCATGAACACCGGCGCGGAGGCCGTCGAGACGGCCGTGAAGACCGCGCGGAAATGGGGCTACCGGGTCAAGGGCGTGCCGGACGGGCAGGCGAGGATCGTGGTCGCGGCGGACAACTTCCACGGCCGGACGACGACCATCGTCAGCTTCTCCACGGACGAGGAGGCGCGGGCCGACTACGGACCGTACACGCCGGGCTTCGACATCGTGCCGTACGGCGATCTGGAGGCGCTGCGGGCCGCCGTCACCGACGACACCGTGGCCGTGCTCCTGGAGCCGATCCAGGGCGAGGCCGGGGTCCTGGTCCCGCCGCCCGGCTATCTGCCGGCGGTCAGGGAGCTGACGCGGGAGCGCCGGGTCCTGTTCATCGCGGACGAGATCCAGTCCGGCCTCGGCAGGACGGGGCGGACGTTCGCGTGCGAGCACGAGGGCGTGGTGCCGGACGTGTACCTGCTGGGCAAGGCGCTCGGGGGCGGCGTGGTGCCGGTGTCGGCGGTGGTCGCCGACTCGGATGTGCTCGGGGTGTTCAGGCCGGGCGAGCACGGGTCGACGTTCGGCGGCAATCCGCTCGCCTGTGCGGTGGGCCTCGAGGTGGTCGCCATGCTGGAGACGGGCGAGTTCCAGCAGCGGGCCACGGAGCTGGGCGAGCACCTGCACGCGGAGCTGGGCCTGCTGACCGGTACGGGCAAGGTGACGCAGGTGCGGGGGCGCGGGCTGTGGGCGGGCGTCGACATCGCGCCGTCGTACGGCACGGGACGGGAGATCTCCCAGAAGCTGATGGACCGGGGGGTGCTCGTCAAGGACACGCACGGGTCGACGATCCGCATCGCTCCCCCGCTGGTGATCAGCAAGGAGGACCTGGACTGGGGCCTGGACCAGTTGCGGGCCGTGCTGAGCTAGGGGTTTCCGCCGGGACCGGGTCGTTGCCCGTACGGGGAGTCGTGCGGCCTCACAGGATCACGTGCGGTACGAACCGCGCGTACTCGTCGGTGATCAGGCCGGACGACTCCCGGATGCCGAGGCCGGCCGCCTCGTCCTCGACGACCCACGCGCCGAGCACGACCCGGTTGCCGTCGAAGTCCGGGAGCGGGGCCAGCTCCTGGTAGCAGCACGCCTCTTGGCGGGGGGCGGGCGGCTCGGTTTTCCGCTCGTGCACGGTCACTCCGGCGCCCTCGCGGCCGAGCAGCGGCTTGGCGACGTATCCGCGTTCCCGGGCCAGCTCGCGGGGGCCGTCCAGGTAGGCGGGGAGGAGGTTCGGGTGGCCCGGATACAGCTCCCACAACACGGCGAGCAGCGCCTTGTTGGAGAGCAGCATCTTCCAGGCGGGCTCGATCCACAGGGTCGAGCCGGTGCCGCCGCCGTTGTCGAGGGTCTCCAGGACGTGCGGGGCGAAGCGGTCGGTGGTCAGCCACTCCCACGGGTAGAGCTTGAAGCAACTGCGCATGAAGCGGAGCTTCTTGTCGACGAACCGGCGCGAGAGCCGGTCCCAGCCGATGTCCTCCATGGAGATCGACTCCGCGGCGAGGCCCGCCTGTTCGGCCGTCTCCCGCAGGTACGCGACCGTCATCAGGTCCTCGCCGAGCTCGTCGGCCGCGGAGTGCGCGAAGTACAGCGGGCCGCCGGGCGGCAGGAGCTCGGCCTGCTTCCTCCAGGCGTCGACGAGGCGCTCGTGCAGGGAGTTCCACTGGTCGGCGCCGGGGAAGCGCTCCTCCATCCAGAACCACTGCGGGCTCGCGGCCTCGACGAGGGAGGTGGGGGTGTCGGCGTTGTACTCCAGCATCTTCGCCGGGCCCGTGCCGTCGTACCGCAGGTCGAAACGGCCGTACAGGGACGGGAGTTCGGCCCGGCGGTGCCAGGCCTCGGTGACGGCGTCGGCCACCCGCGGGTCGGTGATGCCGAGGTCGGCGAGGCGGTCGTGCTCGACGAGGTGCGCGGCGGCGGCCAGGCACATCGCGTGCAGCTCCTCGACGACCTCCTCCAGGGCCTCCACCTCGGGGAGCGAGAAGACGTAGTAGGCGCTCTCGTCCCAGTAGGGGCGCAGGGTGTCGTCGGGGTAGCGCGTGAGGGGGTAGATGAGCCCCTGGTCCTCGACGGTCTGCTGCCAGCCGGGGCGCGGGTCTATGGTGTGGCGTTCCATGGCGTGTGTGTCGTGTCCGGGTCGGGCCGGCCGCTCAGCCGCCGCCGCTGCCGCTGCCCGAGCAGCCGAAGCCGTCCCGGTCGACGGCCTCGCTGCGGCTGAAGGTGCCGTCGTCCGCGTAGCGCCCGTCGACGTCGGCGTCGTAGTACCAGGCGGCGTCGGCGCGGCCCGACGATTTGCCGGTTCCGGTTCCGGTTCCGGTGCCGTGGGAACCCTTGCGGGACTTGCCGGAGGACGCGCCGGACGAACCCGAGGCGCCGGACTTGCACTTGCTGTCGCTGACGACGCGGTAGCCCTTGGTGTAGTCGTAGCTGTCGCGGTCCACGCACCGGCGGTCGGGGTCCGAGCCGCAGGAGGTCAGGGCCGCCGCGAGGACGCCCATGCTGCCGAGCACGACCGTGCTCGACCGCAGCCGTCGTGGTTGCTTCTGTGCCATGGTGTTTCCGCTCCCCCGTTGTCCAGTTTTGCCCGTCCGGTTTCGCCGGGCGTTGCCGGGCCGTGTTCGCCGCGTGCGCGATCAGCGTAGGTAAGGCTCGGCCGTCCGGGCCAGCCGCCTCCCCCCTGGTTCCCCCGCGAATCGCGCCTACTCCGCGTCCTCTACAGTCACTTCGTGTCTCTTGGGATGATTTGCGCTCTCGGTTCAGCGGTCTGCTTCGGCACGGCCTCGGTCTTTCAGGCGGTCGGTACGCGGGCCACCGCGCCCGGCACCGGCTCCGGTGTCGACGCGGCGCTGCTGCTGCGCGCCCTGCGCCAGTGGCGCTACCTCGTGGGGCTCGGCCTCGACGGGCTCGGATTCCTGCTGCAGATCGTGGCGTTGCGGACCATCCCCATCTACGCGGTGGGCGCGGCGCTCGCCGCGAGCCTCGCCGTCACGGCGGTGGTGGCGGCCCGGCTGCTGCGGGTACGGCTCAGCGGCGTGGAGTGGGGTGCCGTGGCCGTCGTCTGCGCGGGGCTCGCGATGCTCGGGCTCGCCTCCGGTGACGAGGGCGAGCGCGCCGGTTCGACGACCCTGCGGTACGTGATGCTGGGCATCGCCTTCGCCGTCCTGCTGCTCGGCGCGGTGGCCGGGCGGCTGCCCGGACGGGGGCGGGCGCTGGCGCTCGGCCTGGGGGCGGGGTGCGGTTTCGGAGTGGTGGAGGTAACCGTACGCCTCATCGACGACATGGCGCCGGGCGCGCTGTTCACCAATCCGGCGACGTACGCGCTGCTTGTGGGTGGGGGTGCGGCGTTCCTGCTGCTCACGTCGGCGTTGCAGCGGGGCTCGGTGACGACGGCCACGGCGGGCCTGGTGATCGGCGAGACGATCGGTCCCGCGCTGGTGGGTGTGGTGTGGCTGGGCGACCGTACGCGCGAGGGGCTGGAGTGGCTCGCCGTGCTGGGCTTCGCGGTGGCGGTGGTGGGGGCGTTGGCGTTGGCACGGTTCGGTGAGCCTGAGTCTGGGGACGGTGTGGGGGCGGTCACCGGTTGAGCTCGGTGGGGTCAGCTGCGGGTTCCCTTTGCCGCACGCCTCGGGGCTCCGCCCCGGACCCCGCTCCTCAAACGCCGGAGGGGCTGAATTTCCGTCACCGCCCGAGCCGGGGCTCCGGACTCCACGGCACGCGGACCCCCTTCGCCGCACGCCTAGGGGCTCCGCCCCGGACCCCGCTCCTCAAACGCCGGAGGGGCTGATATTCCTCACCGGCGCCGGAGAGGCTGAACTTGCGCACCGTACACGCGGAACCCCAGAGCCCGCCTCAACCGCGAGCCCCTCCGCCCCACGCCACGGGGCTCCGCCCCCGACCCCGCTCCTCAAACGCCGGAGGGGCTGGATTTCCCTCAGCCCGCCGCCCGTGAAATTCCCCGCACCACCGCACAGAGCGAAGCCCCGCTGCACGCGCAAGCGCCCTCACCCCGGCAGCACCCGGCACAACGCCTCCAACGCCCCCGCCCACGCATGCTCCGCCGGTGTCCCGTAGCCCACCACCAGCGCGTCCCCGCCCCCCGGCAGGCCCGACTGGGGGTGGCGGTAGGACGTCAGGCCGTGGAGCGACAGGTGTTGGCGGCCTGCCGCCTGGACCACCGACCGTTCGGTGCCCGGCGGGAGTTCGAGCACCGCGTGCAGGCCCGCCGCGATGCCCGTGGCCCGCACCTCCGGCGCCCGCGCCGCCAGCGCCGCCACCAGTTGGTCGCGGCGGCGCCGGTAGCGGAGGCGGGCGGCGCGCACATGACGGTCGTACGCGCCGGACGTGATGAACTCCGCCAGCGCCAACTGCTCCACCGCACCGCACGACGCGCCCCCCGCCTCCTTCTCGGCGAGCACCTCGTCCCACAGGCCCGACGGCAGCACCATCCAGCCGAGCCGCAGGCCGGGCGCGAGGGACTTGCTGGCCGTGCCGCAGTACACGACGCGTTCGGGGTCCAGGCCCTGGAGCGCGCCGACGGGCTGGCGGTCGTAGCGGAACTCCCCGTCGTAGTCGTCCTCCAGGATCACCCCGCCCTCGCGCCGCGCCCAGTCGACGACGGCCGCCCGCCGGTCGGGGTGGAGCGGCACGCCCATCGGGAACTGGTGCGCCGGGGTGAGCAGCACCGCCTTCGCCGGCCCGCGACGCCTGCCGTCGTCGACGCCCGGTCCCGCCACGCCCAGTCCCGCCACGTCCGTGCCCCGCTCGTCGAAGCCGAGCGGAACCGTGCGCAGGCCCGCCCGGTGCAACTGGTTCCAGTAGAGGTCCAGGCCGTACGCCTCCACGGCCACCTCGGGCAGCCCGCGCGCCTTCAGGACCCGGCCGAGGATCGACAGGGCGTGGACGAAGCCCGCGGTGATGATCATGCGGTCCGGGTCGGCGCGCACGCCGCGGGCCCGCGCCAGGTAGTCGGCGAGGGCGGCGCGCAGTTCGACGCGCCCCCGCGGATCCGCGAAACCGAGTGCGTCGGCCGGCGCCGTGGCCAGCGCGCGGCGGACCGCCTTGAGCCACTCCGCGCGCGGGAACGTGGAGAGATCCGGCGTGCCGGGACCCAGGTCGTACATCGGCGCCCCACCCGTCCTGCGGGGCCGCGCGGGCCGCGCCGGCGGGGCGATCGCGCGCTCGACCACCCGGGTGCCCGAGCCCTGGCGCGCCGTGAGCCAGCCCTCGGCGACCAGGTCGGCGTACGCGTCCGCCACCGTGTTGCGGGCGACGCCCAGGTCCGCGGCGAGGGAGCGGGAGGACGGCAGCCGGGTGCCGGGGGCCAGGCGGCCGCCACGCACCGCCTCCCGCAGCGCGTCCGTCAGGCCCTTGCGGACCCCGTGCCGGGACGCGCCGCCGCCCGTCTCCAGGTGGAGGTCGACGCCCAGGACACCGCCTCCGGTGCCGCCCGTGCCGCCCGTATCGGCGTCCCCACTCCCGCCGACGTCCGCAGAAGTGGCCCACGTTTCTCCCATGGAAATGGACCATACCCGTGGGCTACCCCTTCCGTAGGGTCGAAGCATGACGACGAACCCGACCACCACCGAACAGACCAGCAACCCGGCCGGCCAGGCCGACACCACCGGCGCCCACACCACCAGCGCCCACGTCCACGAGCACACCGCCCGCCTCGACTGGAGCCGGCACGCGCCCGAGGTGTTCAAGGCCATGATCAAGCTCGACGCGGCCGCCCGTAAGGGACTCGACCCGGTGATCGGCGAGCTCGTCAAGATCCGCGCCTCGCAGCTCAACCGGTGCGCGCTCTGCCTCGACATGCACACCAAGGACGCCCTCGCCGCGGGCGAGAGCGTCGAGCGCATCATCCAGCTCAGCGCCTGGGAGGAGTCGCAGCACTTCTACACGGCCAAGGAGGTCGCCGCGATCGAGCTGACCGAGGCGATCACCGTGCTCACCGACGGCTTCGTGCCGGACGAGGTGTACGCGAGGGCCGCAGCGCACTTCGACGAGGCGGAGCTGACCCAGCTCATCGCCGCGATCACCGTCATCAACGCGTGGAACCGCTTCGGCGTCAGCACCCGACAGGTGCCGGGTCACTACAAGGCGGAGAGCGCCAAGTGAACGTACGCACCACGCGGTTGGACCAGGACGTCGTCGCCGCGATGAGCGCCCTCAGCGCCGCCGCCAAGAAGGGGCTCGGCGATCCCGTGCTCGCCGAACTCGTGATGATGCGGGCCTCACAGATCAACGCCTGCGCGTTCTGCCTCGACATGCACGTGGACGTCGCCCTGAAGAACGGCGAGAACCCCAAGCGCATCGCCCTCCTCAACGCCTGGGAAGAGGCGGGCGAGCTCTACAGTGAGCGGGAGCGCGCCGCTCTGGCGCTGACGGAGGCGGTCACCGTGCTCACCGAGGAGTTCGTGCCCGACGACGTCTACGCGCGGGCGGCCGCACACTTCGACGAGGGGCGGCTCGCCCATCTCCTCGGGGTGATCGCCGTCATCAACAGCTGGAACCGGCTGATGGTCAGCCGCCGCATCGCACCCGGAGGCCCGGCATGGTGAACCACGTCGACACACTGCGCGCCCTGCACCAGCGGTCGGCGGCCGACGGGCCGCTGGTCCTGCCGGGCCCGTGGGACGCCGCGAGCGCCCGGGTGTTCGAGGAGAAGGGGTACGAGGCGCTCGCCACGCCCAGCGCCGGCATCGCGCTCTCCCTCGGGTACGAGGACGGGCAGGTGCCGCCGGAGGAGATGTTCGCGGCGATCACGCGGATCGTGCGGTCGGTCTCCGTGCCCGTGACCGCGGACATCGAGGCGGGTTACGGCATCGCCCCGAAGGAGCTGGTGGAGCGGCTCCTGGAGACGGGCGCGGTCGGCTGCAACCTGGAGGACTCCGTGGGCGGCCACGGCCCGGCGGGGACCCTCAAGGACCCCGCCGAACAGGCCGCGTTCCTCGCGGAGGTGCGGGAGGCGGCGGGTGACCGGCTCTTCGTCAACGCCCGGGTGGACACGTTCGTCAGGGGCGTCACCGATCCGGCGGCGGCCGTCGAGCGGGCCCGCCTGTACGTGGCCGCGGGCGCGGACTGTGTGTACCCGATCCTCGCCCCGGCCGAGGCGATCCCTGCGCTGCGGGCGGGGATCGAGGGGCCGATCAACGTGGTGGCGCTGCCGGACGGGCCCTCGCCGCGGGAGCTCGGGGAGCTCGGTGCCACGCGGATCACGTTCGGTCCCGGGCTGCTGCACCGGGCCATGGCGGCCCTGCGGGACATCTCCGATCAGCTGAGGTAGGCGTGGAGGTGCCGGGTGCCCGCTTTACCGGAGCACCCGGCACCCGGCACCCGGCACCCGGCCAGGGAAAGCCGCCTACTTGGGCAGCCACCCCTTCCACCTCGACCTGTGCTCGTCGATCCACTTCTTCGCCGCGTCGTCCGGCGACATCTTCTTGTCCGCGATCATCAGGGAGACCTCGTTCTGGTCCTCCTCCGACCACTTGAAGTTCTTCAGGAACTTCGCGGCGTCGCCGCCGTTCTTCGCGAAGTCCGCGTTGAAGTACTTCTGCAGCGGCGTGTGCGGGTAGGCACACTTGATCTTGGCGGGGTCGGCGTCGCAGCCCTCCTTGTACTTCGGCAGCTTCACCTCCGTCATCGGCACCTTCTCGAACAGCCACTGCGGCTTGTACCAGTAGGTGAGGAACGGCTTTTGCTGCTTGGCGAACTGCTCGATCTGGGTGATCTGCGCCGCCTCGGAGCCCGCGAAGACGACCTGGTAGTCCAGGCCCAGGTTCTGCACCAGGGCCTTGTCGTTCGTCACGTACGACGGGGAACCGTCCATGAGCTGGCCCTTGTCGCCGCTCTCGGACGTCCGCAGCTGCTTCGCGTACTTGTTGAGGTTCTTCCAGTTGGTGACGTCCGGGTGCTTCTTGGCGAAGTACGTCGGGACGTACCAGCCGATGTGCCCGGTCACGCCGACGTCGCCGCCGGGGACGATCGTCTTCTTCTCCTTGACGTACCGCTGCTCCTGGTCCGGGTGGCCCCAGTCCTCCATGATCGCATCGACGCGGCCCTGGCTGAGGGCGTCCCAGGCGGGCACCTCGTCGATCTGGACCTTGTCGACGCGGTAGCCCAGCTCGTTCTTGAGCAGGTACTCGGCGACGGCGACGTCCGCCTGCGCGCCGACCCAGGACTGGACGGAGAGGGTCACCGTCTTGGCGCCCTCGGCGTTCGCGTACGGAGACGCCTGCTTGCTCATGTCGGCGGCGCCGCAGCCGGAGAGCGCGAGCAGCGCGCCGCCGGCCGTGACGGCGCTCAGGACACGCGTACGAACGCGCATGTCAGGCTCCCTTCTTCGCGCGGCGGGGCCGGCGTTCCGTGGGCTGCGTGACGCGGTCGAGCATCAGGCCGAGGCAGACGATCGCGGCACCGGCCACCAGGCCGGTCGCCAGGTCGCCCTGGGCGATGCCGAACACGACGTCGTAGCCGAGCGCGCCACCGCCGACCAGGCCGCCGATGACGACGACGGCGAGGACCAGGACGACGCCCTGGTTGAGGGCGAGCATGAGCGCGGGGCGGGCCAGCGGCAGCTGGACCTTGCGCAGCTGCTGCCAGCTGGAGGCGCCGAGCGAGCGCGAGGACTCCATCGCGGCGGCGTCGACCTGGTTCAGGCCCTGTGTGGTGATGCGGACGACGGCGGGCAGCGCGTAGACGACCGCCGCGGCGACCGCGGGGGCGCGGCCGATGCCGAAGAGGGCGACGACCGGGATCAGGTAGACGAACTGCGGCATCGTCTGGAAGACGTCGAGCACCGGCCTGAGCAGGCGTTCGAAGCGCCCGCTGCGGGCGGCCGCGATGCCGGTCGCGAAGCCGAGGACCAGCGTCACGGCGACGCCGGCGAGGACCTGGGCGAGGGTGTCGAGGGACTTGTCCCAGACGCCGAGCACGCCGATCGCGGCCATCGCGGCGACGGCGGTGAGCGCGGTCTGCCAGGTGCCGATCAGCCAGGCGAGCGCGGCGACCACGAGGAGGACCGACCACCAGGGCAGGCCCTGCAGGCCGTCCCTGACCGGGTTGAGGACCCAGGTGGTGAAGTGCGAGGCCCAGTCGGCGGTGCCGCCGACGACGGGCACGCCGGTGTAGATGTGGTCGACCATCCACTCCTTGGCGGTGTTCACCGAGGGGGCGATGTTGACGACCCAGCCGGTCGGCCAGTCCACGCGGTCCGCGAAGCGCGCGGCGAGCGCGACGACGACGGTGCCCGCGGCGGCGACGGACCAGCCGCGCCAGCCGCGCAGCGCGGAGGTGTCCTCGGCGCCGGCCCCGGCGTGTTCGCCGGCGGCGCCGGTGACCCGGTCGAGGACCACGGCGAGCAGCACGATCGGGATGCCGGCGGCGAGCGCCTGGCCGACGTCGACGGTGGAGAGCGCCTGGTAGACGCGGTCGCCGAGGCCGCCGGCGCCGATCACCGAGGCGATGACGGCCATGGACAGCGCCATCATGATCGTCTGGTTGAGGCCGAGCAGGAGCTGCTTGGCGGCGAGCGGGAAGCGCGCGGAGAACAGCCGCTGCCTGCCGGTCGCGCCGAGCGAGGTCACCGCCTCCATCACGCCGCCGTCGGCGCCGCGCAGGCCGAGCGCGGTGAGCCGGGCCATCGGCGGGGCGGCGTAGACGACGGTGGCGATGATGGCAGCCGGCACGCCCATGCCGAAGACGAGCGCGAACGGCAGCAGGTACGCGTACGCGGGCAGCACCTGCATGGTGTCGAGGACCGGCCGCAGGATCCGGAAGATCCGGTCGTTGAGGCCGCCGGCGAGGCCGAGCAGCAGCCCGATCACGACCGAGACGAGGACGGCGACGATCATCAGCGCGAGCGTCTGCATGGTCGGCACCCACATGCCGAGCAGACCGCACACGGCGAACGCGGCGGAGGCCATGACGGCGAGCTTGACGCCCGCCACCCGCCAGGCGACGAGCCCGGCGCCGATGGTCACGCCGGCCCAGCCGGCCGCGAGGAGCACGAGGTAGACGCCGCGCACGGAGAGCACGATGGCGTTGCTGACGTGCCCGAGGAAGTAGATGAACAGCGGGTGGCTGTCGCGGTTGTCGATGATCCAGTCGGTGGTCCTGCCGAGCGGCCCGGTCAGGTCGACGGTGAGCGCGTCGGGCCAGGCGCCGGAGGCCCACTTGGCGTTGACGATCGGCACGATGACGGCCGCAGCGACGGCGAGCAGCAGGAGCTTGCCGACGGCGCGGTGGCGCAGGAGCGCGCCGATTCCCGTATCTCGTACGGGTCCCGAGGCGGTGGCGGTGGCCATCAGACGACCACCTCGCCCGGGCCGGGGGCCGTGTCCGGCGCGGGGGCCGAGGTCCCCGCGACCACGGCGAGCAGCCCGGCGTGGTCCACCACGCCCAGGCAGCGCTTGCCGTCCATCACGCGCACCGGGAAGCCGGTGCGGGCGACGGCCTCGATGGCCTCGGAGACCTTGGCGTCGGGTGCGAGGGCGGCGCCGCGGGTCTCCTCGTCGCCGTCGGCGGGGCGCATGGCGCTGCGTACGGTCATCACGTCGGCGCGCACCACGTCGCGGACGAAGTCGCGGACGTAGTCGTCGGCCGGGGAGCCGACGATCTCCTCGGGGGTGCCGAGCTGGACGACGCGGCCGTCGCGCATCAGGGCGATGCGGTCGCCGACCCGGAGGGCCTCGCTGAGGTCGTGGGTGATGAAGACCATCGTGCGGCCCTCTTCGTCGTGCAGGCGGCAGATCTCTTCCTGCATGTCACGGCGGATCAGCGGGTCGAGGGCACTGAACGGCTCGTCGAAGAGGAGGACCTCGGGGTCGACGGCGAGGGCGCGGGCGAGGCCGACGCGCTGCTGCTGGCCGCCGGAGAGCTGGCCGGGCTTGCGCTGTTCGAGCCCTTCGAGGCCGACCTTCTTGACGACGTCGAGGGCCTTGGCGCGGCGCTCGGCCTTGGCGACGCCCTGGATCTCCAGGCCGTACGCGACGTTGTCGAGGACCGAGCGGTGCGGCAGCAGGCCGAAGTGCTGGAAGACCATGGCGGCGCGGTGGCGGCGCAGTTCGCGCAGGCGGGCCTTGTCCATGGCGAGGACGTCCTCGCCGTCGATGGCGAGGCTGCCGGAGGTGGGCTCGATGAGCCGGGTGAGGCAGCGCACGAGGGTGGACTTGCCGGAGCCCGACAGGCCCATGACGACGAAGACCTCACCCTTCCTGACGTCGAAGGAGACGTCGCGCACGGCGGCGGTGCAGCCGGTGCGCTCGCGCAGTTCGGCGGGGCCGAGGTCGTGCACCTCGGTGTTGCCGGGTATTCGCTCGGCGCCGGGTCCGAAGACCTTCCAGAGGTTGCGGACGGCGAAGACGGGCCCGTCGGCCGCCCCGCTCGCTTCGGTCGTCTTGTCCGTGCTGGTCACGGTGGCCTCGCTCATCGGCCGTCACCACCAAGGATCTCGGCACATTTCTCCCCGACCATGAGTACTCCGATCATCGGGTTCACGGCGGGCATCGTCGGGAAGACGGATGCGTCCGCGATACGGATTCCTGCCAGGCCGCGGATCTTCAACTCCGGGTCGACCACGGCGAGTTCATCAGTGGAAGCGCCCATTCGGCAGGTGCCGGCCGGGTGGTAGACGGTGTGTGCGGCCTTGCGGACGAGTTCGCTGATCTCGGCGTCGTCGGTGACGTCGGGACCGGGGAAGACCTCGCGCTTGAGCCACTTCCTGAACGGCTCGGCCTCGGCGACCTGGCGGGCCAGCTTGATGCCGTCGACGAGGGTCTGCCCGTCGTAGTCGCCCTCGTCCTCGAAGTACTTGAAGTCCAGGGCGGGCTTCACCTCGGGGTCCGCCGACGTCAGGTAGAGGCGGCCGCGGGAGCGGGACTTGGGGATGTTCGGGGTCATCGAGACGCCGTGCTCGGGGCGCTCGTAGCCGAGGCGCTCCGGGTTGTCCGTGAACGGAATCTGGTAGAAGTGGAACATCAGGTCCGGGCCCTTGTGGTCCGGGTCCCGCTTCACGAACAGGCCGGCGTCGGAGTCCATCGCGGAGTTGCCGGGGATCGGCCCGTTGGTCTCCCAGACGATGACCGACTCGGGGTGGTCGATGAGGTTCTCGCCGACGCCCGGCAGGTCGTGGACGACCGGGATGCCGAGGGCTTCGAGGTCCTTCTTCGGGCCGATGCCGGAGTGCATGAGCAGCCGCGGCGTGTCGACGGCGCCGGCGCAGACGAGGACCTCGCGGCGGGCGGTGAACAGCTTCTCGACGCCGTCCTTGGTGCGGATGTGCACCCCGCGGGCGGTCTTGCCGTCCAGCTCCAGCTTGGTGGCCCAGGTCTCCAGGAAGAGGTGGAGGTTCGGGCGGTCGCCGGCCTCCATGTGGGGGTGCAGATAGGCGACCGAGGCGGAGGAGCGCTTGTTGTTCTCCGGGTGGTACGAGAGGTCGAAGAAGCCGACGCCCTCGTCGAAGGGCTTGTCGTTGAAGCCGATGACCTCGGGGACGCCCAGTGCGGTCTTCGTCGCCTCGACCCAGTCGGTGGCGATCTGGTTCTGGTCCTTCTTGGCGACGCGCACGATGTTGTTGCGCAGCTTGCCGAAGTAGGGGTCCATCGCCTTGGCGTTCCAGCCGGTGGCGCCGGCCGCCTCCCACTCGTCCCAGTCGGACGGCAGCGGCTTGAAGGAGATGAGGGTGTTGTGCGACGAGCAGCCGCCGAGGACCTTGGCGCGGCTGTGCAGGATGTGCGAGTTGCCGCGCGGCTGCTCGGTGGTCGTGTACTCGTAGTCCAGCTCGCCGCCGAGCAGGCCGAGCCACTTGCGCAGCGTGAGGACGTCCTCTCGGCCGATGTCGCTGGGGCCGCCCTCGATGACGGCGACGGTGACGTCGGGGTTCTCGGTGAGACGGGACGCGATCACCGATCCTGCGGTGCCGCCGCCGACGATGACGTAGTCGAACTCGGTCTGGTCAGACATGCGTACGTGCTCCTCTTCCTGCGAGGTCGTGCCAAGGTGCTTGCGCGTAATGAGCGGGGGGCGCTTGAACGTGTTGCGCGCGGGGCGGACTTCCCGCCCCGCGCGTCCTTCGTGAGTGCCGGCTGTGTCAGCCCGCGAACCAGCGCACCGGCTGCGGCGCCAGGTTCTGGTAGATGTGCTTGGACTCGCGGTACTCGGCGAGACCCGCGGGCCCGAGCTCGCGCCCGACACCGCTCTTGCCGAAGCCGCCCCACTCCGCCTGCGGCAGGTAGGGGTGGAAGTCGTTGATCCAGATGGTGCCGTGGCGCATCCGGCGGGCCATCCGGGCGGCGCGGCCCTGGTCGCTGGTCCACACGGCGCCGGCGAGGCCGTACTCGGTGTCGTTGGCGAGGGCGACGGCCTCGTCCTCGGTACGGAAGGTCTCCACGCTCAGCACCGGGCCGAAGACCTCTTCGCGCACGACCCGCATCTCGCGGTGGCACTGGTCGAGCACGGTCGGCTCGTAGAAGTAGCCCTCGGCGGGCCGCACGTCGCTCGGCTCGGGGCGCTTGCCGCCGGAGCGGAGCACCGCGCCCTCCTCCAGGGCGGAGGCCACGTACATCTCGGTCTTCTCGCGCTGCTGCTGCGAGACGAGGGGGCCGCACTCGACGCCGTCCTCGGTGCCGCGGCCGAGCTTGATCTTGCGGGCCCTGCGGGCGAGTTCGGCCACGAAGCGCTCGCGGACGGACTCCTCGATGATGAGGCGGCCACCGGCGGAGCAGACCTGCCCGCTGTGGATGAAGGCGGCGTTGAGCGCCTGGTCGACGGCGGTGTCGAAGCCCTCTTCGGTGGCGCAGGCGTCGGCGAAGACGACGTTGGGGTTCTTGCCGCCGAGTTCGAGGGCGACCTTCTTCACGCCGAGCGCGGCGGCCTGGGCGACCTTGGTGCCGGAGACGAGGCCGCCGGTGAAGGAGACCAGGTCGACGTCGGGGTGGTCGGAGAGCCGGGCGCCGACGGTGTGGCCGGGGCCGGTGACGATGTTGGCGACACCGGCGGGCAGCCCGGCCTCGACGAGGAGCTCGATGAGCGCGACGGTCGTCAGCGGCGTGATCTCGCTGGGCTTGATGACGAAGGTGTTGCCGGCGGCGAGCGCGGGCGCGATCTTCCAGCTGGCCTGGAGCAGCGGGTAGTTCCAGGGCGTGATCATCGAGCAGACGCCGACGGGCTCGTGCACGACGACGCTGTGGATGTCCTCGGAGCCGGCGTCGACGACCCGGCCCGCGCCCTCGCCGATCACCAGGTCGGCGAAGTACCGGAAGGCGTCGGCGACGCAGTCGACGTCGACGCGGCCCTCCTCGACGGTCTTGCCCGCGTCGCGGCTCTCCAGGAGCCCGATCTTCTCGCGGTCGCGTACGAGGAGGTCGGCGACCCGGCGCAGCAGCGCGGCGCGCTCGGCGACGGGCGTGCCCGGCCAGGGGCCCTCGTCGAAGGCCGTGCGGGCGGCTGCGACGGCGGCGTCCACGTCCTCCGTGGAGCCCTCGGCGATCACGGCGAACGGCTTGGCGTCCGCGGGGTCGAGGATCTCGCGGGTGGCGCCGGAGGCGGCCGCAAGCCACTCTCCGCCCACATGAATGGTCTTTTGTGCGGACACGTCCCGTTTGCCTTCCGTTCCTGTCATATGCCCCGCCTGTCACTCGCGGTAGCCGGGTGCACCTGCCCTCCGGCGGAGAAACCATGCACATCCTGTGGCCGAAAGTGCGCTGTGTCACGGTGCGTGCGGGAACGAGGGCGCGGGTCACCGTGCGTCGGCGGCACCGGCGAACTCGTCGAAGGCCTCGTCCGCCGGCTCGTCCTCGGCCGAGAGCCCGGCCACCCACAGCGGCATCAGCCAGTGGACGACGAAGACGGCGAACAGGACGGGGAAGAGGAATCCGTCGACGTCCACGCCCTTCAGGGTGGCGGTGCCCGCCGCGACGGTGACCGCGAGAAGCAGCCACAGCATCACCCGCTGGGCCGTGGCCGCGACGCGGCTGCGCTCCGCGCGCTGGCGCTCGTCCAGCGCGCGCACCCGCAGATCGAGCAGGCCACGGGTCGAGCTGTTGATGACGCCGGTGACGAAGCACCACGGCAGCAGCAGCCCCAGCATGGAGAACGTCGCCCAGCGTGCGTCGCCGACGAGCGAGCACAGCCAGAGGGTGACGGCCACCGCGGTCAGCGCCACGTGGACCGTGACCATGGCCCGCCTGCGGGCGGCGGTGGCGTGGAAGGCGGCCGCCTCGCGGCGGTTCATCAACCGGTGCATCCGCCGGTCGTAGTCGGTCGGCGGACGCTGTTCTTCGGCCCTCATCACTGCTTCCTCCCGTAGACCTGATCCGTGAGCGGGCGAAAGGGCTCCAGGGAGAACAGGGCCTCGACGGGCAGCCCGAAGAACCGGGCGATCTTCAGGGCCAGATCCAGGCTCGGGTTGTACTGCCCCCGCTCGATGTAGCCGATGGTCTGGTAGTGGACCCCGACCGCCTCGGCCAGGCTCTGCCGCGACACCTTCCGCTCGGCGCGCACCATCGCCAGCCTGTTGTGCACTTGCTCGCTCATATATAAGAAGTACTACATTCGTGAGTACGACAGCAATGGCCCCGGCGCCAAGAGCCACGAGGACAGGGAGCGGAAGACATGTTCGGCACCAAGCGGGAACTGATGGTGATCGCCCTGCGCGACACGGACGCGGTCGCGGACGAGCTGCGCGAGGCGCTCGCGACAGCCGACGAGAGGGACCGCCCCGGCCTCGAGCGCGCGGCGGCGCTCCTCGCCCGCACGGCCGCCGTCCCGGACTCCGAGATACGCGGCCGCTGGGCCCTGCGCCGGCTCGCCGCCGCCGGGCACACGGGCCCCGCCGACTCCGTCCACGCGGTCAAGGCCCTGCGCCAGGCCGAGCCGGGCCTGAGCCTGGCGTCGGCGGTACAGCTGTCCAAGGAGGCGGCGGCGCTGCGGGCGGGCGAGGACGGGCCCTCTCGGTCATGACCGCCCGGTCCCGGGCTCTCCGAGACTCGCCCCTCCGTGTCGTACGCCAACAAGAGCGCCCTCCGGCAGCCTTGACGGCTGCCGGAGGGCGGTCTCTCAGATGTGTGCCTGCGCGTCGGCTCAGATGAGGCCGAGACCGCGGACGGCCTCGCGCTCCTCGGTGAGCTCCTGCACGGACGCGTCGATGCGGGTGCGCGAGAACTCGTTGATGTCCAGGCCCTGGACGATCTCGTACGCGCCGTCCTTCGTGGTGACCGGGAAGGAGGAGATGAGCCCCTCCGGCACGCCGTACGAACCGTCCGAGGGGATGCCCATGGAGGTCCAGTCGCCGGCGGCGGTGCCGTTGACCCAGGTGTGGACGTGGTCGATGGCGGCGTTGGCGGCCGAGGCGGCCGACGAGGCGCCACGGGCCTCGATGATCGCGGCACCGCGCTTGGCGACGGTCGGGATGAACTCGTCGGCGAGCCAGGACTGGTCGCCCACGACGTCGGCGGCGTTCTTGCCGGCGATCTCCGCGTGGAAGATGTCCGGGTACTGGGTGGCCGAGTGGTTGCCCCAGATGGTGAGCCGCTTGATGTCGGCGACGGACGACCCGGTCTTCTTCGCCAGCTGCGACAGCGCGCGGTTGTGGTCGAGCCGGGTCATGGCGGTGAAGCGCTCGGCCGGTACGTCCGGGGCGGCGGCCTGGGCGATCAGCGCGTTGGTGTTGGCGGGGTTGCCGACCACCAGGACCTTGATGTCGTCCGCGGCGTGGTCGTTGATGGCCTTGCCCTGCGGCTTGAAGATGCCGCCGTTGGCCTCCAGGAGGTCACCGCGCTCCATGCCCTTGGTACGGGGGCGGGCGCCGACGAGCAGCGCGACGTTGGCGCCGTCGAAGGCGACGTTCGGGTCGTCGCTGATCTCGATCGAGTTCAGCAGCGGGAAGGCGCAGTCGTCGAGCTCCATGGCGGTGCCCTCGGCGGCCTTCAGGGCGGGCGTGATCTCGAGCAGTCGCAGATTGACCGGCACGTCCGCGCCGAGCAGGTGGCCCGAGGCGATGCGGAAGAGCAGCGCGTAGCCGATCTGGCCGGCCGCGCCGGTGACGGTGACATTCACGGGAGTGCGGGTCATGGCGATCTCCGTAAGACAGCTGGCGGTGGGGGTCCCTGTCGTCCGTGGATCCCCTGGTTCCTGGATCCCCGCCGACACCGCTCGATCGCCTCTCGATGATCGATCTCTTGGCATCAAGAGAGATCCGCCGCCAGGCTATCGCGCCCCGGCCACCCCTGACCCCCGGGCCACTGTGTCCCGGCCCACAGCCGAGAAGGGGGGGGCGGCCGCCACGTAGGGGGGAGAACGTGGCGGCCGCCGGGGGGGGTGTGACCACTCCCGTGGGGGTACGGTCCGCCTGCCCGCCGATCCCCCACGTATGCACACCCACAAAAACTTTCTGCCACGCCCCCAACACCCCGCCCCACACGCCCAGGCAGGCCCGTACCCGGGACGAGAGGCGACCACCGCCCCACACCCGCGCACGAGACGGAAGGTGCCGAGAGACGACCACGGCCCGACACCCGCGTACGAAACGGAAGCGGCCGAGAGGCGACCACCGGCCCACACCCGCGTACGAGACGGGAGGGGACGTGGGGGTATGTGCGCACGGAGCACCGAGCGCGCTGTAGCAATGTTGTCCGCGAGGCGTGGCGAACAGTGGATGGCGAGTACGCACATACCCCCGCGGCCCCGCACCCAAGAACCGAACCCAAGGCGCAAACGACGCCCCGCACCGCTAGGACCCCGTACACCCCGACTGCCCCGACCCCAACACCGCGCAAGCCTTGGCCACGCCCCCCGAAGAGGCGGCCACCATAGGCGTATACGCGTCGAAGTCCGCGTTGACCGTCCCGTCCTGCTTCGCCCCGGCCCCGCTCCCGGACCCCGTGATCGTCACCTTGTCCCCCACCGCGCCCTGAGTGATCCGCGCCCAAGCGGCCCCGCACGCCGCGCTGTACCGCACCTCGATGACCGCCTTGCCGACCGTGGCCCGCGAGGCGGTCTTCGCCAGGTCACCCCCGCACCCCATCTTCTCGGGGTCCTTGCCCGCGCACTCCGCACCCTCGCACTCACCCCCGGCCGGCACCTTCGCGTCACTGCGGGACGGCGTGACCGACGGCTTGGCGTCGTCCTTCTTGTCGTCGTCCCCGCCGACCCCGGTCAGGAAGACCGCGGCAGCGATGACGACCAGCGCCCCGACGACACCCGCGAGGAACATCGTCATCTTCCGCCGCCGCCCGCCGGACGAGCCCGCACCCACGCCCGCACCGGCACCCGCACCGGCACCCGCAGCCGCAGCCGCACCGGCCGGACCGCCCGAACCGGGCGCCCCGAACACACCGGGAGCGGCGACCGGCGACACTCCGGCCGGCCCGGCCACACCGGTTGCGGGCCCGCCACCCGAGCCATGACGCGCCCGACGCGCACCCCCCGTACCCCCCGCGCCGCCACCACGCTCCGTACCCGAAGCACCCGAATAACCCGAAGCACCCGAATCACCCGGCTCGGCCGACTCACCCAACTCCCCCAGCGCGGCCCGCGCCTGCGAGATGCGGATGGCCTGCATGGTCATGTCGTGCCGCATCTCGGACCGGCTCCACGCCCGTTCCGCGAGTTCCCACAGCGTGATGAGGTGCACCGGCGGCGTGCCCGTCACCTCGGCCAGCGCGACGATCGCGCCCTTGGGGGCGAGCAGCCGCCCGTTCAGATAGCGCTCCCACGACGTCTTGCTGTAGCCCGTGCGGTCCGAGACCGCCGCGATGCTCAGACCACTGCGGTCGACGAGCCCGCGCAGCTGGCCGGCGAACTCCTTGACCTGCGGGTCGAGCTCATCCGGTAGCGCCTTCCAACGAGGCATTCTGCTCCCCCTGTTCCCCCCGTACGTGCCTGTCCTGCCCCCGCGCCGACCCCTCGTCGACCTCGCACCGGTCCCCGCGCCGACCTCGCGCGGCCCCGTTCTGGACTACCCAGAGGGATGCGCGGGGCCAGGATGTCAGTTCCCGGAGTGGGGGCGCACGGGAGCGTTCGGTCCACCGGCAAGCGCCACCGCGCTCCCCGCGGTCGGGCAAGTGTCCCATCGCCACCCCACCGGACAATGCGGAACCCCAAGTACCGGTCGGATAAGCCCCGGAATCTCCCGAACGCGGAAATTGCTCGTTGCAGGCTCCGAACACCGTTGCGGAATGGTCACCTCCGTGCCACAGGGGCCAGGCATCCCTTGAACGAAGTTGGCGGGTCCATGACTCTGGATCACGAGCGGAACGCTCCGCTTATATCGGGAGGTTCCGAGAGGAACCGCTCCCGGACCGCGGTGCCCGCCCTCTCACGGGGGTGAGGGCGGGCACCGCCTCCTTCCCCGCGCGGGACGTCCCCGAAAGGGCGACTTCGGCCCTGTCCTGCCGCCCGGCGGCCGAGGGGCTCGGCAGGATCACAGAGCAGCAGACGGTCCCGTCCACGCACCCGAAGGAAACCAGCCATGCAGCACGCCACGTACGGCAAGCGCCTCGCCGGCGGAGTCATCGCCGCGGCCGCCCTCCTCGGCACCGCCCTCGCGGCGCCCCCCGCGGCCTCCGCGGCCACCACGCCCACCGTGGCCGGCGCCGCGGAGTTCCGCGGCACGGCCCCGTCCTGCGTCGTGCGGGACGTCATCAAGCACCGCAAGTACGTGAAGGTGACCAACCACTGCGGGCACGCCATGCACCTGAAGGTCGTCATCGACTGGGGCAGCGACTCGCCGTGCCTGACGTACCAGAACAACGAGCAGTGGGAGTGGAACTGGGGCCGCGGCTCCTACGGCAAGGTGGTCACCTGCTGATCCTCCCCGCCGCGAGGCCCGGCCGCTCGGAGCGCGGCGGCCGCCTCAGACCCCCGCCTCCCCCGGCGTGACCAGACCGCTCTCGTACGCCACCACCACCGCCTGCGCCCGGCTGTCCAGGTCGAGTTTGCTCATCGTGCGGTTGAGGTGGGTCTTGACGGTGGCCTCGCTGATGTAGAGCCGCTCGGCGATGTCCGCGTTCGCCAGGCCGCGCGCGATCAGCTTCAGCACCTCCACCTCGCGCCCGGTCAACGCCGCGAGATCGGGCGGGGGTTCACACCCCCCGCCCCCGGGTCCGGCCCCCGCCCCCACGGCCTCCCCCGCCCGGGAGGCGAACGCCTCGACCAGGCGGCGCGTCACACTGGGCGCGAAGAGCGCGTCGCCGCAGCCGACCGCCGCCACCGCGGCGAGCAGCCGCTCGGGCCCGGAGTCCTTGAGCAGGAAGCCGGACGCTCCGGCGCGCAACGCCCCGTACACGTACTCGTCGAGGTCGAACGTGGTCAGCACCAGGACCCGCGGGGCGGGCTCGGCGGCCTGTTCGAGGATCTTCGCGGTGGCGGTGATGCCGTTCATGCCGGGCATCCTGATGTCCATCAGGACGACGTCCGGCCGGGCCCGCGCGGCGAGCGCCACGGCCTCCTCGCCGTCGCCCGCCTCGCCCACGACCTCGACGCCCGGCGCGGCACGCAGCAGCCCCACCAACCCCGCACGGATGAGGAATTGGTCGTCGACGACGAGCACCCTGACGGGTGCCGCCGTCCGGTCGTCCGGCCATCCGGTCATTCCGTGGTGTCGTCCCCCCGCGCCGCGGCCCGCGCCGAGGTCGGCAGGGTGAGACGCACGGCGAATCCCCCCTCGCTCAGCGGGCCGATGCTGATCGCCCCGCCGTAGAGCTTGGCCCGCTCCCGCATCCCAATCAAGCCGTGCCCGCCGCCCGGCCGCACTCTGTCCAAATCCACCCCCTCTCCGTCGTCGGTGACGGCGACCTCGATGTGCCGTCTGCGGTAGGCGAGTTCGACGGTCGCCGAGGCGCCGCGGGCGTGCTTCAGTACGTTGGTCAGCGCCTCCTGCACCACGCGGTACGCGCAGAGTTCCACGCCCGGCGCCAGCGGCCGCGGCGCTCCCGTGACGCGCAGTTCCACGGGGACTCCGCCGGCGCGCACCCGTTCCACCATCTCGTCGAGGCGAGCGAGGCCCGGCATCGGTGCCGCGGGGGCGTCGTCGCCGGACTCGCCGTCCCCGGCGCGCAGCACCCGCAGCATGCGGCGCAGCTCTTCGAGCGCCTCGCCGCTGGTCCCCGCTATCGTGCCGAGCGCCGCCCGCGCGGTCGCCGGGTCGGAGCCGAAGACGAACGTCGCGAGGCCCGCCTGCACGGAGATCACCGACATGTGGTGGGCGACGACGTCGTGCAGCTCGCGGGCGATGCGGCCGCGCTCCTCGGCGACCTCGCGCCGGGCCCGCTCGTCCTGCTCCCGCTTCAACTGCCGTGCCAGCTCCGTCGACCGGCGCGCCACGTACCCGAACCGCCACAGCACCAGGGAGAAGCCCACGGCCTGCCCGACGACGGACGGCATCGAGGCGTGCGCGCTGATCGCGCCGGCGTAGATCCACAGCGCGGCCATCAGGGCGGTGCAGGGGAGGGAGACGCGCGGGGGCCGCAGGGAGGCGACGGTGTAGACGCTGAGCATCGGTCCGAAGGTGCCGACCACGGGCCAGTAGCCGACGGTGACGTACGCGAACCACGCCGTGTGCACCAGGAGCAGGACGGCGAGCGGCGCCCTGCTGCGGACGGCGACCGGCAGGCAGACCACGCCGACCAGCGCGTATCCCAGGACGTCGAGCCGGGGCCAGCCCTCGGTGGTGGACTCCCGCCCGAGCAGCACGGCCACCGTGGTCAGGGCGACCGCGATGGCCACGTCGACGGCGAGGGGGCGGATCCGCATCGCCGCAGCGTAGCCCGCATATGGGCGGCGGAACGTCAACCAGCGGCGGTACAGCGGTAGTTGCAGGAACCGGAGTCCTACGACCCAGGGCGCACCCGCGGTTCCACCCAGCGCCTGACGACAGCGACGGCGGCCGCCCGTAGTGTGTGGAACCGGTGCCGCGG
The DNA here is from genome assembly GCF_055591085.1 of Streptomyces sp. NPDC041713. Lineage (NCBI taxonomy): Bacteria > Bacillati > Actinomycetota > Actinomycetes > Kitasatosporales > Streptomycetaceae > Streptomyces > Streptomyces sp. NPDC041713. The sequence continues at coordinate 659,735 of NZ_JBVIZY010000002.1, forward strand.
CCGCCGGGGGAACGGAAGCGGGGCGGCCGGTGCACGCGGCGGTGGCCCGTCTCCTCGGGGGAGGACGGGCCACCGGCGCGGGGCGTTCGTTCAGATCGTTCGTGCAGACCGTACGTGCAGCCCGTTCGGTCAGATCGTGTAGTGCAGGGTGTCGTCCAGGAACGGGATCTCCAGGACCGGCTTGGGCTGCGCCATCAGCGCGAGGAGCACGATGGCGACGCCGAGCACCCCGTACGTGACCATGTCGGTGAACCGTGAGCGCACCGCGAGCATGCCCACGTCGGGCAGCGCCCAGCGCAGCACGGCGCCCCCGATGAGCGCGACGCCGACCAGAATCGTGCCGACGCGGAAGACGTCGAACGCGGTGAGCAGCAGCCCGAGTCCGATCAGGGCGGAGACGCTGAGCAGCGGCCACTGACGGGCCGGTGCGGGGGCGTCACCGGCCGCGGCACGGCCGCCGCCCTCGGGCCGCGCGGTGTCCCGCGTGAACAGCGGGAAGCGGCGCGACACCTTCCGCGGCCGCCCGTCGGGCCCCGGCGCGCTGACCGCGCCCTTGGCGCGGGGGACGTCGTCGGCGGCGGACGCCTCGGCTCCGGAAGCGCCCTCCGCCGGGGAGGCGTGGTGCTCCGCCGGGGAGGCGTCCTCCGTCAGGGATGCGCCGTCCTCGCCCCGCGAAGCGCCCGTGCCGCCCGTGTCAGGTCCTGCGCTCATGGCCTCGCCCCTTTCCCGTTCAGCGCGCGGAGCGTTCCGCGGCCTCGACGACGTTCACCAGGAGCTGGGCGCGGGTCATCGGGCCGACGCCGCCCGGGTTCGGGGAGATCCAGCCCGCGACCTCGGCGACGCCCGGGTGGACGTCTCCGACGATCTTGCCGTTCTCGTCGCGCGAGACGCCGACGTCGAGCACCGCGACGCCCGGCTTCACGTCCTCCGGCTTGATCAGGTGCGGCACACCGGCCGCGGCCACGATGATGTCGGCCCGCTTCAGGTGCGCGGCGAGGTCACGGGTGCCGGTGTGGCACTGGGTGACCGTGGCGTTCTCCGACTTGCGGGTGAGGAGCAGCGGCATGGGCCGCCCGATGGTCACGCCGCGGCCGACCACGACGACCTCGGCGCCCTTGATCTCCACGTCGTGCTCGCGGAGCAGCCGGATGATGCCGTACGGGGTGCAGGGCAGCGGCGCGGGCTCGTTGAGGACGAGACGGCCGAGGTTCATCGGGTGCAGTCCGTCGGCGTCCTTGTCCGGGTCCATGAGCTCCAGGACGCGGTTCTCGTCGATGCCCTTGGGCAGCGGCAGCTGGACGATGTAGCCGGTGCAGGCGGGGTCCTCGTTCAGCTCGCGGACGACCGCCTCGATCTCCTCCTGGGAGGCGGTGGCGGGCAGTTCGCGCTGGATGGAGGCGATGCCGACCTGCGCGCAGTCGCGGTGCTTGCCGGCGACGTACTTCTGGCTGCCCGGGTCGTCGCCGACCAGGACGGTACCGAGTCCGGGCGTGACGCCCTTCTCCTTCAGGGCCGCCACGCGGGCGGTCAGTTCGGACTTGATCGCGGCTGCGGTGGCCTTGCCATCGAGAATCTGGGCGGTCATGACCCCATCTTCCCGGATGAGGCCCGCCCGGTACCAATCAGGGCCGCCCTGGACGCCCCACGGGTCCCGTGGCTGATCAGCGAGGTTGCACTTGCACAACACATACCGAATGCGGCTGGACAAATAAGCCCATGCTAAAGAACGATGAGCGGCACAGTGCCGCGGGCAGTGTCGGGGGGACGGACCGCATCTGTAGAACATTCCTCCGTGATGTGCCGCGTCGTCCCCGCACCATCCGACGGAGGAAGACCGCCATGAGTTACGGCGACCCGAACAACCCATACGGGCAGCCGCCCCAGCAGCCCCCGGCCGCTCCCGGATACGGCTACCCCCAGCAGGGCCCGCCCGGCATGCCGCCGCAGGCGCCCTACGGCTACCCGCAGCAGCCCGCCTACCCCGGTTACCCGGGCGGCAACATGATGCAGCAGTCGATGCCGGGGCTGATGATGACGGCTCGCGTGTTCCTGTTCATCGTCGCCGCGGTGCAGGTCCTCATCGGCATCTTCGCGATCTTCGGCGCGGCCACGGTCAGCGACGCTTCGGACGCGGCGTCCGACACGTTCGGGGACAACGAGTTCTCCGACATCGGGCAGGACTCGGCCGCGATCATCCTGGTCATAGCCCTGCTCTTCCTCGGGCTCGCCGCACTGTCGATCACGCTCGGCGTGAAGTTCTCCAAGGGTGGCCAGGGGATCCGCATCACGACCATGGTGTACGGCATCCTCGGCGCCCTGTTCGGGGTGCTGATCCTGATCGGTTCGGCCGACGCCAACACCACCGTGGGACTGGTCTGGGCGCTGCTCTGGATCGGCTTCGGCGGAATCATGGCCGCGGCGATGATCGCCCCGTCCGGCACCGCCTGGTTCAACCGCCCGCGCTACTGAGCGACTTCTCCGCGCGCACGCAAGGGCCGCACCACTCCTGGCAAGGAGGGTGCGGCCCTTGTACGTACGGCTCAGGCTCAGGCTCAGTGGAAGAAGTGCCGCGTCCCCGTGAAGTACATCGTCACGCCCGCCTTCTTCGCCGCCTCGACCACCAGCTCGTCGCGGACCGAACCGCCCGGCTGGACCACGGCCTTGACGCCCGCGGCGGTCAGGATCTCCAGGCCGTCGGGGAAGGGGAAGAACGCGTCGGACGCGGCGTAGGAGCCGCGCGCCCGCTCCTCGCCCGCCCGCTCGACCGCGAGCTTCGCGGAGTCGACGCGGTTGACCTGGCCCATGCCGACGCCGACCGAGGCGCCGTCCTTGGCGAGCAGGATCGCGTTGGACTTGACCGCGCGCGACGCCTTCCAGGCGAAGGCGAGTTCGGCGAGCTCGCCCGCGTTGAGCGCGTCACCCGTGGCGAGCGTCCAGTTGGCGGGGTTGTCGCCGTCGGCCTGCAACCGGTCGGTGACCTGGAGCAGCGCGCCGCCGTCGATCTGCTTGACCTCGACCGCGTTGGACGGCGCCCGGTGGGCACGCAACACGCGGATGTTCTTCTTCTTGGTGAGGGCCTCCAGCGCGCCGTCCTCGTACTCGGGCGCGACGATGACCTCGGTGAAGATGTCGGCGACCTGCTCCGCCATCTCCTTGGAGACCGGACGGTTCACCGCGATGACGCCGCCGAACGCGGAGAGCGGGTCGCAGGCGTGCGCCTTGCGGTGCGCCTCGGCGACGTTCGCGGCGATCGCGATGCCGCACGGGTTGGCGTGCTTGATGATCGCGACGCAGGGCTCGTCGTGGTCGTACGCGGCACGGCGCGCGGCGTCCGTGTCCGTGAAGTTGTTGTACGACATCTCCTTGCCGTGCAGCTGCTCGGCCTCGGCGAGGCCGCCCGTGCCGTCGACGTAGAGGGCCGCGCCCTGGTGCGGGTTCTCGCCGTAGCGGAGCACGTTCTTGCGCTCGTACGCGGCGCCGAGGAAGCCGGGGTGACCGGAGTCGTCGGCGGCGGCGTAGTCATCGGCGAACCAGGAGGCGACGGCCACGTCGTACGCGGCGGTGTGCCGGAACGCTTCTCCCGCGAGCCGCTTGCGCGCCGTCAGGTCGAAGCCGCCCGCCTTGACCGCCGCGAGGACGTCCGCGTACCGCTTCGGGTCGGTGACGACCGCGACCGAGGGGTGGTTCTTGGCGGCGGCGCGGACCATCGAGGGGCCGCCGATGTCGATCTGCTCGACGCACTCGTCGGGGGTGGCCCCGGAGGCGACGGTCTCCTTGAAGGGGTACAGGTTCACGACGACGAGCTGGAAGGGCTCGACGCCCAGCTCGTCGAGCTGCCGGCGGTGGTCCTCCAGACGCAGGTCGGCGAGGATGCCGGCGTGCACCTTCGGGTGGAGGGTCTTGACGCGGCCGTCCAGGCACTCGGGGAAGCCGGTGAGCTCCTCGACCTTGGTGACGGGCACTCCGGCGGCGGCGATCTTCGAGGCGGTGGAGCCGGTGGAGACCAGCTCGACGCCCGCCTCGTGCAGCCCGCGCGCGAGCTCTTCCAGGCCGGTCTTGTCGTAGACGCTGACGAGTGCGCGCTTGACGGGGCGCTGCGCCTCGGGGGCGTTCGTAGCTTCGGCGGTCACGGGATAAGAACCTTTCGTCCCTCAATGCGGTAGCCGTGCCGGGCCAGACGCCCCACGACATCGACGAGCAGCGTGCGCTCGACTTCCTTGATGCGCTCGTGCAGAGCGCTCTCGTCGTCCTCGTCCCGGACCTCGACCACGCCCTGGGCGATGATCGGTCCGGTGTCGACGCCGTCGTCGACGAAGTGGACGGTGCAGCCGGTGACCTTCACGCCGTACGCGAGCGCGTCGCGCGCACCGTGGGCCCCCGGGAAACTGGGCAGCAGCGCGGGGTGCGTGTTCACGAACCGCCCGCCGAAGCGCGCGAGGAACTCCTTGCCCACGATCTTCATGAACCCGGCGGAGACCACCAGGTCGGGATCGTGCGCGGCGGTCGCCTCGGCCAGAGCCGCGTCCCACGCATCGCGCGTCGCGTGGTCCTTCACGCGGCAGACGAAGGTGGGCAGTCCGGCGCGCTCGGCGCGCTCCAGGCCCGCGATGCCGTCGCGGTCGGCGCCGACCGCGACGATCTCGGCCCCGTAGGCGCCGGTGCCCTCGGCCGCGATCGTGTCGATCAGCGCCTGCAGGTTCGTGCCCGACCCGGAGACCAGCACGACGAGTCGCTTGGGAGGCGCGACCACAGCGCTCTCGGCCACAGCGGGGCCCTTTCTCGGAAGGTGCGTCTTTGTACGGTCGCACGAAGGCTTCGAGCCCCGCGATACGGGGAACCCTACGAAGCGGCCGACCGCGAGCAACGATACCGGCACACGGAACCGCCCCTCACGGGACGGGGGCGCGACCGGAAGGTAGCGTCTGTGGGGAAGCGCCTGAATACCGAAGAACGCCGCGTTGTCGAGCCGCGCAACGGCTCCGCCACGGCCCTGTCACGGCCCCGCGAGGGGCCCTACCAAGGGGAAGACGCACACCTGATGCCGGACCGTAGCCGCCCTTCGTCTCCACCGCAGGACCCGGACGCCCAGGGACCGGAGTCCCGGGACGCGGGTGCCCGGGGCTCGGGCTCCCAGGGGACGGGCAAGGACGACGACAACCCCTTCGCGCCGCCGCCGGAGGGGACGCCGGACCGGCCGTGGCAGCCGCGCCGCCCGTCGGGCGAGGCCGGGCCTGACGGCGAGGGTTCCGGCTCCGGTTCCGGTTCCGGTGACGGCCATGGGTCTCCCTGGGGGAGCCAGTGGAGCGACCGTCAGCCCGGCCGCTCGCAGGGCGGCTTCGGCGACCGGCCCCGCCAGCAGAACGGCCCCGGCAAGGAGGACCCCTCGTCGCCCGGCGGCTCCGGCATGCGCTGGGACCCCGCGGACCCGGCCCAGCGCCGCGCGCGCTACGCGCTGCTGTCCGGCATGTGGGGCTTCTTCTTCGCCCTGTTCGGCTGGCGGTACCTGGCGCTGCTGCTGGGCGCGCTCGCGGTGATGTGGGCGGTGCAGGCGCTGCGGGCGAAGCCGCGTACGCGGGATGCGGCGGATGCGGCGGCACGTGCTGCCGTGTCGGCACCGACGCCGACGGCGACTGCGGCCACTCCGCCCGCGCCGGCCGACCGGGCCCCGGCCGACCGGGCCCCGGCCGACCCGCCGTCGAGCACCCGGCCGCAGACGACGGCCGCGATCAGCGGTTTGGTGACGGGTGGGCTCGCGCTGCTCATGGTGGCGGCGACGTTCACCGCGCAGCTGGTGTACCGGGACTACTACACGTGCGTGGACGACGCGCTCACGAACGCGTCGCAGCAGTCCTGCGAGGACCACCTCCCGAAGCCGCTGCGTCCACTCCTGGGCGAGCAGGACTGACTGACCGAGCCGGTCTCCTTGGCGGGGCGAGAGGACCCCGGGGGGGCAGGGGCGGGTAGCTGGGCCACGGGTGGCGCCGGAACAGGTACGGGCCCGGGGCCCACGTCCCGGGTTTGCTACTCCCCCCGCTCCCTGCGCTCCCTCTCCTCCCGCGCCTCCTTCAGGGCCCTCCAACGGGCTTCCCGGACGGCGTCCTCGTGCCAGGAGGGTGGGAGCTCGCCGGACTCCGACCGGGGGTACGCGGCGTCGGACGGCTCGGTTGCCGGCGCCGTGTCGCTCCCCGTGTCCGGGGGCTCCGCGTCGGCCAGCCGACCGAACCACGAGAGCCGGGCACGCTTGCCGCCTCCGCTCGCAACGGGTTCGCGCCCGTCTTCCGGCTCCGGCCGAACGCCTCCGGATTCGTCGGATCCGGTCAGGTCAGCGTGCCCCTCGCGCTCACCGGGCACGGGGCCGGTCTCGTCAGCCGGCTCAGACCGGACGCCTCCGGATACGCCAGCTCCGGTCAGGTCAGCGTGACCCCCGCGCTCACCGGGCACGGGGCCGATCCCGTGAGTCGGCTCCGGCCGAACGCCTCCGAATACGTCAGCTCCGGTCAGGCCAGCGTGACCCTCACGCTCACCGGGCACGGGGCCGGTCCCGTGAGTCGGCTCCGGCCGGGCGCCTCCGGTTACGTCGGATCCAGTCAGGTCAGCTTGACCCCCGTGCTTACCCGGCACGGGGCCGGTCCCGTGAGTCGACTCAGGCCGGGCGCCTCCGGTTACGTCGGATCCAGTCAGGTCAGCTTGACCCCCGTGCTTACCCGGCACGGGGCCGGTCCCGTGAGTCGACTCCGGCCGAACGCCTCCGGATACGTCAGCTCCGGTCACCTCCGCACGGAGCGCCGCCTCGGCTTCGGTCCGCCGCTCGGACGGCGGGCGCGGGGCGTCGTGACTCCCGTGCTCACCGCGCGCAGCCGCCGGGTCGTCCTCGGTCCTCCGTCCGGGCCACGGCCACCCCATCCGCCCACCTGTCGCCGCCACCTCGTCCTCGGGGCGGGCGTCAGCGTTCGCGCCGGATCGCTTCGGCCGGGCGTCGCCCTCCGCGGGGGCAGCCCCGGCCGTCGGTGCGGACCACCAGTGTCGGGGCTGTCCCTCCGCCGGTTCGGTGGCGGTGGCGGCCCCGGCGTTCGTCGTCCCGTCGTCGCCGGGCACGGCCCCCGCTCCGGGCGCCGGGGCCGTCTCACCACTCGGTACGGCGTCCCGGGGATCGGGACTGGCGCCCGCCCCATCTCCCGGTGAGGCGGCACCCGTTGCGCCGCCCCCAGGGGCACTCTCCGCCCCCCGTCGCCGCCCCGGCCATGGCCTCCGTACGCGCTCACCCGTCACCCCCGGAACACCCTCCCCAGCCCCAGGCCTCGCACCCTCGACACCGGCCCCCTCCACCGCACCCGACCGCCCCGGCCACGGCAACCGTGCGCGGCCCGTTCCCGCCTGGGGGAGGCGTGGGCGGGGCAGGCGGAGCGTGGGGAGGGTCAGGCGGCGGAGGCGGTGCCACCGTTGTCTGTCCGACGGCGCCCGCAGGCGCCACGCGCGCAGGATCAGGGCCGACGGGACACCGATCACCGTCGTCCAGGCCAGCGCCGCCGCCCCCGTCAGCCACCACACCGGACCGAACTCGGACAGGACCGCCACCCCCATCGGGCCGCCCGCCAGTGCCGCCAGCCCGGCCGTCAGCACCCCGCACACCACCGCCGCCATGGCCGACCCCGCGGCCGTCCGGCCCCGCGACCACGCTCCGCCACGCTCCCCGCGGGCGGGCGCCGCCGCCCGGGCCGTGCACCACGCCACCGCGAGTCCCGCCCCCACCGGCACCGCCACGGTCGCCCAGTTCAGCGGCGTCCCCTCGCCCGGCGACGGCAGCGCGGCCAGCAGCGGGAAGGGCGGCAGCAACGGCACCGTCCCCGCGGCCAGCGGGTCGACGACCGCCCCCGTACCGAGCGCGAAACCGGGCCCCAAGCCGTACGACGCACCCCACACCGCGGCGTTCGGCACCAGCGCGAGCGCCAGCATCAGCACCGCGAGCCGTCCCGACCACACGTCCGTGACCTGCGTGAACGACGACTGCAAGGGCCCCACGTGCAGCACCAGCGACACCGCGACGAGCAGCGCCCCGCCGCCGACGAGCGCCACCGCGCCCGCCGCCCCGGCCCGTACGACGGCGATCGCCCCGCGCCGTACGACGAAGCCGCCCGCCAGCGTCCCGTCCGGCCCCCGGGGAGGGACGACCCGCCTGTCTCGTAGAGACCCACCCCGTCGCGCACCGCCCCGCAGCGACCCACCTCGTAGCGGTCCGCCCCTCAAGGAAACGTCCCGTAGGGAGACATCCCGCAGGGACGCCGGCAGCGGCCCGTGCGGGCGGCCGTGCGCCGTCCAGACCCCGAACCCGGCCGCCACCGCCGTCAGCGCCGGCACATGCACGATCACGCCGATCCAGTCGGGCCGCAGCTCGCCGCCCGTCGCGTACAGCGCCGCGGCCACGGCGACCAGCAGGTAACCGGCCACTACGCCGGCCCACGCCGTCCGCGCCGCCTCCCCACGCCCGTCGGGCGCCGCCGCCTCCCGCGCCGCCCGGTGCACCAGCAGACCGGGGACCACGGCGAGGAGCAGCGGGGTCACCCCGATCGGCGCGGCCGCCCCCGAGAGCGTGTCCGTACGCACGAGTTCCGCGCCGTGCGCCAGCAGCCACAGCCCCGCGGCGACGTGCAGCGCACCCTGCGGCCCGCTGTCCGGATACGGCGAACTGATCCACAGCACCATCACCAGGACCGCGAACGCCCCGAGCCCGAGGCCCGCCGCGACCACCCCGCCGACCATGCAGCCGGCCAGGCCGGGCGAGCGGTCACGGACCCGTTCGCGCAACGGCTCCACGGGTGGCAACGGGGCGTGAGGATCGGTCGTCTGCGTCACCCGGCCATGCTCCCAACGACACGCGCTTTCGTCCCGTAACAGGCGAATGTCCGATGTGTCGCTCAAGATACGTTTATGTACTTATACGTACGGCGGGAGGGTCGTGCCCGGCCACCCGCCGCACGTCGGCCCACGGTGCGGAGAGTCCGACATGCCCCAGAGCCCTGCCACGCCTCTGCCGTCCCCCAAGGAACGCCGCAGGCTGCGCGAGGCGAAGTCGCTGAGCCAGGCCGACCTCGCGGCGAGGATCGGTGTCACCCGCGAAACGGTGCGCTCCTGGGAGACGGGCCGCACCCAGCCGCGGGGCCGCAAGCTCCAGGCCTACGCGAAGCTCCTGAACGCGCTCGCCGAGCCCACGACGTCCATGACACCCGCTGAGCCGCCGGTGGCGTCGAAACCGTCGGTGGCGTCGGTGGCGTCGAAGCCCTCGGAGCCTTCGCGGCCCGCGAAGGCCCAGCCCCGGGACACCGCCCCGGACAAGGCTCCGGCCAACGCTCCCGGCCGTACGGCGGACAGCGCGCCGGAGAAGGTCGTCGCGGGCAGCGGCCGCGCCACCCGCGGCGCCGGGACCACCCTGCTCGAACGCGACCGGGAGCCCGCCCCCACCGCCGCCGCCAAGCGCCCGATTAAGGCGGCTCCCGCACCGCCCCCGACGCCGGTGTCGGTGTCGGTGCCGGTGTCGGTGTCGGTGTCGGGGCCGACCGCCGTTCCCCCGCCCGCCGACCCCGCGGACCTCACGCCCGCCCAGGCGTTCGACGCCCTCTGCGCCGACTGCGCCCCCGGCCTCGTACGACAGGCGTACGCGCTCACCGGGCGGCGGGACCTCGCCCAGGAGTCGGTGGAGCGCGCCTTCCAGCTGGCGTGGCAGCGCTGGCCCGAGGTGGCCGTCGACCGGGACCCGGCGGGCTGGGTGCGCGCGGCGGCGTACGAGTACGCGATGTCCCCCTGGCACCGCCTGCGCCCCGGCCGCCGCTCGGACGCCCCGCCCGCGACACCGGCCGACCGCGCCTTCCTCAAGGTGCTCATGGACCTGCCACCCGTGCAGCGCCGCGCCCTGATGCTGTACGACGGCGTCGGCCTCGACCTGCCGGAGACCGCGGCCGAGACCGAGGCGAGCACACCCGCCACCGCGCACCGCCTGATGAACGCGCGCGAGACCGTCGGCGAGCGGCTCCCCGACCTGGCCGACCCCGAGGCACTGCACCGGCGCCTCGACGAGATCGGCAGGGGCGAGCGGCTGCGGCTCCCGAAGGCCGAGCGCATCCGCACAGGCGGCGAGCACCGCACTCGCTTCTGGACGCGTACCGCCATCGCGTTCACGACCCTGATCGTCGGCGCGACCGGGCTGACCCTGCAGCACGCCCCCACCCGGTACGAGGCCCCGCTGGCGCCGGGCCGGGCCATCAGCGGGGTGCCGCCGCGGATGGGCCCCGGCCCGTTCACACCGGCGGACCAGGCGCTGCGGAACAAGCTCCACACGGAGCTGACCAGCGGCCCCTACCGGCTGACCCCGCGGACGGAGTAGCGCGCTCCACGGCGCGAAAAAAGCGGGCCCGCACCTCTGTCGAGGTGCGGGCCCGCTTTCAGTCGCTGAGGCAGGTGCCGGGGCTGCCGTTACGGCGACCGCCGGCGCGCCTGCCGAGGCAGCCTTAGCGGCAGCCGTCGCGGCACACTCAGCCCGCGAGGATCGCGCGCGCCAGCTTCGCCGTCTCGGTCGGCGTCTTGCCGACCTTGACGCCGGCGGCCTCGAGGGCCTCCTTCTTGGCCTGCGCGGTGCCGGAGGAGCCGGAGACGATGGCGCCGGCGTGGCCCATGGTCTTGCCCTCGGGGGCGGTGAAACCGGCGACGTAGCCGACGACCGGCTTCGTCACGTTGGCCTTGATGTAGTCCGCCGCGCGCTCCTCGGCGTCGCCGCCGATCTCGCCGATCATGACGATCAGGTCGGTCTCGGGGTCGGCCTCGAACGCCTCCAGGGCGTCGATGTGCGTCGTGCCGATGACCGGGTCGCCACCGATGCCGACGGCCGAGGAGAAGCCGATGTCACGGAGCTCGTACATCATCTGGTACGTCAGCGTGCCGGACTTCGAGACCAGGCCGATGCGGCCCGGCTTCGTGATGTCGCCCGGGATGATGCCGGCGTTCGACTGGCCCGGGGTGATGAGACCGGGGCAGTTCGGGCCGATGATGCGGGTCTTGTTGCCCTTCGACTTCGCGTACGCCCAGAAGGCGGCGGAGTCGTGGACGGCGATGCCCTCGGTGATGACGACGGCGAGGGGGATCTCGGCGTCGATCGCCTCGACGACGGCGGCCTTGGAGAAGGCCGGCGGCACGAAGAGGACGGAGACGTTGGCGCCCGTCTTCTCCATGGCCTCCTTGACCGTGCCGAAGACCGGCACGGACGTGCCGTCGAAGTCGACCTCGGTGCCGGCCTTGCGCGGGTTCACGCCGCCGACGATGTTCGTGCCGTCACCCAGCATGAGCTTGGTGTGCTTCATGCCCGTGGCACCGGTCATGCCCTGGACGATGACCTTGCTGTCCTTGTTGAGGAAGATAGCCATGGTGGTGTCTTAACCTCTTCCCTTACTTCGCAGCCGCGAGCTCGGCGGCCTTGTCGGCCGCGCCGTCCATGGTGTCCACACGCTGCACGAGCGGGTGGTTGGCGTCGCTCAGGATCTTGCGACCCAGCTCCGCGTTGTTGCCGTCGAGGCGCACGACCAGCGGCTTCTCGACCTTCTCGCCCTTGGAGGCGAGCAGCTCCAGGGCCTGCACGATGCCGTTGGCGACCTCGTCGCACGCGGTGATGCCACCGAAGACGTTGACGAACACGGACTTGACGTCCGGGTCGCCGAGGATGATCTCCAGGCCGTTCGCCATGACCTCGGCGGAGGCGCCGCCACCGATGTCGAGGAAGTTGGCCGGCTTCACGCCGCCGTGGTTCTCACCGGCGTACGCGACGACGTCCAGGGTCGACATGACCAGGCCGGCGCCGTTGCCGATGATGCCGACCTCGCCGTCCAGCTTGACGTAGTTGAGGTTCTTGGCCTTGGCGGCAGCCTCGAGCGGGTTGGCTGCGGCCTTGTCCTCAAGAGCCTCGTGGTCGGCCTGGCGGAAGTCGGCGTTCTCGTCGAGCGAGACCTTGCCGTCCAGGGCCAGGATGCGGCCGTCCTTGGTCTTCACCAGCGGGTTGACCTCGACGAGGAGCGCGTCCTCGGCGACGAAGGTCTCCCACAGGGTCACCATCGCCTCGGCGACGCCCTCGGCCACCTCGGCCGGGAACTTCGCCTGGGCCACGATCTCGCGGGCCTTCTCGATGGTCACGCCCTCGACGGCGTTGACCGGGACCTTCGCGAGGGCCTCGGGGGTCTTCTCCGCGACCTCCTCGATGTCCATGCCGCCCTGCACCGACGCCATGGCCAGGAAGGTGCGGTTGGTGCGGTCGAGCAGGTACGAGACGTAGTACTCCGCCTCGATCTCCGGCGACAGCTCGGCGATCATCACCTTGTGGACCGTGTGGCCCTTGATGTCCATGCCGAGGATGTCCGTCGCGCGAGCGACGGCCTCGTCCGGGTTCGCCGCCAGCTTCACGCCGCCGGCCTTGCCGCGGCCACCGACCTTCACCTGCGCCTTGACGACCGACTTGCCGCCCAGTCGCTCGGTGGCCTCGCGCGCCGCCTCAGGCGTGTCGATGACTTCACCGGCCAGCACCGGTACACCGTGCTTGGCGAAGAGGTCCCTCGCCTGGTACTCGAACAGGTCCACGCGCGTCCGTCCCTTATCCGTGATCTCGCTGCGATCTCGCTGCTTTGGTGTCAGCTGTCTGCATGGGCGTGCCGCGGAGGGCAACGTGACTGCGCTGTCACAAGGGAGGCGTAGGACGGAGTCCGGTACGCGGCATGTCCGTCTCGCAGGTTATCGCCGCGGGACGTAGGTCCCTAAATCGCAGATCACATTTGGGCGGTGATGACGGTCACAGATGTCAACCGCCGGCACCGGCCCCGCAACGGGTGCGGCCCCCGGGGCGCCGGGATCGGCCGTTTGCTCCGGTTGCCGCAGTTGCTCCCGCAACCGGGTGGGGGCGGGGGAGCCGACGAGAGGTACGTCACGTACCGGCGCCCTCCTCAGGCACGTTGCCCCGCCCCTCAGGCACGGTGCCCCGCCGCGGTGTCCGGTATGGGAAGCGGGCGCCGCTCGATCGCCGCGGCCATCACCTCCGGGAAGAGGTCGGGGGTGCAGGCGAAGGCCGGCGCGTCCAGCGCGGCGAGCGCCGCGGCGTGCTCGCGGTCGTAGGCCGGTGTCCCCTCGTCGGAGAGCGCGAGCAGCGTCACGAACTGCACCCCGGACGCCTTCATCGCGGCGACCCGCTTCAGCATCTCGTCGCGTATGCCCCCTTCGTAGAGGTCGCTGATGAGTACGACGACGGTGTCGGCGGGCCGGGTGATCTGCGCCTGGCAGTACGCGAGCGCCCTGTTGATGTCCGTGCCGCCGCCCAGTTGGGTGCCGAAGAGGACGTCGACGGGGTCGTCGAGCTGGTCGGTCAGGTCGACGACGTTGGTGTCGAACACGACGAGCCGCGTGTCGAGCGAGCGCATGGACCCGAGCACGGCCCCGAACACCGAGGCGTACACGACGGAGGCGGCCATCGACCCCGACTGGTCGATGCAGAGGATGACCTCCTTCTTCACCGACCGGGACGCCCGCCCGTACCCGATGAGCCGCTCGGGGACGATCGTCCGGTACTCCGGCAGGTAGTTCTTGAGGTTGACCGCGATGGTGCGGTTCCAGTCGATGTCGTGGTGGCGCGGCCTGCTGACGCGGGCGCTGCGGTCGAGGGCGCCGGTGAGCGTGGCACGGGTGCGGGTCGCGAGCCGCTTCTCCAGGTCCTCGACGACCTTGCGCACGACGGCCCGCGCGGTCTCCTTGGTCGTCTCCGGCATGGCCTTGTTGAGCGAGAGCAACGTGCCCACGAGGTGGACGTCCGCCTCGACGGCCTCCAGCATCTCCGGCTCCAGGAGCAGTGCGGAGAGGCCTAGGCGGTCGATGGCGTCGCGCTGCATGACCTGTACGACGGACGAGGGGAAGTAGGTCCGGATGTCCCCGAGCCACCGCGCCACGGACGGCGCGGACGCGCCGAGCCCCGCGGAACGGTCCCGCCCCCGCCCGTCCTTCTCCCCCGCCCCGCCGTACAACGCGCTCAACGCCCCGTCCACCGCCACGTCCCGCCCCTGAAGCGCCCACCCGGTCCCGTCCCCCCCGTCGCCCCCCAACACGAGCCGCCATCGCCGGAGGCGGGCGTCGGGGGCGGCGGGGGTGGCGGTGTCGGTGGTGGTGTCGGCGGTGGCGGTGGCGTCGGGGGTGGCGGCGGTGTTGGCGGTGGCGGTGGCGTTGATGCGGCTGCTTCCGCTGTCCGGGCGGGTCACGGCGTCCGTGCCGGGCACGCCGTCCGTGCGGGTCGCTTCGGGCGGGCGGGGCACGGCGTACGCGCCGGTCGCTCCGGCCGCGCGAGGCTCTCCGTCAGCGCCGGACACCTCGTCCGGGCAGGTCACGCCGTTCGCACGGGTCGCACCGGCTGCGCCGGACACTCCGTCCGGGCAGGTCACTCCGTCCACGCCGGTCGCACCGTCTGCGCCAGGCACTCCGTCCGGGCGGGTCACGCCATTCGCGCCGATCGCACCGTCCGGGCGGGTCACTCCGGCCGGGCTGGTCACTCCGTCCGCGCCGGGCAGGTTGGTCGCACCGGTCGCGTCGGTCACCCCGGTCACCTTGGTCGCCTCGGTCACGTTGGTCACCTCCGTCGTCCCCCTCGCCCCGATCGTCGCCGTCATCCCGTCACCCCCATCAGCTCGCTGCCCTTGGTCGTTCCAGCCGAGGACCTCGTCCCGTCCGGCGCGGCCCGTCCGACGCGGTCGCGTGGGGGTCGGTCGCCCCTGACCCGGCCGACAGGCCGAGCAGGAGGCGCACGATGGGCACCACCGCGTCCGCGCGCGCCGCGTCGAGTTCCCCCACGGAGCCGGGCGTCCCCGCGCCGTCGCCGCTCGACCCGGCCCCGGCGCGGGCGGGCCCGCGCCGTATCAGCTCACCCAACGTCCGCCGTACCCCCGGCTCGTACGCCGAGAAGGTGCGCCGCAGCAACGGCAGTACGTCAGTGAAGGCGTCGTCCGACACCCCGCACAGCCAGTCGTCGACCAGCCCCAGCAGACGCGTGTCGTGCATCAGCAACATCCCGCCGCCGGTGCCGCCCCCGACGAACCCCTCGATCCAGGCGGCGCCATCAGCCGGTGCGCTCCCTCGGGAGAGCGCGAGCCCCATGAGCCGGGCCACCTCCTCGTCCCCCAGTTCCCCACCGTCCAACAACAACCGCACGCACCGCCCCCGCACGATCCCGGCCACGCCCTCCCGCTGACCGAGCACACGCAACACGGCCCCCCACCGCACCCGCATGCCCGGAGCGGCCACGCTCCCGGCGGGCGCCGGCTCGGCGGGGTCCGGCGCGGTGAGGACCGACTCTGCGAGGACCGGCGCAGTAGGGGACGCCCCCGTGAGAACCGGCTCGGCGGGCGTCAGCTCGTCCAGCAGGCCCACCGCCTGGTGAACCGCGTCGACATGCCCCCGCATCTCCAGCGCCGCGTCCGCGTCCAGCCCCGCGCAGGCCGGCGGCAGCCCCACGAAGATCCGCTCGGCAAGGCCGAGGGCCACCTCCCCCAGCGCCTCCGTGCCGGTGCCCCGCACGTCCCCGTACCGGAGCGACCGCACCAGCGCGGGCAGCGCCTGCGCGAGGTGACCGACGTCCGTGTCCAGGGCCGCCCGGTCCGCGAGGACCCGCATCACCACGGGGAGCGCGTCCGGCAGCTCCGCGAACAGACACCGCTCGGCGAGCGCGGTGACGTCGGCGAGGGCCCGCGCCTCGACCGCGTCGGACGCCGCCTTCCCGGTGGCCGCGCCCAGGACCGTGGTGCCCCACACCCCCGCCTCCGCGACCCGCACGGACAGCTCCGGCTCCCACCGCAGCCGCCAGGTCTCACGGAACGTCCCCGTACTCCCCCGGGACACCGCCGGCTCGCCCCAGCCGATGCCGAGCAGCCGCAGCCGGTGCAGCAGCCTGCTGCGCGCCGCGTCCGTCTCCTTGCGGAGGTCGAGCTCCAACTCCCGTTCCAGCGCCTCCGGTTTGAGGCGCAGTCGGCGCTGTAGCCGGGTCAGGTCCCGCTGCAACGGCACCGCGGGCGCCGCCTCCGGCACCTCGCCCAGCACGTCACCGACGACGAGCTTGTCGTGCACCAGAGCGAGTGGCACGTCGGAGCCCTCGCACATCACCGCCCGTACGGCGTCCGTCGTCTCGGTGAGCCCGGCCAGCGGCCGCCCCCGCATCGCGGCCAACGTGTCGGCCAGCCGCACCGCTTCGATGACGTGCGCGGACGAGACGAGCCGGTCCTCGTCGCGGAACAGCCCCGCGACCTTCGTCATCCAGCGCTCGATGGGCCGGTCGGGCGCGGCGAACAGGTGGCCGTACCATCCGGGCGAGGCGATCCCCGCCCCGTATCCGCTCGCGCGGGAGAGCCGGCGGTGGGTCCACGGCACCCAGGTCATCTCCGCCTTGACCTTGGGCAGCCCCTTGAGCAACGCCCGGTCCGCGGCCACCGTGGTCGTCCGCCGCAGCGCCGGCACGTGCCAGGCCCCGCATACGACAGCGACCCGACCGGCCCCGAACTCCTTCGCCGTCGCGCGCAGTTGGAGCCTCATGTACGCCTCGCGCACGAGGTCACGGCCGCCGTGACCACCGTCCCCGTAGGCCTCGCGCAACGCCCCCATCGCCTCACCCAACGCCTCGAACGGAGCGAACACGTCACCGCCGGCCCCTCTGCGCTCACCGTCCGCCCCGCGCCGCCCGCCGCTCGTCTCCAAGTGCTGGCCGCCCGCCGCCCGCTGCTCGCCGCCCGACCCTCGGTGCCCGCCGTTCGCCCCGTGCTGCTCGCCGCGCGTACCCAGGCACCCAGCGTCCATCCCCCGCTGTTCGCCGCCCGCCCCCAGGTGTTCGGCTCTCGTCCCCCGGCGCCCGCCGCCCGCCTCGCGCTGCTCGCCACCCGCCCCCAGGTGCTGGCCGCCCGTCCCCCTGGGCCCGCCGTCCGCCCCCAGGTGCTGGCCGCCCGTCCCCCCGGGCCCGCCGTCCACCCCCGGCTGCTCGCCGCCCGTACCCAGGCGCCCGCCGCCCACCCCCCGCTGCTCGCCGCCCGTCCCCCGGTGCTCGACGACGTCCTCCCACCACCGTTCGGGGTCGTCGTACCCGGCGGTCTCGGCGAGGACGGCAATTGGATCGATCCGCACGTCCCCCGCACCGCGCCCGTCCCCCTCACCACGCCCGCGCCGCTCATCGTGCCCCTCACCTCCCCCGCCTCTCCCGCCTTCCCTGCCCCCCTCTGCGTGCTCCTCTTCCTGCTCCTCCTCGGCGCGCAGCGCCAGCGAGTGCGCCGCCGGGAGGTCGATGAAGCGCACCGGAACGCCCTCCCCCAGGGCCCACCGGATCGCGACCCACTCCGGGGAGAACTCCGCGAGCGGCCAGAACGCGGAGCGGCCCGGCTCGTCCACCACGTGCGCCAGCAGGGCGACGGGCGGTCGCATCCCCTCGTCGGCGGCGAGATCCACCAGGGCGTCGGCCTCCGGCGGGCCCTCGACGAGCAGGATGTCGGGCCGCGCCGCGTCGAGCGCGGCCCGGACGGCGCGCGCGGAGCCCGGACCGTGGTGCCGCACCCCGAGCAGCAACGGTCCCCGCGTGTTCGCCCTGCGCCCACCCGTCTTCGGCACCTGCTCACCCGCATTCGTCACGTGCCCGTCCGTATTCGTCACGTGCTCGCCCGTGTTCGTCATGCGCTCACCTCGCGGCACGCGCGGTAGAAGTCCTTCCAGCCGTCGCGCTCCCGCACGACCGCCTCCAGGTACTCCTGCCAGATGACGCGGTCCGCCGCCGGATCGCGCACGACGGCTCCGAGGATGCCGGCGGCGACGTCGGCGGGACGCAGGACGCCGTCTCCGAAGTGGGCCGCCAGCGCGAGCCCGTTGGTCACGACGGAGATCGCCTCGGCCGTGGAGAGCGTGCCGCTGGGCGACTTCACCTTCGTACGGCCGTCCGTCGTGACGCCGTCGCGCAGCTCGCGGAAGACGGTGACGACACGGCGTATCTCGTCGATGCCCTCGGGTCCGGTGGGCAGGTCGAGGGAGCGGCCGATCTGGTCGACGCGACGCGAGACGATGTCGACCTCGGCGTCGGCACTCGCGGGCAGCGGCAGGACGACGGTGTTGAAGCGGCGCCGCAGGGCGCTCGACAGGTCGTTCACGCCCCGGTCGCGATCGTTCGCGGTGGCGATGAGGTTGAAGCCGCGGACAGCCTGCACCTCCTGCCCCAACTCCGGGATGGGCAGCGTCTTCTCCGACAGGATCGTGATCAGCGTGTCCTGCACGTCGGCCGGGATGCGGGTCAGTTCCTCGACGCGGGCCGTCATGCCCTCAGCCATCGCCCGCATGACGGGGCTGGGCACGAGCGCGTCGCGGCTGGGGCCGTGGGCGAGCAGCTGGGCGTAGTTCCAGCCGTACCGAATGGCTTCTTCCGGGGTGCCCGCGGTGCCCTGCACGAGCAGCGTCGAGTCGCCGCTGACCGCGGCGGCGAGGTGCTCGGACACCCACGTCTTGGCGGTGCCGGGCACGCCGAGCAGCAGCAGGGCGCGGTCGGTGGCGAGGGTGGTGACGGCGACCTCGACGATGCGGCGGGGCCCCACGTACTTCGGCGTGATCACCGTGCCGTCCGGCAGCGTGCCGCCGAGCAGGTACGTCGCGACGGCCCACGGCGAGAGCTTCCACCGGCGCGGCCGAGGCCGGTCGTCCTGCGCGGCGAGCGCGGCCAGTTCGGCGGCGAAGGCGTGCTCGGCGTGCGGCCGCAGGGCCTGCTCGACGGGGGTGGGGGCGGGCGCGGCGACCGCACCACCCGGCACGGCACCACCCGACACGGCACCACCCGGCACGGACTCAGCGGCGGAGCCGCCCGCGGAACCTCCGGCGGAACCGGACGTGGGCGTGGCCGCAGACGTGGGCGCGGGCGTGGGCTGATTCGCGGTCGCGGACGTCGTCGAGTCGACGGAAACGGTCATGGAGCGATCCCCCTCCAGCTCGTCCGGACACATCTGGCCCGGATGTGTCTCCACCGTGCACCACGCCACTGACAATCGCCCTTCGCACGCCGCTGACCTGCAACGATGGGCGCGTCAGGGTCGATTGTCAGTGGCGGCGCCTACCTTCGAGACATGACTCAGCAGGGGGTGCGCTGGACGGCGGATCAGGTGCTGGCACTGGCTCCTGATGCCTCGTCACGCAAGGCGGGCAGCAAACTCGGCGTCGCCGGCCCATGGTCGGAGGCGGGCAGTTCTGACAAGGGGACGGTGTGGGGGCTGTGCAAGGGCAGTGGCAGCAAGCCGTATCAGACGGTCGTGGACATCGCGGATCCGGCGTACAAGTGCAGTTGTCCGAGCCGCAAGTTCCCGTGCAAACACGCGCTGGGGCTGCTGCTGGTGTGGGCGGGCGCGGACGGCACCGTGCCGGAGGGCGCCGAACCGCCGGAGTGGGCCGAGACATGGCTGGCCGCACGCCGCAGCAAGACGAACACCCGGCGCGATCCGGCCGCGACACCGGCCGCCTCCGCCGATCCCGACGCGGCGCGCAGACGGGCGGACAAGCGGGCCGAGCGGATCACCGCGGGGGCGACGGAGCTGGAGCAGCGCCTCTGCGACCTGCTCCGTAGCGGAACCGCGACGGCCGAGCAGGCGGGGTACGGACTGTGGGAGGAGACAGCGGCCCGCATGGTCGACGCCCAGGCCCCCGGGCTGGCCGCGCGCGTACGGGAGTTGGGGGCCATCCCCTCGACCGGCCCCGGGTGGCCGTCCCGGCTGCTCGCGGAGTGCGCGCTGCTGCACCTCCTCGACCAGGGCTGGCTCCACCGCGACCGGCTGCCGGACGAGCTGGCCGCCACGGTGCGCTCCCGCGTCGGCCTGCCGGCCAAGGCGCAGGGACCGTCGATACGGGACCGCTGGCTGGTCCTCGCGCAGTACGACACGGCGGACAGCAGACTTACCACCCGCCGCATCTGGCTCCACGGCACGGAATCGGACCGCTTCGCGCTCCTGCTCTCGTACGGGGCCGCGGGGCGCGCGCCCGAACTCGCCCTGCCGGTCGGCCTCGTGCTCGACGCCGAGGTGAGGCGGTACCCCGGCGCGAGTCAGCTCCGCGTGGACCTGGGCGAACAGTTCGCGGCGCCGACACCGGGGCCGCACGGGCGGCCGCCGGGCATACGGACGGACGAGGCGGCCGACCGCTACGGGGAGGCGCTGCGCGGCGACCCCTGGCTGGAGTCCTGGCCGGTGACGCTCACCGAAGTGATACCGACCCAGGACGAGGCTTCCTGGCAACTGGCCGACGCGAACGGCGCCTCGGCACTGCCCCTGACCCCGTACGCGGCGTCGAGACCGGGCTTGTGGCGCCTGGTGGCCCTGTCGGGCGGCGCCCCCCTGACGGTCTTCGGCGAGCACGGCCACCAGGGCTTCACACCACTGGCGGCGTGGTCGAACGACGCGGGAGAGACGGTGACGCTGTGCTGAGGGGTGGGGGTGGCGCGGGAGGTGCCGGGGTGGTGGGGGACGGGGGCGGTTGTGGGGCGCTGCCGGACGGGGGCGGTGGGCGGACGCTGACGGGCGGGGGTGGTTCTGGGGTGCGGACGGACGGGGGCGGTGCGACGACGCTGACGGCCGGCGGCAGTGCCGCTGCGGGGACGAGGAGCGGGGGTTCCAGTGCGTCGAGAAACGGCGGCGGTGCCGCTGGGTTGAGGAACAGCGATGGTTCTGGCGCGCTGCGGGACGGAGACGGTGCTGCATTGGTGGGTGACGGCGGTTCCGGTTCGCCGACGAACAGAGGCAGTGCCGCGACGCCGACGAACGGCAGAGGTCCCGGTGCGCTGACGGACGGGGGCGGTGCCGAACCGTCGATGAGGGGCAGCCGTGCCGTGGCGTCGACGAACCGGAGCGGTGCCGCTGCGGCTCCGAGCGGAGACCAAGCCCCTGCGCCGCCGCCTGCGCGCCCAGCTGCTACGTCACCTCAGCGTCCGCCCAACCGCCGCCGCCGCTGAGGTGACGAACTCCCGCCAAGCCGCCGCGCCGGCACCCGCACACCAGGAGAGGGACATGTCCACCAAGCACTCCACGCAGCCCACACCCGCCACGCAGTCCGCGCAGTCCACACCCACCACGCACTCCGCGCAGCCCACCCCTCCCACAGAGCCCACGCCCCCCACACCCCACCCCACCTGGGACGACCTCGTCACAGCCGCCCTACTGGGCACCGACCGACGCCCCCTACCCCCCGGCATCAACCCACCGGAAACGCACGGCACGCCGCCCCCCGAACCCAAGGCACCCGGCGCCCCCAGCGAGCACCACACCCACGGTGAACCCAGTACGCCTCACGCGCCCCACACACCCCACGCACCCCACTCACTCCACCCACCCCACATCCCCCCCAAAGAACCCCCCGCCGCCCTCCTGGACGCGGCAGCCGTGCAGACCGTGCGCCGCAGAGCAGGCCTGCGCCCCGTCCCCGCCGCCCCCCGGCCCGAGCCCGCCACGGACGACCCCAGGCCACCGCTGCCGCCCGAGGCCCGGCGCCGGCTCGCGACACTCCTCACCGACCAGCCCGGCACCCCCGGCGGCGGCCGTAGAGGCGCGGCGCCGGATCTGATGGAGCTCCTCCCCCAGTGGCTGGCCCTCGCCAACTCCCGGGGCTACGGCGCTCCGCCCGAACTGCTGCCCGCCCTCCTGAACGCGGCACGCGGTCGCACGGATCTCCGCCCCCAGGCCCTCACCTTCGCGGGCCCGAGAGCCCTCTGGCTCGCCCGCCTCAACCCGGACTGGAAGTTCGCGCTCCGCTCGGCCCCGGGCGGCGGCATGGCGCTCCCCTCCACCGACGACCCGCACCAGGTCAACCAGCTCTGGGAAGAGGGCCTCTTCGCCGAACGCGTCGCCCTGCTCACGGCCCTGCGCGCACACGACACCCACGCCGCCCGCACCGCCCGCGCGCTGCTCGCCGCCACCTGGTCGACGGAGCGGGCGGAGGACCGTCTGATGTTCCTCGACTCGCTGCGCACCGGCCTGTCCGCCGAGGACGAGCCCTTCCTGGAGCAGGCCCTCACCGACCGGAGCCGCAACGTCCGGGCCACGGCCGCCGAGCTCCTCTCCGCGCTCCCCGACTCGGCGCTCGCCGGCCGGATGTCGGCCCGCGCGGCCTCCTGCGTGGCCCTCGACCACACCTCGGACACCCCGACGCTCACCGTCGAGGCGCCGCACGAGTGCGACGCGAGCATGGAACGGGACGGCGTCGTCCCGAAACCACCCAACGGGCGCGGCGAACGCTCCTGGTGGCTGGGGCAATTGGTGGAGTCGGCCCCGCTCACCACCTGGCAGTCCCGTCTGGGAAACCGCACCCCGGCCCAGATCGTGGCCCTCCCGGTGGCCGACGACTGGCGGAGCGAGCTGCACGCCGCGTGGTGCCGCGCGGCCGTACGGCAGCGGGACGCCCTCTGGTCCAGGGCGCTGCTCGGCACCCCCGCGTCACCCGACGCGGCAGGCCCGGGCTCCGTCTCACTCGCGGAGCGCGCCAAACTTCTCGCCTCGCTGCCCGCCGCCGAGCGGGCGGACTGGGTGGCCGGATTCATCGCGGCCCACGGCCTGTCCGAGGCGTTCCAGTTGCTCGGCGTCTGCGCGGTGCCCTGGGCCGAGCCGCTGGGACGCGCGGTCGTGGACTCCTTGAACATCGCGCGGGACGCGGGCAGTTACCCGTGGAGCTTCAGCGGAGTGATGGGCCTCGCGGAACGCTGCCTGGACCCGGCGGAGGCGATACGCCTGGAAGCGCTCACCGCGGTCCCCGACGAAACGGAGGACGCGTCGCCCGGCGCGGGCGGTTACTGGTCCGAGGCGTTCCAGCGCCTGGTGACGACACTCCGTCTCCGCGAGGCGATACGCACCGAACTCCCCTTGCCAACCCCCGCGATCGGGCCATCGGAAGCCCTTCCGGCCACAGCCCACGGGGAGTTGTCCGCGAACTCTCCCGAGATTGTCCGCGATCTGTAACAGACGGATCCCGGGGCAACCATGTCTCGTCCTGCCAGGTGGTCGTACGGCGACCGGGGACCGGCGAGGGACTGGCGAAAAGGGGCGGACATGGCACGGCACAGCAGCGGGCGCGGCTGGTACGGCAAGCTGATCGGGGCGGCGCTCGGCGTGACGATGCTCGCCACGGGTGCCTCCGTGTGGACCGCCCAGGCCGGCACCTCGCACGACGCGTCACCGGAGGCGAGCGCCTCCGCGCGGCCGGGCAGCGTGAAGCCGGTCTCGACGTCCATCGCGCACGCCTCGGACAAGGGGAAGGGCGGCGTCAACATCACCATCGACGACGGCCCCGACCCCAAGTGGACCCCCCAAGTCCTCGACCTGCTCGCGCAGTACAAGGTGAAGGCCACGTTCTGCATGGTGGGGACGCAGGCGCAGGCCCACCCGGACCTCGTCAAGAAGGTGGTCGCCGCCGGCCACCGGCTGTGCGACCACACGGTGTCCCACAACACCGCCATGGACAAGGACACGCAGGCCTACCAGTCCCAGCAGATACTCGACGCCGAACGCATGATCACCAAGGCGTCCGGGGGCGTACGGCCGATGTACTACCGGGCGCCCGGCGGCGCCTTCACCCCGTACAGCCGCAAGCTCGCCGCCTCACGGGGCATGCGTCCGCTGGGCTGGAACGTGGACACCAAGGACTTCGAGCGGCCGGGCACGGACGCGATCGTCGCCACCGTCGAGCGCGAACTGCCCAACGGCCCGACGCTCCTCTTCCACGACGCGGGCGGCGACCGCACCCAGACCGTAGAGGCCCTGCGCCGCATCCTCCCCCGCCTCAAGGCCCAGGGCCACACCTTCGGCTTCCCGGTCCGCTGACCCACTCAACGCCCCTACATCAGACGCCGCCGAGACGCCTCGACGGCATCCGCGTACGCACGACCACTCACACCGGGGGGTCAGGCGTCCACCGGCCCGCACTCGCGTACGAGACGGGAGGGGACGTGGGGGTATGTGCGCACGGAGCACCGAGCGCACGGTAGCCCTGCCCTTCAAGAGGCGTGGCGAACAGTGGATAGCGAGTACGCACATACCCCCGCGGCCCCGCACCCACAAACGAACCCCAGGCGCAGACGCCCACGCCCCCGCTCAGGCCCCCGCGGCCTGCCGCACATTCCCCCGTACCCACTCCACGATCGACGCGGTCGTGGCCCCCGGCGTGAAGATCGCCGCGACACCCTTCTCCTTGAGCGGCGCGATATCCGCCTCCGGGATGATGCCGCCGCCGAAGACCTTGATGTCCTCCGCGTCCCGTTCCTTCAGAAGCTCCAGAACCCGCGCGAACAACGTGTTGTGCGCACCGGACAGGATGGACAGTCCGATCGCGTCGGCGTCCTCCTGGATCGCGGTGTCCACCACCTGCTCGGGCGTCTGGTGCAGCCCGGTGTAGATGACCTCCATACCGGCGTCACGCAGAGCCCGCGCGATCACCTTGGCCCCCCGATCGTGCCCGTCGAGCCCCGGCTTGGCGACGACCACGCGGATCGGCCCGGCTGCCACACCCATCACTGCCTCCATGTACCGATATCCATCCCGATCACTGCGGACGACCGACAACAGTCACCCGAGCCACCCGATCCTTACCGACGACCGACGACCGACGACAGTCACAGTCTGCGCCGGGCACGGACACCCCGCACCACACCGGCCGGGGAAGTGAACGAACGTTATCTCCAGCATCGCGCAAGCGGCAGTTTCGCGGTGGAGAGGGAGGGGGAAATCACACGAAGGGACACCTTCACCTTCACCGCGCGCGCCCGCCCGCCACCCCGGGGCTCACGCTCCGCGTACGGACCCGCGCGAGGGAAGCCACATCGAGTTCGCCGGACCACCGCGCCACAACCGGCAGCCCCCACCGGCCGCCGCAGCCGCAGCCGCAGCCGCACGGCGCGATGACACCGCGGATCGGCGACGCAACGGCGGCGGTACGGGGGACAGAGCCGTCTCCCGTGCGCCGATCGGGAGGTCGACGATGCCGATCACAGGGGCCCGCCCCTTTCGCCCCCTCGGCACGCTGCTGCCGAAACTCCTCAGCCTCAGCCGCACCGCGCTCCCACCCCTCTCACTCCCGCCCCTCCCCCTCCGACCCTTCCCACTCCCCCGCCTCGCCCGCCTACCCTTCACGCCCTCCACCGCCCTCCTGAAGGCGACGGCCCTGGAGCTGACGATCCTCGCGGGCCACCTCGTCCTCTATCCCTCCGGCATCGCGCAGGAACGCCGCGCCACCCCGGTCCAGCCACCCCCGGACGCCCCCCGCCTCCCGCCGGACGGCAGGCCCCCGGTCCTCCTCCTGCACGGCTTCATCGACAACCGCTCCGTCTTCGTACTGCTCCGTCGCGCGCTGTCACAGCGCGGCGGCCGCCGCGTGGAGTCCCTCAACTACTCCCCGCTGACCTGCGACATCCGCGTCGCGGCGGAACTGCTCGGCCGCCATGTGCAAGAGCTCCGCGAGCGCACGGGACACGACCGGATAGACATCGTCGGCCACAGCCTCGGGGGCCTGATCGCCCGCTACTACGCGCAGCGGCTCGGCGGCGACGCATACGTCCGCACCCTGGTGACGCTCGGCACCCCGCACTCCGGCACCCGCGTCGCGCCGCTCGCCGACGCCCACCCGATCGTCCGTCAGATGCGGCCGGGCTCGCACGTGATCGAGGAGTTGAAGGAGCCGGCGCCGGGCTGTCGCACCCAGTTCGTGAGCTTCTGGAGCGATCTGGACCAGATCATGGTCCCGCTGGAGACGGCGTGCGTCGACCACCCGGACCTCACCGCGCAGAACGTCCGCGTGACCGGAATCGGCCATCTCGCCCTGCCGGTGCACCCGGCGGTCGCGACCGGCATACGTCAGGCGCTCGACCTGGCGAACCCGGGAGCTGACGCACGCAGCGCGGACGGACTCACGGTCGCCTGACCCCAAAAGCCCCGCCCCGAACAGCCACACCCCGTACAACCCCATCCCCAACAACACAGCCCCGAACCGCCCACCCCCACCCCGAACAACGCCTCCCCGAACCGGATCGAGAACGGTTCCAGAGTCAGGTCCAGAACCGGAAACACGCCCTACTGACGCGAAACAACGGCACGTTGACGCGGACCCCACCCCCACGGCCCCCGCGCAACGCCCCGCCGCCCCGAGCTCACACCTTCACCACCCCCGCACCACCACCGCAGCACGCCCTCACCCCCACACACCCCGCCCCCCACCGGCACAAAGTCACCCCACCGCACCCCCGGTCACGCCCCGCACCAGGCCGCGCACCCCACCCCACCCGCGTCGAACGAGCCTCGAACGCAGGGCCAAGGCTGTGCCCACAGTCCACCGAAAGACGGCCGAATGCCCGTTTCCTGCGAGCACGAAACCTGCCGAAGATTGTCGCGCCCGTATACCGCCGGGTACAGTCGCCGCACTGCTCTGCCCCTGCTGCCGAGGCGAAAGAGAAGTTGGTGAACGACCGTCACCCGTCGGGGAGCTCCGCTCCCCCGCCCTCGGCTCCCGGCGCCGACTACGCGCACTACGCGACGTACGGCCAACAGGGCGCCGAGCACGGTGGCTACGGCTACGACGCGTACTCCACCGCCGGCGCCGGATTCGACACCGGGGGCTTCGACACCGGCGGCTACGACACCGGCACCTTCGCCACCGACCCCCTCTTCGGCGACATGCCGGGCACCGGCCACGACACCGGCCAGTGGGCGACCACGACAGCCCCCCAACAGACGCTCACCCACGACGCGTACGCCGCGCAGCACTACGCCGCCACGTACGACACCGGCGGCTACGACACCACCTCGATGTGGTCGACGGGCGGGCACCAGCAGCTCGCCGACATCCCGCCGCAGCCGGGCCCCGACACCACGGCCCAGTGGGACGTCGGTGCCTGGAACCCGGCGCCGCAGCCCGGCCAGTGGGACACGCAGGCCTTCGAGACGGGCGCGTACGACGCGACGACCTGGAACGTCGCGGGCGGCGAGACGCACGGGTCCCCGGAGCCGGAGACCCAGCGGTACGAGGTCACGGACCCGTACGAGATCTCCCCGGAGTCCGCGTACGCCACCGACACCGACCCCGCCACCGATACGGACACCGGCAGCCCCACCGCGTACGAAAACAACGGGACCGACGCCCCCTATGACGCCATAGAACGCTCGGCCACCGCAGACCTCGACAGCGACAGCGACAGCGCCTCACCCGCCACCGCCGCTACCGCCGCCACCACCGACTCCCCCGCCGGCCCCCCGTCTTCCCGCCGCGCCTCCCGCGGCAAGGGCGCCTCCGGTTCGGGGAGTTCGCGGACCCGCCGCCGCAGCCCCGCCAAGCGTTCGGCCCTGCTCACGGTCGCCGTGCCTTCGGTCTGCGTGATGGGAGTGGCCGGTGTGGCCGCCGCCTCCGTGGGCAGCTTCGGCGGGGACGAGGACAGCAAGGAGACGACGGCGTCGGCCCCGGACCCCACGTCCGTGCAGCCCTCCGCCGCCAACAACAAGCTCGACACCCAGCTGGCGAACCTCTCCGCCGACGCGGGCGACTTCGCGGACCGCGCTAGCCGTACGCAGGAGCGCATCGACCTCAAGGCCCAGAAGGTGGCCGCGCAGAAGCAGGCCGCGGCCGAGGCGGCGCGCAAGGAACGGCTGCGCCCCAAGTTCTCCCTGCCGGTGAAGCAGCGCGGGCTGAGCGCGTACTACGGCCAGGCCGGCGTCAACTGGATGTCCGCGCACTCCGGCATCGACTTCCCGGTGTCGTACGGCACCGAGGTGAGCGCCGCGACCGACGGCACCGTCTCCACGAAGTGGAACAGCGCCTACGGCAACATGGCGATCGTGACCGCGAAGGACGGCACGGAGACGTGGTACTGCCACCTCTCCTCGCACAAGATCTCCTCCGGCCCGGTGAAGGCCGGCGAGGTCATCGCCTTCTCCGGCAACTCCGGCAACTCCACCGGCCCGCACCTGCACTTCGAGGTGCGTCCCGGCGGCGGCTCGGCGATCGACCCGCTGCCGTGGCTGCGCAGCCACGACCTCGACCCGACGTAACGCCGGCGGCCGCCGCGGCGATCCCGCCGCGGCCACACAGCACCGCCGCCACGCGCGCGGGCGCGCGCTACAGCTTCTCGACCGGCGCGTACCGCAGCAGCAGCCGCTTCGGCTTGGGCTCGCCGAAGTCGACCGTCGCCTCCGCGTTCGCTCCCGTGCCCTTCACCCCGACGACCGTGCCGAGGCCGAACTGGTCGTGCGTGACCCGGTCGCCGACGGCCAGGGCGACCACCGGCTTCTCCGTGGCGCGGCGGGTGGCGAAGCCCTGTGCGCCGCCGGCCCGCGAGCGCGAGGACGACAGCGACGAGGCGATGCCCCCGGCCGGTCCCGATCCGCCGGAACCGGACGACGCCGGGGCGCCGATGGAGCCCGTCCGCTTCCAGTCCAGATGGGTGTCCGGGATCTCCTCGAGGAAGCGCGACGGCGGGTTGTACGACGGCTGGCCCCAGGCGCTGCGCATCGAGGACCGCGTCAGATAGAGCCGTTCACGCGCGCGCGTGATGCCCACGTACGCGAGACGGCGCTCCTCCTCCAGCTCCTTGACCTGCCCGAGGGAGCGCATGTGCGGGAACACGCCGTCCTCCATGCCGGTCAGGAAGACCACGGGGAACTCGAGGCCCTTGGCGGTGTGCAGCGTCATCAGGGTGATGACTCCGGATCCGTCGTCCTCCTCGTCGGGGATCTGGTCGGAGTCGGCGACCAGGGCGACGCGCTCCAGGAAGTCGGAGAGCGTCCCGGCCGGAGCGGCGGCGGCCCCCTCGTCACCCTCGGCCTGGTCACCTTCCGCCGTGCCTGCACCCTCGGCCTGGGTGTCGCCCTGCTGCCCCGCCTGGCTGTTGTCCTGCTCGAACTCCAGGGCTACCGCGGCGAGTTCCTGGAGGTTCTCGATGCGCGTCTCGTCCTGCGGGTCGGTCGAAGCCTGCAACTCGGCGAGGTAGCCGGTGCGTTCGAGGACGGCTTCCAGGACGACGGCCGGGCCCGCGCCGGACTCGACGATCGTCCGCAGCTCCTCCATGAGCGTGTTGAACCGCTTGACGGCGTTGACCGAGCGGGCCGCCATGCCGTACGCCTCGTCGACGCGGCGCAGCGCCTGCGGGAAGGAGATCTTCTCGCGCTGCGAGAGCGCGTCGATCATCGCCTCGGCGCGGTCGCCGATGCCCCGCTTGGGCACGTTGAGGATGCGGCGCAGCGGGACCGCGTCCTCGGGATTGGCGAGAACGCGCAGGTAGGCCAGCACATCGCGGACCTCCTTGCGCTCGTAGAAGCGGACGCCGCCGACGACCTTGTAGGGCAGGCCGACGCGGATGAAGATCTCTTCGAAGACACGGGACTGGGCGTTCGTCCGGTAGAAGATCGCCACGTCGCCGGCCTTGGCGTCACCCGCGTCCGTGAGGCGGTCGATCTCGTCGGCGACGAACTGTGCCTCGTCGTGCTCGGTGTCGGCGACGTACCCGGTGATGCGCGCGCCCGCGCCCTGGTTGGTCCACAGGTTCTTCGGGCGGCGGCTTTCGTTCCGCTCGATGACCGCGTTCGCGGCGGTGAGGATCGTCTGCGTGGAGCGGTAGTTCTGCTCCAGGAGGATCGTCGTCGCGTCGGTGTAGTCCTCCTCGAACTGGAGGATGTTGCGGATCGTGGCGCCGCGGAAGGCGTAGATCGACTGGTCGGCGTCGCCCACCACGCACAGCTCGGCGGGGTCGTCGCCCTCGCCCCCGGAGGGGCCGACCAGCTCGCGCACCAGCGCGTACTGCGCGTGGTTGGTGTCCTGGTACTCGTCGACCATGACGTGCCGGAAGCGGCGGCGGTAGTGCTCGGCGACGTCCGGGAAGGCGCGGAGCAGGTGGACCGTCGTCATGATCAGGTCGTCGAAGTCCAGCGCGTTCGCCTCGCGGAGGCGCGACTGGTACATCGCGTAGGCCTGGGCGAGGGTCTTCTCGAAGCCGTCGGCCGCCTGGCCCGCGAAGTCCTCCTCGTCGATCAGCTCGTTCTTCAGGTTGGAGATCTTGGCGCTGAAGGACTTCGGCGGGAACTTCTTCGGGTCGAGGTCCAGGTCACGGCAGACCAGGGCCATCAGACGCTTGGAGTCCGCGGCGTCGTAGATCGAGAAGGAGGAGGTGAAGCCCAGCTTCTTGTACTCGCGGCGCAGGATGCGGACGCAGGCGCTGTGGAAGGTCGACACCCACATCGCGTTCGCCCGCGGGCCCACGAGCTGCTCGACGCGCTCCTTCATCTCGCCCGCGGCCTTGTTCGTGAAGGTGATCGCGAGGATCTGGCCGGGGTGCACACCGCGCTCGGCGAGCAGATACGCGATGCGGTGGGTCAGCACGCGGGTCTTGCCGGAGCCGGCGCCGGCGACGATGAGCAGCGGGGCGCCGGCGTGCACGACGGCCGCGCGCTGGTTCTCGTTCAGCCCCTCCAGGAGCGACGCCGGGTCGATGACCGGGCGGGGGGCGCCGTCGCGGTAGTGCGTCTCCCGGGTCATGGGCGCGTCGAACTTCCCGTCGAACAGGTCATCCGGAATGGGCTCCGGAGCGCTGTCCTCGGGCGGCGGCGGGGGCGCTTCGTCCGTGGCCCGGGAGGGCTGCAGGTCCGCCAGGAAGCTGTCATCAAAGAGGCTGCTCATCGCCTCCCGAGTCTAGGCGGCCCCACTGACAACCCGCTGCGGGTTCCGGTCACCTCACATCCGGCCGCCCCGCCCGGCCGGCTGCGCCCGGCTACCCCACGCCCGCGGACGATCACCCTCCGCATTTGCCGGTGCGTACCATTCCGATGTTCGCACCGGGCCCCTCGCAAAGTCACGAAAATGTATCGGGCATAACGAACATCAACCTTCACACGGGCCACACGAGTTGGCTAGCGTGCTCCGCGGGCCTCTCGTCCCCCACCGGCGAACCCCGCCGGGAACGGGTGGCCTCCGCCGAGTCCGACGTGCTCGGAGCCGGGGACCCACCGAAAAACTTGGGGTGAATCGGTCCCGTACGTAGTACGGGACCGTAGGGCAACCTTCCGGACCAGCCGCCCGAACCCGACAGCTAACCCGGTAGGCGGTCTACGGAAGGAGTCGCCTCCCTTGGCGTCGCACCGCAAGCCGCGGACCCGGGCATCCGCACTCCGCACGACCCCCGCCCTCGGCATCACGACGGCGGCCCTCACCTCCGTCGCCCTCCTGTCGCAGAGCGCGCAGGCAGCGCCCTCCACACCGGCGAAGCCCAGCCTCGAAGAGGTCCAGAAGAAGGTCGACGAGCTCTACCAGCAGGCCGGCGTGGCCACCCAGAAGTACAACGCGGCCAAGGAGCGCTCCGACAAGCAGCGCAAGAAGGTCGACCGCCTGCTCGACGACGTGGCCGCGCGCGCCGACAAGCTGAACGACGCCCGCAAGGAACTCGGCTCGTTCGCCGCCGCGCAGTACCGCACCGGTGCCGTCTCCGAGACGGCGACGATGATGCTCGCCGACGACCCACAGGGCTACTTCGACCAGAACCACCTCACGGACCGGCTGACCACGCGCCAGAAGAAGGCGGTCGACGCGTACGAGGCGGAGCAGGCGTCGGCGACCAAGCAGCGCACGAAGGCCGCGACGAGCCTGAAGACCCTGAGCGACGCGCGGGAGGACCTCAAGACGAGCAAACAGACCGTCCAGCGGAAGCTGGGCCACGCGCGCGAGCTCCTCTCGAAGCTCACCGCCCAGGAGAAGGCGCGACTGGCGGAGATCGAGCGGCAGAAGAAGCAGGAGGCCAAGCGCAAGGCCGAGAAGCTGGCCCGCGAGCAGGCCGCGGAGGCGGAGCGCAAGCGCAAGGCGGAGGAGGCCGCGCAGCGGAAGAAGGAGCAGGAGAAGGGTGATTCCGGTTCCGGCTCCGGATCGGGGTCGGGGTCGGGGTCGGGTTCAGGCACCGGTGCGGGCTCGGATGCCGGTACGGGGTCCGGTACGGGATCCGGTACGGGATCCGGGAGCACGGACGGCAGCTACGCCACGAAGGCCGCGAAGGTCATCGACTTCGCTCGGGCACAGATCGGCAAGCCGTACGTGTGGGGCGCCACCGGACCCGACTCCTACGACTGCTCCGGCCTCACGCAGGACGCCTGGAAGGCCGCGGGGATCTCCCTGCCGCGCACCACGTGGGACCAGGTGAAGGTCGGCACGACCGTGAAGACCGCCGACGCCAAACCCGGTGACCTGGTGTTCTTCTACGACGACATCAGCCACGTCGGGATCTACATCGGCAACGGCAAGATGATCCACGCCCCGAAGCCGGGCGCGAACGTCCGCGTCGAGTCGATCTACTACATGCCCATCCACAGTGTGGTGCGCCCCGCGTAACCGCACCCCCACGCGCGTGTGGCCCGCATCCCGGGGGGATGCGGGCCACACGTACGTGACGGCTGGAGGGCCGGCTCTCAGGTCCAGAGCACCGCGATGAAGATGTTCGTCACGGTCAGCAGGCCGACCGCGCCGAACAGCGGCTTCTCGATCTTCTCCTCGTCCCGCTTCACGTAGACCAGCGCGAGGATCACGATCAGCAGGGCCAGCTTGATGCCGATCTTGAGGTTGTTGACCGCGTTGTCGTCCGCCTGGTTGAGGCCCACCAGGACCACACCGGTGACGAGCATCACGAGCGCGCCGTGCAGCATCGCGGGGCTGAAACGGGCGGCACCCTGGCCCATCTGCTTCATCTGGGTGAGGAAACCGCCCAGGAGCGAAGCGATGCCGATGATGTGCAGGCCGACGAAGAGATGGATGAGTAGGTCCATGGGGCCGGAGCCTAGCCCGGTCGCCCACCGCTCCGGCAGCCACCCCCGTACCACCGCTCCCTCGCGGACGCGGCGCAATCGAGCCATCGGTCACAGCCGCGTTCGAAGCAGGCGCCCGTGACCGGTCGACCCGGTCAAGGTCGGTCATTCAGGCACTCACTTCCGTCGGTTCCGCACAATCCGTCACCAACCCGTGACGGTCAGGTTTAGCGTCCTCCACCAGGTGACCGGCTCCCCGTCGCCGTCCGGACCGGGCGGCTCGTCGGACACCACCGCCGAGAAACCCGGCGGCGGCCCGCTCCCCCTGTGGCGGGCCGCCGCCGGACAGGTAAGGAGCCCTCTTCGTGGCAGCGCACCGCAAGCCCCGCCCGCGCTCGCTCAGCGGCAGCACGTTCCGCACCGCTCTCACCCTCGCCCTGGCGGGAGCCGCGTCGGCGACCGCGTTCGACGGCGTCGGGCACGCCGATCCACCGCTCGGCCCCACCGAGGTGAAGGCCAAGGTCGACGCGCTCTACCGCGAGGCGGAGACGGCCACCGAGAAGTACAACGGCGCGAAGGAGAAGGCCGAGAAAGCCGAAAAGTCGCTGACCGCACTGCGCGACGAGGCGGCCCGCAGGACGGAGAAGCTCAACTCCGCCCGCGACACCCTGGGTTCGTACGCCACCGCGCAGTACCGCGCGGGCGGCATCGACCCCGCCGTACAGCTCGCCCTCTCCTCCGACCCCGAGCAGTTCCTGGACCGTGCGGCGCGCGCCGACCGGGCCGGCGGCCGACAGGCCGTGGCCGTGCGGGACGTCCGCAAGCAGCTCCGCGGAGTGGAACAGCTGCGCGACACAGCCGACGACCGGCTCGCCACCCTCCGGGCCCGCCAGGCGGAGCTGCGCAAGCACAAGAAGACGGTCACCGAGAAGCTCGGCGAAGCCAGACGGCTGCTGTCCCGGCTCACGGCCCACCAGCGCGCGGAACTCGCCGCCCCGACGAGCGAACGCGCCACCCGCACCCACACCCGCGACGCCTCCCCGCGCACCGCCAAGGCCCCCACCACCCGTGCCGCGTCCGCTGTCTCCTACGCGTACAAGGCGCTCGGCAGCCCGTACGTGTGGGGCGCCACCGGCCCGAACGCCTTCGACTGCTCGGGCCTCACGCAGGCCGCGTACCGCGCGGCGGGCGTCTCCCTGCCTCGCACCACCTATGCCCAGATCAACGCCGGCCGACGGGTCACCCGCTCCGAACTCCGCCCCGGCGACCTGGTGTTCTTCTACCCCGGCATCAGCCACGTCGGCCTCTACGTGGGCCACGGCCAGATGATCCACGCCCCGAACCCGAGCGCCCCGGTACGGCTCGCACCGATCGACCAGATGCCGTTCGCGGGCGCGACCCGCGTGGCGTGAGACGGCCCGCGCGCCCCGCGCGGCGTGAAACGGCTCGCGTGGGGCGAGCCGGTGCCTGAGCCGGTGCACCGACTCAGACGTGATCACCCGCACCGTCACACGTGACCCCGTGACCCCGTGACCCCGTGATCCCATGCGCCGTCACCCGTTACTGTCACGTCCATGCCTAGCCGTACGCTGCCGCCCCCTCCACCCCCCGTGTATCTGCGCACCTGGCCGGACCGGCAGACACTGCTCACCGACCGCGGCATGGCCCTGGAGGAGCTGCACAGGCGCCACTTGGGTGTGGGCCGGCTCCTGCTGCTGTGGCTCTGCGGCCTCGGCGGCGCCATCGGCTGGGCGCTGCTGGTCCAGCCGATCCAGATGCTCGCGGACAGGGACTCCTCCGGCTTCATCCTGGGCCCCGTTTTCGGGGTCCTCGGCCTGGCGGTGCTCGCGCCCTCCGTGATCGGTGTCGTGTTCGCGATACGGCACGACCGACGCATCCGTCAGCTGTCCGCCGCCTGGCTCGCGTTGGACCACCACCCGGCGTCCGACGCCCGGCTGCGCTCCCCCGCCCTCAGCCTCCTCTGGCTCCTGTCGTCCCTCGCCGTCTGCACGCTCGGCCTGTGGGCGTCCTTCGCCGCCGCCGCGTACGCCGAACCGGGCCGCGACACCTACGCCGACGTCGTCCAGGGCATGGGCGTCGGCCTCATCGTGTGGCTGACCGGCCTCCTCGGCGCCGCGAAGGCCGTCGGCCACTACCGGTGGGCGGTACGGATGCTGACCCCGACCCTGACCC
Organism: Streptomyces sp. NPDC041713; assembly: GCF_055591085.1. NCBI lineage: Bacteria > Bacillati > Actinomycetota > Actinomycetes > Kitasatosporales > Streptomycetaceae > Streptomyces > Streptomyces sp. NPDC041713. Next base: position 694,723 of record NZ_JBVIZY010000002.1, read on the forward strand.
CGACCCCGGCCGCACCCTGACCCCGGCCGCGCCCTGACCACGGCGGCCGACCGTCAGACCAGCCGCCGTGCCGTCGCCCACCGCGTCAGCTCGTGACGGTTGGACAGCTGCAACTTCCGCAAGACCGCCGACACATGCGACTCGACCGTCTTCACGGAGATGAAGAGCTGCTTGGCGATCTCCTTGTACGCGTACCCGCGCGCGATGAGCCGCAGCACCTCCCGCTCGCGCTGGGTGAGGCGGTCCAGGTCCTCGTCGACCGGAGGCGCGTCGGTGGAGGCGAAGGCGTCCAGGACGAAGCCGGCCAGGCGCGGCGAGAACACCGCGTCACCGTCCTGCACGCGGAAGATGGAGTCGACCAAGTCCGTGCCGGTGATCGTCTTGGTGACATAACCGCGGGCGCCGCCCCGGATGACACCGATGACGTCCTCGGCGGCGTCGGAGACGGACAGCGCGAGGAAGCGCACCGGGTTCCCCGCGTCGGCCATCAACGGCGCGCAACGGCGCAGGACTTCCACCCCTCCGCCGCCCGGAAGGTGCACGTCCAGCAGGACGACCTCCGGTCGGGTGGCCGTGATGACCGTGACCGCCTGGTCGACGTCGGGGGCCTCGCCGACCACCTCGACGCCGGTGATGTCGGTCCGGCCGATCTCGGCCTGCACCCCGGTGCGGAACATCCGGTGGTCGTCGACCAGGACGACCCGCACACGACGCCCGTCCGCACCGCCGCCCTCGTCCGATCCGGCTGGCTCCGTGGGCCCGTTGACCCCGGTCGCGTCGCTCATGTCGTCGCCGTCCTCTCCATCTCCAGCTCGACTTCCGTACCGCCGCCGGGCACCGCGCGCAGTCGCGCCGTGCCGCCGTTGCGCTGCATGCGGCCGATGATCGATTCTCGTACGCCCATGCGGTCGTCGGGCACGGAGTCCAGGTCGAATCCGGGGCCGCGGTCCCGGACGGACACGAACACCGTCTCGCCCTCGACTTCGGCGAAGACCTGCACCGCGCCGCCCTCGCCACCGTACTTGGCGGCGTTCACCATCGCTTCCCTCGCGGCCTGCATCTGCGCGGTCAGCCGCTCGTCGAGCGGGCAGTCGCCGACCACGACGACCTCGATGGGGACGCCGTGCTTGTCCTCGACCTCGGCGGCGCTGCGGCGGACCGCTTCGGCGAGCGTGTCGGGTTCCTCGTCCTCGTCCTTGCCGGTGCCCTCCGGTTTGTAGAGCCAGGCCCGCAGGTCGCGCTCCTGGGCGCGGGCGAGGCGGCGCACCTCGCTCGCGCTCTCCGCGTTGCGCTGGATCAGGGTCAGGGTGTGCAGCACGGAGTCGTGCACATGGGCGGCGACCTCGGCTCGCTCCTGGGCACGGATGCGCATCAGGCGCTCCTCGGAGAGGTCCTGCATCATGCGGACGAGGTAGGGGCCGGCGAGCAGTGCGACGCCGACCAGCACGGCGAGGGAGGCCTGCAGGACGGCGCCGAGGTGGGCGGCGGAGCCCTGGAGCACGAAGATGCCGGAGACGCCCGCGCCGACGAGCAGCACTCCGGCCGCGGATCGGGCGATCGTGAGGGTGCGCCGGCGGCGTCCGACGGCCATCCAGCGGGCCCGGCGGGCGTTGTCGGCCTGCCGCCAGACGAGGGCGACACCGGCGGCGACGAGCAGGGTCGGGACGACGTACGCCTGGGTCGAGCCGTCCAGGTCCACGTTGCCCACGAAGACCATGGCGACGACGACCATCGCGAGGAGCGCGACGAGCTGCCCCTTGTCGGGCTTGCGGGCCACGAGTCTGCGGCGGCCGTCCGGCGCCGTCTCGGCGGTGACGGCGGCCGGTGGGCGCTCGGAGTCCACGCCGCCCACGCCGAGCGGGACGAAGAACCAGAACGCGGCGTACAGCAGGGCGCCGAGGCCGTCCGCCGTGAAGAGTCCGACGAAGATCAGCCGGACCCAGACCACGGGCAGTCCGATGTGCCCCGCCAGACCGCGCGCGACCCCACCCAGCCAGCGCCCGTCGCCGCTGCGGTAGAGCTTGCGCAGCGGTCGGACGTCGTCGAGGGGTGGTGCAGCGGCTTCCGGCATGTCATCGATGTTCACACGGGGGGACGAGAACGGGCATCAGGGTCGATCCCCGAGACTTCCCTGATCTCGGACCCCGGCCCGGCCCTGTCAGGGGTGTGCCCCTGGGCGTCTCAGGGGCGATATCAGGGTTCGTCCAGGGTCGTCCCGACTGCCGCGGCGGGCCCGCGGCCGTCACCATGGACGCATGACAGATCAGCAGCCCGCCGACACGGCGACCGAGGCCGCCCTCCGCGATGCCGTGCGCGCCGCGCAGGGCAGGCCGGGCGGTCCCGCGGGCAGTCACGCGGCGGCCCCACCGGCGCCGGAGCGGAAGTTCCGTCGCGACCGCGGGCAGAAGAAGATCGGCGGCGTGTGCGCCGGGCTCGGCCGGCTGTGCGACATGGACCCGGTGATCTTCCGCATCGGCCTCGCCGTGCTCGCGATCACGAGCGGTCTCGGCCTGGTCTTCTACGGCTTCGCGTGGCTCTTCGTGCCGTACGAGGACGAGGAGGAGAACGAGGCGCGCAGGCTCCTCTCCGGCCGGGTCGACGGCCAGGCCCTCACCGCCGTGCTCTTCGCACTCGTCGGCTGCGGCGTCTTCCTCACCCTGTTGCGGAACGGCGGGGCGCTCACCTTCGCCGCGGTCCTCGCCCTGCTCCTCGCGGGCGCGGGGTATTGGTCGCGGCAGCGCGACACCCTCGACACCGACCCGGTGGCGGCACAGGCCGCGGCGGACGCCCCGCCCGAGGCGCAGGCCCCGCCGGTCGCCGGTGGCCCGTCGTGGTGGCGCGACCCGATCGTCAAGGACGGCACGCACGAGGGCATGACGGGCTATTTCTGGGGTCCCCCGGGCATGGAGGGCCTCGACATCGAGTATCAGGTGGTGGGGCACCGAGGACCGCTCCGCAGAGCCACCAGGACCGCTCCCGCTCCCCCGCCGAAGCCTCGCGGGCCGCGCTGGATCGGCGGCTGGGTGTTCCTCCTCGCCCTGCTCGCGGGGGGTCTGGGCACCGGTCTGACCTGGCAGGAGCAGCCGCTCGGCACCACGCTGCAGACCGGCCTCGCGTGTGCCCTGGCGGTGCTCGGTCTCGGCATCGCGATCAGCGCCTTCCTCGGGCGCACGGGGGCGGGATCGATCGTGCTCGCGGTGCTCGTGGCCGGCCTGCTGGCGGGCGCGGCGGCCCTGCCGAAGAACATCACCACGCACTACGCCCGCACGGACTGGATACCCGTCGCGGCGGCGGACGTCCGGCCCCGGTACGAGGTGGGGCTCGGCACGGGCACGCTCGATCTGCGCAAGGTCGAGATCGGCAAGGGCAAGTCCCTGACGACCGGTGCCGAGGTGGGCGTGGGCGACCTCCGGGTGATCGTGCCGAAGGACGCCACGGTGCGGCTGAACGCGGAAGTGGGCCTCGGCGACATCGTGTTGCCGCAGGACGAGGGCAAGGACCTGGACATCGCGCCGGGCCGCGAGAAGAACGTGACGCTGGAGCCGCCCGCGGGCGCCAAGGACGGCGGCACGATCGATCTGCACCTCGAAGTGGGCGTCGGACAAGCGAAGGTGACCCGTGCTACGTCATGAATTCCACCCCGGCAAGTTGGTGGCGGGCCTCGTCCTGCTGACGGTCGCCACCGTGTACGCGGGCGACGCGGGCGGTGCGTGGGACGCACCGTGGTTCGTCGCGCTGCCGCTCGTGATGGCGGGCCTGTTCCTCGCGGGCGTGGCGGCGGCGATCCATGGCATACGCCCGAGAGGTACCCGTCCGGGCGGACGCTCCCGGGATGCCTCGGCGGCGCCGGACCGGCCCTAGCTAGGGCCCGTTTCGGCGGCGGGCGGCGAGCAGGGCGTCCACGGACCAGACCGCGGCACCGGCGAGCACCAGAGGCAGCCAGGCCATCAGGTACGCGAGGTCGTTGCCGTAGTAGTAGGGCTCCTCGTTCCAGCTCACGGTCAGCCAGAGGCTGAGCGAGATGAGGGCGCCGCCGAGCGCGGCGAGGCGGGCGAAGAGGCCGATCAGTGTGCCGATGCCGACGGCCAGTTCGCCGAGGGCGATGGCGTAGCCGAACCCGACGGGGCTCTTGAGGGACAGGTCGACGAGTGCGGGGATGGCGGAGATGTCGCGCACGCCCTCCATCTGGGCGCCGATCGAGCCCGCGCCGTCGGACTGCATGAAGGTGCTGTCGGTGAGCTTGTCCAGGCCGGCGTAGATGAAGGTGACGCCGAGGAAGATCCGTAGGGGCAGCAGGGCGTAACGGGAGGCGGACTGCCGCCAGTCGTCGCGCCTGACGTGGCTGGTGTGGTGGGTGGGGCTGTCGGCCCGGATGCCGTGCGTCATGGCACTCCGCCTCTCGCGTGGTCCCGTCTTTTGACCATACGTACGCGGCAGGCCCGCTGCTCACCTACGGGCGGTGGATTCCTCGGCGACGTTCCGAAGAGCCCGCGCTCGTGTGCGGGCCGAGCAGCTCGGTGATCCCGGGCTTCGGTGGGGGGAGGTCAGTCCATGACGTCGATGGTGACGCGGTTCGTCTCGACGCCCGCGGCCGTGACGACCTGGACGTCGACGCGGCCGGGTTCGACGTCGACCGGGACGGGGACGGTCAGGACGGTGTCGCTGGGGTTGGTGAAGCCGCCGGGGACCGGCACGAGGGGCACGTGGACGTGCACGGCGCCGATGCGAACGACCGTGCGGGAGAGTCGGTCCGCCTCTCCGGCGCCGGGTGGGACGAAGCCGGCGCCGCGGATCTCGATGTCGTCGCCCGTGCGGATGGGGGCGTCGAGGTCACCGGCCTCCCGGGCGCGGACGACGGAGAGGATCACGGGGCGTCCGCCCTCGGCGTACTTCCCGGCCAGATATGTCGCGGCCGACACCAGGACGAGCACGGCGAGTCCCCAGGGCAGTTCCGGCAGTTGCTCGGGGCGCCGCGCGAGGCGCACCGCGGCGAAGACGGCGGCGACGGCGCCGACCAGGACGTACTGCGCGTCGGCGAAGCTGCCGCGGCCCGCGTCGTCGGTGAGCGGGTCGGCGGCCCGTGGGCGGTCCGCGCGCACCTTCTGCAGGCGTTGGCCGAGCACCCGCAGGCCGACGACCCTGCGCACCAGCACGGCCACCGCGCACACCACGGCGAGGACGGTCACCGTGGCGGCGGCGCGGGCGAGTTCGAGGCCGTCGATCAGCGCGTCGCGCTCCCGGTGGTCGGAGGCGGCGGCCAGTTCGCCCGCGAGGACGAGGACCGCGAAGACGACGAGGAGCACCCAGCCCGCGGCCACGGTGCGCGAGGTGGAGAGCCGGTTGTCCTCGCCGATGACCGGCGCGAGGACGCCGCCGCGCGCCCGGTGGGCGTACGCCGCGGCGCTCAGCAGTCCGCCCACGACCAGGGCGGCCAGGAGCCCGGCCGTGCGCGCGGACGTCCAGCCCGCGCCGATCGCGGTGAGCGCCTGGACCAGGAGCAGCACGCCGCAGCCGCCCCAGACCACAGCGAGCGTGCGGGTCCACAGCCGGCGCAGCCAGGCCTCGCCCTCCGCCCGGCCGCGCTCGGCGACGTCGTGCGCGGACTGCGTCAGCTCGTCCGACACCCACTGCCGTGAGGCGCCCGCCGAGTGGGCGACGGCCGCGGGGAGTCCCTGTCCGGCCGCGAGTTCCTCGCGTTTGGCGAGGAACGCGGCCACGGCGCGCCGGTGCCCCTCGCGCGCCCCGTGCGGACAACCGCCGCATGTGCAGCCGCCCCCGTGCGCGCCCTGCTCCGCCTCCTGCACCGCCACCGCGTACGCCGCCTTCCCCACCCTCGAAGCCCCTGGGGCTTCCCGCGAACTTCCTTGCAGAGGAGGCGAATTGTGCCGTACTGAAAGGCGAACGAATCCCCGGGGTCAGGTCAGCGAGGGTGAAAGGTGCGGCCCGGCCTTGACGGCCGGGCCCGTCCACCGGTCGGCGGGTGCGGAGAAGCCCCGGTCAACCCGGTCAGGCCAGCAGATCGGGTTCGCTGCGGCTGATGTCCTGCCACAGCGACTGGTAGTTGATCCACGCGACCAGGTCGCTGCCGAGCTGCTCGCGGGTCTGCACCGCCTGCTTGTGGCCGATCAGTACGGGCCGGCCGGCGGCGCGCGCGCTCAGCTGGACCTGGCAGGAGCGTTCCATGGAGATGAACCACCAGGCGGCGGCGTCGACGGAGTCTCCGACCGTGAGCAGCCCGTGGTTGCGCAGAATGACCGCCTTGTGGCTGCCGAGCGCGGTGGCGATCCTGCGGCCCTCCTCGGCGTCCACGACGACGCCCGTGTAGCCGTCGTACAGGGCGTGGCTCTCGTAGAAGGCGCAGGCCTCCTGGGTGATGGGGTCCAGGAGTTCGCCGAGCGTGGAGAGCGCGCGGCCGTGCAGCGAGTGGCAGTGGGCGACGGCGACCACGTCGGGCCGCGCCAGATGCGCCTGGGCGTGGACGGTGAACGCGGCCTGGTTGACGTGGTGCCGGCCCTCGACGACCTGTCCGTCGGCGTTGGCGAGGACGAGGTCGCCGACGGTGACGTGCTTGAACGGCATCCCGAAGGGGTTCACCCAGAAGCAGTCGGTGTACTCCGGGTCGCGCGCGGTGATGTGGCCCGAGACCCCGTCCTCGTACCCGAGCCTGCCGAAGATCCGCAGCGCGCCGGCCAGCCGCTCCTTGCGGTGCCGCCGCTCGTCCGCCACGGATGCGTGGACGGGCGGCATGGCGAACTGCAACCGCTCGACGGGTATCGGTGTGGGCGCGTGCATGTTTCCTCCATCCCTGGCTGTACGAGGCGGAAGGTACCGGTGGTACGTACAGGAGAACAGAGGGGCGGCTCACGCAAAGGCGACAGGAGGTGTCGGGTATCGGCGCGAGACTCGGCGCATGTCGTACACCTGGGAAGCCTTCACCGCGGCGGAGCCGGAGCTCGCGGAGACCGTCGAGCGCCGCTTCGCCGCGTTCACCCACCACGTCCTCGCGACGCTCCGCAAGGACGGCTCGCCCCGCACCACTGGGATCGAAGTCCGTTTCCTGCACGGGGAGTTGTGGCTGGGCATGATGCCGGGCTCGCTCAAGGCGCTCGACCTGCGCCGCGACCCGCGCTTCGCGTTGCAGGCCAATCCGGGCCCGGGCACGGAGATGGCGGGCGGCGACGTCCGGATCGCGGGCCGCGCGGTCGAGGTGCGGGACCGGGAGACCGTGGCGCGTTACACGGAGGCGGTCGAGCCGCCGGACCCGGACTCGTTCCACCTCTTCCGCGCCGAGCTGACGGAGGTGGTCCGCACGTACATCGAGGACGGGAAGTATCTCGCGGTGCAGTGGTGGAGGCCGGGCGCCCCGGTCCGCGTCACCAGGCGGACCTGACCCGGGTACGCGAACGGCGCCGCCCACAGACCTGTGGACGGCGCCGCCTCAAGCGTGGCCTCGATCGCGCGGGGAGCGCGGTGAGGTCACTCCCACTCGATGGTGCCCGGCGGCTTCGACGTCACGTCGAGGACGACGCGGTTCACGTCGGCGACCTCGTTGGTGATGCGCGTCGAGATCTTCGCGAGGACGTCGTACGGCATGCGGGTCCAGTCGGCCGTCATGGCGTCCTCGGACGAGACGGGGCGCAGGACGATGGGGTGGCCGTAGGTGCGGCCGTCGCCCTGGACGCCGACGCTGCGGACGTCGGCGAGCAGCACGACCGGGCACTGCCAGATCTCCCGGTCGAGACCGGCCGACGTCAGCTCCTCGCGGGCGATGGCGTCGGCCTCGCGCAGCAGGTCGAGGCGTTCCTTGGTGACCTCGCCGACGATGCGGATGCCGAGGCCGGGGCCGGGGAAGGGCTGCCGCTGGACGATCTCGTCCGGCAGGCCCAGCTCGGCGCCGACCATGCGGACCTCGTCCTTGAACAGCTTGCGCAGCGGCTCGACGAGCTCGAACTCGATGTCGTCGGGCAGGCCGCCCACGTTGTGGTGGGACTTGATGTTGGCGGTGCCGGCGCCGCCGCCGGACTCGACGACGTCCGGGTAGAGGGTGCCCTGCACGAGGAAGGCGACCTCGGGGCCGTCCTCCTGGAGGATCTCCAGCTGCGCCTGCTCGAAGACACGGATGAACTCGCGCCCGATGATCTTGCGCTTCTCCTCGGGGTCGGAGACCCCGGCCAGCGCGTCGAGGAACCGCTCCTGCGCGTCGACGACCTTCAGGTTCGCGCCGGTCGCGGCGACGAAGTCCTTCTCGACCTGCTCGGTCTCGCCCTTGCGCATCAGGCCGTGGTCCACGTACACGCAGGTGAGCTGCGAGCCGATGGCCTTCTGGACGAGGGCGGCGGCGACGGCGGAGTCCACGCCGCCGGACAGACCGCAGATCGCGCGCTTGGTGCCGACCTGCTCGCGGATCGCGGCGACCTGCTCGTCGATGACGTTGTCGGTCGTCCAGTTCGGCGTGAGGCCGGCGCCGCGGTAGAGGAAGTGCTCCAGGACCTGCTGGCCGTGCGTGGAGTGCATCACCTCGGGGTGGTACTGCACGCCGTACAGCTTCTTCTCGTCGTCCTCGAAGGCGGCGACCGGCACGACGTCCGTGGACGCGGTGACCGTGAAGCCCTCGGGCGCCGCGCTGCACGCGTCGCCGTGCGACATCCACACGGACTGCTCGGTCGGGGTGCCCTCGAAGAGGGTGGAGCCGGCCTTGGAGACGGCCAGCGGCGTCCGCCCGTACTCCCGCGCGCCCGTGTTGTCGACGGTGCCGCCGAGGGTCGTCGCCATCAGCTGGAAGCCGTAGCACATGCCGAAGACGGGGACGCCGGCCTCGAAGAGCTGGCGGTCGACGCTCGGGGCGTGCTCCGCGTACACCGACGAGGGGCCGCCGGAGAGGATGATCGCCGCGGGCTTCTTGGCGAGCATCTCGGAGACCGGCATCGTGCTCGGCACGATCTCGCTGTAGACGCGGGCCTCACGGACGCGACGGGCGATGAGCTGGGCATACTGCGCTCCGAAGTCGACGACCAGAACGGTGTCGGGAGCGGCGGCAGCGGGGGGCGCTGATGGCACGGCGGCGGCCTTCCGGCGTTGAGCGTGAGCGGTGTGTGAGCAGAGGCTCGTGCGTGAGCAGGGGGTCTGTATTTGTCGATTCTACCGGCCCGGACGCGGCCCCCCTCGTCGTATCCGACGGCTCCGTTCGTCACATCCGATTCCGATGACACCGTTCGTCACATCCGACGGCACGTCGTCGCGGTCACGGTCCGGCTGGACGGACCGTCTCAGCATCCGGGCCGTACGGGAGACGGATTGACCGGGTGGGCGCGCGTGGGGGCATACTGGCCTCGTGACCAAGCACCTCAGCTTCCTCTTTACCTATGGCGACCGGCCTGCCGGCTGCCATGGTCGAGCTGCTTGATCCACTGACAAGCGACTTACCGGGCGCCCCGGGCCGACAAGGCCCGGGGCGCTCTGTCGTACGCGGGCCTTGCCGCTCCGGGGCACCTCGGACACCACGGATCCCCGGACCCTCCGGAATCCCCACGGAACACAAGGAGCCCCGCATGACCACCGTCACCGCCACCACCGCCACCGCCCCCGTCGCCGCCACCGACAAGACCGGTGCCCGTACCGCCGAGGCTGCCGGTGTCATCGAGAACGCGCGCGAGCGGATCGACGCGCTCGACGACCGGATCATCGGTCTCGTCCAGGAACGGATGGCCGTCTCGGCCGTCATCCAGGAGGCCCGCATCACCTCCGGCGGCCGCCGCGTGAACCTCTCCCGCGAGATGGAGGTCCTCGCCCACTACAGGGACGCTCTCGGCAAGCCCGGCACCGCCCTCGCGATGACGCTCCTGGAGCTGTGCCGGGGCCGGGTCTGACCCGGCCACCGGGACCGTGGGCGCCTGCGGAACTGAGTTCGGATCCGTTCTCACCCGTACGGCGCGTGACCGGGTCCGGGCGGGCTTCGTTGGTCCCGGTGTCCGTGTCAGCCAGGTGCGGGCCCGCAAGAACCACGCGTGGCTCCGCTGGAGCGATGAGGCGTTCGGATCGTGTCCGGGCGCCGTGGGACCTCGCTCCAGTGATGTGACCGGACGGCAGGGGACAGCAGCCCGGTCACCCAAGAGAACGGTCGGCTTCGGGGACGCCCGGAGCCGACCGGCCTCCGTCCCAGGTTCCGCCCCGCCCCTCCCGCTTCCGTCCCTCCCGCTTCCGTCCCTCCCGCTTCCGTCCCTCCCACTCCCGCACTGCTCCCCCCCCCGCTCCCTCATCCCAGATGCGGCCGACACCCCCGATGTGCCGACATCGACGATGTGGCCGAAATCAGATGTGGTCCAAACGGTTGCGTAGGCAACAACACATCCAGCACGATGCGTAGGAGGCGGGCACCCAGCCCCCCGTCCACGGCCTCACCGCCAATGGTCGATACCACGTGAGCGCCCCTCGCGCGCCGGGTCGGCCACCGGCGCCCACGACCACAGCGGCGCACTCCCCCCGGCGCCGTCCCGAGGCACCGACACAGCCCTGACGTCGGTGCCGACAGCCAAGGGCCCCGCGGATCCGTCCCGCGGGGCCCTTCGCTCTGCCACCGGCCACCGGCCACCGGCCATCGGCCACCGAGCACCGAGCACCGGGTCACCACTCACCCGGGCCACCGGATCACCCGTCACCCGGGCCACCGGTCACCGCTCGCCTACCGGCTCTTCAGCTTCTCCACCTGCTTCTCGACCAGCTTCGCTGGTACGCCGAACTTCTTCGGCTGCAACAGGTTGATCGAGTAGAACGCCGCGAGCGTCGGACCGCTGCGCACCACCGTGAAGCTCATCGGCGTCTTCTGGCCCTCGATCATGCCCACGACCTTGTACGCGACGGCGTCGTCGCCCGCCTTCGGGGCGGGCAGCGCGGCGACCTCGCGGTACTTGGAACCCGCGTGCTCGTACGCCGTGCACTTCTTCGTGGCCGTGCGCAGCTCGTCCATGGTCTTCTCGGCGTCGGCGCGCTCGTGTGCGAGCAGGGCGACGGAGATGACCGTGGCGTCCAGTTCGTCGACGCCGGTCAGGGTCCGGCCGACGCGGGACTTCGCCGCCGGGTCGGTGGTGAACATGAACATGTTGGCGAGCGGCTGGCAGGCGGCCGGGTCCGCGGGGACGGTCTCCGCGGGCATGTCCTCCGCGGACATCTTCTCGACCTTGTACTCCTTGAGGTCGCCCTTGGCCAGCACCGCCTTCTCCAGGTCGGCGGCGGAGAGCGCGGTCGACCCGGATTCCGTCTCGGGCTTCGGCTTCGGCTTGGACTCCGCCTTCGACCCGGCGGAGTGCGACGCCTTCTTGCCGTCGCCGCCCTTGTCACCGCCGTCGCCGTTGTCGCTGCCGCACGCTGCGGTCAGGCCCAGCGCGACCGTGACGGACGCGGCCACAAGGGCCCGAGACACAGTTGACTTCACGTTTCCCACCTTCAGGTCTCACGGCGCGGACGATGGCCCGGGCCGAGGCGCCACGAACGCGCCGAGGCGTTATGAAAGCGGCAACAGCACGGCTCCCACCAGCGTTTTCCGTAACGATCGGGAACCGCCGAAAAGGTTGTACGCGGCGTGTGTGAGGAAGATCGTCGTCCGGGGTCAGGCCGTCGCACGTACGGCAGGCCGTCGTCCGTACGGCAGACCCTCGCCCGTAGGGCACACCCTCGTTCAGCGCGTGAGCTTCGCGAGTTGTGCGTCGACGATCCGCGGGGACACCTTCGGGGCCTCGTCCGCCGTGGGCGTCCCCGCGCCCCCGAGTCCGTCCTTCTCGGCCTCCCGGTCGCTCTGGACGCCTTCGGGGTCGTACAGGTTCGACGCGTCGAAGACCGCGAGCGTCGAGCCGCTGCGCACGACCGTGACGCTGCGCCGTGTCACGTAGTCGCCCGTGCGGTGGGCGATCTTGTACGAGACCGCCTCGTCGCCCCGGTCCGGCGCGGGCAGGCGCTCGACGCCGAGGTAGCGCCGGGCGCCGATGTGGAAGCTTCCGCACTTCTTCGACTTCGCCGCCGCGCGCAGCTCCGCCATGGCCCGCTTCGCGTCCGCCTCGGTGTAGCCGGACAGGCCGACCTCGGTGGTCGTGACGTCCTTGTCCGAGGTCGCGGTGAGGGTGCGGGACACATGGGCCTTCACCGGAGCCTGCACCGCCGGGGCGGCGAGCGGGGCGCACTCGGCGGGCGCCGGCTTCCCGGCCGGCGGCTCGCCTCCGGCCTCGGAGCCCTCCGCCCCGCGCGCCCCACCCGACGACCGCGGCTTCTCGACCTTGTAGCCCTTGACGTCACCCGACGTCAGGGCAGCCTTCTCCAGCTTCGCGGCCGCGTCCGCGTACCGCTTCGACCGCTTGCCGGCGCCACCGCCCCCGTCACCGCCCCCGCCACCGCTGCAGGCGGCGCTCGCCCCGAGGGCCGCCACGACCGAGACCGCCACCACCACACGCGACACAGCCGACTTCACGTTCTGATCCCCCGATTGCTTTCCGTCCAGTACGTCCCGCGCGCTGCGGAGTCAGGCGATGCGGAATCACTCGCCGGCCCGCGCCGCCACGACGTACGACGGAGGAAGATCACATCTGGTTCCGGCCTCTGGCCCGCCGGTCCCGGCGGCGCGTGCGCCCCGCCCTCCGGCCCGTTCCCCGACCCGCCCTCACCAGCCCCAGATCCAGAAGCGGAACGGGCTGAGCAGCACGATCGCGAGTGCCATGCCGCCGACGACGATCACCACGCTCCATACCCGGCGGGCCCGTTCGGACCGCCCGCCGCGGGACGGCCCCGTGGGCGCCGCGCGCCACTCGTCCGGGCTCCACCGCGCCGATTCCGCCGCGCGCCGCGCGCGCCTGCGGCGCAACCGCCCCGCCTGTTCGACCTGTTGGCGCGCGGCCTCCTCGTCGAGGCGCCGCAGCCGCTCGGCCACCATGCGGGCCCGTGCGGACGGCTCCTTCGGCGCGGACGAGCGGATCTCCCGCTCGCTGTCGTTCTCGAACCTCTCCCACACCTCGTCGGGTATGGCCACCCTGAATCCCTCCCCTGGGTCGACTGCTCCGGCGCCGACGGGCCCTGGAGCGGGGGCAGTTCTACGGCACCTCGTCACGGCGGCACAAGCGGTGTGAGTCACACCACATAAGGGTTCTGTGAAATGAGGACAACCATTCACAGGGATCACGGGTCATGCATGCGTAACTACGGCCACACCCGCGTCCCTTCGCGGAGGCCTCCAGCTCCGTACTGCCGAAAGGGCAGTGCGCCGGACTTCCTGAGGTCTTCATGAAGCTTCGTCGTGCCATGGCTGCCGCGGCCGCTACGGCCGCCCTGGCCCCGCTCGCGCTGCTGTCGGCCCCGGCCGCCTTCGCGACCGAGGAGGCGCCCACCCCGTCCGCGACGCCTTCGGACTCGTCCACGCCGACCGGCACGCCGAGCCAGACCGCGACGCCCCCGGCCGAGACGCCGGGGACCCCCGAGACGCCCGCGGCCGGCACCGCGACCCCGCCCCCGGCACCGTCGACCCCCGCCGACCCCGGCAGGACCAAGAAGGACGTCGACATCCCCGAGGACCCGGAGGAGGACGAGCCGCTTCCGGCCGCGTGCTCGCCCGACGACGACGAGGACGTCGACTCCGAGCTGGAGCTCGCCCTCGTCGGCCTGCCCAAGAAGGTTGTCGCGGGCAGCGGTTGGCACCAGTTCAAGCTGACCGCGGAGAACCCCACCGACGAGCCGCTCGGCGAGGTCGACTGGACCACGTTCGTGAACAACCTCGGTGACGACAAGGCCAAGAAGGACGGCCTCCGGTACTTCACGGACGTGCAGTTCATGGACCCGGAGACCAAGGAGTGGACCACGGTCGACAGCAAGCTCAACGACGGCCTCGCCTATGGCACCGTCGAGCTCGACGCCGAGGCGAAGACCACCGTCAAGCTGCGGTTCCGCGTCGCCGCCAAGGCTCCGGCCGTCGACGGTTACGCGGTCGGCACCGGCAAGTACGTGGACTCCGTACTGGACTGCACGCACGAGTCGTTCGACTACCACCCGCTGAAGGTCGTCAAGGCCGGCGGCGGCCACAAGACGCCTTCCGAGACGTCGACGCCCACGTCGTCGCCGAACCCGTCCCGGTCGGCGGAGGCCGCGGCGGACCAGCCGCAGGGTGGCGCCCAGGACGCGCCGGTCGCCGACGGCAGCCTCGCCGAGACCGGTTCGAGCTCGATGCTGCCGGTCGTCGGTCTCGTCGGCGGTGTCGCCGTCGTCGCCGGTGCGGGCGCGGTGTACGCCGTGCGGCGCAGGAAGGCCGACTCCGCCGTCTGACCCACTGACGGCACCTGATCACGCGGAAGGACCTGCGCTCGGAGGGGGGCGCAGGTCCTTACGTGTATCCGGGGACGGGTCGCGGGGGTGCGGCGCGCTACTTCTTGGGCGGCACCGCGGGCATCCCCAGGAACGGCAGCCGCAGCGCGCCGAAGGCGTCCGCGGGGACCGCGGGTGTCTTCGGTTCGACGGCCGCGAGACGCACGTACTCCCGGCCCTGCGCCGGACGCGGGTCCTCGCCGCCCTTGTTGGGCCAGAACGACATCGCGCGCTCGGCCTGCGCGGTGATCGTCAGGGACGGGTTCACGCCCAGGTTGGCGGAGACCGCGGCGCCGTCGACGACCGAGATGCCGGGGTGGCCGTAGAGCCGGTGGTAGGGGTCGATGACGCCCGTCTCCGCCGAGTCGCCGATCGGGCAGCCGCCGAGGAAGTGCGCGGTCAGCGGGGTGCCCATGAGCTCGCCGACGTTCGAGCCCGGGAAGCCGTTGATCTCCTGGGAGAGGATCGTCGCCGCGCGGGTGGCCTCGGGGATCTGGTTCGGGTTGGGCGCGCCGTGGCCCTGCCGGGCGGTGAGCAGCCCCTTCCCGATGCCGCTCTCCTTGCGGTACGTGGTCAGGGAGTTGTCGAGCGACTGCATGACCAGGCCGATGATGGTCCGCTCCGACCAGCGCCGGTTGGAGAGCGAGCGCACCGCGAGCAGCGGGTGGCGCGCCATGTTGCCGAGCCATCCGGCGACCCGGTCCTTGCCGCCCTTCACGCTGTACGGGACCTGCAGCAGCGTCAGGCTGCCCATCGCGTTGGACTTCTTGCCGTAGCGGACGGGCTCGATGTGGGTGTTGGCGTCGGGGTGGATCGACGAGGTGATCGCGACGCCCTTGGTGAAGTCGGCCTTCGGTGCGCCGTGCCGCTTGCGGTAGCGGCGGTCGGTGGTCTGGGCGCCCACCAGGGCCTCGGAGTTGGTGCGGGTGAGGGCGCCGAGCCGCCGGGAGATGCGCGGCAGCAGGCCGGTGTCCCTCATGCGGTGCAGCAGCGTCTGGGTGCCGTACGTGCCGGCGGCGACGACGACCTTGCGGGCCCGGAACGTGCGGCCCGCCCCCTTGCGCTTGTTGTCGGTGGGCAGCGTCGAGACGGCGTAGCCGCCCCGGGAGTCCTCGGTGACGGCGACGACGGACGTCATCGGGTGGATGACCGCGCCGGCCTTCTCCGCGAGGTGCAGGTAGTTCTCGTTGAGGGTGTTCTTGGCGCCGTGCCGGCAGCCCGTCATGCACTCGCCGCACTCGGTGCAGGCCCTGCGGGAGGGGCCCGCGCCGCCGAAGTAGGGGTCGGGCACCTCGGCGCCGGGCCTGGCCTTCGCCCGGCCGTCCGCGTCCTTCTCGTCGCCGAAGAACACGCCGACGGGCGCCATGTGGAAGGTGTCGCCGACGCCCAACTCCTGTGCGGTGGCCTTCAGATGGACGTCCGAGGGCGTCTCCGTCGGGTTGAGCCGCACCCCGAGCATCCGCTGGGCCTGCTCGTAGTAGGGCCGCAGTTCGTCCTGCCAGTCCGTGATGTCCTTCCACTGCGGGTCCTGGAAGAACGGCGTGGGCGGTACGTAGAGGGTGTTGGCGTAGTTCAGCGAGCCGCCGCCGACCCCGGCGCCCGCGAGCACCATCACGTTGCCGAGCAGGTGGATGCGCTGGATGCCGTAGAGGCCGAGCGCGGGCGCCCAGAGGTAGTTCTTCAGGTCCCAGGAGTTCTTGGGCAGGGTCGCGCGGGTGAAGCGGCGCCCGGCCTCCAGGACGCCGACGCGGTATCCCTTCTCCGTCAGGCGCAGCGCGGAGACGGCTCCGCCGAAGCCGCTGCCGATGACGACGACGTCGTAGTCGTACGCGGCGTCGTCGCCCACCTGGTTCTGGGCAGAGCTCTCCTGTGACATTGACTCTCCTCGTGAAAACGGGTGCGCGGCCGCGCGGGGCTACGGCTAGCGCAGGCGGAACGCCTTCATGACCTTCAGGCTGGTGCTCATGAACGCCGCGTACTTCTCGTCGTCCAGGCCGAAGGACGGCGCGAGCGGCATGACCCGCTGGGTGGCGACGGTCTGCGCCTCGGTGAACTTGAGGATGCCCTCGGAGCCGTGCCGGCGGCCGAGCCCGGAGTCCTTCATGCCGCCCATCGGGGACTGCACGCTGCCGTAGGCGGGTGCGAAGCCCTCGTTGACGTTGACGGTGCCGGTGCGCAGCCGGGCGGCGACCTTGCGGCCGCGGCCGGTGTCCTTCGTCCAGACCGAGGAGTTCAGGCCGTACGGCGTGGCGTTGGCGAGGTCGACCGCCTCGTTCTCGTCGGTGAAGCGGTAGACGGAGACGACCGGGCCGAAGGTCTCCTCGGTGCAGAGGGCCATCGGGGCCTCGACGCCGTCCAGGATGGTCGGCTCGTAGAAGTAGGGGCCGATGTCGGGGCGCGCGACGCCGCCCGCGACGAGCGTGGCGCCCTTGGCGACGGCCTCCTCGACGTGCCGGGTGACGGTCTCCAGCTGCCGTTCGCCGACGAGGGAGCCCATGTCGGCGCCGTACGCGAGGGACGTGCCGAGCCGCATCGCCTTGGTGCGCTCGGCGAAGCGCTCCACGAACCGGTCGGCGATGGACTCGTGGACGTACAGCCGCTCGATGGAGATGCACAGCTGGCCGGCGGAGGAGAAGCAGGCGCGCACGGCACCTGCGGCGGCCTTGTCGACGTCGGCGTCGTGCAGCACCAGCATGGCGTTCTTGCCGCCGAGTTCGAGGGAGACGCCGACGAGGCGGGCCGCGGCGCCCTGGGCGACCTCGCGGCCGGTGCGGGTGGAGCCGGTGAAGGAGACGTAGTCGGCGTGCTTGACGAGCTCGGGGCCGACGACCGGGCCCTCGCCGATGACGACCTGGAAGACCTCGGACGGCAGGCCCGCCTCGATGATCAGGTCACGGGCCCACAGGGCGGTGAGGCAGGTCTCCGTGTCGGGCTTCATCACCAGCGCGTTGCCGGCGACGAGGGCGGGCAGCGCGTCGCCGATGGACAGCTCGAACGGGTAGTTCCAGGGCGCTATCTGCCCGACGACGCCGCGCGGCTGGCGGTTCTCGGTGACCTTGGTGAGGACGGGGACGACGCCGGTGTGCCGCTTGGGGCTCAGGTACGCGGGGGCCTTGCGGCCGTAGTGCCGGGCGGCGACCGCGACGGCCTGGATCTCCTCGTGGGCGTGCAGGCGGGCCTTGCCGGTCTCCAGCTGGATCAGGTCGAGGACCTCGGCCTGCCGCTGCAGCACCAGGTCGTGGAAGCGCAGCAGGACGGCGGCGCGCTGCTTGACCGGGGTCCTGGCCCAGGCGGTCTGCGCGGTGCGGGCCCGCTCGAAGGCGGTGACCACGTCCTCGGGGGTGGACTCCGGCAGGTCGGCCAGCTTCTCGCCGGTGAGCGGCGTGTGGTTGGCCGTGCGCCCGGAGCCCATGACGTCACGGGTGAGCTGGGCGATCAGCTCGGGCGTGACCACGTCGGCGGCGGTGCGGGCGCCGTCGGGGGCCGGGGCGGTCGGGTTCGTTCCGAGGGGCGCTGCGGTGGCCTGCGTGTCCGTCATGCTGGTGAGAGTAGGCGCACGCCCGGGTTTTGGGTACCCATCGGTAACGGGCTTCACGGCTCTCCCGTACGACGCCAGTGATTGCTGGCGACAAAGCCGCTGATCAGGGCGTTGTCACGTCCGTCAGGGCTCGTGGCCGTCCTTTCAGAGCTTGTCGGGTTCCAGGTCGGCGATCGCCTTCTCGGCGACCTCGCGGCCGCGGGCGGTGAAGTCGCCCTTGCCGGGGTAGCTCACGATCAGCTTGTACATGTCGCCGCTCTTC
Source organism: Streptomyces sp. NPDC041713 (assembly GCF_055591085.1). Classification (NCBI taxonomy): domain Bacteria; kingdom Bacillati; phylum Actinomycetota; class Actinomycetes; order Kitasatosporales; family Streptomycetaceae; genus Streptomyces; species Streptomyces sp. NPDC041713. The sequence goes on from NZ_JBVIZY010000002.1 coordinate 712,854, forward strand.
GTCCGGTAGTAGAGGGCCTTGAGCTCGCGGGGGCGGGGGTTCTGACTGTCCGTCGAGGTGTACACGACCGTGTTCTCGGCGGCCTTCTCGCCGTGGAAGGTGGTCTCCTGCGGCTGCGTCCTGGGCGCGGGGTCGGCGGCCATGCCCAGGTTGTAGTCGCCGGACTCCTTGTAGTCCGCGTCGTCGTCGTACATCTCGGCGGCCGCCGTTCCCGCGATGCTGCCGTCGTCCTCCGCCTTCTTGTCGAGGCTGAGGCTGATCGACACGCTGCCGCTCGGGTCGGTGTACCGCACCCAGTGCACCTTCGCGGTCGCGTTGTCGTCCGCGGACTTCGTGTAACCCTCGGGCGCGGCGACGGTCGCCGCCAACTCCCGTACGTGGTGCTTCTCCCAGCCCTCCGCGTCCGAACCGCCGAACGGCTTCACGGCCACCAGCACGCCCGCCGCCACCGCCGCGACGACCACGCCCGCGACGACGGCGAGCGCCGTGCGGCTCAGGAAGATCCCCTTGCCCCGGCGGCCGTCGCCGTCGTCCGTGACCGTGACGACCTGGGTCGGCGCCGGCTGCGGAGGCCGCGCCGCCTCCTTCAGGAGCGCCCGGACCTGCGCCGCGTCGGGACGCCGCGCCGGGTCCTTGACCAGCAGCCGGTTGATCGCCTCGGCGAGCGGCCCGGACGCGGAGGCGGGCGCCGCCGGTGTCGCGTTCAGGACCGACTGGAGCGTGGCGGGGGTGTTGCTGCGGCGGAACGGCGAGACGCCCTCGGTCGCCGTGTACAGGACGACGCCCAGCGACCAGAGGTCACAGGCCGGGCCGGGCCGCTGGCCCAACACCCGCTCGGGGGCGATGAATTCGGGCGACCCGACGAAGCCGCCGGTGTCCGTCAGGTTGGTCTCGCCCTCGATCTGCGCGATGCCGAAGTCGGTGAGGACGACGCGGTCGTGCCGGCCGAGCAGGACGTTGTCCGGTTTCACGTCACGGTGCAGGATGCCCGCGCGGTGCGCGGCGTCGAGGGCGTCCAGGACGTCGAGGCCGATCCGCGCGGCCTCCTGGGCGCTCAGCGTGCCCTCCTGGAGCGCGGCGCCCAGGGACCGGCCCTGGACGAGCTCCATCACGATCCACGGCCGGCCGTCCTCCACCGCCACGTCGTGCACGGTGACCACGGCCGGGTGGTCGAGGCGGGCCGCCGCGCGCGCCTCGCGGCGCATCCGCTCGTGGACGTTGGCCCGTTCGCGCTCCGGCAGGTGGTCGGGGACGCGCGGCTCCTTCACCGCGACCTCGCGGTCCACCGTCTCGTCCTTGGCGCGCCATACGGTGCCCATGCCGCCGTGGCCCAGCTTGTCGAGGAGCCGGTAGCGGCCCGCGATCAGCCGCCCCGCGCCCGGCTCGGGCCCGGCCGCCGGGTCCGGGACGGCCTGGGCGGGCGGGGTGTGCGGGGTGTGCGGGGCGGTCGGCAGGGCGGGCTCGTGCGGCTGTGCGTAGGGGTTGTCGGGGTGAGTGCCGCCGGACTGGCCCGGTACGCCCGGCCGTTGTGGTGGCCGAAGTTCAAAACTGGTGGGCTCGTACGGCCCGTAGGAAGCTCCCCCGTCATTGCTCATGCCCCATGCCTACCCCGCCGGGCACCCCGGTTTCCAGCCACGTCTCCCACTTGTGACCGGGGTGATGCACGGGCCGGGCGCCCCGCGCGCCCGCACCTACCGCAGTACTCACCGCGGTACTCGCCGCCGCACTCGCCGCCGTACTCATCGCCGTACGAACGTGTCGACCGCCGCGTCGAAGTACCGCCGCGCCTGCGCCGCGTCCCCGACCGGTGCCGAGACCCACACGTCCACCATCCGGCCGCCCTCCTGCCAGCACAGGTCGAAGGTGTGCCGGTCGCCCTCCCCCGCGGCGGGGCCGTCCCGGGTGTACTCCCACAGGGCGGCGGGGCGGCCGTTGCGCGTGGTCTCCGTGACCCGGCCGTCGCGGTAGCCGGGGTTCTCGCGCGGGCCCGCGGCGTCGGCGCGGCGCTGCACCGCGAGCGGGCCGCCCCGCCCGGCGGCCGCCTCCTCGATGCCCAGCCGGTACGTGCCGCCGGAGGACACGTACAGGACCCGGGGCCCCGCCACCTCGCGGCGGAACCCCTCGGGGACGGCGAGCGCGAACCCGGCGGGGTCCTGCGCGATGCGGTAGCCCCGGGGCGCCTGCGGCGACGACGGCCGCGGGGTACGGGTCGTCACGGTGACCGTGGGCGTCGGCGAGGCCTGCGGCGCGGAGGAGGAGGCGGGCGGCGCGCCGCCCCCGTCGTCGTCCCTGCTCAGCAGGAGCGCCGCGGAGACGCCGGCGCCCGTGATGGCGGCCGCGAGTGCGGCGGCGACGAGGACGACCCGCCCGTGTCTGCCGTAGGGGCTCTGCCTGCCGTAGGGACTCTGCCTGCCGTAGGGGCTCACGGGGGCCGCCCCGGAGGGGCCCGCGGGGAGCTCCCACGCGGCGGGCCGCCGACCGCCCCGGCGCCGACCGCCCCGCCGCAGGCCGCCGTCGCGGGCGCCGGGCCGCCCCGCGCGCCCCGGCCGCCCCAGGGCCCCGGTCCGCCGCGGGAGCCCGGCCGGGCCCGGCACCCCGCGCGCCCCCGGCAGCCGGTGCAGTCGGGGTAGTCGGGGCAGCCCGGGCAACCCAGGCAACCCGGCCCGGGGTCTCTCCGACGTCACCGTCGGCATCCGCCCCGTCTCGACGTACGCCTGGAGCAGCCTCTTCGCCTCGGCGGCGTCGAGCCGGCGTGCCGGGTCGCGGTCGAGGAGGCCGAGCACGACCGGCAGGAGCGGCTCGGCGGCCGGGGGCGGGCGTATCTCGTCGTAGACGACGGCGTGCAGGACGCCGCCGATCGAGTCGCGCCGGAACGGCGACGCACCGGCCAGTGCCGTGACGAGGAGCGCGCCGAGCGACCACAGGTCGGACTCGGGCCCGGTCCGCTCCCCCGCCATCCGCTCCGGCGCGGTGTACTCGGGCGAGCCGACGAACGACCCGACCTCGGTGAGCGTGGTCGCCCCGCTGAGCTGCGCGATCCCGAAGTCGGTGAGCACGACACGTCCTGACGTGCGCTCCAGGAGTACGTTGGCGGGTTTGAGGTCGCGGTGCAGGATGCCGGCCTCGTGCGCGGTGCTCAGGGCGCCGAGCAGGTCGATGCCCATCCGCGCGACGGCGTACGCGTCCAGCGGTCCGCCGCGCGCGATCCGCCCCGCCAGCGAGCCGCCCTCGATCAACTCCATGACGATGTACGGCTGTTCGTCCTGCACGACCACGTCGTGGACGACGATGACGTGCGGGTGCCGCAGCTGCGCCACCGCCCGCGCCTCGCGCAGGGTGCGCTCGCGCTGCTGTTCGGCCTCGGCGTCGGAGAGGGTCTCGTCGCGGGCCAGTTCCTTGACCGCGACCTGACGTTCGAGGAGCAGATCGCTGGCGCGCCACACGAGCCCCATGCCGCCCCGCCCGAGCCGCGCCTCCAGGCGGTAACGGCCCGCGATCACACGGGTGTTGCCCCCACCGGCACCGACACCGCCGACCCCGCCGGCACCCGCCCCGCCGGCGTGGTCTCCCAGGCTCCCCATGCGGCCATCATTCCCCAGACGTGCGCGAACGAAATGGGCCCCGGCACGCGGCGGGCGGGTTCCGGCCGTTGCGGCGGCGCCCGGGGGCGGGCGGCGGAGCGCGGTCGGGGGGAGTCAGAGCCAGGCTCTCAGTGCTCCCGCCACCCCTGGAGCATCGCGTCGAACTGCTCGCGAGTGGCCGGCCAGTTGGCGGCCGGCGCCGACAGGTAGATCGCGTACTCGACGCCGTCACGGCTGCGATACGTCTGCTCGATGGCGCGGCGCGGCCCCGCGGTCGTGTCGTTCGCGCCCGCCTTCCAGCTGAACTCCCACAGGGAACCCTGCTGGTCGCGGAAGTTGTTGGAGTTCATCTGCAGCCTCCGGTACCCGGGCAGCTTGACGCGCAGGCCCTTCTCCAGGGACAGCTGATGGGTGTAGGAGCTCTCGAACTGCGGATTCTTGTCGACGGCCACGCGCAGGAAGCGGCGGCCGCCGTCCGGCGTGTAGTCGACCTGGTTGCCGTCGACCTCGCGCTTCCACGACTTGGGCAGCATGAGGCTGAAGCCCTCGGGGTCCTTCACCCGCTCCCAGTCCCGCGGGATGCCGCCGACCGTCCGGCCGGGCCCGCCGTCGTCCGCCGCGCTCGTAGCGCCGCCGGCGAATTGCAGATAGCCGAAGACACCGCCGCCGCCGAGCAGCGCGGCCACGACGACGGCGACGGCCGCGGGCCAGCGGCGGCGCCGGTGGCCGGCCGTGTCGCGGCCGATGACCGTGACCGAGTCACGCCCCGCGTGGCCTCCCGGCACGGGGGTGTCGGTGCCGCCGAGGGGCGAGGGCGTGGGCGAGGGTGACGCGGTCGGGGAGTGGGCGGTGCGGGTGGCGTCGGTGGAGTGGCCTGCGTGCCCTGTGTGGTCTGCGTGACCCGCGTGGCCCGCGTGACCTGACGGGTTGTCCGGTGTGGGGGTGTCGGGGTGCTGGGCGGCCGCGTGCGCGTGGGTCGGGCCGCGGGTGCCCCGGGGCGCCCCGGCGGCCGGATGCACCTGCGTCGGCACGTACGCCTGCGCCCGCTGCGAGCGCCTGCCCTCGGCGGCCTCGGCCAGCATCTGCTCGGCTTCGTCGGCCGTCGGCCGTGCCTCGGGGTCCTTGCGCAGCAGCGCGCTGATGACCGGACCGAGGACGCCCGCGTGTTCGAGCGCCGCGGGCTCCTCCGTGACCACGGCCTGCATCGTGCCGAGCGGTGAGGTGCGCCGGAACGGCGAGAACCCCTCCACCGCCGTGTACAGCGTGGCGCCGAGCGCCCACAGGTCGGAGGCGGGCCCCGGGTTGCCGCCGCTGACCCGCTCGGGCGCCAGATAGTCGACGGAGCCGACGACCTCGCCGGTCCGGGTGATCGTGGAGTCGCCCTCGATCGCGGCGATGCCGAAGTCGGTGAGCAGGACGCGCCGGTCGACGGAGAGGAGGACGTTGCCGGGCTTCACGTCGCGGTGCAGGACGCCCGCGGCGTGCGCGGCGCGCAGGGCCCGCAGGGTCCACAGGCCTATGCGGGCGGCCTCCACCGGCTCGACGCGGTGGTCGTCCTTGACGGCGTCCGCCAGTGAGCGGCCCTCGACCAGCTCCATCACGATCCAGGGCCGCTCGTCGTACTCGAGGACGTCGTGGACGGTGACGACGGCGGGGTGGTTGATGCGGGCGGCGGCGCGCGCCTCCGTCTGGGTCCGCGCGAACAGGACGGCGCGGTCGGCCTCCTGCACGAACTGGGCAGCCGTCAGTTCCTTGACGGCGACGGCACGGTGCAGCACCTCGTCCTGCGCGCGCCACACCCGTCCCATGCCACCGCGGCCGATGGACTCAGCGAGTCGGTAGCGGCCCGCGAGGAGCAGGCCCTGCATCTGATTCACGTTCCCCCGCAATGGTCTGGACAGGCCCAGGTTAAGGAGCGCGAGGCGGACAGGGAACCACAGGGGGTGCACGGAGACCGCACTGTGACGCATGCCAGGCATGTCCCGAGTGCCGGAATCGGCTCAATCCGTGGCCTGATACGTGGCCGAAGCCTGCTCGTACAGACGCGTGACCTCATCCCTCTCCGCCTCGGGTCCGCGCACCTGGACCACGTGGTACTTGCCCCCGACGACCATCGCCAGATTGCGTACGAAGACCTCATGGCCCGCGTCGTCCTGCCAGGTGAACTGGCCCTCCGCCATGGTCCGTCCGCCTACGTCGATGCGGCGCATGCCGCTGGATGTCGCCCAGGTGGAGTCGCGGAACGGCTGAAGTTCGCGCTCGTGTTCGCGCTGGTACTTCATCGGATCGCTGCCATACCCGTCCGTGGTGTCGCGCCCCGGGACGAGCAGCAGCTCGAAGTCGCCGTGCGTGTAACGGACCTGGCCCCTACCGTTCTTGGGCTGCCGGTCCCACCCGCTCGCGACGGCGACGCGGAAGCCGGCGGGGTCCTTGCGGACGGTGAATCCACGCGGCACTTCGGGTCCGCCGGTCTGCGGTTCCTGGGAGCTGGGGCTCTTGCCGGGCTTGTCCTTGTCTTTGTTCTTGTCGTCACCGGGGTCGCTGCTCTGACCGGCCTCTGTGCCCCCGCTCGCGCTCGGTGCCGAGCTGACCTCGCCCGCGGCGCCCGCGCGGTCACCCGACGCACCGTCATCGTTCTTGGGCATGAACACCATCGCGTACACGAAGGCGGCGGCCAGCCCGATCAGGATGGCGATCAGCAGCAGCCGCCCGAGCGAACGGGGGCGGCCCGGGTTGCGGCCGGGGTTGCGAGCAGCCTTGGGCGTACGGGACTCGGGGGGCAGGTCCGACTCGTGGGAGAGGCGGGGCTCGCGTAACGGCCGTGGCTCGTGCGGAGGTCGCGCCGACGCGGCCAGGGGCATCTCCCTGGCCTCGCGGCCGTGTCCGACGGCGGCCCGCGCCGTACCGCCCTGCCCCTTGTCGCCTCTGCCCTTGCCCTTGCCCCTGCCGCGCTTGTGGCGCCCGTGCCCGAACCTCGTATCGCCGCCCGAGGCACTGCCGCGCCGCCTGCGTACGACCTCGCCGCGCCTGCGTACGACGGGCAGCCGGCCGGCGTCGTACGCGGGCACCGGCACGACGTGCGCCCCGGCCTCCGGCTCCGGCGCGGACCGCACCAACGAGCGCAGCCAGCCGCTCAGTTCCTCGAAGTCGATCCGCTCCGTGGGGTCCTGACGCAGCAACGACTCGACGACGGGACGCAGCGCCCCGCACTCCTCGGCGAAGGCGGGCGGCTCGGCGCACACGAGCTGGACGAGCTCGGCCGCGCTGTCCTCGGGGTAGGGGGCGTGTCCCTGCACGGCGCGGAAGAGGAGCGCGCCGAGGGCCCACAGGTCGGTGGCGGGGCCGATCGGCGCGGCGAGCCGCCAGTTCTCGTGCACGGGGACTGCCTGCTCGGGCGCCCACCGCTCGGTGACGGGGCCGACGACGACCATGCGCGCGTGCCGGGCCCGCTCGGCGGCGAGGGCGGTGGTGGGGCCACGGGAGGCGGTGCCGTCCCCGGGTCCGTCGTCCCACCCACCACGGGTGTCACGGGGCGCGTGACGGCTCTCGTGACCGCTTTCGGGGCCGTTTTCGGGGCTACCTTCGCGGTCGCTGCCGAAGCGGCTCCCGTAACCGCCCCCGCGGCCACCCTCCGCGCCGCTTCCGTCACCGTGTCCGAAGCCGTCCCGCTCGTCCGCGTCCACGTCGGCACCCTGCGGCACATCCGCACGCCGTGCCGCCGGAACGCCGCCCCGCGGCACCGCGCCGTGCCACGGCTTGGTGACCGCCACGCCGTACGGGTCCGAGATCCGCCCGGCCACCCCGGACGCCCCAGCCACCCCGGACGCCCCCTCGGCGGACCCACCGTCACCGGCTCCCGGACTGTCGGAGCCACGGTCGCCGAGCCCACCGCCGTCGGGACCACGGGCGTCACGTCCACGGGCGTCACGTCCACGGGCGTCACGTCCACGGGCGTCACGTCCACGGGCGTCGCGCCCACGAGCATCGGAGCCACCGGCACCCGCCTCGCGCCGCCCCCGCTCGTACGCCCCCGAAGCCTCACTCACCCGCGCCGCGGCCCGCGCCCCCGCGTGGTACGCCGCGATGGCGCCGCCCGCGCGCCCGCCCTTCGGGTCCCGTCCCGCGGACTCCGGCGCGGGTTCGAGCGCCATGCTCCCGGAGTCGTACCGGGCGTCCTCCGAGGCCGCGGCCACCGCACGGGCCGTCCCGCCGGCCCCGCCCGCCTCCCGCGCCTCACCTGGCTCACCCGTCTCGTCGGCCCCGGCGGACTCCCCGTACCCCGACACATTCCCGACCGACCCCGCCGAGCCGGCCGCCTCCCCGGCCTCTACCGGTCGGGGGTCGTACCCGCACAGCGCCTCCTCGGCCGCGCCGGCCGCGAGGCCCGTCAGCATCACGCGGCCGTCGTCGCAGATCAGCACCGTCCGCGCGGTGATGTTCCGGTGCACCCAGCCGTACGCGTGCAGCACCCGCAGCGCCGCCAGGACGTCCGCCGCGACCTCCGCCGCGCGGTACGGACTCAGCGGCCGGTCCGCGAGGAGCGCCGCCAGCGGCCGGGCCGCCACCAGCTCGCTGACTATCCACAGCGAGCCGCCCTCCGCGAACACGTCGAAGACCTGGTCCAGGCGCGGGTGGTCCGGTATCTGCGCGGCGGTCTGGGCCGCCTCGATCGCGCGCCGCACCGCCGGGTCCGTGGGCCTGCGCGTCGTGCGCGACGCGGCCCGCCGGATCCCGGCGCCGCCGTTCCTGGCCCGTGGCACGAAACCGGCGGGCAGGTCGTCCACGTCGAGCTCGGCGTCGTACGGCCCCGCGCCCTGCGGCTCGCCCTCGCCGACCACCTCGGCCTCGACGATCTCGGGCAACGGCACCTGCCGGACCAGGACTTCCTGTCCGCTGTACGTGTCGAAGGCACGGGACTCGGCCAGCTCGTACTCGTCCGACGGCGGCAGCGGTAGGCGGTAGCGGTCGGCGAGCACCCGTCCCGCGTAGTCGTCCACGTCGCCTCCCCCGTCCGCCGGGTGGTCAAATCCGTATCTCTTGCGGTCCGTTGTGGCTGCTTACGGTCCGCAACAACTCACGATACGTGCCGGAGGTGAACCACAATGAGGGGATACGAGATCTCGGGCTCAGGACTTCGGCTCGAACGTCTTGGTGAGCGTCCGCCAGGTGGCGCGCCGCTGCTCGCCGCCCCAGTCGTCGGCCTTGGCCGTGTACATCATCCCGTAGCCCAGGCCGTCGTTGACGACGAAGCCCCGGTCTATGGAGCGGTATTTGGTCCCGCCGTCGACATAGGTGAACTCCCAGTCGGCCGTGTTCCAGCCCCGGTAGCCGACCTTCTCTATGCGGATCTTGTGGTACTGCGACCGGACCATGTAGCGCTCCTGGTTCTTCCAGTCGCGCACCGGGTCGTCCTTGGGCGAGGTCGTCCAGCCGACCAGCAGCTTCTGGCCGTCGGGGCCGGTGAACCGCGCTCCCGCCTGGCTCGTCGACCCGTACTTCCAGCCCTTCGGCAGCCCGATCTTGAAGCCCTGGCCGTGCTTGTACGTCGACTCCGCGCCGTCGTCGGGCTTCTTGCCGGAGTCGTCCTTGCCCTTGCCCTTGTCGTCCTGGCTCTTGTCGTCCTTGCCCTTGTCCTCGCCCGAGCCGGAACTCGCGTCCTCGGACGGGTCCTTGGCCTGGTCGTCCCCGGTCCCGGCGCCCTTGTCGGCGTCCTTGCCGCTGCCCTTGCCGGAGTCGCCGGCGCTCGCCCCGCTGGTCGCGGCCTTGTCGCCGCCCTTGTTGTCCTCGGCGCCGGATCCGTCGCCGCCGAGCGCGAGGGCGAGCACCGTGCCGAGCACCGCGAGGACGACCACCACGGAGAGGATGACCAGCGTCCGGCGCGGCACCACATCGGTGAGCGACGCCTTGACCGGCGGCCGGGGCCGGCCGCCGCCCGGACCGGACGGTGCACCGGCGGGCGTCGAGGCCGACGCTCCGGCGCCGCGCGCGGCGGCCGCCTTGCGCACGGACTGCAGGGCGCCCTTGAACCGGTCGGTGGCCGCCTCGGCCGTACGCCCGGCGGCGGCACCGACGGCTGACCCGGCCCCGGCGCCACCGGTGCCTGCGGAGCCCTGCGCCGCACCGGCGGCCCCGGCAGCCCCACCGGCCACGCCCGCGGCCTTGGCGGGCTTCGTCAGCCTGGTCGCCTTCGCGGGCCGGGACGGCTTCAGGGCCTTCGGTGTCTTCGGTGCCCTCGAGGGGGCGGGCGGGACCGGCGGGAGCGGGACGACCTTGGTCGCCTCCACCGGCTCCGGCTCCGCCTTGATCTCCGGGGAGTGGATGACGTCCATGAGGAGCGCCCGCGCCCCGGCGTCGTCGAGCCGCTGCTCGGGGTCCTTGGCGAGCAGGCCGTAGATGACCTTCTCCAACGGCCCGGCGTTCTCGGGCTGTTCGACGTCCTCGGTCATCACCGCGGTCAGGGTCGCTATGGCCGACCCCTTGTCGTACGGGGGCACGCCCTCCACGGACGCGTACAGCAGACCGCCCAGCGACCACAGGTCGGCGGCAGGCCCCGGCTTGTGGCCGCGGGCGCGCTCCGGGGAGATGTACGAGGGCGCGCCGACGAGCATGCCGGTGGAGGTGATCGACGGGTCGCCCTCGACCTGCGCGATGCCGAAGTCCGTGAGCACGACCCGGCCGTCCTCGGCGATCAGCACGTTCGACGGCTTCACGTCGCGGTGCAGGATCCCCTCGCGGTGCGCGGAGCGCAGCACGTCGAGCACGGCGAGGCCCACCTCGGCCGCGCGCCGCGGCGTGAGCACGCCGTCCTCACGGATCACCTCCGCGAGCGACTTGCCCTCGACCAGCTCCATCACGATCCACGGGCGGTCGTCCTCGTCGACCACGTCGTAGACGGTCACGGCGCTGGTGTTGCGGATCCGCGCGATCGCCTTCGCCTCGCGCAGCGTCCGCGTGATGAGCCGGCGCTTCTCCTCGTCGTCGATGCTCGAGGGGAACCGCAGCTCCTTCACCGCGACCGTACGGCCAAGTGTCTCGTCCTTGGCGCGCCAGACCGTGCCCATGCCACCGCGGCCGAGCACCTCTCCCAGCCGGTACCGGCCGGCGAGGAGACGTTCGCTCTTGTCCCGACGGGCCTCACCCGTCTGCTCCGCGTCCGACATGCGTCCCCTCTGCTGCTACCGCTGCTACCCGAGCAACCCGCCCTGACAGAGCCTTCATTGTCCCTTACTCGGGGACCGGCCGATGCCCAGGGTCCAGGGTCCCTCTTCCCGTCCCTCATGACGGACCGCGTCACGGGAGGGGCCGCCGCGCCAACACCGCGTCCCCTGGCGGCAATCCCCCTCGGGGCGACGTCCGTCAGCCTGGCGATGGGCCGGCCACAACCCGTGGCACCGGCCACGGACGCCACTCTTCCGCTGCTCACCGGCCGAGGCAAGCCCCGGCCCCGGCACCCCTGAGCAGCGCCGCACCCCAGGGGCACCGATCGTCCCGGTACGCCCCATCGGGCACCCCCCGCCGCGCCCGACGGATCGTCATTTTCCGTGCCGCCACGGACAAGTCGGCCGAAGGAGGACAGGAGCCGGGCCGGCGCGTCGCCTGGGGCCGGCGGTGCGTCCGGAGCCGGCGGGTCAGTTGAGCGGCACGATGTCCGGCGCCCCCAGGCGCGCCGCGTCCGCCGTCAGGTCGTCCGGCTGGCGCTGCGACTCCCGCTCGGCCTCCACCCGCTTCTCGTAGTGCTGCACCTCGCGCTCGATCTGGTCCTTGTCCCAGCCGAGGACGGGCGCCATCAGCTCGGCGCACTCCCGGGCGCTGCGGGTGCCTCGGTCGAACGTCTCGATGGAGATGCGGGTGCGCCGGGTCAGCACGTCGTCGAGGTGGCGGGCGCCCTCGTGCGACGCGGCGTAGACGATCTCGGCCTTGAGGTAGTCGTCGGCGCCCGGTAGCGGCTCGCCCAGCTTCGGGTCCGCGGTGATGAGTTCGAGCACCTCCTCGGCCAGCGATCCGAACCGGTTCAACAGGTGCTCGACGCGCACCACATGAAGGCCCGTCCGGGCGGCGATCCTCGCGCGGGCGTTCCACAGCGCCTTGTACCCCTCGGCGCCGACGAGCGGGATGTCCTCCGTGACACACTCGGCGACCCGCTGGTCGAGGCCGTGCACCGCCTCGTCGACGGCGTCCTTGGCCATCACGCGGTACGTCGTGTACTTGCCGCCGGCGACGACGACCAGGCCGGGCGCCGGGTGGGCGACCGTGTGCTCCCGCGACAGCTTGCTGGTGGCGTCCGACTCACCGGCGAGCAGCGGGCGCAGGCCCGCGTACACCCCCTGGACGTCGTCCCGGGAGAGCGGGACGGCGAGCACGGAGTTCACGTGCTCCAGGAGGTAGTCGATGTCGGCGCTGGAGGCGGCCGGGTGGGCCTTGTCGAGGTCCCAGTCGGTGTCGGTCGTGCCCACGATCCAGTGCCGCCCCCACGGGATGACGAAGAGGACGCTCTTCTCGGTGCGCAGGATCAGTCCGGTGCTCGCGTTGATCCGGTCCTTCGGTACGACCAGATGGATGCCCTTGGACGCCCTGACGTGGAACTGGCCGCGCTCGCCGACCATCGCCTGGGTGTCGTCCGTCCACACGCCGGTGGCGTTGACGATCTGCTTGGCGCGGATCTCGTACTCCCCGCCGCCCTCCACGTCCTGCACCCGGGCGCCGACGACGCGCTCGCCCTCGCGCAGGAAGCCGGTGACCTTCGCGCGGTTGGCGACCTTCGCGCCGTACGCCGAAGCGGTGCGGACCAAGGTGGCCACGTAGCGCGCGTCGTCCATCTGGGCGTCGTAGTACTGCATGGCGCCGACCAGGGCGTCCTTCTTCAGACAGGGGGCCACACGCAGGGCGTGGCGGCGCGTCAGATGGCGGTGCATGGGCAGGCCCCGGCCGTGCCCGCGGGACATCGACATCGCGTCGTAGAGGGCGACGCCCGAGCCCGCGTACAACCTCTCCCAGCCCTTGTGCTGCAAGGGGTAGAGGAACGGCACCGGCTTCACGAGATGCGGGGCGAGCCGCTCCAGGAGCAGGCCGCGCTCCTTCAGCGCCTCCCGGACGAGCGCGAAGTCGAGCATCTCCAGATAGCGCAGGCCGCCGTGGATCAGCTTGCTGGACCGGCTGGAGGTCCCCGAGGCCCAGTCCCGCGCCTCGACCAGGCCGGTGGACAGGCCTCGGGTCACCGCGTCCAGGGCGGTGCCCGCGCCGACCACGCCCGCGCCCACCACCAGGACGTCCAGCTCCCGCTCGGCCATTCCCGCAAGTGACCCGGCGCGCTCCGCCGGCCCCAGTGTCGCTGTCCTCACCGCTGCCTCCCGCATGGATCGGGTGTGGTCGGACTCACATCATGCCCAGATTTCCCCGCCGCCCGCTGATCGCGGCCGCCGCCTGTGGACAACACTCCGGAACCCCACGCCGCGCAATACCGCAAATCGGTCATATTTACTCCTAGTCTGACATTGCGCTGGTCCGCCTTGTCCACAGGACTTGCGCACTCGTCTCACTCCGGCTATTGGGAGGACGGCCCACCGCCATGCCCGCAGATCTCGCCGTCATCGGTCTCGGCCACCTCGGCCTGCCCCTCGCCCAGGCCGCCGTCGCACGCGGCATCGCCACCATCGGCTACGACCCCGTCCGCGCCGCCGACCTGGCCGGCGGCAGGCTGCCCTGCGACGGCGCCGAATCCACCCTCACCGCCGCCGACGTCCGCCGGATGCTCTCGGGGGGCTTCCGGCCGACCGTCAACCCGGCCGAGCTCGGCCGGGTCCGCACCGCCGTCATCTGCGCCCCCACCCCGCCCGCCGCCGACCGCTCGCTCGACCTGAGCCAGGTCGCCGAGGCCGCCCGGGCGCTGGCCGCGCGGCTGCGCCCGCACACCACCGTGATCCTGGAGTCGCCCGCGTACCCGGGCAGCACGGAGGAATTCCTCCGCCCCCTCCTCGAAGCGGGCTCCGGCCTGCGCGCGGGGCGCGACTTCCACCTCGCGTACTCCCCCGGCCGCCTCGACCCGGGCAACCGCGCCCACGGCTACGCCGGCACCCCCAAGGTCATCGGCGGCCTCACCCCGGCCTGCACCGAATCGGCCGCCGCCTTCTACGGCCGCCTCACCGACAAGGTCGTCCGCGCCCGCGGCCCCCGCGAGGCCGAGACCGTGCACCTCCTGGAGACCAACTACCGGCACGTCAACATGGCCCTGGTCAACGAGATGGCGGTGCTCTGCCACGACATGGGCATCGACCTGTGGGACGTCATCCGCTGCGCCGAGACCAAGCCGTTCGGCTTCCAGGCCTTCCGCCCGGGGCCCGGCGTCGGCGGCCACGGCGTCCCCCTGGACATCCCGGGACCGGCCCGCGGCGCCCGCCCCCTGCGCATGGTCGAGCTGGCCCAGCAGGTCAACGACCGCATGCCGCAGTACGTCATCCAGCGCTCGGCGACCCTCCTCAACGAGCACGGCAAGTCCGCCCGCGGCGCCCGCGTCCTGCTCCTCGGCGTCACCTACAAGCCCGACCTCGCCGACCAACAGGGCGCCCCCGCACAGGAAGTGGCGACCCGTCTCATGGAGCTCGGCGCGGCCGTCAGCTACCACGACCCCTACGTGCCCACCTGGAGCGTGCTCGGCCGCCCCGTTCCGCGCGCGGACTCGCTCTACGAGGCGGCGGCCGACGCCGACCTGACGATCCTGCTCCAGCACCACCGCACGTACGACCTGCAAGGCCTGGCCGTGAAGGCCCAACTGCTCCTCGACACCCGGGGCGCGACCCCGGCGGGCGCCGCGCACCGCCTGTGACCACGAGAAGGGCCCCGGTACAAAGTACCGGGGCCCTCTTCAGACGTCATACGTGCGGCGCGAGCGTCACCGCTTGTGCTGCGAGTCCGCGACCGTCACCTCGACGCGCTGGAACTCCTTGAGCTCGCTGTAGCCCGTCGTCGCCATCGCGCGGCGCAGCGCCCCGAAGAAGTTCATCGAGCCGTCCGGGATGTGCGAGGGGCCGGCGAGGATCTCCTCGGTCGTGCCGACCGTGCCCAGGTGGACCTTCTTGCCGCGCGGCACGTCCTCGTGGACGGCCTCCATGCCCCAGTGGTGGCCCTTGCCGGGCGCGTCCGTGGCGCGGGCCAGCGGGGAGCCCACCATCACGGAGTCCGCGCCGCACGCGATGGCCTTGGGCAGGTCGCCGGACCAGCCCACGCCGCCGTCGGCGATGACGTGCACGTACCGGCCGCCGGACTCGTCCATGTAGTCACGGCGGGCGGCCGCGACGTCGGCGACGGCGGTGGCCATCGGCACCTGGATGCCCAGGACGTTGCGCGTGGTGTGCGCGGCGCCGCCGCCGAAGCCGACCAGGACGCCCGCGGCGCCGGTGCGCATCAGGTGCAGGGCCGCGGTGTACGTGGCGCAGCCGCCGACGATGACCGGGACGTCCAGCTCGTAGATGAACTGCTTCAGGTTCAGCGGCTCGGCGGCGCCGGAGACGTGCTCGGCGGAGACCGTGGTGCCGCGGATCACGAAGATGTCCACGCCGGCGTCCACGACGGCCTTGGAGAACTCGGCGGTGCGCTGCGGCGAGAGCGCGGCGGCGGTGACGACGCCCGCGTCGCGCACCTCCTTGATGCGCTGCCCGATCAGGTCGGCCTTGATGGGGGCCGCGTAGATCTCCTGGAGGCGCCGGGTCGCGGTCTCCGCGTCCAGCTCGGCGATCTCGTCGAGCAGCGGCTGCGGGTCCTCGTACCGCGTCCAGAGGCCCTCGAGGTTCAGGACGCCGAGGCCGCCCAGCTCACCGATGCGGATGGCGGTCTGCGGGGAGACCACCGAGTCCATGGGGGCCGCCAGGAAGGGCAGCTCGAAGCGGTAGGCGTCGATCTGCCACGCGATCGAGACCTCCTTCGGGTCGCGGGTGCGCCGGCTCGGTACGACGGCGATGTCGTCGAAGGCGTACGCGCGGCGGCCGCGCTTGCCGCGCCCGATCTCGATCTCAGTCACGTTGTGGGGCCTTTCCCTCTTGGTCTGCCCGTCCAGTATCCCCGACGCACACGGAAGGGGCGGTCCCGGTCGATCCGGGGCCGCCCCTGCCAGGCGCGCGTGAGCCGGGAGACTACTTGGTCCGGCTGTAGTTCGGCGCTTCGACCGTCATCTGGATGTCGTGCGGGTGGCTCTCCTTGAGACCCGCGGACGTGATGCGGACGAAACGGCCCTTGCTCTCCATCTGGTCGATACTCGCCGCGCCGACATAGCCCATCGTCTGGCGCAGTCCGCCGACGAGCTGGTGGAGCACGTTGGCCAGCGGGCCGCGGTAGGGCACCTGGCCCTCGATGCCCTCGGGCACGAGCTTGTCGTCGGAGGAGACCTCGGCCTGGAAGTACCGGTCCTTGGAGTACGACCTGCCCTGGCCACGGGACTGCATGGCGCCGAGCGAGCCCATGCCGCGGTACGACTTGAACTGCTTGCCGTTGATGAACATCAGCTCACCCGGCGACTCCTCGCAGCCCGCGAGCAGCGAGCCGAGCATCACGGTGTCGGCGCCGGCGGCGAGCGCCTTGCCGATGTCGCCGGAGTACTGGAGGCCGCCGTCGCCGATGACCGGCACGCCGGCCGCACGGGCCGCGACCGCTGCCTCGTAGATCGCGGTGACCTGCGGAACGCCGATGCCCGCGACCACGCGGGTGGTGCAGATCGAGCCCGGCCCGACGCCCACCTTGACGCCGTCGACACCGGCGTCGATCAGGGCCTGCGCGCCGTCGCGGGTGGCGACGTTGCCGCCGATCACGTCGACGCCCACGCTCGACTTGATCTTCGACATCCAGCTCAGGGCGTTGCTGTTGTGGCCGTGGGAGGTGTCGACGATCAGGAAGTCGACCCCGGCTCCGGCCAGCGCCTGGGCGCGCTCGAGCGCCTCGGGGCTGGCGCCGACGGCGGCACCGACGAGCAGCCTGCCCTCGGCGTCCTTGGCCGCGTTCGGGTACTGCTCGGCCTTCTTGAAGTCCTTGACCGTGATGAGGCCCTTGAGCCGCCCCGCGTCGTCGACCAGCGGCAGCTTCTCGATCTTGTGGCGGCGCAGCAGCTCCATGGCGTCCACGCCGGAGATGCCGACCTTGCCCGTGACCAGCGGCATGGGCGTCATGACCTCGCGGACCTGACGGCTGCGGTCGTTCTCGAAGGCCATGTCGCGGTTGGTGACGATGCCGAGCAGCTTGCCCGCCGCGTCGGTCACCGGGACACCGCTGATGCGGAACTTCGCGCAGAGGGCGTCGGCCTCGGCGAGCGTCGCGTCGGGGTGCACCGTGATCGGGTCGGTGACCATGCCGGACTCGGAGCGCTTCACGAGGTCGACCTGGTTGACCTGGTCCTCGATGGAGAGGTTGCGGTGCAGGACGCCGACACCGCCCTGGCGGGCCATGGCGATGGCCATGCGGGCCTCGGTGACCTTGTCCATCGCCGCGGAGAGCAGCGGGATGTTCACCCGGACGTTCCTGGAGATGCGGGACGAGGTGTCGACCGCGTTGGGAAGCACTTCCGACGCGCCCGGCAGCAGCAGCACGTCGTCGTAGGTCAGCCCGAGTGTCGCGAACTTCTCGGGCACTCCGTCGACGTTTGCAGTCATGACACCTTCCCCAAATGGCCTTGATCGGTGCGGATGTCCATGCTAACGGCCAGCGCGGGTGTCTCATTCCACGAGCAAGATCATCGGAAGGCTTGGTACGTTCACACGTACGCACCCCGGACGCACCCGGCGGGGTTCCTACGGGGGTTCCTACTGCTCGGCGAGCGCCCGCAGCCGGCTCAGCGCCCGGTGCTGCGCGACCCGCACCGCGCCGGGTGACATGCCCAACATCTGGCCCGTCTCCTCGGCCGTGAGACCGACCGCGATCCGCAGGAGCAGCAGCTCGCGCTGGTTGTCCGGGAGGTTGGCGAGGAGCTTCTTGGCCCACTCCGCGTCGCTGCTGAGCAGCGCGCGCTCCTCCGGGCCGAGCGAGTCGTCGGGCCGCTCGGGCATCTCGTCGGAGGGCACGGCGGTGGAGCCGGGATGGCGCATCGCCGCGCGCTGCAGGTCGGCCACCTTGTGCGCCGCGATCGCGAAGACGAAGGCCTCGAAGGGGCGCCCGGTGTCCTTGTAGCGCGGCAGCGCGAGGAGTACGGCGACGCAGACCTCCTGCGCCAGGTCCTCCACGAAGTGCCGTGCGTCACCCGGCAGTCGGGACAGCCGGGTGCGGCAGTAGCGCAGGGCCAGGGGGTGCACATGGGCGAGAAGGTCGTGCGTGGCCTGCTCGTCGCCTTCGACGGCGCGAAGGACGAGGGCACCAATCACCGTCGTCTTGTCATCGCGCATCGGTCCATGGTGCCTTGGCGGCGACTGGTCCGCGGCACCGCGTCCGTAGTTGTGCACTGAAGCGTTATGAGCAGGTGCGCCGGAACTCATCTCCTGCGCCCTCCCCTCCCGCTCGATCGACTCGTCCCCGAGGAACTCCACATCTCAAGGATGCGGCATCGGCGGCGAAACAAGCAGCGGCGGGCGTCGGTCGCCCCGCCCACCACACGGCGGGCGGGGATCGCGGGCCCCCCGCGGCGGCACATTCAGCGGACCAGACCCCAGCGGAAACCGAGCGCCACCGCGTGGGCGCGGTCCGAGGCGCCGAGCTTCTTGAACAGCCGCCTGGCGTGCGTCTTCACGGTGTCCTCGGAGAGGAAGAGCTCGCGCCCGATCTCCGCGTTCGAACGGCCGTGGCTCATGCCTTCGAGCACCTGGATCTCCCGCGCGGTGAGGGTGGGCGCGGCGCCCATCTCGGCCGAGCGCAGTCTGCGCGGGGCGAGCCGCCACGTCGGGTCGGCGAGCGCCTGCGTGACGGTCGCGCGCAGCTCGGCGCGCGAGGCGTCCTTGTGCAGATAGCCGCGGGCACCGGCGGCGACCGCGAGCGCGACCCCGTCCAGGTCCTCGGCGACGGTGAGCATGATGATGCGCGCACCGGGGTCGGCGGACAGCAGCCGCCGGACGGTCTCGACGCCGCCCAGGCCGGGCATGCGCACGTCCATCAGAATCAGGTCGGAGCGGTCGGCGCCCCAGCGGCGGAGGACTTCCTCGCCGTTGGCCGCTGTCGTCACGCGCTCGACACCGGGCACGGTCGCGACCGCGCGGCGGAGCGCCTCTCGGGCAAGCGGGGAGTCGTCGCAGACGAGGACCGATGTCATGACTGTCCTCCGCGGCTCTCACAGCTGCTGCGCGTCACCTTGAGCCTCCAGGCTGGTACATATTCGTCACCTGTGCGGTTGACGCTCTCGGACACCTGCCCGAGCGCTTCTTCTTTCAACCGCCTCGCACTCTCAACGACGGTCACCCGAAAGAGTTACGGGGCAGTCAGCCACCTTCGGCACTCTACGTGAGGGCGCGGACACAGAGCAGAGCGCGCGGGAGACCCTCAACCTTTCATCACAAGCTATGCCCCATTTAGCGGCTTTTCTTCCCTTTTCCTGGTGTCTGTGGCTAGATTCGCAATGAGTCATATTTTCATCTCCTTAGACAGTAGATGTACGGTCATGGGCACCGTATCCGCGTCAGAACGGCACCAAGGGGACCAGCAATGGCAGATTTCTCCCGCCTTCCCGGACCGAACGCAGATCTGTGGGACTGGCAGCTCCTCGCGGCCTGCCGCGGGGTCGACAGCTCGCTCTTCTTCCACCCGGAGGGCGAGCGGGGAGCGGCGCGCAGTGCTCGTGAGAACTCCGCCAAGGAGGTCTGCATGCGGTGCCCGGTGCGCGCGGAGTGCGCCGCTCACGCGCTCGCGGTGCGCGAGCCGTACGGCGTGTGGGGCGGGCTGACCGAGGACGAGCGCGAAGAGCTCATGGGGCGGGCGCGCAACCGCCTGGTCACGACGTCGCCGGCCACGGCGGGCAGCGGCGTCTCGCACACCGCCGTGTCCCACCACGCCGTTTCGCATGGCGCCGTTTCGCAGGGTGCCGTGTCCCACAGCGCCGTGTCGCACAGCTGAAGGAACGTTTCTTCGAACGAATGCCCGCGCAGGCCCGCGCAGGGTGCCGATCAGCGGGCGGCGGCCCGCGCGAGATGGTCCAGCGTGGCGGCGACGGCCGGCACCTGTGCCAGATCCGGCAGCGTGAGCGCGACGATCTCGCGCCGCACGGGGGGTTCCACCGTCACGGTGCGGGCGCCCATGGGGCGCACCGACTCGATCGCGAGCTCGGGCAGCACCGCCACTCCCAGGCCGGCGCCGACCAGGCCGATCACCGCCGGATAGTCGTCGGTCGCGAAGTCGATCCGGGGCACGAAGCCCGCGCTCTCGCAGACCTCCACCAGTTGCCTGCGGCAGCGGGGGCAGCCCGCGATCCACGACTCGTCGGCGAACTCCCCGATGGTGACCGACTCCGCGCCGGCGAGCCGGTGCCCCTCGGGCACGAGACCGACGAGCCGGTCCGCGAGCAGCGGCCGTACGACGAGGTCGCTCCACTCCTCCGGGCCGGTCGCCCCCTCGTACCGGAAGGCGAGCGCGACGTCGCAGTCGCCCTCGCGCAGCATCTCGACCGAGCGCGGCGGCTCGGCCTCCACGAGGGAGACGCGGGTGCCGGGGTGGGCGGCGCGCAGTGCGGCGAGGGCGCAGGGGACGAGGGTGGAGCTGCCGCTGGGGAAGGAGACGAGCCGGACCCGGCCGGCGCGCAGGCCGGCGATGGCGGCGACCTCCTCCTCCGCGGCGGTGAGCCCGGCGAGGATGCCCGAGGCGTGCCGGACCAGCGCCTCGCCGGCCTGGGTCAGCCGCATCTCGCGGCCGGTGCGGATCAGCAGCGGCGTGCCGGTGGAGGATTCGAGGGCCTTCATCTGCTGGCTGACGGCGGGCTGGGTGCAGCCGAGCTCGCGGGCGGCGGCGGAGAAGGAGCCGGTGGCGCTCACGGCGCGCAGCACGCGGAGATGTCGGGCCTCGATCATGTTTCGAGCATAAGCGAGGCTTGGGCGCGGTGCGAAATACCGTCGAACAACTTTGAGGGGGGTGCGCGCGAAAGGCCCTAGCCTGCTTGCCATGGAGCTTCTTTCGGTAAACGCGGGCCGCCGCACGGCCGTCGACTACACCTCGTCCCCCACCGGCCGCACCGCCATCGACAAGCGGCCGGTGCGCGGCCCCGTCCTGGTGACCGCGCCGGGCGCGAAGGGTGTCGGCGGCAGCGGCGTGGCCGGTGACGAGATCGGGGACCTGCGTCACCACGGCGGCACCGACCAGGCGGTGTACGCGTACGCCCGCGAGGACCTCGACGTGTGGGAGCGGACCCTCGGACGGCCGCTGCCCGACGGCACGTTCGGCGAGAACCTCACGACGTCCGGGGTCGACGTGAACGGCGCGCGGATCGGCGAGCGCTGGCGGATCGGCTCCGACCTGGTGCTCGAGGTGACGAGCGGGCGCATTCCCTGCCGTACGTTCCAGGGCCATCTCGGTGAGACGGGGTGGGTGAAGCGGTTCACCGGGGAGCGCGCTCCTGGCGCGTATCTGCGGGTGATCGAGCCGGGTGAGATACGGGCCGGGGACGCGATCGCGATCGTGCACCGGCCGGAGCACGAGGTCACCGTCGCCCTGCAGTTCCGCGCCATCACGACCGAGACGTCGCTGCTGCCGCGGCTGCTCGCGGCGGGAGACGCCCTGCACCCCGAGACGGCCGAGCGCGCCCGCGCGTATGTGGCGCGGCAGGCCGCCCAGGATCTCGTGGGCTGAGGCCGGCCCGTCCCCGGCCGCCCGTCCGCACACCACGGCGGCCGTCCGACGCCGCCGCCCCTGGTCCGTGGGCACCTGCCCAGGTCCGTGGCCGCCTGCCCTGGTCCGTGGCCGCGGTTCGCGTCACTAGCCTTGGTCCATGACTACGGCTCTGATTACGGGATCAACCGCCGGCATCGGCGCCGCCTTCGCGCGGCGCCTCGCCGGTGACGGCCACAACCTCGTCCTGGTGGCGCGCGACACCAAGCGGCTGCGGGAGCAGGCGACCGAGCTGCACGACCGGCACGGCATCGAGGCGGAGGTGCTGACCGCCGACCTCGCGACGGACGCCGGCATCGAGGCGGTCGAGAAGCGCCTCGCCCGCCGCAGGGACCCGGTCGACCTGCTGATCAACAACGCCGGGTTCGGCAACAAGGGCCGCTATCTCGAGGTCTCGATGGCCGACGAGCTCACCATGCTCAAGGTGCACTGCGAGGCGGTGCTGCGGCTGACGTCGGCGGCGGCGGAGTCGATGCGGGAGCGCGGCAGGGGCGGTGTGGTGAACGTCGCGTCGGTGGCGGCGTTCGTGCCGCGCGGGACGTACGGGGCCTCGAAGGCGTGGGTCGTGCAGTTCACCCAGGGCGCGGCGAAGGACCTGGCGGGTTCGGGGGTACGGCTGATGGCGCTGTGCCCCGGTTTCGTACGGACCGAGTTCCACGAGCGCGCCGGGATGGGCACGTCCAACATCCCGGGCTGGATGTGGCTCGACGCGGACAAGCTGGTCGCGGCGGCGCTGGCCGACTTGGCGCGGGGCCGGACCGTGTCCATTCCCGATCCGCGCTACAAGGCCCTGATGGGCGTGGTGAAGGTGACGCCGCGGGCGCTGCTGGGTGGGGTGACGTCGCGTACGGGCCGTAAGTATGGCCCCCAGTAGCCCTGCCGGGGTGGCGCGTCTGCGGGGTTCCTCACCGTCGCCGAGTGCGAGTTGCCTTCGGCTGGTCGCGCAGTTCCCCGCGCCCCTGAGACGACTTCGGTGAGCGCCCCGTAAGGGGCGCGGGGAACTGCGCGAGGACGGACCACGACCCGCACCCGGCAAGGGAGCGCAACCCGGCACACGCACCCCCGAAAAGGCCCGAGGCCCGGCTCCCTGTGCAGGGAACCGGGCCTCGGGCAACTCAGGTCAGTGAGAGTGACCGTGCCCGTGGCCGTGACCGGCCTCCGCCTCTTCCTCGGCCGGCTTCTCGACGACCAGGGTCTCGGTCGTGAGGAGCAGCGACGCGATGGACGCGGCGTTCTCGAGCGCGGAGCGGGTGACCTTGACCGGGTCGATGACGCCGGCCTTGACCAGGTCGCCGTACTCGCCGGTCGCGGCGTTGAAGCCGAAGCCCTTGTCGAGCTCGGCGACCTTCGAGGTGATGACGTAGCCCTCGAGGCCGGCGTTCTCGGCGATCCAGCGCAGCGGCTCGACGGCGGCGCGGCGGACGACGGCGACACCGGTGGCCTCGTCGCCCTCCTTGCCGAGGTTGCCCTCGAGGACCTTGACGGCGTGCACCAGGGCGGAGCCACCACCGGAGACGATGCCCTCCTCGACCGCGGCGCGGGTCGCGGAGATGGCGTCCTCCAGACGGTGCTTCTTCTCCTTCAGCTCCACCTCGGTGGCGGCGCCGACCTTGATGACGCACACGCCGCCGGCCAGCTTCGCGAGGCGCTCCTGGAGCTTCTCGCGGTCCCAGTCGGAGTCCGTGGCGTCGATCTCGGCCTTGATCTGGGCGACGCGGCCCTCGACCTCGGCCTTGTTGCCGCCACCGTCGACGATGGTGGTGTCGTCCTTGGTGATGGTGACGCGGCGGGCGGTGCCGAGCACGTCGAGACCGACCTGGTCGATCTTGAGGCCGACCTCTTCGGCGATGACGGTGCCGCCGGTGAGGGTGGCGATGTCACCGAGCATGGCCTTGCGGCGGTCGCCGAAGCCGGGGGCCTTCACCGCGACGGCGTTGAAGGTGCCGCGGATCTTGTTCACGACCAGGGTCGACAGGGCCTCGCCCTCGACGTCCTCGGCGATGATCAGGAGCGGCTTCGAGGCGTTGGCCTGGATGACCTTCTCGAGCAGCGGCAGGAGGTCCTGGATGGAGGAGATCTTGCCCTGGTGGATCAGGATGTACGGGTCGTCGAGGACGGCCTCCATACGCTCCTGGTCGGAGACCATGTACGGCGACAGGTAGCCCTTGTCGAAGGCCATGCCCTCGGTGAAGTCGAGCTCCAGGCCGAAGGTGTTGGACTCCTCGACGGTGATGACACCGTCCTTGCCGACCTTGTCCATCGCCTCGGCGATGAGCTCGCCGACCTGCGGGTCCTGGGCCGACAGACCGGCGACGGCCGCGATGTCGGCCTTGTCGTCGATCGGACGGGCGGTGGCGAGCAGCTCCTGGGAGACGGCCGCGACGGCGGCGTCGATGCCCTTCTTCAGGGCGGCCGGAGAGGCGCCGGCGGCGACGTTGCGCAGGCCTTCCTTGACCAGGGCCTGGGCGAGCACGGTGGCGGTGGTGGTGCCGTCACCCGCGATGTCGTTGGTCTTGGTCGCCACCTCCTTCACCAGCTGGGCGCCGAGGTTCTCGTACGGGTCGTCGACCTCGACCTCACGGGCGATGGTGACGCCGTCGTTGGTGATGGTCGGGGCACCGAACTTCTTGTCGATGACGACGTTGCGGCCGCGGGGGCCGATCGTCACCTTGACGGTGTCGGCAAGCTTGTTGACGCCGCGCTCAAGGGCGCGACGGGCGTCCTCGTCGAACTTCAGGATCTTCGCCATGGGAGCGGTTCAGCCCTCTCGGAAACTCAGGGGGGTCCGGGGGAACCCCCGGAATGTTCAGCAACGAACTGCGCCCCTCGCCGCCCGGCAGAGAGCGGGGTGACCAGGGGCGCAGCTCAGAAAGCAAATGCTGGGTGAATTACTTCTCGACGATCGCGAGCACGTCGCGAGCCGAGAGGACGAGGTACTCGTCGCCGTTGTACTTCACCTCGGTGCCGCCGTACTTGCTGTACAGCACGACATCGCCGACCTTCACGTCGAGCGGCAGGCGCTCGCCGTTCTCGAAACGCCCCGGGCCCACGGCGAGGACAGCGCCCTCCTGGGGCTTCTCCTTCGCGGTGTCCGGAATGACCAGGCCGGAGGCCGTGGTCTGCTCGGCGTCGAGCGGCTGGACCACAATGCGGTCCTCGAGCGGCTTGATGGCAACCTTGGAGCTGGCGGTCGTCACGATCCGGTCTCCCCCTTCGGAGATCTCACGGGGTTAAGAGTCTGAGTGTGGCGACCAGGTGGATCCGTCGTCGCGGGTGCCGGACCTGCCCGTCGCTGTTGGCACTCTCCAGTGGGGAGTGCCAGAAGTGAGACTAGGACGGGGATTAGCACTCGGTCAAGCGGAGTGCCAGTCGACTGCGTCTGGCTTTAGCGGATGTTCGTTGCCCTGGGCCGGGCGGGCGGGGGGTTTTCCCCTTTGGGGCAACGGTTCTCTGCGTCCTTGGGTTCCCTGGCTGCGAATCGTGGGGCCCTGGTTCCTGTGGCCCTGCACCGGGGGCTGTGCCCACCCGTTCCTCCCCCAGTGCCTCAAGGGCCTGGGGGGACCCCCATGGGAACGCCTGCCCACAGCGGGATGCGCCTGGCTCCGGCGTGGAGGTGGCGGGGGGCGCGGGCAGGTGTGGGCCTGGGCCCAAGGGCAGGTTTGGGGCCGGGGTCGGTCTGTGGGGGAGTTTTTGGGTGGCTTTTCTCGTCAGGCGTTCGATCGGGTCCACGGATTCCGCGCAGCCCGAGAGGAGTGCGGGCGCGAGCAGGCCGCACAGGAGGGCTCCGGCGAGGAGACGGCGGCGGCGCGCTCGCGCCCGGGGGGTCACAGGTAGTCCTCCAGGCGGGCCACCGCGTAGCCCCGGTCCGTGACCGTCTTCATGACCCGGCGGACCATGTCGGGCATCGTGCCCTTCCAGTCCTCACGTCCCCGGAAGTGCGTGAGGATGATGTCGCCGGGGTGCAGGTCCTTGTCCCACTCGCGCCACTCCATGTGGTCGCTGAAGGCCTCCGACGCCCACAGCGGCACCGCCTTGACGCCGCAGGACTTGGCGGCGCGCAGCGTGTCCCGGTTGTAGTTGCCGTACGGCGGGCGGAAGAGTTCGGGCCGCTTGCCGTAGTGCTTCTGGATGACGTTCTGCATGTCGCAGATCTCGTGGCGCTGGTCCTCGTACGAGAGTCCGGGCAGGTAGCGGTGGTGCAGCGTGTGGTTGTTCAGGGTGACGCCGCGGTCCTGCATCTTCTTGAAGTAGCCGTAGTCCTCCTTGACCAGGTAGTCGCTGAGGAACGCGGTGTACGGCAGGTGCAGCTCGCCCATCATCTTCAGCAGCTGCGGGTCCTTCTCGGCGCCGTCGTCGATGGTCAGGAAGACGACCTTGTCCTTGGTGGGGATCGTCGTGAAGACCGGCGGCAGGCTCGCCTGGCCCTTGACCTCGAAGCCCTTGCGGGTGGTGAGCTTCGGCTTGGTGCGGGGCGGCGGGGGCGCGGGGAGCGGGACCTTCGCCAGGCCCCAGCGCTTGGTCGCCGCGACGCGGGCCGCCTGGATCGCGCCGAGCTTCTGGGCGTAGGAGTCGAGGGCGCGGGCGGGCGGCGCCTTGAGCGGCTGCTGGCCGTGGGCGCCGCGCGCACCCTCGGAGTCGCCGCCGGCGCAGCCCGACACGATCGCCGACGCGGCCAGGACGGCCACCGCGGCACGCACCTGGTTCTTCCGTCTTCTGGCGTATTTCCCTGTTTGTCGTACTAGTTGCATGGCGCCGGATCCTCGCAGCTGACGGCCGCCTCCGGGGTCCGACACCGCCGTCGGCCGCGCACCATCCACCGACTGGCCCACAATGGGGCGGGTGAACGACCCGAACACGCCGAGCGGCCACCCTGCCGACCTGGGCGATCCCCTCGCCGCCTTCGCCGCCCTGCGCACCGCCGAGGGCCGGGCCCTGCTCGACGAAGTACGGGACGTCGAGCCCGCGCAGGAACTCGCCGCCGCCACCCGGCTGCGCCGCACGCACTCCGCGCCCCTGGTCTCGGCCGCCCTCGCGCAGGCGCGGCTGCGGCGGCGGGCCGCGGCGAAGTTCGGCGCCGAGGACGCGGCCCGGATGTTCTTCACGCCGAACGGCGTCGAGCAGTCCACCCGCTCCTCCGTCGCCGCGCACCGCGCCGCGCGCTTCCAGGCCCTCGGGGTGCGCTCGCTCGCCGATCTGTGCTGCGGCATCGGCGGCGACGCGCTCGCCCTCGCGCGGGCCGGCATCTCCGTGCTCGCCGTCGACCGTGACCCGCTGACCTGCGCCGTCGCCCGCGCCAACGCGGAGGCTCTGGGGCTCGCCGAGCTGATCGAGGTGCGCGAGGCCGACGTCACGGAGGTGGACACCTCCGCGTACGACGCGGTGTTCGTGGACCCGGCGCGGCGCTCGTCGGGGCGCGGCCGCATCTTCGACCCGGAGTCCTACTCGCCGCCCCTGTCCTGGGCGGTCGAGACGGCGCTCAAGGCCCCGCTCGCCGCCCTGAAGATCGCCCCCGGCATCCCGCACGAGGCGATCCCCGCCGCGGCGGGCGCCGAGTGGATCTCGGACGGCGGCGACGTGAAGGAGGCCGTGCTGTGGTTCGGCACGGACACCCCGGCCTCGCACCGCGCGACGCTCCTGCCCGGCGGCGCCACCCTGTGGTCCGCGCTCGACACGATGCTGCCCGACCCCGGGGTGCGTCCGGTCGGGCGCTATCTGTACGAGCCGGACGGCGCCGTCATCCGCGCCCACCTGGTCGCCGAGGTCGCGGCCCGGGTCGACGGCGGCCTGATCGACGAGACCATCGCGTACGTCACCTCCGACGCCCGGCACGACACCCCGTACGCCACCGCCTACGAGATCACCGACCAGCTGCCCTTCAACGTGAAGAAGCTGAAGGCGCTGCTGCGCGAGCGCGGGGTCGGGATCCTCACCGTGAAGAAGCGCGGGTCCGCCGTCGAGCCGGAGGAGCTGCGGCGCAAGGTGAAGCCGCAGGGGAAGAACGCCGCGACGGTCTTCCTGACGCGGGTGGCGGGCGCCCCGACGATGCTGATCGGCCACCCGGCCCCCTGAGGCCCGAGGCCCCGAAGGCCCGCCCGGGGGTGCCCTGGACCGGTCAGAGCCGGCAGGACGCCGCCCGTGCGAGCAGCAGCTCCCGTTCCCGTTCGTCGCCCGCCAGCGCCGCCGCCCGCTCGAACTCCGCGCAGGCCTCGCCCGCCCTGCCGAGCCGTTCGAGCAGGTCGCCGCGGACGCTGGGCAGCAGGTGGTGGTCGCGCAGGGCTCCTTCCGCGGTGAGCACGTCGACCAAGGAGAGACCCGGCTCCGGGCCCTGGGCCATCGAGACGGCGACCGCGCGGTTCAGCTCGACGACCGGGGACGGGCTGCGGGCGGCGAGCAGGCCGTACAGGACGGCGATCTGCCGCCAGTCGGTCTCCTCGTACGTGTCGGCCCGCGCGTGGCAGGCGGCGATGGCGGCCTGCAGCGCGTACGGGCCGAGCGCCCTGGACGACTCGGCCGTGCCGCGGGCCCGCGCGAGGGCCGCGTACCCGCGGCCGATCAGCGTCCGGTTCCAGCGGGCCCGGCTCTGCTCCTTGAGCAGCACCGCCTCGCCGGCCGGCCCGATGCGCGCCGCCGCGCGCGAGGCCTGCAGTTCGAGGAGGGCGGCCAGGCCGTGCGCCTCGGACTCCTCGGGCATCAGACCGGTGAGCACCCGGGCGAGGCGCAGGGCCTCCTCGCACAGGGACGGGCGCAGCCGGTCGTCGCCCGCCGTGGCGGCGCACCCCTCGTTGAAGATCAGGTGGACGACTTCGAGGACCGAGGCGAGGCGGGCGGCGCGCTCCGGGCCGCGGGGGACCTCGAAGGGGATGTCCTTGGCGGCGAGGATGCGTTTGGCGCGCACGAGGCGCTGGGCCACGGTCGGCTCGGCGGCGAGCACCGCGCGGGCGATCTCCGCGGTGGTCAGCCCGCCGAGCAGGCGCAGGGTGAGCGCCACGCGGGCCGCGGCGGAGAGCAGCGGGTGGCAGGCGGTGAAGACGAGGCGGAGCAGGTCGTCGTCGACGGCGTCGGGGCCGGCCGGATCGTCCGTGTGGGTCTGCAGGGTCTCCGGGTCGCGGCCGGCCTCCGCCAGCTTCTGCGCGTACCGCTCGCGGCGGCGCACCAGGTCGACGGCGCGGTGCTTGGCGGTGGCCATGAGCCAGGCGCCCGGGTTCTCCGGGACGCCCTGCGCGGGCCAGTGTGCGAGGGCCGCCACGAGGGCGTCCTGCGCGAGTTCCTCGGCGATGCCGACGTCTCGTACGATCCGGGTCACCCCGGCGATGATGCGGGGCGACTCGATGCGGAAAACGGTCTCGCAGATGTGGCGGGGCTGGCGGGGCTGCCGCTCCGGGGACGGGTGACGGGGGTGCTCCGGCGGATGGCTCACGGCCACCCATCAGAACACCCCCACGGACCGCCCGCAAAGGCTGGAAGCCGTTCCCCGACCGGTTGCGGCGGCTGCCGCGGGCCTGCCCTCGGGCCCGGCGGACCGCCCTCGGGGGCGTTGTCCCCCGTCGACGCGGATCATCGGCGGACGGCGCGGCACGGCGGTCTCGCGGCGCGTGGCGGCGGGGTCTCCGCCCGCGGGTTTCCTCCGGACCGGCACCTCGGCTCATCCGCCCGTGCCAGGCTCGCCCGCATGCCCTTCGACCACAACGACCACTACCACCGGCTCCTGCTGCGGAGCCTGCCGCCGGGGGGCCGCACCGCCCTCGACGTCGGCTGCGGCACCGGGCGGTTCGCCCGCCGCCTCGCGGAGCGCGGCTATCAGGTCGACGCGCTCGACCCGTCGGCGGAGGTCATCGCCGAGGCCGAGGCGGCCGGTGGCGGGCCCCGGTTCCGGCGGGCGGACGTGACCGCCGAGGAGCTGCCCGCGAGCCACTACGACGCCGTCACCTGTCTGGCGAGCCTGCACCACATGCCCTTCGGCACCGTCACCCGGCTGCGCGACGCCCTCGCCCCCGGCGGCACGCTGCTCGTCCTCGGCTGCCACGCCGGGACGACGGCGTGGGACGTGGTGGCCTCGCCCGCCAACGCGGTGGCCCGGGTGGCGGTCTTCGCGGGCGAGCGCCTGCGCGGCGCGCACCCGCCCCCGCTCAAGGCGCCCGTGCGGCAGCCGGACATGACGCTGCCGCAGATCCGGGCCGAGGCGGCCCGCCTCCTGCCCGGCAGTCGCGTACGCCAACTGCTGTTCTGGCGCTACTTGTTGACGTACCGGAAGCCGACGGAGCGGACCTAGACCAGCTCGACCGACTCGAAGCGCCACCGGTGCACCGCGCGCGTCACCAACTCCGGCGCGGGCTCCGGGATTTCGGGGAGCTCGGCGTCGAGTTCCGCGTCCCACCAGGTGATGACGAGCACCCGGTCCTGCGGTGCCTGGAAGGTCTCGCGGCGGACCGGGGCGCCGTCGAGCCGCTGGGACCGGGCCCAGTCGAGCAGTTCGCCGCCGCGCCCCTCCGCCGCCCGGGCCTCCCACATCAGCGCGACCGTCATGAGTAGAGGTTCTCCTTGCTGACCTCGTGCACGTGGTCGTGGTCGTGACCGTGCGTGTGCCCCGGCACGTGCGGCTCCGTCACCGGCAGCGAGGAGTCCGCCGACAGGTCCCAGGACGAGGCCGCCCGGTTGCGGGCCACCATCTCGGCGCCGAGGGCCGCGACCATCGCGCCGTTGTCCGTGCAGAGCTTGGGGCGCGGCACGCGCAGCCGGATGCCCGCCTTCTCGCACCGCTCCTGGGCGAGGGCGCGAAGCCGCGAGTTGGCGGCCACGCCACCGCCGATCATGAGGTGGTCGACGCCCTCGTCCTTGCAGGCCCGTACGGCCTTGCGGGTCAGCACGTCGACGACCGCCTCCTGGAAGGACGCCGACACGTCCCGTACCGGCACCTCCTCGCCGGCGGCCCGCTTCGCCTCGATCCAGCGGGCGACGGACGTCTTCAGACCCGAGAAGGAGAAGTCGTACGCCGCGTCGCGCGGTCCGGTGAGCCCGCGCGGGAAGGCGATGGCCGCCGGGTCGCCCTCGCGCGCGTAGCGGTCGATGACCGGGCCGCCCGGGAAGCCGAGGTTCAGCACCCGCGCGATCTTGTCGAAGGCCTCGCCCGCGGCGTCGTCGATGGTCGAGCCGAGCGGCCGCACGTCCGAGGTGATGTCCGAGGAGAGCAGCAGCGAGGAGTGGCCGCCGGAGACGAGCAGCGCCATGGTCGGCTCGGGCAGCGGCCCGTGCTCCAGCTGGTCGACGCAGATGTGCGAGGCGAGGTGGTTGACGCCGTAGAGCGGCTTGCCGAGCGCGTACGCGTACGCCTTGGCCGCCGAGACGCCGACGAGCAGCGCGCCGGCGAGGCCGGGCCCCGCGGTCACCGCGATGCCGTCGAGGTCCTTCGCGCTCACGCCCGCGTCCTTCAGGGCGCGCTGGATGGTCGGCACCATCGCTTCGAGGTGCGCGCGGGAGGCGACCTCGGGCACGACGCCGCCGAAGCGCGCGTGTTCGTCGACGCTGGAGGCGACGGCGTCGGCGAGCAGAGTGGTGCCGCGGACGATGCCGACGCCGGTCTCGTCGCAGGAGGTCTCGATGCCGAGGACGAGGGGTTCGTCGCGCGAGTCAGCCATGAATCTCGGTTCCTTGTACGCCGGATACGGAGGTGGAGGGATCGGTGCGGCGCATGACCAGGGCGTCCACGTTGCCGGGCTGGTAGTAGCCGCGCCTGAAGCCGATGGGCTCGAAGCCGAACCGCTCGTACAGCTTCTGCGCCCGGGTGTTGTCGACCCGCACTTCCAGCATGACCTCGGCGCACTCGAAGGCGGTCGCGGCCTGCAGCAGGTCGGTGAGGAGCCGGGCACCGAGCCCGGTGCCCCAGTGGTCGCGGGCGACGGCGATGGTCTGGACGTCGGCGAGGTCGCCGGACGCGGCGAGGCCCGCGTACCCGACGAGCCGGTCGCCGTCGACGGCGACCACGTAGCGCCGGGTGGCGAGCGGGCCGCGCGCGTGGGCCAGCTCCGACCAGAACATCCCGCGTGACCAGGCGTCGTCCGGGAAGAGCTCCTTCTCCAGGGCGAACACCGCCTCGATGTCCCACCAGCGCATCTCACGGAGCACGGCGGCCTCGGTCGCCCGGGTCGGCTGGGTCACTTGGGGGTGACCACCTTGTAGTTCTTGGGCACCTGCGCGTCGGGCCGGCGCAGATAGAGCGGCCGGGGCTCCAGGAGCTCCTCGCCCGCCGCCAGCCGCTCGGCGGCCAGGGACGCGAGCGCGCCGGCCGAGACGTGCTCGGGGGCGCGGGCGTCGGGGAAGGTGTCGGGGTAGAGCAGCGCGCCCGCGCCGACCGCGGGCAGGCCCGCCACCTCGGCGGCGATGTCGGCGGGCCGGTCGACCGCGGCTTCACCCGAACGGGTGCGCACGTCGTCGTAGCGCGCCCAGTACACCTCCTTGCGGCGGGCGTCGGTGGCCACCACGAAGGGGCCCTCCTCGATGCCCGAGGCGTACGCGAGGCCGTCCAGCGTGCACACGCCGTGCACCGGGACGCCGAGGGCGAGGCCGAAGGTGTCGGCGGTCATCAGGCCGACGCGCAGTCCGGTGTAGGGGCCGGGGCCCACCCCGGCGACGATGCCGGTCACGGCGTCGAGGCGGAGGCCCGCGTCGGCGAGCACCCGGTCGACGGCCGGTAGCAGCAGTTCTCCGTGCCGCCGGGCGTCGACCTGACTCGACTCCGCGATGACGGAAGAGCCGTCGTGGAGGGCGACGGTGACGGCGGGCGTTGCGGTATCCAGAGCGAGCAAGAGCACGCGAACAGCCTACGGCTCCGGCGCGCGCCGCACGGCCGGTCCGCCGCTGCCGGGGCAAGGGGTGCGGTGGCTGCTAACGTCACTCCGTAGCCGTACGCAGTACGAAAAGGTGGGTGGCGAAGGTGTCAAGGAGCAGCTCGGGATTTGTGGCCGGGCTCACCGCGGCTGCGCTCGCCGCGGTCGGCTTCCTCGCCTACCAGGCGTCGGCCAGCGCGCCGGACGACCTGGGCAAGCACCCCGGCAAGCCCTCCCCCTCGGCCACCGCGCCGCGCTCCCCCAAGGAGAAGGCGAACCCGGCGGCGGTGCCCGCGCAGTCCGGGACCGGCCAGCGGGTCGTGTACTCGGTGAGCGAGGACCGGGTCTGGCTGGTCGAGGAGTCCGGGAAGCTGCAGCTCACGTACAAGGTCACGCCGGGTACGGTCGATCCGGCGCCGGGCACCTACACGGTCGGCTCCCGCACGGGCTCCGTCAAGGGCACGGACGGTGTGGCGATCGAGCACGTCGTGCGGTTCACGTCCGTCGAGGGGACCACGATCGGCTTCAGCGCGGCGGTGGACGGCGCGACGCCGAAGCCGGACCCGTCGAAGCGGACGGGCGGCATCCGCGAGTCGCGGGCGCACGGCAACGCGATGTGGGAGTTCGCGACGCACGGCCGCAAGGTCGTCGTCATCCCCTGACCGGTTGGTTGGGGCGACCGGCCGACCCTCAGCGGCGGAGCCGTCGCTCCCCGGCCGTGGTGTCCTCGCCGGCCGGAGCACCGGTCGGTGGGCCGGACGGAGCGCGGGGCGGCGTGGAGACCGCCGTGGCCGCGGCGCAGGACGCCAGCAGATCGCTCATCGACAGCTGCGACGGCTCCGGTGCGCCCGAGGGCCCCGGCAGCCGGGGCGACCGCGGCTGTACGTCACGTTCTGAAGCCGACATGGATGCCTCCTGGGCGCTCCGGGGGCAGACGTGGTTAGGTAGACCTAACCAGTGCTGGCATCCATGTGACCACGTGCGACGCGCGCAACGCAACATTTTGCCGACGCGTTGTCGGAACGTTCGGGCGAACGTACGAGGGCAGGCCGCGGCACGCCCGTACGCGCCCCCGTATGCCCGTATCCCGGCCTCGGGCCGCCGGCGAGATCCCGTATCCGGGCGTCAGGCCGCCGGCGGCATCCCCGTATCCCGGCCTCAAGCCGCCAGCGACGCCAGGTCCGCGTCCACCCAGCGCTGCCCGAGCCCGGTGAGGGTCACCGCGCGCACCTCGTCCGTGGTGTCCCCGGTCGCCCGGTCGATGACGACGTGCAGCCGGTCGTCGGAGAGCTCCTCGACCTTGCCGTCGCCCCACTCCACGACGATCACCGACTCCGGCAGGGAGACGTCGAGGTCGAGGTCCTCCATCTCGTCGAGCCCGCCGCCCAGGCGGTACGCGTCGACGTGCACCAGCGCGGGTCCGGCGCCGAGCGGCGGGTGCACGCGGGCGATGACGAAGGTCGGGGAGGTGACGGCGCCGCGCACGCCGAGGCCCTCGCCCAGGCCGCGGGTGAGCGTCGTCTTGCCTGCGCCGAGCTCACCGGTGAGCATGACGAGGTCGCCGGGGCGCAGGATCTTGGCCAGACGGCGGCCCAACTCGCCCATCTGTGCGGGGGAGTTGACCGTGATCTTCAGTACGCCTGCGGGTGCCTGGTGGTGCGGTGCTTCCATGACGACCACGGTAGCGGCTGCGCGCCGCCGCCCGGTCCCCCGACGTCAGCCGCCGGCGCCCTTGGAGCCCGTCCTCGAACCCCCGTCGCCCGCGCGAACGGCCGCCGGGACCGCGCCCGCCCGCACCAGCAGGTCCGCGAGGCGGTCCATGACGACCTCCGGGTGCTCCAGCATGACCATGTGCCCGGCGTCCGGTACCAGGACCAGCTCGGCGTCGGGCAGCCGCTGGGCGATCGCCTCGCTGTGCTCGCTCGGCGTGACCAGGTCCTTGTCCCCGGCCAGGACGAGCACCGGCAGGTCGGCGAAGTGCTTGAGCGCCTCCGCCTTGTCGTGCTCGGCGAACGCCGGGTAGAACTCCGCGACCACGTCGATCGGCGTCGCCTCGATCATCCGCTCCGCGAAGCGGGCGATGGCCGGGTCCACGTCCCTGCGCGAGAACGAGTACCGCTTGATGACACCGGCGAAGAGGTCCGCGGTGGCCCGCCGCCCCTTCTCCACCAGTTCCGCCTGCGAGCCGAGCGCCCGCAGCACGCCGGGCAGCACCCGCCGCACCGCGTTCATGCCCGCCACCGGCAGCCCGAAGTTCACCTGACCGAGCTGCCCCGACGAGGTCCCCACGAGCGCCACGCCCACCACCCGCTCGCGGATCAGCTCCGGGAACTGGTCGGCAAGCGCCATGGTCGTCATGCCGCCCATCGAGTGCCCGACGAGGACCAGCGGCCCCTCGGGTGCCGCCGCGTCGATGACGGCCTTCAGGTCGCGGCCGAGCTGGTCGATGGAGACCGGCGCGCCCCGCTCCAGCTGGTCGACGCCGCGCGCCGAGCGGGCGTGACTGCGCTGGTCCCAGTAGACCGCGCGCACGACACCGCGCAGGGCCGCCCGCTGGAAGTGCCAGGAGTCCTGGCTCAGGCAGTAGCCGTGGCTGAAGACGACGGTGACCGGCGCGGGCGCCCGGCGGCCGAAGAGACGGCGCCGCCGCGCGGCCTGGTCGCTGTCGGCCTCGACCTCCTCGACCTCGTAGGAGAGCTCCGTGCCGTCGTCCGCGTACGCCGTGCCGGGCATGCCGCGCAGCGAGCCGTACGGCCCCGAGGCGTCCAGCGCGAGCCGGGCCTTCTTGCGCATGCCGCGGCCCACCGTGAGCCGCTCCATGGCGACGCCCGCCGCCGCGCCCGCGGCGAGCACGCCTATCGCGGCGCCCGCCACCCCGGCCCGGCGCCAGCTCCCCGCCGCGGCGGCGACGTCCGTCACCGCTTCCGCCGCGGCAGCCC
Source organism: Streptomyces sp. NPDC041713 (assembly GCF_055591085.1). Taxonomy (NCBI): domain Bacteria; kingdom Bacillati; phylum Actinomycetota; class Actinomycetes; order Kitasatosporales; family Streptomycetaceae; genus Streptomyces; species Streptomyces sp. NPDC041713. The sequence goes on from NZ_JBVIZY010000002.1 coordinate 747,963, forward strand.
CCGTGCTGCTCTCGCTCACGTGCCGCTCCTCGTCCGTTCCTGGTCAGTCGTCGGGCAGGCCGCTCGGCTCAGTCGTCGGGCCGCTCGTTCACATAGACGCGCGGGACGCGCGATCCGATGCGGGCGACGATCTCGTACGCGATGGTGCCCGCCGCCTGCGCCCAGTCCTCGGCGGTCGGCTCGCCGCGGTCGCCGGGGCCGAACAGCACCGCCTCCGCGCCCACTTCGGGCTCGTCCCCGCCGAGGTCCACCACGAACTGGTCCATCGCGATCCGGCCCGCGACCGTCCGCCACTTGCCGGCGACGAGGACCGGGGCGGTGCCGGAGGCGTGCCGCGGGACGCCGTCGCCGTATCCGGCCGGGACGAGCCCGAGCGTCGTCTCACCGGGGGTGACGTAATGGTGGCCGTAGCTCACGCCGTGGCCCGCCGGGGCGTGCTTCACGTGGGCCAGCGAGGCGGTGAGGGTCATGACGGGGCGCAGCCCGAAGTCCTCGGGGGTGCCGACCTCGGGGCTCGGCGAGATCCCGTACATCGCGATGCCGGGACGGACCAGGTCGAAGTGGGTCTCGGGAAGCGTGAGCATCCCCGGCGAGTTGGCGATGTGCCGCACCTCGGGCCGGATGCCGCGGTCCTCGGCGTACGCCACCATCTCGCGGAAGACCGTGAGCTGGGCGGCGATCGAGGGGTGACCCGGCTCGTCGGCGCAGGCGAAGTGCGACCAGAGCCCGGTGACCGTGACCAGCCCGTCCGCCTCGGCGCGCAGCGCCCGGTCGACGAGCTCGGGCCAGTCGGCCGGCATGCAGCCGTTGCGCCCGAGGCCGGTGTCGGCCTTGAGCTGGATACGGGCGGTCCGTCCCGCCGCACGGGCGGCCTCGCACACCTCGCGCAGCGCCCAGAGCGCGCTCACCGACATGTCGAGGTCGGCCTCGACGCCCTCGCGCCAGGGCCCGCCCGGGGTCCACAGCCAGCACATGATCCTGCCGGGCACACCCGCCGCGCGCACGGCGAGGGCCTCCTCGGGGGTGGCGGTACCGATCCAGCCGGCACCCGCCTGCCGGGCGGCCTTGGCACAGGCCACCATCCCGTGCCCGTACGCGTCCGCCTTCAACACGGCCATGAACGCGGCGCCCGGCGCGCGGGCACGCAGCGAGCGCACGTTGGCGCGGAGGGCGCCGAGGTCGATCTCGGCGCGGACACGGAAAGGTGCTGTCTCGTTCATCGCGGACAAGTGTCTCAGAGCCCACGGAGGGGCCCCGCGCACACGGGGCCTGGCCGGCCGGCGGGACGGAGGGGGCGCGGGCGTGGACCGCGGTGGGCCCGGGGCGGATTGGCGCGGCGTGACTTGATCGACCGAGCCGAGGGGCTGGGCGATGGAAGGGGCGCCGGCGTGGATCGCGGCGGGCCCGGGGCGGACTTGGCGCGGCGCGCCTTGGTCGACCGAGCCGAGGGGCTGGGCGATGGAAGGGGCGCCGGCGTGGATCGCGGCGGGCCCCGGGCGGACTTGGCGCGGCGTGGCTTGGTCGACCGAGCCGAGGGGCTCGGCGCGGGCGCGGGGCGTGTCCTCGCGGCTCGGTCGGCCGGCGGCTCGGTGGCGGGGCGGACGAGGGGGCACGTCGGTCTCCGGCGGAGTCGCGGAGAGCGTGCCGCGCTCCGACGCCCCGCGTCCGTCCCTCCGGAGGGGTGACGCCAACGGCGCGTGCGGGGCGGGCCCCGGTCCCTGGTCCGGCCTGAGCCAGAACGGGAGCCCTACCGTCGGCTGACGTCTCGCCACACGGTGGGGATCGCGTCGGCCACGTCCTGGGCGGCCGTGGGGGCGCCGGATGCCGCGTGGCGGCCTGCTAGGCCGTGCAGGTACGCGGCGACGGATCCGGCGTCCCGGGCGCCGAGGCCCGCCGCCAGCAGGGAGCCGGCGAGGCCTGACAGCACGTCGCCGCTGCCCGCCGTGGCCAGCCAGGGCGTCCCCGTCGGATTGACGCGTACGGCTCCCTCGGCCGACGCGATCAACGTGGTGGAGCCCTTCAGGAGCACCGTCGCCCCGTACCGCCGCGCGAGCTCCCGTACGGCCGCGAGCCGCCCCGACTCGACCTCCGCGCGGGCCACGCCGAGCAGCGCGGCGGCCTCGCCGGCGTGCGGGGTGAGCAGGGTGGGCGCGCGCCGCGCCCGTACGTCCCGCTCCCCCGCGAGCCGCAGCCCGTCCGCGTCGATCAGTACGGGCACGTCGGCGGCGACCACGTCCCGCAGCCGCTCCTCGTCGTCGCCGAGGCCCGGCCCCGCGACCCAGGCCTGCACGCGCCCGGCCTTCGACGGCGGCCCCGCGGACACCAGCGTCTCGGGGAAGCGCGCGAGGACGGCGTCCGCGGCGGGCCCCACGTACCGCACGGCGCCCGCGCCGCCGCGCAGCGCGCCCGCCACACAGAGCACGGCGGCGCCCGGGTACCGCGCGGACCCGGCGACGACGCCGACGACACCGCGCCGGTACTTGTCGCTCTCGCCGCCCGGGACGGGCAGCAGCCGCGCCACGTCCGCGTACTGCGGCGCCTCCACCTCCCGTTCGTCGGCGGCGAGTTCGAGCCCGATGTCGACGAGCCGTACGACTCCGGCGTACTCCCGGGCCGGATCGATCAGCAGCCCCGGCTTGTACGCGCCAAAGGTCACCGTCACATCGGCGCGGACGGCCTCGCCCCGTACCTCGCCGGTGTCGGCGTCGACGCCGCTGGGCAGGTCGACGGCGACGATGCGTGCGTCGTCGCGTACGGCGGCGACGAGGCGCGCGGCGGGCTCCCGCAGTCCGCCGCGCCCTCCGATCCCCACGATCCCGTCGACCACGAGCCGGGCCCCGGCGACCACGTCCCGCGCCCGCTCCTCGGTGGCCCGCACGATCGTGCCGCCGGCGGCCCGGAGCGCGGCGAGCCCGCCGGGGTGGGCGCGGTCGGGGTCGAGCAGCACGGCGCTGACGCCGGCGCCTCTGCGGGCCAGCCGCGCGCCCGCGTACAGGGCGTCGCCGCCGTTGTCCCCGCTGCCGACCAGCAGGGTGACGCGGGATCCGTACACCTTGCCGAGCAGCTGCGCGCACTCGACGGCGAGGCCGGCGGCGGCGCGCTGCATCAACATGCCGTCTGGGCCCTGGGCCATGAGCCGCTGCTCGGCGGCCCGCACGTTCTCCACGCTGTACGCATTACGCATCCCCCCAGTCTGCCCCGCCCCGCCGACCGGGTCGCCCGGGTAACCCGGGGAGGTTCTGCTCCCACGTCCACCTGCGCCGACAAACAGCCGCCGCTCCGCGGCGAACACTTCCCACCCACCCACCCGTTCACCCCGCACCGTCCTGCGGGGGTAGGGGCGGGCGGGTAGGCGCACCCCGCGACGTGCGGCTGAGTCGGGGCGGGTGGGCGGGTCCACCCCGCGACGAGCGTGGAGGCAGAGGGCGGGCGCGTGGGCACACCCCGCGACGTGCGGCGGGAGCCGGGGCGGGTGGGCGGTCCACCCCGCGACGTGCGGCGGGAGTCGGGGCGGGTGGGCGGTCCACCCCGCGACATGCGGCGGGAGCCGGGGCGGGTGGGCGGGTCCACCCCGCGTACGCATGGCAGGACTCGGGGCGGGTGGGTGGGTCTACCCAAGCGGCGTACGGCTGGAGTCGAGGCGGGTGGGTGGGTCTACCCAAGCGGCGTACGGCTGGAGTCGAGGCGGGTGGGTGGGCCACCCAAGCGACGTACGGCTGGGGCCGAGGCGGGTGGGTGGGTCTACCCAAGCGGCGTACGGCTGGAGTCGAGGCGGGTGGGTGGGTCCGCCCCGCGATGCACAGCGGGAATCGAGGCGGGTGGGCAGGTGGCGCACCCCGTGACGCGCGCGGCGAGAGTCGGGACGGCGGGCGGGTCTACCTCGCGGCACACCACGAGGGTCGGGGCAGGGGGTGCATCCCGCGATGCGCGCGGGAGCAAGGGTGGGTGGATCTACTCCGCCACGCACCGCGGGAGTCGGGACCGGCAGGTGACCGCACGGCGAGAGTCGGCGCGGGTGGGCAGAGGGGCTCCCCCTTGTGGCTGGCGACGCGGCCCGGGTGACCCCCACCGGGTCGCACCCGCCCACGCTCGCGAGGGGACGTGGGGGTATGTGCGCACGGAGCACCGAGCGCAATCTAGCCCCGCCCTTCACGAGGCGTGGCGAACAGTGGATGGCGAGTACGCACATACCCCCGCGGCCCCGCACCCACAGACGGGCAAGAGGCGCAGACCCCAGCCCCCACGCCCCCGCACCCCCTCACCCACAAACGGACCCAAAACGCAGCCCCCCACCCCCCACCCCCCAAGGCGCCCCCGCCAGAACCCTCAGCCCTCCGCCACCACCACCGCAGAAGCAACCCCCGCATCATGGCTCAACGACACATGCCACGCCCGCACCCCCAACACCGACGCCCGCTCCGCCACCGTCCCCCTCACCCGGACCCGCGGCTGCCCGCTCTCCTCCACGTACACCTCCGCATCCGTCCACCGCAGCCCCGGCGGCGCCCCCAACGCCTTCGCCAGCGCCTCCTTCGCCGCGAACCGCGCGGCCAGCGAGGCGACCCCGCGCCGCTCCCCGCCCGGCAGCAGCAACTCGCTCTCCAGGAACAGCCGCTCCGCCATCCCGGGCGTCCGCTCCAGCGCCGCCCCGAACCGCTCGATCTCGGCCACATCGATGCCAACCCCGATAATCACGAGAGCACCTTACGAGGACCGCCCCAGCCCCGCAGGGTGACGCACCCCACCCACCACCCCACCCCCCATCCCGTTCAACCAGCCGTAACAATGGACTGTGATCTCTTCGGTCTCTGTGCCAGCGACGGCACCGCGGAGCGCCCACCGGCCCAAGCCGGAGGCGACTCCCTACGTCGACCTCACCCGCACCGAGTGGAGCGCGCTTCGCGAGAAGACGCCCCTCCCCCTCACCGCGGAGGAGGTGGAACAACTGCGCGGCCTCGGCGACGTCATCGACCTGGACGAGGTCCGCGACATCTATCTCCCGCTCTCCCGTCTCCTGAACCTCTACGTCGGCGCGACGGACGGCCTGCGCGGCGCCCTCAACACCTTCCTCGGCGAGAAGGGCTCCCAGTCGGGGACGCCCTTCGTCATAGGAGTCGCCGGCTCCGTGGCGGTCGGCAAGTCCACCGTCGCCCGCCTCCTCCAGGCCCTGCTCTCCCGCTGGCCGGAACACCCCCGCGTGGAGCGCGTCACGACGGACGGCTTCCTGCTGCCCACCAAGGAGCTGCAGGCCCGCGGCCTGATGTCCCGCAAGGGGTTCCCCGAGTCGTACGACCGCCGCGCCCTCACCCGTTTCGTCGCCGACATCAAGGCGGGCAAGGACGAGGTCACGGCGCCCGTCTACTCCCACCTGATCTACGACATCGTGCCGGACCGGCGCCTCACGGTCCGCCGCCCCGACATCCTCATCGTGGAGGGGCTGAACGTCCTGCAGCCCGCCCTCCCCGGCAAGGACGGCCGCACCCGCGTGGGCCTCGCCGACTACTTCGACTTCAGCGTGTACGTGGACGCCCGCGCCGACGACATCGAGCGCTGGTACCTGAACCGCTTCAAGAAGCTGCGCCAGACGGCGTTCCAGGACCCGTCCTCGTACTTCCGCAAGTACACCCAGGTGTCGGAGGAGGAGGCCCTCGACTACGCCCGCACCACCTGGCGCACGATCAACAAGCTCAACCTCGTCGAGAACGTCGCCCCCACCCGCAGCCGCGCCACCCTCGTCGTCCGCAAGGGCCCCGACCACAAGGTGCAGCGCCTGAGCCTGCGCAAGCTGTGACCGTACCCCGTACCCGCACGCTCCGACCGTCGCCCCCCGCTAACCTGCGCACATGCTGCACCTGCGCCTGATCACCCCACCCGCCGGGACCGACGCCGTGGTCCGTCTGATCGAGACCACGGTCGGCGCCACCCACCTCGCGGTGCTGCCGGGCGCCGCCCGCACCCCGGCGGGCGACGTGGTCATGTGCGACGTGGCCCGTGAGGCGGCCGACGAGCTGATCGGCGGCCTGCGCGCACTCGGCATCGACGAGTCGGGCTCGATCGCGGTGGAGAACATCGACCTGTCGCTGTCCCAGCGCGCGGACCAGGCGGAGGAGGACGCCCCGGGCGAGGGCGCGGACGCGGTCCTGTGGGAGCACCTCACCGACGCGACGCACGAGGAGTCGACGCTCTCGGTCACCTACGTCGCGTTCCTCACCATCGCCACGATGATCGCCGCCTGCGGCGTCGTGCTCGACAACGCGATCCTGATCGTCGGCGCGATGGCGGTGGGCCCGGAGTTCGGCCCGCTCGCGGGGTTCTGCACGGCGCTGGTGCGGCGCGCGCCCCGGCTCGCGGCGCGCTCGCTGACCGCGCTGCTCGTGGGCTTCGCCGCCGCGATGGTGGTGACCGTCGGGTTCAGCTACGCGATGGACGCGATGAACCTGTTCAGTGACGCCGCCCTGAAGGCGGAGCGCCCGAACACGAACTTCATCTACCGGCCGGACTGGTTCTCGTTCGTGGTGGCGGTCCTCGCGGGCGCCGCGGGCATGCTCTCGCTCACCTCGGCGAAGTCGGGCGCCCTGGTCGGCGTGGCGATCTCCGTGACGACGGTCCCCGCGGCGGCGAACGCCGCGGTCGCCTTCAGCTACGGCGAGTACAAGCAGGCCTGGGGCTCGACGGAACAGCTCCTGCTGAACCTGCTCGGCATCGTCCTCGCCGGTACGGCGACGCTGCTGGCCCAGAAACTCCTCTGGGCCGAGCAGCGCCGCCGGACGGCCAGAACGTCACACGGCGCCCGGCCCGACCACGGCGCCTAGCCCAGCGCCGACTTCACCACGTCGGCGAGCCGCCCCGCCACGGACCGCGCCTGCTCGATGTCGGCGGCCTCGACCATGACCCGCACCAGCGGCTCCGTACCGGAGGGGCGCAGCAGCACCCGGCCCGTGGAGCCCAGCTCGCGCTCGGCCTCGGTGACGGCGGCCGACAGCTCCGGCGAGGTCTTCACGCGGGACTTGTCGACGTCGGGGACGTTGATGAGGACCTGCGGAAGCCGCTCCATGACGCTCGCCAGCTCCGCGAGCGAGCGCCCGGTCTCGGCGACCCGCGCCGCGAGGAGCAGGCCGGTCAGCGTGCCGTCACCCGTGGTCGCGTGGTCGAGGATGATCACGTGCCCGGACTGCTCGCCGCCGAGGGCGTAGCCGTGCTCCTTCATGGACTCCAACACGTACCGGTCGCCGACGGCGGTCTGCACCAGGGACAGCCCCTGGCCCTCCATCGCGAGCTTGAAGCCGAGGTTGGACATGACCGTGGCGACAACGGTGTCGTGGCGCAGCGTGCCGTGCTCCCGCATGGCGAGGGCGAGCACGGCGAGGATCTGGTCGCCGTCGACCTCTTCGCCGTTGCCGTCCACCGCGAGGCAGCGGTCCGCGTCCCCGTCGTGCGCGACGCCGAAGTCGGCCTTGTGCTCGACGACGGCGGCCTTGAGCAGCTCCAGGTGCGTGGAGCCGCACCCGTCGTTGATGTTCAGGCCGTCCGGCTGGGCGCCGATCGTGATGACCTCGGCGCCGGCGCGCGCGAAGGCCTCCGGCGAGACGCGGGCGGCGGCGCCGTGCGCCTCGTCGAGGACGATCTTCAGCCCGTCGAGACGGTTCGGCAGGACCCCGATGAGGTGCGCGACGTACTGGTCGAGTCCCTGGTCGTAGGAGGTCACGCGGCCGACGCCGGAGCCGGTGGGCCGCTGCCACGGGGCGCCGGTGCGGTGCTCCTCGTAGACGGACTCGATGCGGTCCTCCAGCTCGTCGGCGAGCTTGTGGCCGCCGCGGGCGAAGAACTTGATGCCGTTGTCCGGCATGGCGTTGTGGCTCGCGGAGAGCATCACGCCGAGGTCGGCGCCCAGCGCACCGGTGAGATGGGCCACCGCGGGGGTGGGCAGCACACCGACGCGCAGGACGTCCACGCCCGCGCTCGCGAGGCCCGCGACCACCGCTGCCTCCAGGAACTCCCCGGACGCGCGCGGGTCACGCCCGACCACCGCCACCGGGCGATGGCCTTCAAAGGTGCCCACCTCGGCCAGTACGTGCGCCGCCGCCACGGAGAGTCCGAGCGCGAGCTCGGCCGTCAGATCCGCGTTGGCGACACCACGCACGCCGTCCGTGCCGAAGAGTCGTCCCACTGCTGTCCTCCGAACGTTCCAAAAAACCAATGGACCCCCGGGAAGAGAGTCCCAGAGTCAAGACAGTTCCGGGGCCACGGGGGTTCCTGATAGACGAACGCCCCGGCAGCACGGTGAGTGCCGCCGGGGCGAACGAGAAGTACTGCAGGCAGCGATCAGCGCTTGCTGTACTGCGGGGCCTTGCGGGCCTTCTTGAGACCGGCCTTCTTGCGCTCGACCGCACGGTCGTCACGCTTGAGGTAACCGGCCTTCTTCAGGGCGCCGCGGTTGTTCTCGACGTCGGCCTCGTTCAGCGCACGGGCGACACCGAGACGGAGCGCACCGGCCTGACCGGAGACGCCGCCACCCGAGATGCGGGCGATGACGTCGTAGCGGTTGTCGAGCTCGAGCACCTTGAAGGGCTCGTTGACTTCCTGCTGGTGGACCTTGTTCGGGAAGTAGTCCTCGAGCGTGCGCCCGTTGACCTTCCACTTGCCGGTGCCCGGGACGATCCGGACGCGGGCGATGGCGTTCTTGCGACGGCCCAGGCCGGCGGCCGGCTGCGGGTCGCCGAAGCGCGCGGCGTTCGACTCCGAGGTGTACTCGCCCTCGACGGGCGCGTCGGACTCGGTGGTGTACTGCTCGACGTCAACAACCTCGGTCTCTTCGACCGGCTGCTCAACGGTGGTCTCGGCCACGATTCTCCTCAGATTTCTTTTCGTCTTAGGGGGTGGCCGGAACTACTGCGCGACCTGGGTGATCTCGAACGGGACCGGCTGCTGAGCGCCGTGCGGGTGCTGGTCGCCCGCGTAGACCTTCAGCTTCGAGAGCATCTGACGGCCCAGGGTGTTCTTGGGGAGCATGCCCTTGACGGCCTTCTCGACGGCCTTCTCGGGGTTCTTCTCGAGCAGCTCGTCGTAACGGACGGAGCGCAGACCGCCCGGGTAACCGGAGTGGCGGTAGGCCATCTTCTGGGTCTTCTTGTTGCCCGAGAGGTGCACCTTGTCGGCGTTGATGATGACGACGAAGTCACCGGTGTCGACGTGGGGGGCGTAGATCGCCTTGTGCTTGCCCCGCAGGAGGGAGGCGGCGGTGGTCGCCAGACGCCCCAGGACGATGTCCTGGGCGTCGATGACGTGCCACTGACGGGTCACATCGCCGGGCTTAGGGCTGTACGTACGCACTTCGTAGCCTTCGCTTCTTCAGTGGATGGGGTCCAGACACACGGCACCCAGGAAGCGATCATGCAGCTGGGGCTCACAATGCCGGGGACGCTGCCCGTATGCGAGCCACTGGTAACTGCTCCAGGGAACCTACGTATGGGCCCTTCGCGTGAGAACGATGACACCAATACGCATAACAGTCTCCGAGAGTACCCGTGCCGCCCTGTACGGGTCAAAACGCGGTCCCGGAGACCGCACCTCACCCGCTCCGGGCCGTCTCCTCCGCCCCGGTCCGCCGCCCCACCGGCACCGCGACGCCGCCCCGCTCCCCCCGCTCACCGGCGCCCGCGCCCGCCACGCACGCCCACCCGGCCGTGCCCGCCAGCACGCACAGCGTCACCGCGTCCTTGAAGGCGCGCCTGGTCGCCGGCTCCAGCCACGGCCAGGTGAAGCCCGGCACCTGCGGCACCAGCGCCACCCAGAACCACGGACTGCGCGCCGCCGCCCCCGGCGTGAGCGCCCCCGCGAGCAGCAGCGGAACCACGACGAGCAGGTAGTGGTCGTACGAGGGACGGGAGACGAGGAAGGCCGAGAGCATCAGCATGGCGGCGCACTCCACCACCCGCGCCGGCCCCTCGTCCCCTCTCCGCCACCGCTGCCGGGCACACCACAGCCCCGCGAGCGCCGCGCACCCGGCGAGCAGCGCGGCACCCGTCTGCGGCACCCCGAGCCGCGCGAGCACCGCGGAGGGCGATGCCTCGTAGAGACGTACGAAGGCGTCGTCGCCCCGGAGCAGGAAGGGCAGGGTCCGGGTGAAGAACCCGGCGGGGTGGGGCAGGGCGAGGGCAGCGGCCGCGGAGACCACCGCGGGCACCCCCACCGCGAGGCCCAGCGCCCGCCACCTGCGGGCCAGGACGAAGAGCAGCACGACGGGCGCGAGCAGCGGCTTCACCGCGACGGCGGCCCCGATGACCAGCCCCGCCGCGGCCCACCGGCCCCGGCACGCGAACAGCAGGGCGAGCGGCAGCGCGGCGGCGGAGCCCGCCGTCCAGTTGCCGAGCTCGACGAGGTGCCCGAACGGCGCGAAGCCGAGCGCGAGCCCGAGCAGGCCGTAGACGGCGAACCTGCTGCCCCACGCGACCCCGTGGATCCGCAGCGCGCACGCCCACCCGGTGACGAGCGCCGCGCTCACCCCGGCGGGCACCAGGTAGCGCACCAGGTCCGCGGGGAGCAGCGCCTGCGGCACCGCGGCCAGTACCGCGCCCGGCAGATAGAGGAAGTGGCGGTCGGCATAGGGAGAGCGGCCGTCGAGCCAGGCCTGCGCGGCCCGCACCACGATCGCGTTGTCCATCCCGCCGCCGGGGACCCGCAGCCCCACCCGGACCACCGCGGCGACCAACACCAGACCGACGATCCACCGGACCTGCCACTCGGCCGGCCGCGACAGCCATCCCGTAACAGCCGTTTTGCCCGTGTTCATGGGGTTCAGGCTAGGCCGGGATCCCCACGCGACCCCCGCTCAACATCCCGGAGTGCCCGTCTAAGATGCGCCCCATGAGCTTTGGGCAAGGGGGACCTCAGTGGGGTCCGGGGGGTACGGGCGGGCCCGGCGGCGGGCCCACGCCCGACTGGGCGGCGCTCGCCGAGGCCTCCGAGGCGCGCACCCGCCGGCGCAAGTGGCTGCTGATCGGCGGCGGCGCTCTCGCCACCGTCGGCATCGCCGCGGCCGTGGCCATCACGGTCGTCTCCGCGAACAGCGACGAGAACACCTCGTCGAACAAGCCCGCGAGCGAGCTGCCGACCGCCGCGGACATCCCCGGCGCGAGCAAGGACTCCGAGCCGTCCTTCGACGCGACGACGCCGCCGCCCCCGCCGGACCCGAAGGACTTCATCTCCAGCGCCAAGAAGGACAAGGCGCCGCTCACCCCCGAGGGCCTCTTCCCCGGCACGTCCCTGCGCTCGGGCGAGCACGTCTACAAGAAGGGCGCGACGGACTCCACCACGAAGTGCACGTCGGTCACCCAGAGCGCCCTCGGCTCGATCCTCGCCAAGAACGACTGCACCCGGCTGATCCGCGCCAGCTACCTCAGGGACGGCGTCGCGGTCACGGTCGGCGTCGCCGTCTTCGACACCACGGCCGACGCCACCAAGGTCAAGGACCAGGTGAAGAAGGGCCTCGTCGACTCCCTCGCCGGCAAGGGCGTGCCGTCCTTCTGCCGTACGGGCGTGTGCCGCGGCACGTACAACTCCTATGGCCGCTATGCCTACTTCACCACCACGGGCTACACCAGCGGCAAGAACGTGACGACCGGCGACCGCAAGGCCTACGGCGTCGGCGACGACCTCGCCCGCTTCGCCTTCCAGCGGATCAACCAGCGGGGCGAGGCACAGGCCTCCGCCGCGGCGCAGGCCCCGCAGTAGCCGTATCCCGTACGGGAAGCGACCCGTACGGGAAGCCGGGGCGGGGTCTCAGCAGCACCCGGCCCCGGGCAGCGTCCGCTTGTTGCGCGCCTCCTTGCTGCGCGCGGCGAGCAACTCGTCGGCGGGGTAGCCCACTTCCTCCAGCGTGAGCCCGTGCGGCCGCACCACGTGCACCGCGGAGTCCCGCACGCCCGCCGCGAGGACCTTCGCCGGCCACTCCACGGGCCGGTGCCCGTCCCCCACGAACAGCATCGCGCCGACCAGCGAGCGCACCATGTTGTGGCAGAAGGCGTCCGCCCGCACGGTGGCCTCGTAGATCCCGTCGGGCCGCCGCTCCCAGCGCAGCTCCTGCAGCGTGCGGATGGTCGTGGCGCCCTCGCGCCGCTTGCAGTACGCCGCGAAGTCGTGCTCCCCGATGAGTCCCCGCGCGGCGGCGTTCATCGCGTCGAGGTCCAACTCCCAGTCGTGCCACAGCACATGGCCGCGCAGCAGCGGGTCGACGCCACCGGGGTGGTCGGTCACGCGGTAGGCGTAGCGCCGCCACACGGCCGAGAACCGCGCGTTGAAGCCGGCCGGCGCCTCCGCGACCTTCCACACCCGCACGTCGTGCGGCAGCCGCCCGGCGAGCCGCCGCAGCAGCTTCTCCCGGTGCTCCTCCCACACGCCCTCCGGCAGATCGACATGGGCGACCTGCCCGCGGGCGTGCACTCCGCTGTCCGTGCGGCCCGCGACGGTCAGCTCGTACGTCTCCTGCGACCGTGTCACGGTCCGCAGCGCGGCCTCGATCTCGCCCTGCACGGTCCGCTGTCCCTGGCGCTGCTTGGCCCAGCCGGAGAAGTCCCTGCCGTCGTACGACAGATCCAACCGCACCCGCACGAACCCGGGCTCTGCTTCGTCACTCACTCGTGGTTCCTCTCCGACAACGAAAAGCGGGCCCACCCCGGCAAGGGGCGGGCCCGCTACGCCCTGAAGGGCAGAACGCCTAGGCGTCCTTCGACTCCTCGGCAGCCTCGTCGGCCTTGGCCGTGTCGACCTTGGCGTCGGTGGCCTCGGCGTCCTTGGCGGAGCGCTTCGTGGCGGCCTCGGCCTCACCGGTGGCCTCCTGGGCCACGGTCAGGGCCTCGACCAGCTCGATGATCGCCATGGGCGCGTTGTCGCCACGACGGTTACCGATCTTGGTGATGCGGGTGTAACCACCGGGGCGGTTCTCGTAGCGCGGGCCGATCTCCGTGAAGAGCGTGTGCACGATGCTCTTGTCGGTGATGACGGACAGCACCTGGCGGCGGTTGTGAAGGTCGCCCTTCTTCGCCTTGGTGACCAGACGCTCCGCGTAGGGACGCAGGCGGCGGGCCTTGGCCTCGGTGGTGGTGATGCGGCCGTACTCGAAGAGCTGCTTGGCGAGGTTCGCCAGCAGAAGCTTCTCGTGCGCAGCGCTGCCGCCCAGACGGGCACCCTTGGTGGGCTTCGGCATGGTGTTTCTCCTCAGTGTCTGCCCCGGCCGTACTAGGTACCGAGGTCAGTGTCCGAGCGGGCGGTCGCCCGTCGGAGATCCGGACGCCGCCCCGAAGGGGCGGGTCCGGAAGGGGCGCGGGGAACTGCGCGACAAGCCACAGCGCACCCGCACCCGAGATCCGGCAAAAAGCGCCGAGCTCTTAGTACTGCTCGGTCTCGACGAAGCCGGCGTCCGCGTCATCGTCCGCGCCAAACGCGTCAGCCGCAGCGGTCGGGTCGAAGCCGGGAGGCGAGTCCTTCAGCGCAAGACCCATGCCGTTGAGCTTCATCTTGACCTCGTCGATCGACTTCGCACCGAAGTTGCGGATGTCGAGCAGGTCCGCCTCGGAGCGGGCCACGAGCTCACCCACGGAGTGGATGCCCTCGCGCTTGAGGCAGTTGTACGACCGAACGGTGAGCTCGAGCTCCTCGATCGGCAGGGCCAGATCGGCGGCGAGCGCGGCGTCCGTCGGGGACGGGCCCATGTCGATGCCCTCGGCGTCGATGTTCAGCTCGCGGGCGAGACCGAACAGCTCGACCAGGGTCTTGCCGGCCGACGCCATGGCGTCACGCGGGCGCATGGCCTGCTTGGTCTCGACGTCGACGATGAGCTTGTCGAAGTCGGTGCGCTGCTCGACTCGGGTCGCCTCGACCTTGTAGGTGACCTTGAGGACCGGCGAGTAGATCGAGTCGACCGGGATACGGCCGATCTCCTGGCCGACCTGCTTGTTCTGCACGGCGGAGACGTAGCCGCGACCGCGCTCGACGGTCAGCTCCATCTCCAGCTTGCCCTTGCCGTTGAGCGTGGCGAGGACGAGGTCGGGGTTGTGCACCTCGACACCGGCCGGGGGCGCGATGTCGGCGGCGGTGACCAGACCCGGGCCCTGCTTGCGCAGGTACATCACGACCGGCTCGTCGTGCTCCGAGGAGACGACCAGCTGCTTGATGTTGAGGATGAGGTCGGTCACGTCCTCCTTGACGCCCGGCACGGTGGTGAACTCGTGCAGGACACCGTCGATGCGGATGCTGGTGACAGCAGCGCCGGGGATCGACGAGAGGAGGGTGCGGCGGAGGGAGTTGCCGAGGGTGTAGCCGAAGCCCGGCTCCAGCGGCTCGATCACGAACCGGGAGCGGAATTCGTCGACGACCTCTTCGGTCAACGAGGGACGCTGAGCGATCAGCATGAAGTGATTCCTTCAGTTCAGGGGCACCCACTATTTGATGCCCTGAGGTGCTTCAAGGGTACGGGCGGCACGGCCCCGTGGAGCCGTACCGCCCGAAAACCTCAAGTCAAGCGACGTACGAACGTCAGACGCGGCGACGCTTGGGGGGACGGCAGCCGTTGTGCGGCGTGGGCGTCACGTCCTGGATCGAGCCGACCTCGAGACCGGTCGCCTGCAGCGAACGGATCGCGGTCTCACGGCCGGAGCCGGGACCCTTGACGAAGACGTCGACCTTGCGCATGCCGTGCTCCTGCGCGCGACGGGCAGCCGACTCGGCGGCCATCTGCGCGGCGAACGGCGTGGACTTGCGCGAGCCCTTGAAGCCGACGTGGCCGGCGGAGGCCCAGGAGATCACGTTGCCGGTCGGGTCCGTGATGGACACGATCGTGTTGTTGAACGTGCTCTTGATGTGCGCGTGGCCGTGAGCGACGTTCTTCTTTTCCTTGCGGCGCACCTTCTTGGCAGCGCCCTGACGACCCTTGGGGGGCATCTATAACTCCTACGGGAGGTGGTCGGTCCTGCAGCGACAGCTGTCGATAGACCGCTGAGCGAGGACTACTTCTTGCCCGGCTTCTTCTTACCGGCGATGGCGCGACGCGGGCCCTTGCGGGTGCGGGCGTTCGTGCTGGTGCGCTGACCGCGGACGGGCAGGCCACGACGGTGGCGGATACCCGCGTAGCAGCCGATCTCGACCTTGCGGCGGATGTCGGCCTGGATCTCGCGACGGAGGTCACCCTCGGTCTTGATGTTGGCGTCCACGTACTCGCGGATCTTGACGAGGTCTTCCTCGGTCAGGTCGCGGACGCGGGTGTTGCGGTCCACCTCGATGGCGTCCAGCGTCTGCTGGGCCAGCGTGCGGCCGATGCCGAACACGTAGGTGAGGGCGACCTCGATGCGCTTTTCGCGCGGGAGGTCAACGCCTTCAACGCGTGCCATTCATGGCTCCTGTTGATTCTTCGGAGGTCTTCAGCAGAACCACTCCCGGCCGCCGTCCCCTTCGCAAAGGGTCGGTACGGAACGGGTCCCCGGCCTCCGACCGGGGGTGTCGCCCTCCATGACCGGTGACATCACCGGCGGAACTGAAGAGGGACGGGTCCTGCGTATCTACTTACGTGCGTCGCGCGAAAATCTGCGAACTGCAGTGGTGCGTCAGCCCTGGCGCTGCTTGTGGCGCGGGTTGTCGCAAATGATCATGACCCGGCCGTGACGGCGGATCACCCTGCACTTGTCGCAGATCTTCTTGACGCTCGGCTTGACCTTCATTGGGTGAGGTTCTCCGGGTCAGTGCCACCACCCCGCGCGAGCGGGATGCGGGCAAGATCTACTTGTACCGGTAGACGATCCGGCCACGGGTCAGGTCGTACGGAGACAGCTCCACCACGACCCGGTCGTCAGGGAGGATGCGGATGTAGTGCATGCGCATCTTGCCGCTGATGTGTGCCAGGACCTGGTGGCCGTTCTGGAGCTCCACCTTGAACATGGCGTTCGGAAGAGACTCGACGACAGTGCCTTCGATCTCGATGGCACCTTGCTTCTTGGCCACGCTTCGCCCTTCGAATCGACTACCTTGATCGACTGCCGTTCACCGCATGCAGACACACGGATGCACGAGAGCCGACGCGTCAGTCTACGTCAGTGCACTCGGAAAGACGAATCGGGAAAGTCTGCCCCTTGAGCAAGATCCTTAAGCAAGACCCTGCCCAGCACCGACGCGGGGTCTAACCCAACGGGTCCGGAGCGGGGGTCACGCCGTACGCGGCGAGCCGCTCCTTGCCGCAGTCCGGTGCCGTAAGGACGAGGGGCCCCTCCTCCGTCAGCGCGATGGAGTGCTCCCAGTGCGAGGACCAGGTGCCGTCCGTCGTGATGACGGTCCAGTCGTCCTCCAGGACCTCCGTGCGCGGGGTTCCGAGGGAGACCATCGGCTCGATCGCCAGGCAGAAGCCGGGGACCAGCTTCGGGCCCTTGCCGCGGCGGCGCTCGACGTAGTTCAGGAGGTGCGGGTCCATGTGCATCTCGGTGCCGATGCCGTGGCCGCCGTAGTCCTCGACGATCCCGTACTTGCCGCCGCCCGGCTTCGGCTGGCGGCGGATGTACGTCTCGATGGCGCGCGAGATGTCGACGAGCCGGTTGCCCTGCTTCATGGCCGCGATGCCGGCCCACATCGACTCCTCGGTCACCCGGGAGAGCTCGACGAGCTCCGGAGCGTGACCGGTGCCCACGAACGCGGTGTACGCCGCGTCGCCGTGCCAGCCGTCGATGATCGCGCCGGCGTCGATGGAGATGATGTCGCCGTCCTTCAGGACGGTCTTGTCGTCGGGGATGCCGTGCACGACGACCTCGTTGACCGAGGTGCAGATCGTGGCGGGGAAGCCGCCGTACCCGAGGAAGTTCGACTTCGCGCCGTGCTCGGCGATCACCTTGCGGGCGACCTCGTCCAGGTCCTTGGTGGTGGCGCCCGGCACCGCGGCCGCACGGGTCGCGGCGTGGATCGCGGCGACGACAAGGCCCGCCTCACGCATCTTCGCGATCTGCTCGGGGGTCTTGATCTGCACCATGGGGCTTCCGCTCTCCGTCATCCGTCGACAAACCGGCCACGTACCCGAACCGGTACATGAACAACAGTACGGCCGCGGTCCCCCTGGGGGCACCGCGGCCGTGACACCGTACTGACTACTTGTCGCCCTTCAGGGCGTCCATCGCGCGCGCGGTGACCTCGTCGACCTTGCCGAGCGCCGAGATCGTCACGACCAGACCCTGCGTCCGGTAGTAGTCGATGATCGGCTCGGTCTGCGTGTGGTAGACCTCGAGGCGCTTGCGGACCGTGTCCTCGCTGTCGTCCTCGCGCTGGTACAGCTCGCCGCCGCAGACGTCGCAGACGCCGTCCTGCTTCGGCTGCGAGTACGTCACGTGGAAGACGTGGCTGGAGTCCTTGCGGCAGATGCGCCGGCCGGCGATCCGCTTGACGACCTCGTCCTCGGGGACCTCCAGGTCCAGGACGGCGTCGAGCTTCACGTCATCGGCCTTGAGCGCGACGTCCAGCGCCTCCGCCTGCGACACGTTGCGCGGGAACCCGTCGAGCAGGAAGCCGTTCACGGCGTCCGGCTGGGCCATGCGGTCCTTCGCCATGCCGATGGTCACCTCGTCCGGGACGAGGTTTCCGGCGTCCATGTACGCCTTCGCCGCCTTGCCCAGTTCCGTGCCCTGGCTGATGTTGGCGCGGAAGAGGTCGCCCGTGGAGATGTGCGGGATCGACAGGTTCTTGGCGAGGAACGCGGCCTGCGTTCCCTTGCCCGCACCGGGCGGCCCGACGAGGACGATTCGCATCAGCGGAGGAACCCTTCGTAATTGCGCTGCTGGAGCTGGCTCTCGATCTGCTTCACGGTTTCCAGACCCACACCCACGATGATGAGGATGCTCGTCCCGCCGAACGGGAAGTTCTGGTTTGCCCCGAAGCCCACCAACGCCATCGTCGGCACAAGAGCGATCAGACCCAGATACAGCGAACCCGGCCACGTGATCCGGTTGAGTACGTAACTCAGATACTCAGCGGTCGGACGGCCAGCCCGGATGCCCGGGATGAAGCCACCATACTTCTTCATGTTGTCGGCGACTTCCTCGGGGTTGAACGAGATCGCGACGTAGAAGAAGGCGAAGAAGACGATCAGGATGAAGTACGTGGCGATGTAAATCGGGTGGTCACCCTTGGTCAGGTTCGCCTCGATCCACGTCTTCCATCCCGAGTTGCCGCCCGCGAACTGGGCGACCAGCGCCGGAATGTAGAGCAGCGACGAGGCGAAGATCACAGGGATGATGCCCGCCTGATTGACCTTCAGCGGAATGTAGGTCGACGTACCGCCGTAGGACCGGCGGCCGATCATGCGCTTCGCGTACTGGACCGGAATGCGGCGCTGCGCCTGCTCGACGAAGACCACCAGGCCGACCATGACCAGACCGACCGCGATGACGGTGCCGAACTCGATCCAGCCGCCCGCCAGGTCGCCCTGCTGCTTGATGGCCCACAGGGCGCTCGGGAAGGTCGCGGCGATCGAGATGAACATCAGGATCGACATGCCGTTGCCGATGCCGCGGTCGGTGATGAGCTCGCCGAGCCACATCACACAGGCCGTGCCCGCGGTCATCGTGATGACCATCGTGATGGTCACGAAGATCGACTGGTCGGGGACGATCTCGCTGGCGACGGGGCAGCTCTGGAAGAGGGTGCCGGTGCGGGCGGTGGCCACCAGGCCGGTGCCCTGCAGGATCGCGAGCGCGATGGTCAGATAGCGCGTGTACTGCGTGATCTTCGCTGTGCCGGCCTGGCCCTCCTTCTTGAGGGCCTCGAGTCGCGGGATCACCACGGTCAGCAGCTGCAGAATGATGCTCGCCGTGATGTACGGCATGATGCCGAGCGCGAAGATCGTGATCTGCAGCAGCGCGCCACCGCTGAACATGTTGACGAGACCGAACAGGCCCTGGTTCGCATTGGCGTTGTCAATGCAGGTCTGCACGTTCTTGTAGTCGATACCGGGGATCGGCACATGCGTGCCCACCCGGTAGATCACGATGATGCCGAGCGTGAAGAGCAGCTTCTTGCGCAGGTCGGGCGTCTTGAACGCCCGGGCGAACGCGGTGAGCACGGTGCCTCCTGCGACCCCCGCGCGCGTGCGTCAGAGGTGGTGGTCTGAGGTTCGACGAATACGTATCAGTCAAGAAAACCGTGCGGCCAGGCCGCACGGAGCTTAGACAGTGCACGCCACCTTACCGGCGACCGTGCCCCCCTTGGAACGACCAACCGGGGATGCCCCTTTTGTGGGGCATCCCCGGCTGGGAATCGCTCATGTCATCGACACGTCTGAGGGAATATCAGACGAGCTCGGTGACGGTACCGCCGGCGGCGGTGATCTTCTCCTTGGCGGAACCGGAGACGGCGTCGACCGTCACCTGCAGCGCCACGGTGACCTCACCCTGGCCGAGGACCTTGACGAGGCTGTTCTTGCGAACCGCACCCTTGGCCACGAGGGCCTCGACGGTGACCTCGCCACCCTCGGGGAACAGCGCGCTCAGCTTGTCGAGGTTCACGACCTGGAACTCGGTCTTGAACGGGTTCTTGAAGCCCTTGAGCTTCGGGAGACGCATGTGGAGGGGCATCTGGCCACCCTCGAAGCGCTCCGGAACCTGGTAACGGGCCTTGGTGCCCTTGGTACCACGACCAGCGGTCTTACCCTTGGACGCCTCACCACGACCCACACGGGTCTTGGCGGTCTTGGCGCCCGGGGCGGGCCGGAGGTTGTGGACCTTCAGCGGGTTCTGCTCCGCCATGTCAGTCGACCTCCTCAACCGTCACGAGGTGGCGGACGGTCTGCACCATGCCGCGGAACTCGGGGCGGTCCTCCTTGACGACCTGCGTGTTGATGCCCTTGAGACCAAGAGAGCGCAGGGTGTCGCGGTGGTTCTGCTTGCTGCCGATGTACGACTTCGTCTGCGTGATCTTGAGCTGTGCCATTACGCACCCGCTCCCGCACGCGCACGAAGCAGAGCCGCGGGGGCGACGTCCTCGAGGGGCAGACCACGGCGAGCCGCGATCTCCTCGGGACGCTGCAGGCCCTTGAGGGCCGCCACGGTCGCGTGCACGATGTTGATCGCGTTGTCGGAGCCCAGGGACTTCGACAGGATGTCGTGCACGCCGGCGCACTCGAGCACGGCACGCACCGGGCCACCGGCGATAACACCGGTACCGGGGGAAGCAGGCTTGAGCAGGACGACGCCCGCGGCCTTCTCGCCCTGGATGGGGTGCGGGATGGTGCCCTGGATACGGGGGACCTTGAAGAAGTGCTTCTTGGCCTCCTCAACACCCTTGGCGATGGCGGCCGGCACCTCCTTGGCCTTGCCGTAACCGACACCCACGGTGCCGTCACCGTCGCCCACTACGACGAGCGCAGTGAAGCTGAAGCGACGACCACCCTTCACAACCTTGGCGACACGGTTGATCGCGACAACGCGCTCAACGTATGCGGTCTTCTCGGCGGCAGCGCCACCGTCGCGACCCTTCCGGTCCCGCCGCTCGCCGCCACCGGCACCGCCACCGCGGCGCTGGGGTCCAGCCATTGGAATTACCTCTCTCTGTTTCCGCTAGCTACGGAACCGACTCAGAACTTGAGTCCGGCTTCGCGGGCGGCGTCCGCCAGGGCGGCGATGCGCCCGGCGTACTGGTTACCACCACGGTCGAACACGACAGTCTCGACACCGGCGGCCTTGGCGCGCTCGGCGACCAGGGCGCCGACCGACTTGGCGGCCGCGGACTTGTCGCCCTCGGCACCGCGGATCGTGGTGTCCAGGGTCGACGCCGACGCCAGGGTGTGACCCTTGATGTCGTCGATGACCTGGGCCACGATGTGGCGGTTGGAGCGCGTCACGACCAGGCGCGGACGCTCAGCCGTACCCGAGATGTGCTTACGGATGCGGATGTGACGACGCTTGATGGCAGCACGCTTGTAAGCGTCGCCCTTAGCAATCTTGACACCGTATGCCATGGCTTACTTACCCGCCTTTCCGACCTTGCGGCGGATGACTTCGCCTTCGTACTTGACGCCCTTGGCCTTGTACGGGTCGGGCTTGCGCAGCTTGCGGATGTTGGCCGCAACCTCGCCGACCTTCTGCTTGTCGATGCCCTCGACCGAGAAACGGGTCGCGGACTCCACCTTGAAGGTGATGCCCTCGGGGGCCTCGACCAGGATCGGGTGGCTGTAGCCCAGCGAGAACTCCAGGTTGGAGCCCTTCGCGAGGACGCGGTAACCGACACCGCTGATTTCGAGCTTCTTCACGTAACCCTGGGTCACGCCGGTGATCATGTTCGCCACCAGCGTGCGGGACAGGCCGTGCAGGGCCTTGTTCTGACGCTCGTCGTTCGGACGGGTGACGTTCAGAACGCCGTCCTCGTCCTTAGCGATCTCGATCGGCGCGACAACGGTGTGCGAGAGGGAACCCTTGGGGCCCTTCACAGCGACCGTACGGCCGTCGATGGTGACGTCCACGCCGGCGGGAACCGTGATGGGGAGCTTGCCAATACGCGACATTAGCTATTCCTCCGTTCCCGACTACCAGACGTAGGCGAGGACTTCCCCACCTACGCCCTTCTTGCCTGCCTGCTGGCCGGTCAGGAGACCGTGCGACGTGGAGATGATCGCCACGCCGAGGCCGCCGAGGACCTTCGGCAGGTTGGTGGACTTCGCGTAAACCCGGAGACCGGGCTTGGAGATCCGCTTGATGCCCGCGATGGAGCGCTCACGGTTCGGGCCGAACTTCAGCTCGAGAACGAGGTTCTTGCCGACCTCGGCGTCCTCGACCTTCCAGCCCGTGATGAAGCCCTCCTGCTGGAGGATCTCCGCGATGTGAGACTTGATCTTGCTGTGCGGCATCGCCACGGTGTCGTGGTACGCCGAGTTCGCGTTACGCAGACGAGTCAGCATGTCCGCGATCGGATCAGTCATGGTCATGAATTGGCCTTCGGCCTCTCTCGCCGGGGTTTCCTATCTGCGCCATCCCTCTCCCCACTCAGAGGCGGGACGGGTGCGGCGCGGGGACCTACGGCGTAGTAAGTCGGTCAGGGCGGCAGACGCCCAACCCTCCTAGCCTAAGCCATGTGGAGGAGCGCATCTGCCGACCCTTTACTTACCGAGAGATCCAGACAGTCCCAAAACCTTCGAAAAGGTGGGACTACCAGGAGCTCTTGGTCACGCCCGGCAGCTCGCCACGGTGAGCCATCTCACGAAGGCACACGCGGCAGAGGCCGAACTTGCGGTAGACGGAGTGCGGGCGGCCGCAGCGCTGGCAGCGGGTGTACGCACGCACACCGAACTTGGGCTTACGAGCAGCCTTGGCAATCAGAGCCTTCTTCGCCATCTCGCTTACGCCTCCTTGAACGGGAAGCCGAGGTGACGAAGGAGCGCACGGCCCTCAGCGTCGTTGGTCGCCGTGGTGACCACGGTGATGTCCATACCCCGGACGCGGTCGATCTTGTCCTGGTCGATCTCGTGGAACATGACCTGCTCCGTGAGACCGAAGGTGTAGTTGCCACGGCCGTCGAACTGCTTGGGGGACAGACCACGGAAGTCGCGGATGCGCGGCAGCGCGAGCGACAGGGTGCGGTCCAGGAACTCCCACATGCGGTCGCCACGGAGCGTGACGTGGCAGCCGATCGGCTGACCCTCGCGCAGCTTGAACTGCGCGATGGACTTCCGGGCCTTGGTGATGGCCGGCTTCTGACCCGTGATGGTGGTCAGGTCACGGACGGCACCGTCCATGAGCTTCGAGTCACGGGCGGCGTCGCCGACACCCATGTTGACCACGATCTTGACGAGACCGGGGATCTGCATGACGTTCTCGTAGGAGAACTCTTCCTGCAGCTTGCCCGCGATCTCCTCGCGGTACTTCGTCTTGAGACGCGGAGTGGTGGTGGTCGTCATCAGATGTCCTCACCCGTCCGCTTGGCAACGCGGATCTTGTTGCCCTCGTCGTCGAAGCGGTAACCGACGCGCGTGACGACCTTGTTGCCGTCCTTCTCCACGACCAGCTGGACGTTGGAGACGTGGACGGGGGCCTCGGTGGTCACGATGCCGCCGGCCTGCGAGCCGCTGGCGGTCGGGCCGGCCTTCGTGTGCTTCTTGACCCGGTTGACACCCTCGACCAGGACGCGCTCGTCGCGCGGGTAAGCGGCAATGACCTTGCCCTGCTTGCCCTTGTCCTTACCGGTGATGACCTGGACCAGGTCGCCCTTCTTGATCTTCATGCTTACAGCACCTCCGGCGCGAGCGAGATGATCTTCATGAACTTCTTCTCGCGCAGCTCACGGCCGACGGGGCCGAAGATACGGGTGCCGCGAGGGTCGCCGTCGTTCTTCAGAATGACGGCGGCGTTCTCGTCGAAGCGGATGTACGAGCCGTCCGGACGGCGGCGCTCCTTGACGGTGCGAACGATGACCGCCTTGACGACGTCACCCTTCTTCACGTTGCCACCGGGGATCGCGTCCTTCACGGTGGCGACGATGACGTCACCGATGCCCGCGTAGCGGCGACCCGAGCCACCGAGAACACGGATGGTGAGAATTTCCTTCGCACCCGTGTTGTCGGCGACGCGCAGTCGCGACTCCTGCTGGATCACGTCTATCTCCTGTTTGTCTGCCGGTTCCCGGCGGGGGCGAATCCCTTACGGGAAACGGCCCCCACCGAGCCTGGCGGAACTGATCCGAGGGGAAACCCCCTCGGAAATTACTTGGCCTTCTCGAGGATCTCGACGATGCGCCAGCGCTTGGTGGCGGACAGCGGACGCGTCTCCATCAGGAGGACGCGGTCGCCGACACCGGCAGCGTTCTGCTCGTCGTGCGCCTTGAGCTTGTTCGTACGGCGGATGACCTTGCCGTACAGCGCGTGGGTCACGCGGTCCTCGACAGCGACGACGACGGTCTTGTCCATCTTGTCGCTGACGACAAGACCCTGACGGGTCTTGCGGAAGCCGCGGGCGGCCTTCGTCTCTTCAGTCACGTTGCTCTCGCTCATCAGGCGCTCTCCACCGTCTCGATGCCCAGCTCGCGCTCACGCATCAGGGTGTAGATCCGCGCGATGTCCTTACGGACGGCCTTGAGCCGACCGTGGTTCTCGAGCTGGCCCGTCGCCGCCTGGAAGCGGAGGTTGAACAGCTCTTCCTTGGCTTCGCGAAGCTTGTTGACAAGCTCCTCGTCGCCCAGTTCGCGCAGCTCGGACGCCTTGGTACCGGCCGACATCACGACTCACCTGCCTCGCGCCGGACGATGCGGCACTTCATCGGAAGCTTGTGAGCAGCGCGGGTGAGCGCCTCACGAGCAATCTTCTCGTTCGGGTACGACAGCTCGAACATCACCCGTCCCGGGTGAACGTTCGCGACCCACCACTCCGGAGAACCCTTACCGGAACCCATGCGGGTCTCGGCAGGCTTCTTGGTGAGGGGGCGGTCCGGGTAGATGTTGATCCAGACCTTGCCGCCACGCTTGATGTGGCGGGTCATCGCGATACGAGCCGCCTCGATCTGGCGGTTGGTCACGTACGCCGGCGTGAGGGCCTGAATGCCGTACTCGCCGAATGCGACCGTCGTACCACCCTTGGCCTGACCGCGGCGCTTGGGGTGGTGCTGCTTGCGGTGCTTGACCCTACGGGGGATCAGCATTTCGGTCAGGCCTCCGTTCCGGTGCTCTCAGCCGGAGCGGCAGCGGCGGCGGGAGCGTCGGCCTTGGGGGCCTCGGCAGCCGGCGCGGACTGCTGCTGCGGCTTGCGGCCGCGGCCGCCACGCTCGCCACCGCGGCCACCACGGGCCGGGCGGTCGTTGCCGCCGCCACGGGCCGGGCGGTTACCCGCACGGGCAGCGGCGTTCTCGGCGCGGACCTCGGCGATGTTCTTGACGTCGCCCTTGTAGATCCAGACCTTCACGCCGATGCGGCCGAAGGTCGTCTTGGCCTCGAAGAAGCCGTAGTCGACGTTGGCGCGGAGCGTGTGCAGGGGCACGCGGCCCTCGCGGTAGAACTCCGAGCGCGACATCTCGGCGCCGCCGAGACGGCCACCACACTGGATCTTGATGCCCTTGGCGCCCGCCTTCATCGCCGACTGCATGCTCTTGCGCATGGCACGACGGAAGGAGACGCGGGAGGACAGCTGCTCCGCCACGGCCTGGGCCACGAGCTGAGCGTCGACCTCGGGGTTCTTGACCTCGAGGATGTTCAGCTGGACCTGCTTGCCCGTGAGCTTCTCGAGGTCACCGCGGATGCGGTCGGCCTCGGCGCCACGGCGGCCGATGACGATGCCGGGACGAGCGGTGTGGATGTCCACACGCACGCGGTCACGGGTGCGCTCGATCTCCACCTTCGAGATGCCGGCGCGCTCCATGCCGGACGTCATCATCCGACGGATGGCGACGTCTTCCTTGACGTAGTCCTTGTACAGCTTGTCGGCGTACCAACGCGACTTGAAGTCGGTCGTGACACCGAGCCGGAACCCGTGCGGGTTTACCTTCTGGCCCATTACCGGGTTCCTTCCTTGCTGCTGACGACCACGGTGATGTGGCTGGTCCGCTTACGGATCCGGTAGGCACGGCCCTGAGCACGCGGACGGAACCGCTTCAGGGTCGGGCCCTCATCCACGTACGCCTCGCTGATGACCAGCGAAGAGGCGTCGGTGTGGTCGTAGTTGTGCGCGGCGTTGGCAATGGCGCTGTCCAGCACCTTGCCGACCGGCACGCTCGCGGCCTGCGGGGCGAAACGCAGGACCGCCTGAGCCTCCGTGGCATCCATGCCACGGATGAGGTCCACCACGCGGCGGGCCTTCATGGGCGTGACGCGGATGTACCGCGCCTGGGCCCTGGCTTCCATGGTTGTCCCTTCGGTGTTAGTCATAGTCGTTCCACCCCGCGCTAGCGGCGCTTCGACTTCCGGTCGTCCTTGACGTGGCCGCGGAAGGTGCGAGTCGGCGAGAACTCGCCGAGCTTGTGGCCGACCATCGACTCGGTGACGAACACCGGGATGTGGGTCTTGCCGTTGTGCACCGCGATCGTGTGACCCAGCATGCTGGGAATGATCATCGAGCGACGGGACCAGGTCTTGATGACGTTCTTGGAACCGGCTTCGTTCTGAGCGTCCACCTTCTTTACGAGGTGGTCGTCGACGAAGGGCCCCTTCTTGAGACTGCGCGGCATCTAAACCCGCTCCTAGCGCTTCTTGTTCGACTTGCGGCGACGGACGATGTACTTGTTGCTCGCCTTGTTGCGATCACGAGTACGACCCTCCTTCTTGCCCCACGGCGAGACCGGGTGACGACCACCGGAGGTCTTGCCTTCGCCACCACCGTGCGGGTGGTCGACCGGGTTCATCACGACACCACGCACGGTCGGGCGGACGCCCTTCCAGCGCATGCGGCCGGCCTTGCCCCAGTTGATGTTCGACTGCTCGGCGTTGCCGACCTCGCCGATGGTGGCGCGGCAGCGGACGTCGACCAGGCGGATCTCACCGGACGGCATGCGAAGGTGCGCCATGGCGCCTTCCTTCGCGAGCAGCTGCACGGAGGCACCCGCGGAGCGGGCGAACTTCGCGCCGCCGCCGGGCCGCAGCTCGATGGCGTGGAGCGTCGTACCCACCGGGATGTTGCGCAGCGCCATGTTGTTGCCGGGCTTGATGTCGGCACCGGGGCCGCTCTCAATCCGGTCACCCTGCTGCGTGCCGCGCGGGGCGAGGATGTAGCGCTTCTCGCCGTCCGCGTAGTGCAGCAGCGCGATGCGCGCGGTGCGGTTGGGGTCGTACTCGATGTGCGCGACCTTGGCCGGCACACCGTCCTTGTCGTGACGACGGAAGTCGATCACGCGGAAGGCGCGCTTGTGTCCGCCACCCTGGTGGCGAACGGTCACACGACCGGAATTGTTACGGCCGCCCTTGCTGTGCAGCGGGCGAACCAGCGACTTCTCCGGCGTGGACCGCGTTACCTCGACGAAGTCGGCTACGGAGGAGCCACGGCGGCCCGGCGTAGTCGGCTTGTACTTGCGGATTCCCATTTCTCAGTCCTCGTCCGATATTCGGACCAGGGCGCTCCGTTAGGAGGCCTGGCCGAAGATGTCGATACGGTCGCCCTCAGCAAGGGTCACGATGGCGCGCTTGGTGTCGGCACGCTTGCCGAACCCGGTGCGCGTGCGCTTCCGCTTGCCCTGACGGTTGATCGTGTTGACGCCGGTGACCTTGACCGAGAAGACCGCCTCGACGGCCTGCTTGATCTGGGTCTTGTTGGCGCCGGGGGCCACGATGAACGTGTACTTGCCCTCGTCGAGCAGCGCGTAGGACTTCTCGGAGACGACCGGCTTGACGAGGACGTCGCGCGGGTCCGAGAAGGACTTGCTCAGCGGGGTGGGCTCAACGGCGATCTTGCCCTCGGTCGCGATGCGCTTCGCCTTGGCGACGCGCGCGGCCTTGGCGGCCTTCGCAGCCTTGGACGCGATGCTCTGGTGACGGATGGCCATCAGGCTTCGCTCCCTTCGGTGTCAGTGGCCTGCGGGCCGGACACGAAGGACTCGAACGCGGCCTTGGTGAAGACCACGTCGTCCGACACGAGCACGTCGTACGTGTTCAGCTGGCCCGGCTCCAGGATGTGCACCTGGGGCAGGTTGCGGGCGGAGAGCAGCGAAGTCTCGTCCGCGCGGTCGATGACCAGGAGCACGTTCTTGCGCTCGCTGACCTTGCCGAGCAGCGTCTTCGCGGCCTTGGTGGAGATGTCGCCCTCGACCACGTTGGTGACAACGTGGATACGA
Organism: Streptomyces sp. NPDC041713; assembly: GCF_055591085.1. Taxonomy (NCBI): domain Bacteria; kingdom Bacillati; phylum Actinomycetota; class Actinomycetes; order Kitasatosporales; family Streptomycetaceae; genus Streptomyces; species Streptomyces sp. NPDC041713. The sequence continues at coordinate 775,715 of NZ_JBVIZY010000002.1, forward strand.
GCGTTGCGGGCCCGGTCGGTGAGGGCGTGGCGCAGGGCCGCGGCCTTCATCTTCTTCGGGGTCCGCTGCGAGTAGTCACGCGGCTGCGGGCCGTGGACGACGCCACCGCCGGCGAACTGCGGCGCACGGGTCGAACCCTGGCGCGCGCGGCCGGTGCCCTTCTGGCGGTACGGCTTCTTGCCGCCACCGCGGACTTCGCCGCGACGCTTGGTCTTGTGCGTGCCCTGACGGGCCGCGGCCAGCTGTGCGACGACGACCTGGTGGATCAGCGGGATGCTGATCTTCTCGACGTCGAAGATCTCCGCGGGGAGCTCGACCGTCCCGGTCTTGTCGCCTGCCGGCGAAAGGATGTCAATGGTGCTCATGGGTTACCTCAGGCCCCCTTGGCCGCGGTACGGACCAGGACGAGGCCGCCGTTCGGACCAGGAACCGCGCCCTTGATCAGGAGCAGGCCCTTCTCCGCGTCAACGGCGTGGACGGTCAGGTTCTGGGTGGTGACCCGCTCGTTGCCCATGCGACCGGCCATGCGCTGGCCCTTGAAGACACGGCCAGGCGTGGCGCAGCCACCGATGGAGCCGGGCTTGCGGTGCACGCGGTGGGCACCGTGGGAGGCCTTGCCACCGGCGAAGTTGTGACGCTTCATCACACCGGCGAAGCCCTTGCCCTTGCTCTTACCGGTGACGTCGACCTTGATACCGGCCTCGAACGTCTCGGCAGTCAGCTCCTGGCCGAGGGTGTACTCGCTGGCACCAGCGGTACGGATCTCGACGAGGTGGCGACGGGGGGTCACGTCGGCCTTGGCGAAGTGGCCCTTGAGGGGCTTGTTCACCTTGCGCGGGTCGATCTCGCCGAAGGCGATCTGGACCGACTCGTAGCCGTCGCTGTCATTCGTACGGACCTGGGTAACGACGCAGGGTCCGGCCTTGACCACGGTCACCGGGACGATGCGGTTGTTCTCGTCCCAGACCTGGGTCATGCCGAGCTTCTCGCCCAGGATGCCCTTGATCTGCTTGGTCATCTTCTCCGCGCCCTTCAGAGCTTGATCTCGATGTCAACGCCGGCCGGAAGGTCCAGGCGCATCAGCGAGTCAACGGTCTTGGGCGTCGGGTCGAGGATGTCGATCAGGCGCTTGTGCGTGCGCATCTCGAAGTGCTCGCGCGAGTCCTTGTACTTGTGCGGCGACTTGATGACGCAGTACACGTTCTTCTCAGTGGGCAGCGGCACCGGGCCCGCGACCGACGCACCAGTACGCGTCACCGTCTCGACGATCTTCTTCGCCGAGGAGTCGATGACCTCGTGGTCGTAGGCCTTGAGCCGGATGCGGATCTTCTGTCCCGCCATGGCTACTTAGTAGTCCTTCGTCTCGAACGCTCTGGCACCTCGGGGGCCCTTTTTTCTACTTCCTCCGACCCACGCGGTCGGGCGTGTCGCAGTCCCGCCCACACGGTTCTCCCGAAGGAGAATCCCTGCACAGGGGCTGCGGCCCAGCTGACCGCGGGTCCGGGGGAAGAAACCCACCGGGCGCCTGGTCGGGCGACCGCACCGCACTTCCCGAAAGATTCCCGTACGTCCGCCTCAGCGCTGCCTGCGAATCCTTGCGGACCCTTCGACAGATGGGGCGACGAGTACTGTGGGACTCGCTTCCGGTCCTCCCGGCGGGAGGCGCGCAGCATCGGCACTCAACCGAGCAACCCCGACAGTCTGCCATACGGGGCATGCCGGGTGCCAATCGAGCCGGAGATCGTACCCGTTGGGTGACGGAGATCAAACCCGGAGTGCGGTGGGCGCGCCGGAACTCCGTTGGGGCAAGGTGGGCGGGATGAGTGATGCGACCCCGCACGGCCCGCGCTTCGTCCCACGGAAGCACATCAATCCGCGCTTCGCCGACGACATGGCGTTCTCGCTGGTCAGCGGCCCAGAAGAGTACGCAGGGAGGACCGCGCGCCCGGTGCGGTACGTCGCCGTGGCCGACGAGCGGGGCACGGTCACCACGTACGTGTGGGCCTGCGACGAGGACGACGCGGCCGGATGGATCGTCCGCAGGGACGCGGACCAGCGCGCCGTCAACGACAGCCGCTGGCTGACCCGGCTGCGCGAGGGCAAGGCGCGCGGGGTGCCCCCGACGGCGGTCCTCACCGAGGTGGCGGGCTCCCCCGCCGCGGTGCCCGGCTCGCTCACCACGGCCCCCGACCTGGCGTCCCTGTACGCCCTGGCGGACCAGCCGTTCCGGGCCCCCCGGTGGCGCTCGGCCCGCGGAGCCCTCTTCGGCCTGGCGATCGGCGACGCGATGGGCCGCCCGCTCGCCACGCTGCCCCTGGACGACGTGAGTGCCGTGTACGGCTCCTGGGAGGCGATGGAGCTCCCCCTGTCCGCCGACGGCACGGTCCGCGTCTCCGACCAGACCCAGCTCTCCCTGGCCGTGGGCGAGGCGCTCGCGGGGGTGGCGGTGGCGGCTCCCCTGCCGGAGGCGGAGGCGCGGCGGGCTCTGACGGTACGGGGCGCCCTGCCGGCCCCGCCCTGGCTGACCCCGGCGGCCGTCACGACGGCGCTGCGCACGCACCTGGTGGCCTGGCGCCACTCCCCCCACAACGACCGCGCCCCCGGCCGTACGACGCTGGACGCGTGCGAGGCGCTGGGGAGACCGGTGCCGTGGCAGCAGGCGACCGCCGCGGGGTCGAAGGGGTGCGCGACGGTGGCACGGGCGGCCGTGGTGGGCCTGGCGCCGTACCTGAGCGCCGACCAGCGCTCGGGGATCGCCCAGCTCCAGGCGGCCCTCACCCACGGCCATCCCACCGCCTTGGCGGCGAGCGACCTGGCGTCCCACGCGGTGGACCTCCTGCGGCACCGCTGCGCGCCCGCCGACCTGCTGACGGAGCTGCGCGTTCACGCGGAGACGTCACGGTACGTCTACCGCGCCGACTGGCTGGGCGACCTGGCGTCCCGTACCGACGCGGCGGCGTTCATCGCGATGGGGTGGGACGAGTGCGTGTCGGCCCTGTCCGCGGTGGAGACGGCGCTGAGCACGGACGACGTCTCCCGCGACCCCGGCAGGGCCGTGGGCTCGGCGTGGACCGCCGACGACGTGCTGGCCGGCGCCCTCTACGCCTTCCTCACGACGGCCGCCCACCCCCGCGACACGTTGCGCCGCGCGTCACACACCTCCGGCGCCTCGGCGGCGACGGCAGCCCTGGCGGGCGCGCTGGCAGGGGCACACCGGGGCGCACAGGACTGGCCACCGGAGTGGACGGAGACGGTGGAGTACGGGAACCGGCTGACGTGGCTGGGGGAGGCGTGGGACCGGGACTGATCCTGAGCCGGAGCCGGCCCCCGAGGCGGACGGCAGCCGTCAGAACGCCGAAAGGTACACGCGCGCCCGATCACCCTTGAGCCCCCGGACGTAAATCTCGATCCACTGAACCTTCTTGCGCCGGGGATCCGACACGCACGGGGGACAGACTCCTGCCCAGCGCGCTCCCTTCAGGGCGTATGGCTTGGCCAGTCCCAGGTGTTCGAGCAGCACGGACCAGGGTTTGATCTCGTTCTTCCGTGCCGTGAGGGGCTCCTCTGAGTGCAGGGATGCCGCAAGCTCCTCGGCCGCCTTCTCGCTGGTCACGAAGGTCAGGACGTACTGATCCTCCTGCGGATTGACCTGCACGGCCCCTTTGACCCCGGTAGCCCCCTCGGGCACCGCCACCTCCATGAACGCGGCCGCTTCATCAGGCCCCGCCTCGGGATCCCAATGCCAGTCACGCCCCTCAGTGGCCTGCCCGTCCCCCGCGTCCGGGACGGAACACCCGGCGGCGAGCAGTCCGACGGCCAGTGCCGCGACGACGCCGGCGCCCCACGTGGTCCTCGTTCTGGTCCGCAACGGCCCTCCCCCTCATCCCCACCCGCACCATATCGGCGCCCCCGGACAGCCCCCGCACGCAGCCGCCGCGCACGCGAAAGGGCCCGTACGACCGAAGTCGTACGGGCCCTCTCAGAGCTCGCAGGAGCTACCAGGCGTCAAGCCCAGCAAGTAAGCGGACTTACTTGTTGATCTTGGTGACCTGGCCGGCGCCGACGGTCCGGCCACCCTCACGGATGGCGAACTTCAGGCCCTCTTCCATGGCGACGGGCTGGATGAGCTCCACGGACATCTCCGTGTTGTCACCCGGCATGACCATCTCGGTGCCCTCGGGGAGGGTCACGACGCCGGTCACGTCCGTCGTGCGGAAGTAGAACTGCGGGCGGTAGTTGTTGAAGAACGGGGTGTGACGGCCACCCTCGTCCTTCGACAGGATGTAGGCCTGGGCCTCGAACTCGGTGTGCGGCGTGACCGAACCGGGCTTGATGATGACCTGGCCGCGCTCGACGTCCTCGCGCTTGATGCCACGGAGGAGCAGACCGACGTTCTCACCGGCCTGGCCCTCGTCGAGCAGCTTGCGGAACATCTCGATGCCGGTGACCGTGGTGGTGGTCTTCTCGGTCTTGATGCCGATGATGTCGACGGTCTCGTTGACCTTGAGGACACCACGCTCGATGCGACCGGTGACGACGGTGCCACGACCGGTGATCGTGAAGACGTCCTCGATCGGCATCAGGAACGGCTTGTCGACGTCGCGCTCGGGCTCCGGGATGGACTCGTCCACGGCCTTCATGAGCTCGAGGACGGTGTTGCCCCACTCCTTGTCGCCCTCAAGGGCCTTCAGAGCGGAGACCTTGACGACCGGCAGGTCGTCGCCCGGGAACTCGTACTCGGAGAGGAGCTCACGGACCTCGAGCTCGACGAGCTCCAGGATCTCCTCGTCGTCCACCATGTCGGCCTTGTTCAGGGCGACAACGATGTACGGAACGCCGACCTGGCGGGCCAGGAGCACGTGCTCCTTGGTCTGCGGCATCGGGCCGTCGGTGGCGGCGACCACGAGGATGGCGCCGTCCATCTGCGCGGCACCCGTGATCATGTTCTTGATGTAGTCCGCGTGACCGGGGCAGTCGACGTGGGCGTAGTGACGCGCCTCGGTCTGGTACTCGACGTGCGCGATCGAGATCGTGATACCGCGCTGGCGCTCCTCGGGAGCCTTGTCGATCTGGTCGAAGGCCGAGGCCTCGTTCAGGTCGGGGTACGCGTCGTGCAGCACCTTGGTAATGGCGGCCGTGAGGGTCGTCTTACCGTGGTCAATGTGACCGATGGTGCCGATGTTGACGTGCGGCTTAGTCCGCTCGAACTTCGCCTTCGCCACTGGGTCCTCCTGGGAGTGGTTCTGTACGCCTTGCTTCATCGGCGCCAGGTGATCTTTGCTGGGAAGCCAGCCGCCGGGGTTCTTGCCTTTGGGGTCGAACCCCGACGGATGGTGTCAAGCCTAAAGCGTGAACTCGGGTGAGTTACTCGCCCTTGGCCTTCGCGATGATCTCCTCGGCGACGTTCCGCGGAACCTCGGCGTAGGAGTCGAACTGCATTGAGTAGCTTGCGCGACCCGACGTCTTGCTGCGGAGGTCTCCGACGTAGCCGAACATCTCCGAGAGGGGCACGAGGCCCTTCACGACGCGAGCGCCGCTGCGCTCCTCCATGGCCTGGATCTGGCCACGGCGGGAGTTGATGTCACCGATGACATCGCCCATGTAGTCCTCGGGCGTGGTGACCTCGACGGCCATCATCGGCTCGAGCAGCACGGGGCTGGCCTTGCGCGCGGCCTCCTTGAAGGCCTGCGAACCGGCGATCTTGAAGGCGAGCTCCGAGGAGTCGACCTCGTGGTAGGCGCCGTCGATGAGCGTGACGCGGACGCCCGTCATCTCGTAGCCGGCCAGGATGCCGAACTGCATGGCCTCCTGAGCACCCGCGTCCACCGAGGGGATGTACTCCTTGGGGATGCGGCCACCGGTGACCTTGTTCACGAACTCGTACGACGCGTCGCCGCCCTCGATGGGCTCGACGGCGATCTGCACCTTCGCGAACTGACCGGTACCACCGGTCTGCTTCTTGTGGGTGAAGTCGACGCGCTCGACGGCCTTGCGGATCGTCTCGCGGTACGCCACCTGCGGCTTGCCGACGTTCGCCTCGACGCGGAATTCGCGCTTCATGCGGTCGACGAGCACCTCGAGGTGAAGCTCGCCCATACCACCGATGATGGTCTGGCCGGTCTCCTCGTCCGAGTGAACGCGGAAGGAGGGGTCCTCCTCCGAGAGACGCTGGATGGCGACACCCAGCTTCTCCTGGTCACCCTTGGACTTCGGCTCGATGGCGACCTCGATGACCGGCGCCGGGAAGTCCATGGACTCCAGGATCACCGGCTGCTTGTCGTCACTGAGCGTCTCACCCGTGGTGGTCTGCTTCAGGCCCATGACGGCGACGATGTCACCGGCGCCCACCGACTCGATCTCCTCACGCTTGTTCGCGTGCATGCGGTAGATCTTGCCGATGCGCTCCTTCTTGCCCTTGACGGAGTTCAGCACCGCGGTGCCGGAGTCCAGGCGACCGGAGTAGATCCGGACGAAGGTGAGCTTGCCGAGGTGCGGGTCGCTCGCGATCTTGAACGCGAGGGCCGACAGCGGCTCGTCGTCGGACGGCTTGCGCTTGATGACCGTCTCCGGGTCCTTCACGTCGTGGCCCTCGATGGCCTCGACGTCCAGGGGGGACGGCAGGTAGCGCACGACCGCGTCGAGCAGGGGCTGGACGCCCTTGTTCTTGAACGCGGTACCGCAGAAGACGGGGGTGACGGTGGTGTCGCCGCCCTTGCCGGAGGCGATGGTGATGCGACGGATCGCCGCGTACAGCTGGTCCACCGAGGGCTCCTGGCCCTCGAGGTACAGCTCCATCATCTCTTCGTCGTTCTCCGCGACGGCCTCGAGCAGCTTGCCGCGGTACTCCTCGGCAGCCTCGGTGTGCGTGTCGGGGATGTCGACGATGTCGTAGGCCTCGCCCATCTTGGTCTCGGCGGACCAGACGAAGGCCTTCATGGTGACGAGGTCGACGACGCCCTTGAAGTCAGCTTCTGCGCCGATGGGCAGCTGCATGACGAGCGGGGTCGCACCGAGGCGGTCGACGATCATGTCGACACAGCGGTGGAACTCGGCACCGGTGCGGTCGAGCTTGTTGACGAAGCAGATGCGCGGGACGCCGTAGCGGTCCGCCTGACGCCACACGGTCTCGGACTGGGGCTCAACGCCGGCGACGCCGTCGAACACCGTCACGGCACCGTCGAGCACGCGGAGCGAACGCTCCACCTCGACGGTGAAGTCGACGTGGCCCGGGGTGTCGATGATGTTGATGGTGTGATCGACGTCGTTCAGCGGCCAGTGACAGGTGGTGGCAGCAGAGGTGATCGTGATGCCACGCTCCTGCTCCTGCTCCATCCAGTCCATCGTCGCGGCGCCGTCGTGGACCTCACCGATCTTGTACGAGACACCGGTGTAGAACAGGATCCGCTCGGTGGTCGTCGTCTTGCCCGCGTCGATGTGGGCCATGATGCCGATGTTGCGCACCTTGGCCAGGTCAAGTGAAGTGGTAGCCATGTCGGCTCAGTCTTCTCTCGGTCTCGATGTGGGTAGCGACTACCAGCGGTAGTGCGCGAAGGCCTTGTTGGACTCGGCCATCTTGTGGGTGTCCTCGCGCTTCTTCACAGCGGCACCGAGGCCGTTGGAGGCGTCGAGGAGCTCGTTGAGCAGACGCTCGGTCATGGTCTTCTCGCGACGGGCGCGGGAGTAACCGACCAGCCAGCGCAGGGCGAGCGTGTTCGCACGGCCCGGCTTGACCTCGATCGGGACCTGGTAGGTCGCGCCACCGACACGGCGGGACTTGACCTCGAGGGTCGGCTTGATGTTTTCCAGCGCGCGCTTCAGCGTGATGACCGGGTCGTTGCCGGTCTTCTCGCGCAGGCCCTCCATGGCGCCGTACACGATGCGCTCGGCGGTGGAGCGCTTGCCGTTCAGCAGCACCTTGTTGATGAGGGAGGTCACCAGAGGAGAACCGTAGACCGGGTCGATGATGACCGGGCGCTTCGGGGCGGGGCCCTTACGAGGCATTCTTACTTCTCCTTCTTGGCGCCGTAGCGGCTGCGGGCCTGCTTGCGGTTCTTGACACCCTGGGTGTCGAGGGAACCGCGGATGATCTTGTAGCGAACACCAGGCAGGTCCTTCACACGGCCACCACGCACGAGCACGATGGAGTGCTCCTGCAGGTTGTGTCCCTCACCCGGAATGTAGGCCGTGACCTCGATCCCAGAGGTCAGACGCACACGCGCGACCTTACGGAGGGCCGAGTTCGGCTTCTTCGGGGTGGTCGTGAACACACGCGTGCAGACGCCACGGCGCTGGGGCGAACCCTCGAGTGCGGGCGTCTTGTTCTTCTCGACCTTGTCCTGCCGGCCCTTGCGGACCAGCTGCTGGATCGTAGGCACTACTTCTCCGGTTTCTGTGTGCCGAATAGTAAAGCTAACCCGGAACATCGCCGACCCACGCGGTCGGGTGTGTCGAATGCTGCAGACTCCCGCCGCAAGGCGGAAAGGGGCGCAGATTACGGTGGCCGTTGACGGACTCGCGATGCGGTTGAAGACACGCGCACGAGCCCAGGCACACCCCAGGCACAAGGTCTGAGCGTACCTACCTCATCGAGTCTGGTCAAAACAAATGCGATGGGGGGCGACACGCCGGGCATCTGGCCGGATCACGGACGACCGCCCCATAGCCCGTGAGCGGCCGACGGAGGCGCGGCGGTCCCCCGGGGCCGACGGATGCCCGTACGCCCGCGTACGGGCCGCGCCGTCCCGTACGGCGCACTTCACCCGCCGCCGCACCGGGTCGCAACCAAGGAGAACGCCGAAGGGCGGCCACCCCGGAGAACCGGGATGGCCGCCCTTCAACAGACGTAGGCCTTACTGGTTGTACGGCCCGTAGTCGTAGTCCTCCAGCGGAACGGCCTGGCCGGAGCCCGTGCCGAACGGGGAGTAGTCGATGTCGTCGTAGCCGACGGCCGAGTACATCGCGGCCTTGGCCTCTTCGGTGGGCTCGACCCGGATGTTGCGGTAGCGGGACAGACCCGTACCGGCCGGGATGAGCTTACCGATGATGACGTTCTCCTTGAGGCCGATGAGGCTGTCGGACTTGGCGTTGATCGCCGCATCCGTCAGGACTCGGGTCGTCTCCTGGAAGGAGGCGGCCGACAGCCAGGATTCCGTCGCCAGCGAGGCCTTGGTGATACCCATCAGCTGCGGACGGCCGGAGGCCGGGTGGCCGCCTTCCGTGACCACACGACGGTTCTCGGTCTCGAACTTCGAGCGCTCGACGAGCTCGCCCGGCAGCAGCTCCGCGTCGCCGGACTCGATGATCGTCACGCGGCGCAGCATCTGCCGGATGATGATCTCGATGTGCTTGTCGTGGATCGACACACCCTGCGAGTTGTAGACCTTCTGGACCTCGCCGACCAGGTGGACCTGGACCGCGCGCTGACCGAGGATCCGCAGCACGTCGTGCGGGTTGGTGGCACCGAAGGTGAGCTTCTGGCCCACCTCGACGTGGTCGCCCTCGCGGACCAGGACCTTGGCGCGCTTCGAGATCGGGAACGCCGTCTCGTCGCTGCCGTCGTCCGGGGTCACGACGAGCTTCTTCGTCTTCTCGGTCTCCTCGATGCGGACACGGCCCGCGGCCTCGGAGATCGGGGCGACACCCTTCGGCGTACGAGCCTCGAAGAGCTCGACGACACGGGGCAGACCCTGGGTGATGTCGTCACCGGCCACACCACCGGTGTGGAAGGTACGCATCGTCAGCTGGGTACCGGGCTCACCGATGGACTGGGCGGCGATGATGCCGACCGCCTCACCGATGTCGACCAGCTTGCCGGTGGCGAGCGAGCGGCCGTAGCAGAAGGCACAGGTGCCGACCGCGGACTCACAGGTCAGGACCGAGCGGGTCTTGACCTCCTCGACGCCGTTGGCGACCAGGGCGTCGATGAGGACGTCACCGAGGTCGACGTTGGCCGGCGCGATGACCTTGCCGTCGATGACGACGTCCTCGGCCAGCATGCGGGCGTACACCGAGGTCTCGACGTTCTCCGTCTTGCGCAGGACACCGTCCTCGCCCTTGACCGCGATCTTCAGCTTCAGACCGCGCTCGGTGCCACAGTCCTCCTCGCGAATGATGACGTCCTGCGAGACGTCGACCAGACGACGGGTGAGGTAACCGGAGTCGGCGGTACGCAGAGCCGTGTCCGCCAGACCCTTACGGGCACCGTGCGTGGAGATGAAGTACTCGAGGACCGTGAGGCCCTCGCGGAACGAGGCCTTGATGGGACGCGGGATGGTCTCGTTCTTCGCGTTCGACACCAGACCACGCATACCCGCGATCTGACGCATCTGCATCATGTTTCCTCGGGCACCCGAGTCGACCATCATGAAGATGGGGTTCGTCTTCGGGAAGTTCGCGTTCATCGCCTCGGCGACCTCGTTGGTCGCCTTGGTCCAGATCGCGATGAGCTCCTGCGTGCGCTCGTCCTTGGTGATCAGACCGCGCTCGTACTGCTTCTGGACCTTCTCGTCCTGGGCCTCGTAGCCCGCGACGATCTCCTTCTTGGCCTCGGGGACCACGACGTCGGAGATGGCCACGGTGACGCCGGAACGGGTCGCCCAGTAGAAGCCCGCCGCCTTCAGGTTGTCGAGCGTCGCCGCCACGATGACCTTGGGGTAGCGCTCGGCGAGGTCGTTGACGATCTCGGAGAGCTGCTTCTTGCCGACCGAGTAGTCGACGAAGGGGTAGTCCTCGGGCAGCAGCTCGTTGAAGAGCGCGCGGCCCAGCGACGTACGCAGCCGGAAGCTGTCGCCCTGCTGGTACGGCCGCTCCTCGACGCCCTCGTCGCCCTCCTCGGAGACCGGCGGGGTCCAGCCGCGCGGCGGGATGGTGCCCACCGGGAAGCGGATGTCGACGGTCGACTGGAGCGCGAGCTCGCCGGCGTCGAACGCCATGATCGCCTCGGCCGTGGAGCCGAACGCGCGGCCCTCGCCCTTGGTGTCACGGAGCTCACCGTCGGTGGTCAGGAAGAACAGACCGAGGACCATGTCCTGGGTCGGCATCGTGACCGGACGGCCGTCGGCCGGCTTGAGGATGTTGTTCGAGGACAGCATCAGGATGCGGGCCTCGGCCTGCGCCTCCGCGGAGAGCGGCAGGTGCACGGCCATCTGGTCACCGTCGAAGTCCGCGTTGAACGCGGTGCAGACGAGCGGGTGGATCTGGATGGCCTTGCCCTCGACCAGCTGCGGCTCGAAGGCCTGGATGCCGAGGCGGTGCAGCGTGGGCGCACGGTTCAGCAGAACCGGGTGCTCGGCGATGACCTCTTCGAGGACGTCGTACACGACCGTGCGGCCGCGCTCGACCATCCGCTTGGCGCTCTTGATGTTCTGCGCGTGGTTCAGGTCGACCAGGCGCTTCATCACGAACGGCTTGAAGAGCTCCAGCGCCATGGCCTTCGGCAGACCGCACTGGTGCAGCTTCAGCTGCGGACCGACGACGATCACGGAACGCGCGGAGTAGTCCACACGCTTGCCGAGGAGGTTCTGACGGAAACGACCCTGCTTGCCCTTGAGCATGTCGCTCAGGGACTTCAGCGGGCGGTTGCCGGGACCGGTGACCGGGCGACCACGACGACCGTTGTCGAAGAGGGCGTCCACGGCCTCCTGGAGCATGCGCTTCTCGTTGTTCACGATGATCTCGGGCGCACCGAGGTCGAGAAGGCGCTTCAGGCGGTTGTTGCGGTTGATCACGCGGCGGTACAGGTCGTTCAGGTCGGAGGTCGCGAAGCGGCCACCGTCCAGCTGCACCATCGGACGCAGGTCCGGCGGGATGACCGGCACGCAGTCGAGCACCATGCCCTTGGGGCTGTTGCTGGTCTGCAGGAACGCGGAGACGACCTTGAGGCGCTTGAGCGCACGGGTCTTCTTCTGGCCCTTGCCGGTACGGATGATCTCGCGGAGGCGCTCGGCCTCCTCGTCGAGGTCGAAGGACTCCAGGCGCTTCTGCAGCGCGGCGGCGCCCATCGAGCCGTCGAAGTACGTGCCGAAGCGGTCACGCAGCTCGCGGTAGAGCAGCTCGTCGCCCTCGAGGTCCTGGACCTTGAGGTTCTTGAAGCGGTTCCACACCTCGTCGAGACGGTCGATCTCGCGCTGCGCACGGTCGCGCAGCTGCTTCATCTCGCGCTCGGCACCTTCGCGCACCTTGCGGCGCACGTCGGCCTTGGCGCCCTCGGCCTCGAGCTCGGCCAGGTCGGTCTCGAGCTTCTTGGCGCGGGCCTCCAGGTCGGAGTCGCGACGGTTCTCGATCTGCTGGCGCTCCACGGAGACGTGCGCCTCCAGGGAGGGCAGGTCGCGGGTGCGGCGCTCCTCGTCCACGAACGTGATCATGTACGCCGCGAAGTAGATGACCTTCTCGAGGTCCTTCGGGGCGAGGTCGAGGAGGTAGCCGAGGCGCGACGGGACGCCCTTGAAGTACCAGATGTGGGTGACGGGGGCGGCCAGTTCGATGTGGCCCATCCGCTCACGGCGCACCTTGGCGCGCGTGACCTCGACGCCACAGCGCTCACAGATGATGCCCTTGAAGCGGACACGCTTGTACTTGCCGCAGTAGCACTCCCAGTCCCGGGTCGGACCGAAGATCTTCTCGCAGAAGAGTCCGTCCTTTTCGGGCTTCAGGGTGCGGTAGTTGATGGTCTCCGGCTTCTTGACCTCGCCGTGCGACCACTGTCGGATGTCGTCCGCGGTGGCAAGGCCGATCCGCAGCTCGTCGAAGAAGTTGACGTCGAGCACTTTGTCGTCAATCCCTCTTTCGGGGTTGTGCCCCTCGCGTTAGCGAGTAATAAGGCGCTTCATCATGGTCTGTACGGGTCCGGGGCAGGGCCGGGACCTCACGAGGAGGTCCCGGCCAGACCCGTCAGACCTCTTCGACGCTGCTCGGCTCGCGCCGGGACAGGTCGATACCGAGCTCCTCCGCCGCACGGAAGACGTCCTCGTCGGTGTCGCGCATCTCGATGGACATGCCGTCCGAGGACAGCACCTCCACGTTGAGGCAGAGCGACTGCATTTCCTTGATGAGGACCTTGAAGGACTCGGGAATGCCGGGCTCGGGGATGTTCTCGCCCTTGACGATGGCCTCGTAGACCTTCACGCGGCCGGTCACGTCGTCGGACTTGATCGTCAGGAGCTCCTGGAGTGCGTACGCGGCGCCGTACGCCTCGAGCGCCCACACCTCCATCTCACCGAAGCGCTGACCACCGAACTGGGCCTTACCACCCAGCGGCTGCTGGGTGATCATGGAGTACGGACCGGTCGACCGCGCGTGCAGCTTGTCGTCGACCAGGTGGTGCAGCTTGAGGATGTACATGTACCCGACCGAGATCGGGTCCGGGAACGGCTCACCGGAGCGGCCGTCGAACAGCTGCGCCTTGCCGGACGGGAGCACCATGCGCTCGCCGTCGCGGTTCGGGATGGTGTGCTGGAGCAGACCGGCGAGCTCGTCCTCACGCGCACCGTCGAAGACGGGGGTGGCGACGTTCGTGCCGGGGTCGACCTGGTCGGCGCCGATGGCCTGCAGGCGCTGGGCCCACTCGTCACCGAGGCCGGAGACGTCCCAGCCGCGGCTGGCGAGCCAGCCGAGGTGGATCTCCAGGACCTGTCCCGGGTTCATTCGGGACGGCACACCCAGCGGGTTGAGGATGATGTCGACCGGAGTTCCGTCCTCGAGGAACGGCATGTCCTCGATGGGCAGGATCTTCGAGATGACGCCCTTGTTGCCGTGCCGGCCGGCGAGCTTGTCGCCGTCCGTGATCTTGCGCTTCTGCGCCACGTAGACACGAACCAGCTGGTTCACGCCCGGCGGCAGCTCGTCGCCCTCTTCACGGTCGAAGACGCGGACGCCGATGACCTTGCCGATCTCGCCGTGCGGCACCTTCAGGGAGGTGTCGCGCACCTCGCGCGCCTTCTCACCGAAGATCGCGCGGAGCAGGCGCTCCTCCGGCGTCAGCTCGGTCTCACCCTTGGGCGTGACCTTGCCGACGAGGATGTCGCCGGCGACGACCTCGGCACCGATACGGATGATGCCGCGCTCGTCGAGGTCGGCGAGGACCTCCTCGGAGACGTTCGGGATGTCCCGGGTGATCTCCTCCGGGCCCAGCTTGGTGTCACGGGCGTCGACCTCGTGCTCCTCGATGTGGATCGAGGAGAGGACGTCGTCCTGCACGAGGCGCTGCGACAGGATGATCGCGTCCTCGTAGTTGTGACCCTCCCAGGGCATGAACGCCACGAGCAGGTTCTTGCCGAGGGCCATCTCGCCCTCTTCGGTCGCGGGACCGTCGGCCAGGACCTGGCCCTCGATCACGCGGGCGCCCTCGTCGACGACAACCTTCTGGTTGACGGAGGTGCCCTGGTTCGACCGGGAGAACTTGGCGATGCGGTACGTGGTGTACGTGCCGTCGTCGTTGGTGACGGTGACGTAGTCCGCGGAGACCTCCTGGACCACACCCGCCTTCTCGGCCTTGATCACGTCACCGGCGTCGACCGCGCAGCGGTACTCCATGCCGGTGCCGACGAGGGGAGCCTCGGCGGTGATCAGCGGCACGGCCTGACGCATCATGTTCGCGCCCATGAGGGCACGGTTGGCGTCGTCGTGCTCGAGGAACGGGATCATGGCGGTCGCGACCGACACCATCTGGCGCGGCGAGACGTCCATGTAGTCGACGTCCGTGCCGGGCACGTAGTCGATCTCTCCGCCACGGCGGCGGATCAGGACGCGGGCCTCGGCGAAGTGGAGGTCCTCCGTCAGCGGCGCGTTGGCCTGCGCGATGACGAAGCGGTCCTCCTCGTCGGCCGTCAGGTAGTCGACGTCGTCGGTGACCTGGCCCTCGACGACCTTGCGGTACGGCGTCTCGACGAAGCCGAACGCGTTGACGCGGCCGTACGAGGCGAGCGAACCGATCAGACCGATGTTCGGGCCTTCGGGCGTCTCGATCGGGCACATGCGGCCGTAGTGGGACGGGTGCACGTCACGGACCTCGAAGCCGGCCCGCTCACGGGAGAGACCACCCGGGCCAAGCGCCGACAGACGGCGCTTGTGGGTGAGACCCGACAGCGGGTTGTTCTGGTCCATGAACTGCGACAGCTGCGAGGTGCCGAAGAATTCCTTGATCGACGCCACCACGGGGCGGATGTTGATCAGGGTCTGCGGCGTGATCGCCTCGACGTCCTGGGTCGTCATGCGCTCGCGGACGACGCGCTCCATACGAGCCAGACCCGTGCGGACCTGGTTCTGGATGAGCTCGCCGACGTTGCGCAGACGACGGTTGCCGAAGTGGTCGATGTCGTCGGTCTCGACGACGATCGACGTGCCGCTGTCGCCGACGGTCTCGACCTCACCGGCGTGCAGCTTCACCAGGTACTTGATCGAGGCGATGATGTCCTCGACCGTGAGGATGCCCGCGTCGAGCGGAGCGTCCGCACCCAGCTTCTTGTTGACCTTGTAGCGGCCGACCTTCGCGAGGTCGTAGCGCTTGGGGTTGAAGTAGAGGTTCTCGAGCAGCGTCTGAGCGGCCTCACGGGTCGGCGGCTCGCCCGGACGGAGCTTGCGGTAGATGTCGAGCAGCGCGTCGTCCTGGCCCTGGGTGTGGTCCTTCTCCAGGGTGGCGCGCATGGACTCGTACTCGCCGAACTCCTCGAGGATCTGCTCGGTCGTCCAACCGAGAGCCTTGAGCAGAACGGTGACCGACTGCTTGCGCTTGCGGTCGATGCGCACACCGACCATGTCGCGCTTGTCGATCTCCATCTCCAGCCAGGCACCCCGGGACGGGATGATCTTGGCGGAGAAGATGTCCTTGTCGGACGTCTTGTCGATCGAGGAATCGAAGTAGACGCCGGGCGAACGGACCAGCTGCGACACCACGACACGCTCGGTGCCGTTGATGACGAAGGTGCCCTTGTTCGTCATGAGCGGGAAGTCGCCCATGAAGACCGTCTGAGACTTGATCTCACCGGTCTCGTTGTTGGTGAACTCGGCGGTGACGAAGAGCGGGGCGGCGAACGTGAAGTCGCGCTCCTTGCACTCGTCGATCGAGTTCTTCGGAGGCTCGAAACGGTGGTCGCGGAACGTCAGGGACATCGACCCGGAGAAGTCCTCGATCGGGGAGATCTCCTCGAAGATCTCCTCCAGACCGGACTTGGTGGGGACGTCCTGTCCGCTGTCCAGAGCCGCCTCGACACGAGCCTTCCACGCGTCATTGCCGAGCAGCCAGTCAAAGCTTTCGGTCTGCAGCGCAAGAAGGTTCGGAACCTCGAGGGGCTCCTTGATCTTTGCAAAGGAGATGCGCAGCGGGGCGGTGCTTGCGCCGTTGTTCGTATTCGCGGTCGAGGCAGTGCGCGAGGCGGCCAAGAGGGGGTCCTTCCGAGGGCTCGGACTCACTACGCGCGTACCGGTCCCAAGCTGGACACAGGGACAGGTCTTCCTGATTTAGCCATTTGGCCAGGTCAGGGAAGTTCCGGTCCACGGTGCTCAAGTATGGGTATGCCCCTGGTGACGGGCAGGAGGCAGCTAACAGGCAGCGCAAAGGGTCAGTGTAGCCAAACGGCCCACTGATGTCCAGTGCGGGTTCTGGGAGACCCTCGTTGTTCTCAACCCCTGCTGCAAGCCACGTCCTCAACGCACATCGATACTGCCCTCTTCGCCGCCGATCCATGCCTCGGATCCGGATCGTTGTGACGACGCGTCCTGAGAATTGCGCGCTGCGTGCGGTTCGTCAAGGCCCCCCTGCCCCGACTTGGCCCTGAGAACGTCACCGTCACGGGCCGTTCCGAGGCACAACGAAGATCACCATACTCGTCGCGAACGACATCGCAAGGCAGCCTTCACGGGTGGCCCAGGAACGCCGAAAGGCGACCACCCACATGGGTGATCGCCCTTGGCGGCCCGTGCGTTACAGCGTTTCCGCCGCGGCACGGGAAAGAGAGTCAGACGACTCGTGAGGTCACTTGACCTCGACGGAGGCGCCGGCGCCCTTGAGGGCCTCGGCGGCCTTCTCAGCGGCGTCCTTGGCGACCTTCTCGAGGACCGGCTTCGGGGTGCCGTCGACGAGGTCCTTGGCCTCCTTGAGACCCAGCGAGGTCAGCTCACGCACGACCTTGATGACCTGGATCTTCTTCTCGCCGGCGCCGGTGAGGATGACGTCGAACTCGTCCTGCTCGGCCTCGGCCTCGGCCGGGGCGGCAGCGGCGCCACCAGCGGCAACGGCGACCGGAGCGGCGGCGGTGACGTCGAACTTCTCCTCGAAGGCCTTCACGAACTCGGAGAGCTCGATGAGGGACATCTCTTCGAACTGCGCGAGCAGGTCGTCCTGGGACAGCTTCGCCATGATGGCGTCCTTCCACTAATTCGGCTGGTGCCGTGTGTACATGGAGGCGGGCGTACGTTGGGCCCGCTGTGACCGTCGCCTCAGGCGGCGGTCAATGTGCGAGCCGAATTACTCGGCACCGCCCTGCTCGGCCTTCTTGGCACGAAGCGCCTCCGCGGTGCGGACGAACTTCGAGGGAAGCGCCTGGAAGAGCGCGGCAGCCTGGGACTGCTTGCCCTTCATGGCGCCCGCCAGCTTGGCGAGCAGAACCTCGCGGGACTCGAGGTCCGCGAGCTTCTTGAACTCGTCGGCGGACAGCGCCTTGCCGTCAAGGACACCGCCCTTGATGACGAGGTTCGGGTTGTCCTTGGCGAAGTCACGAAGACCCTTCGCCGACTCCACCGGGTCACCGGTGACGAAGGCAACCGCCGTCGGACCCGTGAACAGGTCGTCCAGCGTGTTGATCCCGGCCTCGTTGGCCGCGATCTTGGTCAGCGTGTTCTTCACCACGGCGTACTCGGAGTTTTCACCGAGGGAACGGCGCAGCTGCTTGAGCTGGGCCACGGTGAGACCCCGGTACTCGGTCAGCACGGCGGCGTTCGAGCTGCGGAACTTGTCCGTGAGCTCGGCTACCGCGGCAGCCTTGTCGGGCGTCGGCATAGAGCGTCGGCCTCCTTCCGGGTGATGAGGACCGCTCAGAAGGGGCCGACAAAACAAAACGCCCCGGCGCAGGCGCACGGGGCATGAGCTCGACCGAACGGAATCCCGTCCGGGAGCACTTCCACAGTCACCTGCGCGGGTCGTCCGCAGTTTCAGCGGATCCTTCGGCCGCTGCACTCCTTGCGGGAGCACAGCAACGACCAGCGGTCTTTGGCTTCTGTGGAAGAGTACGCGAACGGGTCCGCGCGGGGCAAATCCGGTCCGGCGCCGGCCTCGGCGTCAGCCCTGGAGGCCCTTCATCTCCTGGCCCAGGTCCATGACCTTGTCCTTCGGCGGCGCCTCGACGTGCACCGGCTTGTTGTAGTCGAGGAAGGTGATCGTCATGTTGAGCGCACCCTTGTCGCCCTTGCCGCGGGCGCGGAACTGCTTGGTGTGGTCCTCGCCGTCGACCCACATGTCCATGGTGAGCTTCTTCAGCCCCATGTCCTCGTACTGCTTGATGCTCTTCTCGCGGCGCTTCCTGGTGGCCGCGTCCCCGCCCTTGTCCGCGGTGAGCTTGCGCAGCCGGTCGAGCGAGACGGTGCCGGTGTAACGGGTGGTCTCGACGCCCTCGACGGTCTCGCTGCCGACCTTCTTGAGGTCCTTGGAGCCGGTCATGAGCGAGGACTGGTCGGCCGGGTTGTTGTCGGCCTGCGCGGAGACGGAGCTGCCGGCACCCTTGCCGGCCTGCTTCTCCATGGCCTTGGCGTCGAACTTGAGCCAGCTCTTGCCGTCCATCTCCTTGGCGGCCATCTCGCCGGCCCCGATGTAGGCCGCGCCGTCGACGTAGCGGATCTCGATCTTCTCCGGGCCCTGGTCGGGCGCGGACATCTTCATCTGCATGGCGAGCGGCTTGGTGCTCATCGACGCGTCGGCGCGGACCCGCCCGTCCTCGGGGACGCTGCCCCGCATCCGGAACGTGAACGACGTGAGGTCCTCGGTCTTCTTCGCGGCCTTCTTCACGGCCGCCACGGGCGACATGTCGTCCCCGGCCTTGTCGGACTTCTCCGACCCACAGCCGACGGCGCCGCCGGCGAGCAGCAGGGCCGCCATCGCGACGGCCGCGGTTCTTCTGCGTCCCCTGCGTACGGAAATACTCATGACCCCACCCCTAGGAACATTTGATCCACTTATTGCGGTGCGCCGAGATTACCCGAAGGAAAGCGGCGCCTTCCTCCGGGTTCTTCGGCGGTGGGGTCCGCGGCCGTGCCTAGGCGGCCGGCTGCTGCTTGTTCAGCAGGTCCTTGAAGCTCATGGTGTCCGAGGCCGGGGGCTTCTCCACGGAGAGCGGGGTGCCGTAGTCGCTGTAGTAGGCGGTCTGCGAGAAGGGGCCGTTCTTCGTGTCGGCCTTCTCGATCTTCTTGACCAGCAGGTCGTCGTCGTTGACCCAGATGTCGATCTTCTCGGTGTCCATGCCGAGCTGCTCGAACTGCTTCTTCAGCTCGGACTTCTGGTCCGCGTCCAGGTCCGAGCTCTTGGCGGTGAAGTCCGCCATGTCGACCTTGCCCGAGTAGTGGGTCGCCTTCGTCCCCCGGACGCTCTCCTCGCCGACGCGCTTGACGTCGCCGGAGGCCAGCAGCATCTTCACCGACTGGTTCGGCGTGGTGTTCTGCATCTGGTCCTGGAAGGCCTCGCCCGCGGCGCCGCTCATCTCGGCCAGGGTGTCGTAGTCGTACTCGAGCCAGTGCTTGCCGCCGCCCGCCTCATCCGCGAAACGGTCGCCCATGTTCGCGTAGAAGCCGTTCTTCAGGTAGCGGTAGTCGAGCTGCGACTGGCCGAGCTGCTTCATCTGCTGGGCCTGCGTGCCGCCGGTGAAGGTCACCGTGACGTTGCCGGTGATGCCGTCGGACCAGCCCATCACGCCCTTCATGTCCATGGAGGAGAGCGAGCCCATGGTGGTCGAGCCGTCGATCTTGGCGGTGTCCGCCTTGTCGGTGGACTTCTCGACGGTACGCAGGGCGGCTATGGGGCTCATGGTGATGCCGCCCTTGTCCTTGCCCTTGTCCGCCGTGTCCGAAGAGCCGTCCGAGCCGCAGGCCGCGAGCCCGGTCAGCGCGGCCACCACCGCGATCGAGAGACCGGCACGGCGCGTCGTAGTGCTGTTCATGTGTTCCCACCCCTTGGCCTTCATGGAGCCTGCACGCTAACGCAGACCACTGACATGCGTATCCGAAAGGTCCGCACACAAACAGGACGGGCCCCGCACCTCGAAAGGTTGCGGGGCCCGTCCACAGAACGCGTACGCGACGCGGCTGCCGTCAGTTTCAGACGGCGGCCGGGTCCTCCTCGGTGAGGAGGTTGCGGGTGCGGTTCGAGTCCAGCGGGATGCCGGGGCCCATCGTGGTGGTGAGGGCGGCCTTCTTGATGTAGCGACCCTTGGCGGCCGACGGCTTCAGACGGAGGATCTCCTCCAGGGCCGCGGCGTAGTTCTCCACCAGCTTGGTGTCGTCGAAGGACACCTTGCCGATGATGAAGTGCAGGTTCGAGTGCTTGTCGACGCGGAACTCGATCTTGCCGCCCTTGATGTCGTTGACAGCCTTCACGACGTCGGGGGTCACGGTGCCGGTCTTCGGGTTCGGCATCAGACCACGCGGACCGAGCACGCGGCCGAGGCGGCCGACCTTGCCCATGAGGTCCGGGGTGGCGACGACGGCGTCGAAGTCCAGGCGGCCCTTCGCGACCTCGTCGATGAGCTCGTCGGCGCCGACGATGTCGGCTCCAGCGGCTTCCGCGGCCGCAGCACGGTCACCGGTCGCGAAGACCAGGACCCGGGCGGTCTTGCCGGTGCCGTGCGGGAGGTTCACGGTGCCGCGGACCATCTGGTCGGCCTTGCGCGGGTCGACACCCAGACGCATGGCGACCTCGACGGTGCCGTCGAACTTGGTCGAGGAGGTCTCCTTGGCGAGACGGACGGCCTCGAGCGGGGCGTACAGCTTCTCCCGGTCGATCTTGGCGTCCGCAGCGCGGAGAGTCTTGCTGCGCTTCACTTCTGCTCCTGGTTTGTTCAGGTATGGAGTTGTGGTTCGGACCAGCGCTTGGCCCTACCACGGAGAAAGGTCAGACGGGGAGGAAGCTCAGCCCTCGACCGTGATGCCCATGGAACGGGCGGTGCCGGCGATGATCTTCGACGCGGCGTCCAGGTCGTTGGCGTTGAGGTCTTCCATCTTGGTCTGCGCGATCTCACGGATCTGCGCCTCGGTGACCTTGGCGACCTTGGTCTTGTGGGGCTCGCCGGAGCCCTTCTCGACACCAGCGGCCTTGAGGATCATCTTGGCGGCCGGCGGCGTCTTGGTGATGAAGGTGAAGGAACGGTCCTCGTAGACCGTGATCTCCACCGGGATCACCCAGCCACGCTGCGACTCGGTCGCGGCGTTGTAGGCCTTGCAGAACTCCATGATGTTGACGCCGTGCTGGCCCAGCGCGGGGCCGACCGGCGGGGCCGGGTTGGCGGCACCAGCCTGGATCTGGAGCTTGATCAGCCCCGTGACCTTCTTCTTCTTGGGAGGCATTGCTCTCTCCGGGTCCTAGTGAGAGTTTTCAGCCGGCCATCCGGTCATCCGGATGGAGGCATACCGCACAACGATAACGGGTATAGACGTGCGGCTAAAAACCGAGCAGGTCAGACCGGCTTTGGCAGCCTGTCTGACCTGCTCGGAGGCGTGTGTTCCAGAGGAGGCCCGGGAGGGCTAGTTCTTCTGGATCTGGTCGAAGCTGAGCTCGACCGGGGTCTCGCGGCCGAAGATCTCGACGAGGCCCTTGACCTTCTTCGAGTCGGCGTTGATCTCGTTGATGGTCGCCTGCAGCGTCGCGAACGGGCCGTCGGTGACGGTGACCGAGTCGCCGACCTCGAAGTCCAGGACCTGGACCTCGACCTTGCGCTGCGGAGCAGGCTTGCCCTCGGCCTCGGCGGCCTCACGGGCGGCCTTCTCCTCGGCCTCCGGCGCGAGCATCTTGACGATCTCGTCCAGGGTCAGCGGGTACGGGTCGTAGGCGTTGCCCACGAAGCCGGTGACGCCGGGGGTGTTGCGGACGACGCCCCAGGACTCGTTCGTCAGGTCCATGCGCACCAGCACGTAGCCGGGGAGCTTGTTCTGACGGATCGTCTTGCGCTCGCCGTTCTTGATCTGGGCGACCTCTTCCTGCGGCACCTCGGCCTGGAAGATGAAGTCCTCGACGTTCAGCGAGACGGCGCGCTGCTCGAGGTTGGTCTTCACGCGGTTCTCGTAACCGGCGTAGGTGTGGATGACGTACCACTCGCCGGGGAGGGTGCGGAGCTCCTCGCGCAGGGCCACGATCGGGTCGACCGGCTCGGCCTCCTCCTCGGGCTCCTCCGCGACGTCGGCAGCGCCCTCGGCGTCCTCGGCGGACTCGGGGGTCTCCTCGTCGGCGACGGAGATCTCCTCGTCGGCGACCTCGGCGACGGCGGCCTCGTCCTCGGCGGACTCGGCGACGGCCTCGGCGTCGCCCTCCAGGTGGATGGCGGCCTCTTCGGCGGGCTCGCCCGCGACAGCGTCGGCAGCCTCGGCCTGATCCGGCTCCTCGGCGTCCGCCGCCTCGACGATGGCGAGCTCGTCCTCGACGGACTCGGCATCCTGCCCGCCGCGAGGCTCCATGGCGTCGTTCAGGTTCGGGTCAGACACGGTGGCTGCTTCTTCCTGGATACATGGGGTGGAACACGCGAATAGGGGCGCCGGGTACGGCGCCCTTCGCTCTCGGCTCAGCCGAAGATGTACTTGACAGCGTGGCTGAAGCCATAGTCAATCACGGTCACGAGACCGATCATGATGACGACGAAGACGATCACCACGCTGGTGTAGGTCGTGAGCTGACTGCGCGTCGGCCAGACGACCTTGCGGAGTTCCGCGATGATCTGGCGGTAGAAGAGCGCGAGACGGCCGAAGGGGCCCTTCTTGCCGCGCTTGCCGCCCTTGCGGGCCTTCTTGGACTCCGGCGCCTCGGCATCAGGCTTGTCGATGGAGCCCACGGCGTCCGTCACTCGTCCTCACCTGATTCCGGGTCGTGGCCGTGCCGCGCCCGGTTGAGCCGCACGGCGGTGCAATGCAGTACGTACATGCGCACACATCCTGGCGAAGGAGTGTGTAGCAGGGCCGGAGGGACTTGAACCCCCAACCGCTGGTTTTGGAGACCAGTGCTCTACCAATTGAGCTACGACCCTTTGATTTCCCCCAACCTACCGCATCCGCCCATGTGCACGGAGTGCCTGGAGAGGGCGCGGCCGGTGAGGGCCAACGAGCAGTGAGTGTACGTGCTCCGCGGCCCTCCGTCGAACAGAAAGGGATCCGGCGGTCCCGCCGAGGGCCGGGAAACCCCTGCGCGGAGGCCTTTCCGGGTCTGGAACGATGGGGCCATGAGCGCTGAAACTTCTCCGACCGAGCGCCGGGTGTCCGCGCGCATCGGCGCGATCTCCGAGTCCGCGACCCTCGCTGTCGACGCCAAGGCCAAGGCCCTCAAGGCCGCGGGCCGCCCCGTGATCGGCTTCGGCGCGGGCGAGCCCGACTTCCCCACTCCGGACTACATCGTCGAGGCGGCCGTCGAGGCCTGCAAGAACCCGAAGTTCCACCGCTACACGCCGGCCGGGGGCCTGCCCGAGCTCAAGGCCGCGATCGCCGCGAAGACCCTGCGCGACTCCGGGTACGAGGTCGACGCCTCGCAGATCCTGGTGACCAACGGCGGCAAGCAGGCCATCTACGAGGCGTTCGCCGCGATCCTCGACCCGGGCGACGAGGTCATCGTCCCGGCCCCCTACTGGACGACGTACCCGGAGTCGATCCGTCTGGCCGGCGGCGTCCCGGTCCCGGTCGTCGCCGACGAGACCACGGGCTACCGCGTCTCCGTCGAGCAGCTGGAGGCCGCGCGCACGGAGCGTACGAAGGTCGTGCTCTTCGTGTCGCCCTCCAACCCCACGGGCGCCGTCTACAGCGAGGCCGACGCGGAGGCGATCGGCCGCTGGGCCGTCGAGAACGGCCTGTGGGTCATGACCGACGAGATCTACGAACACCTCGTCTACGGGGACGCGGCCTTCACCTCGCTGCCGGCGATCCTGCCCGAGCTGCGCGACAAGTGCGTCGTGGTCAACGGCGTCGCCAAGACGTACGCGATGACCGGCTGGCGGGTGGGGTGGATCATCGGCCCGAAGGACGTCGTGAAGGCCGCGACGAACCTGCAGTCGCACGCCACGTCCAACGTCTCCAACGTCGCCCAGGCCGCAGCGCTCGCGGCCGTCTCCGGCGACCTGGCGGCCGTCGACACGATGCGCGAGGCCTTCGACCGGCGCCGCAGGACCATCGTGCGGATGCTCAACGACATCCAGGGCGTCGTCTGCCCCGAGCCCGAGGGTGCCTTCTACGCGTACCCGTCGGTGAAGGGCCTCATCGGCAAGGAGATCCGCGGCAAGCGCCCGCAGGACTCCGTCGAGCTGGCCGCGCTGATCCTGGAGGATGCGGAGGTCGCGGTGGTTCCGGGCGAGGCCTTCGGGACGCCGGGCTACCTGCGCCTTTCGTACGCGCTCGGGGACGAGGACCTCGTCGAGGGCGTCTCGCGGATCCAGAAGCTGCTCGCCGACGCCCGCGACTGAGCACCGGGCATCGGCACGGGGATCGCGGAAACAGCGCTCCACGCGCGCGTGCGGGCCGTCTCTCCTTCGGGAGGGGCGGCCCGTTTCTTCGTTCGGGGAAGGGCCCGAAGGTGGAAAGCGGCTACCGGGACGACAGCTGCGTGCGGCAAGATCCTCCAATGGAGCGCGTACGAGACGTAAGAGAGCTGCCCAAGGCCCATCTGCACCTGCACTTCACCGGGTCGATGCGGCCCACCACCCTTCTCGAACTCGCCGACAAGTACGGAGTGCGGCTCCCGGAGGCGCTGACCGGCGCCGAGCCGCCGAAGCTGCGGGCCACGGACGAACGCGGATGGTTCCGCTTCCAGCGGCTCTACGACGCCGCGCGCTCCTGTCTGCGTGAGCCGGAGGACATCCAGCGCCTGGTGCGCGAGGCCGCGGAGGAGGATCTGCGGGACGGCTCGGGGTGGCTGGAGATCCAGGTCGACCCGACCTCGTACGCGCCGCGCCTCGGCGGTCTCATCCCCGCCCTGGAGGTCATCCTGGACGCCGTCGGGACCGCCTCGCGCGAGACCGGCCTCGGGATGCGCGTCCTGGTCGCCGCCAACCGCATGAAACACCCGCTGGACGCCCGCACGCTGGCCCGCCTCGCGGTGCGGTACGCGGACCGCGGGATCGTCGGCTTCGGGCTCTCCAACGACGAACGGCGCGGCATGGCGCGGGACTTCGACCGGGCCTTCGCCATCGCCCGCGAGGGCGGCCTGCTCGCGGCGCCGCACGGCGGCGAGCTCACCGGCCCGGCGTCGGTGCGGGACTGCCTGGACGACCTGGACGCGGTGCGCATCGGGCACGGGGTGCGGGCCGCCGAGGACCCGCGCCTGCTGAAGCGGCTCGCGGACCGGGGCGTGACGTGCGAGGTGTGCCCGGCGTCCAACGTGGCCCTGGGGGTCTACGAGAAGCCCCAGGACGTGCCGCTGCGCACGCTCTTCGAGGCCGGGGTGCCGATAGCGCTCGGCGCGGACGACCCGCTGCTCTTCGGTTCGCGGCTCGCCGCCCAGTACGAGATCGCGCGCAGGGACCACGCCTTCACCGACGCCGAGCTGGCCGAGCTGGCCCGGCAGTCGATCCGCGGCTCGGCCGCGCCCGCGGACGTGCGGGACAAGCTGCTGGCCGGGGTGGACGAGTGGCTGGTCGGCTGACGGGCCGGTCGGCCGATCGTCTTCAGGACCGTCGTCCGGAGCCGGGCACTACAGGCTGACGCCCACCGTCACCGGCTCGTTGACGAGGGTGACCCCGAAGGCGTCCCGCACGCCGGCGACGACCTCGCGGGCCAGCTCCAGAAGGTCCTCGGTGGTCGCGCCGCCGCGGTTGGTGAGCGCGAGCGTATGCTTGGTGGAGATGCGGGCCCGGCCCTCTCCGTACCCCTTGGTGAAGCCCGCCCGGTCGATGAGCCAGGCGGCGGAGGTCTTCACCCGCCCGTCGCCCGTGGGGAAGGCCGGCGGCGCGACGTCGGGGCCGAGGCGGTCCGTCACGCGCGCGTGGAAGGCGGTGAACTCCTCCTCGGTGAGGATGGGGTTGGTGAAGAAGGACCCGGCCGACCAGCTGTCGTGGTCCTCGGGATCGAGCACCATGCCCTTGCCCGCGCGCAGCTTCAGGACGGTCTCTCGGGCGACCGCGGCGGGGACCCGGTCGCCGGCCTCGACGCCGAGCGTGCGGGCCGTCTCGGGGTACTTGAGGGGGGCGCTCATCCCTTGCGCGTCCTCCAGCTCGAAGCGGACGCGCAGCACCACGAACCGGTCGGGGTCGGCCTTGAAGCGGCTGTGCCGGTACGAGAAGTCGCACTCGGCGTTCGCGAGGGTGACCGTCTCGCGCGTCGTCCGGTCGTACGCGATCACCTCGGTGATCGTCGACGAGACCTCCTGGCCGTACGCCCCCACGTTCTGGATCGGCGTCGCACCCGCGGAGCCGGGGATTCCGGCGAGGCACTCGATGCCCGCGAGACCGGCGTCGACGGTCCGCGCCACGGCGTCGGTCCAGGTCTCCCCCGCGGCCAGCTCCAGCCGCGTGCCGTCCAGGTCGAAGCCCCGGGTGGCGATGCGCAGGGCGGTGCCGTCGAAGCCCTTGTCGCCGATGACCAGGTTGGAGCCACCGCCGATGATCAGCAGTGGCGTACCGGAGTCGTCGGCCGCGCGGACGGCGGCGATCACCTCGGCGTCGGTCGTCGCGGTGATCAGACGGGTCGCGGGGCCGCCGAGCCGGAAGGTGGTCAGCGGGGCGAGCGGGGCATCGTGGAGTTCCAGCACGTGCTCAAGAGTACGAGAACGGCCCCGCCGGTCAGGGCGGGGCCGTCCTCGGGTGCGTGCGGGACGGGCCGGGCCGCTCAGACGGCGACCAGCTCCTCCTCGGACTGCGCGGCGGGGCCGGCGGGTCCCGCGGCCGACGCCCGGCGGCCCGGGATGCACAGCGCCGCCGCCGCGGCGAGGGCGACCGTCGCGGCGCCCACCCACAGCGCGGGCCGCAGGCCGTCCACGAAGTTCTGTCCGGACGTGTAGCCGCCCTGCGCCGAGAAGATCGACGACATCACGGCGATGCCGAGGGCGCCGCCCACCTCGCGCAGCGCGTTGTTGGCGCCGGAGGCGATGCCCTGCTCGTGCGGCAGGACGCTGGACATGACCAGGTTGGAGGCGGGCGCGAAGTACAGGGCCATGCCGACGCCGCTGACGACCAGGGCGGGCAGCTGCGCGGTGTACGTGGCGTCGGGCGCCACCACGACGGCGTACCAGGCCAGACCCACGGCCTGCAGGAAGAGTCCGGCTGCGACGACCGGGCGGCCGCCGATCCGGTCGGACAGATAGCCCGCGAGGGGCGAGACGAGCATGGGCATGCCGGTCCAGGGGAGCATGCGCAGCCCGGCCTCGGTGGGCGAGTAGCCGAGGACGCCCTGCATGTACTGGCTGAGCAGGAAGATCGAGCCGAACATGCCGAGGAACATCAGCAGGCTCGCGGCGTTGATGCCGGAGAAGGCACGGCTGCGGAAGAGTCGCATCGGCAGCATGGGCGCCTTGGCGCGGATGCCGTGGTGGACGAATCCGGCGAGCAGCGCGGCGCCGGCGATCAGGCTGGTCAGCACGGCCGCGCTGGTCCATCCGTCGATCGGGCCGCGGATCAGGCCGTACACGATGCCGAAGAGTCCTCCGCTGGCGAGCAGGGTGCCCGCGACGTCCAGGCGCGCCCCGGAGCCGTACGACTCGGTGAGGCGGAGGCGGGCCAGCGGCAGCAGGGCCAGGCCGAGCGGGACGTTCAGCCAGAAGATCCACTGCCAGGAGACGTGCTCGGTGAGGCTGCCGCCGATCAGCGGGCCGCTGGCGACCGCGAGGCCGTTGACGGCGCCCCATATCCCGTACGCCATGCCGCGTTTGGCCGCGGGGACGGCCGCCGTGAGCAGGGTCAGCGTGAGCGGCATCATGATGGCGGCGCCGACGCCCTGCACCGCGCGGGCGGCGACGAGCGCTTCGAGGTTCGACGCGAGGGCCGCGCCGGCGGAGGCGCCGGTGAAGACCGTGAGGCCGACGAGGAAGAGCCGCCGGCGGCCGAACCGGTCCCCCAGGGCCGCGCCGAACATCAGCAGCACGGCGAAGGTGAGGGTGTAGGCGCTCACCGTCCATTCGAGGTCGTGCAGCGCACCGCCGAAGTCCTCGCGGATGGAGGGCAGGGCCGTGGTGACGACGAGGTTGTCGAGCGCCGCCATGAATCCGGCGACGCTGGTGATGACGAGGGCCCAGACCATCCCCCCGCGCGGTGCTGTCCGCGGTGGCGTCTGCTGTGCCATCTGCTGTGACATCGCTTCCCCTGAGGTTAGTTATTGATGACTAACTTTCGTGGGCGCAAAAAACCGCACCCCCCGTGGCGGACAGAACCCTGCGCGCACAGACAGAACCCTGCGCGCACCCCCGTGACACGCAGGGCGCCCGCCTCATTGCTTGGGCTGAGCCGGCTCGTAGAAGCCGGTCCACACCCGGTGGTCGGGCTGGAACCCCAACGACACCAGGACGTTGATCAGCATCCCGTACGCCAGGAACGTGGTCGTCTCGTCGACCCCGGCCCCCCGCGCGAGATGCACCGTGTCGTACATCTCCATCCAGGCGGACCGCAGCGTCGCGCCGAACTCCGCGTCACCGGCCGCCTCCGCGGCGGCCGCGGCGACGTACATCTGCATCTGCATGAGCAGCTTGTCGGGGTCGTCCGCGATGAGCGCCTGATAGGCCCGCCCCATGGCGTGCTCGGCCTCTTCCGCCTCCAGCCCGTCGGCCGCGGCCCGGAAGACCTCCGTCGTCTCCTGGCAGCACCGCTCGGCGGCGGCGAGGAAGATGGCCCGCTTGTCCGGGAAGAGCCGGAAGAGATACGGCTGCGAGACACCCACCCGCTTGGCGATCGCCTCGGTGGAGGTGCCCTTGAAGCCGCTGCGGGCGAACTCGACCATCGCCGCGCGGATGACGCTCTCGCGCCGCTCCTCTGCGCTCATCCTGACCATGCGAGTAAGTTAGTGGCCAATCACTAAGCGGTCAAGGGGTCGTGCCCGGCAGCCCAGTAGCCCGCCCCCTCCATGCGTAAGGGGCGCCCCCAACGGAGAGCGCCCCTTACGTAGAACCGACGGGTCAGGCCAGCTGCACGACCGCGCGCGACATGCCGAGGACCTTCTGTTCCGCGCTCTTCGCGAGGAGGTCGACCCGGACGCGGCCGTCGTCCAGCTTGGCCGCGACCTTGGCGCTGACCTCGATCGTGGCGCCCTTGTCGTCGTTGGGCACGATGACGGGCCGGGTGAAGCGCACGCCGTACTCGACGACCGCTCCGGGGTCGCCCAGCCAGTCGGTCACCACGCGGATCGCCTCGGCCATGGTGAACATGCCGTGCGCGATGACGTCGGGCAGGCCGACCTCGACCGCGAACTTCTCGTTCCAGTGGATCGGGTTGAAGTCACCGGAAGCGCCCGCGTACCGCACGAGCGTGTCACGGGTCACAGGAAAGGACTGGGCCGGCAGCTCGGTGCCGACCTCGACGTCGTCGTAGGAAATCGTCGTCGTCATCGCCTCAGGCCTCCTTCGCCGCGGGCTCCGCCGCACGCGCGACGAGCTTGGTCCAGGCGGTCACGACGTGCTCGCCGGCCTCGTCGTGGACCTCGCCGCGGATGTCCAGGACGTCGTTGCCCGCGAGCGACTTGATGGACTCGATCGTCGAGCTGACGGTGAGCCGGTCACCGGCGCGCACCGGGCGGACGTAGGCGAACTTCTGGTCGCCGTGCACCACCCGGCTGTAGTCGAGGCCGAGCTGGGGGTCCTCGATGACCTGTCCGGCCGCCTTGAACGTGATCGCGAACACAAAAGTAGGCGGCGCGATCACGTCCGGGTGACCGAGCGCCCTGGCGGCCTCCGGGTCGGTGTACGCGGGATTGGCGTCCCCCACCGCCTCGGCGAACTCGCGGATCTTCTCCCGGCCGACCTCATAAGGATCAGTGGGGGGATAGGACCGCCCCACGAAGGACTGGTCGAGCGCCATGGGCCCGGTACCTCCTGCGGTTGGTTTCGTAACGACATAACGACACGAGGCCGCCCCCAGAAAACGGGGACGGCCTCGTGTACGAGCCTGTGTTTAGCGCGTTTCGCGGTGCGCAGTGTGCGCGTTGCAGCGCGGGCAGTGCTTCTTCATCTCAAGACGGTCCGGGTCGTTACGCCGGTTCTTCTTGGTGATGTAGTTCCGCTCCTTGCACTCCACGCAGGCCAGCGTGATCTTCGGGCGGACGTCGGTGGCAGCCACGTGAGTGCTCCTTGGACGGACGGATGGACGGATGAACGCATAAAAGAGTAGCCGATCGAAGGACCGACCCCACAATCGGCTACCGTTAGTAGCGGTGACCGGACTTGAACCGGTGACACAGCGATTATGAGCCGCTTGCTCTACCGACTGAGCTACACCGCTGCGATGCCGGATCACCCCGCCCGAAGGCGAGGATCACTCAACATCAGAGCCCCAATGCGGAATCGAACCGCAGACCTTCTCCTTACCATGGAGACGCTCTACCGACTGAGCTATTGGGGCGAGCGATGAAGACATTACACGGTTGCCCGCCGATCGCCCAAATCCGTTTCGCCGGGGCTGTCCGAGGGCATCGGCGGGCCCGTCCCAGGAGTCTGTGAACGCCTCATCCGTGCACGCGCACCGCACCCGCACCACACCGGTACGACTATTCCGCTCCTCCTCGAAGCAGGCCTTTCGCCGTCCTAGGCTCGGCACACGCTGCGTGATCTTGACGCCTCCCCCGACTGCAGCCGCCCCCGAGCCCCAGGAGCGCGATGCCCGACAGCCAGCCGCAGCAGCCCCACTCCTCAGGCGCGTCCGGCCCCTCCGATTCCGGCCCCGCGGACGACTCCGGGGCCCTGCTGCTCTGTGGCGCCCGGCTCACCGACGGCCGGACCGTGGACGTCCGTCTGGGTGGCGGGCGCATCGAGGCGGTCGGCACGGCCGGCAGCCTGAGCACGCACGCCGCGCGCGTGGACCTCAGCGGCTATCTGCTGCTGCCCGCGGCGGCGGAACCGCATGGACACGGCGACACGGTGCTGTCGGCGGACTCGCCGGGTCCGGTCTCGTACGACGTCCCTGACGTGCAGCGCAGGGCCACGGAGGCCGCACTGCTGCAGCTCGGGCACGGCGCGACGGCGCTGCGCTCGCACGTGCGGATCGGCGACGTCCACGGGCTCGGCCCGATGGAGGCGGTGCTGCAGGCGCGGCGTTCGCTGCGGGGCCTGGTGGACCTGACGGCCGTCGCCGTACCGCGGCTGCTGACCGGCGTCGCCGGGGCCGACGGGCTCTCCATGCTGCGGGACGCGGTGAAGATGGGCGCCTCCGTAGTGGGCGGCTGTCCGGATCTCGACCCCGATCCGACGGGGTACGCGGAGGCGGTCCTGGAGATCGCGGCGGAGCACGGGTGCCCGGTGGATCTGCACACGGACGGTGACGACCCTGCGCGGCTCGGGCGCCTCGCGGCGATGGCCGGCGGCATGCGTGCGGGCGTGACGATCGGCCCGTGCGCCGGCCTCGGCCGGCTCCCCTCGGACGTGGCGGCGCGCACCGCCGAGCAGTTGGCCGCGGCCGCGGTGACGGTGGTCTGCCTCCCCCAGGGCGGCTGCGGGGGCGCGGAGCGGCACGGGGTGGCCCCGGTGCGGCTGTTGCGGGCGGCGGGGGTGCGGGTCGCCGCGGGCAGCGGGGCGATGCGGGACGTGTCGAATCCGGTGGGGCGCGGGGATCCGCTGGAGGCCGCGTATCTGCTGGCCTCGCGGTGCAGGCTGCGGCCCGAGGACGCGTACGGCGCGGTGAGCGGGGCGGCGCGGGCGGCCATGGGGCTGCCGGAGGTGCGGGTGGAGGCGGGTTTTCCTGCCGAGTTGCTCGCCGTGCGCGGCGACCGGCTCGCGGGCGCGCTGTCGCTGGCGTACAGCCGGATCGTGGTGCATCGGGGGCGCGTCGTGGCGCGGACCAGCGCGGTGCGCGAGTACTGCGACTCCGCTGCCGCGGTGGCGCTGGACCTGCCGCGGCAGGGGCGGGCGGCGGGGGCGCCGCCTGGGCGAGGCAAGGGGGAGGAACCGTCGGGGTGACGCGGGCGGGTGTTCCCGTGTGCGGGTGAGGTGCGTG
This sequence comes from Streptomyces sp. NPDC041713, assembly GCF_055591085.1. Taxonomy (NCBI): domain Bacteria; kingdom Bacillati; phylum Actinomycetota; class Actinomycetes; order Kitasatosporales; family Streptomycetaceae; genus Streptomyces; species Streptomyces sp. NPDC041713. The sequence continues at coordinate 807,997 of NZ_JBVIZY010000002.1, forward strand.
CCGGGGGGTGCGTGCCGGTGCCGGTGGGTCCGTGCCGGTGGGGTCCGTGTCTGCGGGGGCCCGTGTCGGCGGGAGTCCGTGTCGGCGGGGGTCCGTGTCGGCGGGGGTCCGTGGGCCCGGATGGCCCTTCACGCGCGCGTGCGTTGCGGTGGTTTTCCTGGTGCTCACGCGCGTGTTGAGCGCTCCCGTCCGCCCTGTCGTACGGTCGGGAGTATGCGCATTGTCATCGCTGGTGGTCATGGTCAGATCGCGCTGCGGCTCGAGCGTCTGCTCGCCGCGCGTGGTGACGAGGTCGCGGGGCTGATCCGCAACTCCGGGCAGGAGGACGACCTGCGCGAGGCGGGCGCCGAACCGCTGCTGTGCGACCTGGAGTCGGCGTCCGTCGACGAGGTCGCCGGACATCTGCGCGGCGCCGACGCGGCCATCTTCGCGGCGGGTGCGGGGCCGGGCAGCGGCGTCGACCGCAAGAGCACCGTGGACCGGGACGCGGCCGTGTTGTTCGCGGACGCGGCGGAGCTGGCCGGGGTGCGGCGTTACGTCGTCGTGTCGTCGATGGGCGCCGATCCGCGGCACCAGGGCGACGAGATCTTCGACGCCTATCTGCGAGCCAAGGGCGAGGCCGACGCGTCCGTACGCGCGCGTGCCGCCCTGGACTGGACGATCCTGCGTCCCGGGATGCTGACGGACGACGCGGGCACCGGCCTCGTACGCCTGGAGGCGTCGACCGGGCGCGGGCCCATCCCGCGGGACGACGTCGCCGCGGTGCTCGCGGAGCTCGTGGAGACGTCGGCGACGGCCGGGCTGACGCTGGAACTGGTCAGCGGATCCGTGCCGGTGTCGGTGGCGGTCAAGTCGGTCGCGGGGAACTGAGGGCGACGCGGGGGTGCCTGCGGGGGTCCTGAGGAGTTCCTCAGGAGTTCCTGAGGGGCGGTCAGGGCGGCCTGAGGGGTACTCAGGGCCTCTCGAAGGGCTGGAGGAGCCCCCCGGCCGCCTTGGGTCCTGCGGGGCCCCCGGGGGTGCCCTGGGACGCCGCCTTGGGCCCTGTGCGGTCCAGGACTTCGCTCAGAACAGAGGGAGCTGGCCGGGGAGGTCCGGGACGACGTAGCCGTCCAGGGCGGGCTGGGCCGCGCCGAGTTGGGCCTGCGTGCGGGAGCCCGGGCAGGAGACGAGGTCGCCGGTGCCGCGCGGGCCCGGCGGGTCGTGGCGGGCGAACCGTCCGCCGACGACGGCGATCTCGCGGCGGCACACCGGGCAGTTTCTGCGACGGGACGTCATGCACCCATTTTGCGCGCATGAGCTCCGGGGTGGCGCGCGCCGACCCTCGCGACGCGCGGCCCCGCAGCACGCCTCCGCAGCGCGCCCCGCCGTACGTCTCCACCGATCACGTCTTCGCTGAACGGAGCTGGGTCCTCCGGAACGATCCGATCTCGCCGCCGTATGAATGCTCAACTACGCAGCTTTCAGACGGACTACGGCCTGAATTCCGGGGCACTTGAAGGTGCGTCACGCAATACTGGAATTCGATCTCCAAGGAGTGTGGCCATGTCGGTTTACGGTGGCCGTTCAGCAGCTTCCCCGAACGCCCGGACAAACGGCCTCGCGGTGGCCGGACTCGTCTGCGGCATCCTCGGTCTGTTCTTCCTGTCCTTCGTCCTCGGGCCGCTCGCGATCATCTTCGGCGCGATCGCCCTGCGCCAGAAGACCGGCAGCCTGGGCATGGCGAAGGCGGGCCTGATCCTGGGCATCGTCGACGTGGTGCTGTTCATCGTCCTGCTGGCCGTCGTCGCGTCCGGCGGCTTCAGCTGGTACGTCGGCGGTTGATCGGCGGTCGATCGGAAACGATGACGGCGGGGCGGAAATCCCGCGACTCCCATGAATCCGCGAACCCGCGAAACCTGTGACACCTGCGAGATCGCCAATCCGTCCATCAGGGAACGGAGAGACGGAGAAAACGGCGAGCAGGGAAGCCCTTTATCCATATCAGAGGGCGCCGGGACCACCCAGACGAAGAAACCCCCTCCGGTCTGCGTTTCCGCAGACCGGAGGGGGTTTACCTTCATGTGGCGGCGCCAGGATTCGAACCTGGGAAGGCTGAGCCGGCAGATTTACAGTCTGCTCCCTTTGGCCGCTCGGGCACACCGCCGGGTTTGCTGCCTGGCCCCGCTTGCGCGGCGCTCCGTGGCAACGACGTAAACGATACCTGATGCCAGGGGGTGCTCCGCCACCCGATTGAGCGGCACCCCGCGCGGAGGCGGTGGCTAGGCTTTGCGGATGCGGCCAGCGTCAGTCGGCCGTGTAACCGCTGAGTACGCATACCCCGATACAAGGAGCCACAGGACATGGCCGACTCCAGTTTCGACATCGTCTCGAAGGTCGAGCGGCAGGAGGTCGACAACGCCCTCAACCAGGCCGCCAAGGAGATCTCCCAGCGCTACGACTTCAAGGGCACGGGTGCCTCGATCTCGTGGTCCGGCGAGAAGATCCTGATGGAGGCGAGCGGCGAGGAGCGGGTCAAGGCGATCCTCGACGTCTTCCAGTCCAAGCTGGTCAAGCGCGGCATCTCGCTGAAGGTGCTGGACGCGGGCGAGCCGCAGCTGTCCGGCAAGGAGTACAAGATCTTCGCCTCGATCGAGGAGGGCATCTCCCAGGAGAACGCCAAGAAGGTCGCCAAGATCATCCGTGACGAGGGCCCCAAGGGCGTCAAGGCGCAGGTCCAGGGCGACGAGCTGCGGGTCAGCTCGAAGAGCCGTGACGACCTGCAGGCCGTGCAGGCGCTGCTCAAGGGGCAGGACTTCGACTTCGCGCTGCAGTTCGTGAACTACCGGTAGTCCGGTGGTTCGGTAGTTCGCCGGCGGCCGGTTCCTCGCCGTCGTACGACTACGGAGGGCGGGCACCCCACATGGGGTGCCCGCCCTTGCTGTCTGCCCTGTATGCCCCGGTCCGGCCCGGCCCGGCGTCTCAGCGTCGCGAGTGGCCGAACAGGATGCGGTAGGCCACCAGGAGGACGAGTGAGCCGCCGATGGCCGCCGCCCAGGTGGCGCCGTCGTAGAAGTGGTTGGGTATCGGGCGGTCCAGGTAGCGGGCGGAGATCCAGCCGCCGATGAAGGCGCCCGCGATGCCGATGACCGTCGTGCCGATGAAGCCGCCCGGGTCACGGCCGGGCAGCAGCAGTTTGGCGGCGGCCCCGGCGAGGAGTCCCAGAACGATCCAGCTGATGATGCCCATGCGGTGACCTGCCCTTTCTCGCGCGGTGAGCTTGGTGCGCTGTTCTCCTGAAGGACGTCACCTCGTGGGGGCGCGGTTGCGGTGACCGTCAGGGTGCGGCGCAGACCACACAGGGCGTCAGGGGCGGGCCGAGAAGGGTTACGCGCGCGTGCGGGTGTCCAGCCACTCCGGCAGGTCCGGGTCGTCGTTGTCCTCCTCGTACCACCCCGTGCCGTCGAGCCAGGCCGTGAGCCACGTCGTGAGGTCCGGGGAGTCGACGAACCAGGCGTGGCTCGGGTCGCCGCCGTTCGGCTCGAAGAGGAGGACCTGGGCCTCCTCGGTGCGGCAGTCCACGCACGCGTACATCGCGCAGCCCCAGTGGGATATCGGCACCACGCCCTCGGGCCATCCCCAGGCGGAGCCGCGCATCGCGTGGTACTCCTCGACGACGGCCGGCTCACCGCCGGAGGACTTCCCTTCGAGGAGCGGCAGCAGGCCGTACTCCGGGCCGAACCCGCCGTCCCCCACGCGGGTGTAGAGCGCGGCGAGCAGGGGCGGCAGGCGGAAGCCCAGGGAGACCTCGGCCCGGGCCAGGGTGCCCGCGTCCACGGGGGCGGGCAGGGAGTCCCAGCCCCAGGGGCGGGTGGCGCGCGCCGCCGCGGCGACGCGGTCCAGCAACTGCTCGGTGCGGTCCAGCAACTGGTCGGTCTCGGTCATGAGTTCATGGTGGACCACGGCACTGACAATCCCGGTGGCGAGCCCGCGGAGGGGTTGTGAGCGGGCGTCAGGCCCGGCTCATGCCCGGCCTAGTAGCGCGCGGCGAACGGCTGGTCCGTGCGGACGATCTCGCGGCCGAGCGGCAGCAGGGAGACCGGGATCAGCTTGAAGTTGGCGATGCCCAGGGGGATGCCGATGATCGTGACGCAGAGCAGGAAGCCCGTCACGATGTGGCCGATCGCCAGCCACCAGCCGGCGAGGACCAGCCACAGTACGTTGCCGACGCAGGACGGGGCTCCGGAGTCGCGGCGCTCGACCGTCGTGTAGCCGAAGGGCCACAGGGCATAGCGGCCGATGCGGAAGCTGGCGAGGCCGAACGGGATGCCGATGATCGTGACGCACAGCAGCACGCCCGCCAGGAGGTAGGCCAGGAACATCCAGAAGCCGCAGAGGACGAGCCATATGACGTTGAGGATTGTCTTCACTGGTGGCGACCTGCCATCTGTTCGAGTCGGGCGATGCGCTCCGCCATCGGCGGGTGCGTGGAGAACATCTTGGACATCCCCTGCCCCGGACGGAACGGATTGGCGATCATCATGTGGCTCGCCGTCTCGAGCCGGGGCTCGGGGGGCAGCGGCAACTGCTTCGTACCCGCTTCGAGTTTGCGCAACGCGCTCGCCAGCGCCAAGGGGTCGCCGGTGAGTTGGGCGCCGGACGCGTCCGCCTCGTACTCCCTGGAGCGGCTGATCGCGAGCTGGATGATGGAGGCCGCGAGCGGGCCGAGCAGCATGATGAGGAGCATCCCGAAGATGCCGGGGCCGTCGTTGTCGTTCGACCTGCCGACCGGGATCAGCCAGGCGAAGTTGACCAGGAACATAATCACGGAGGCCAGGGCGCCCGCGACCGAGGAGATCAGGATGTCGCGGTTGTAGACGTGGCTCAGCTCGTGGCCGATGACGCCGCGCAGCTCGCGCTCGTCGAGGAGGCGCAGGATGCCGTCGGTGCAGCACACCGCGGCATTGCGCGGATTGCGGCCCGTCGCGAACGCGTTCGGCGCCTCGGTGGGCGAGATGTACAGGCGCGGCATGGGCTGGCGGGCCTGGGTGGAGAGCTCGCGGACCATGCGGTACAGCTCGGGGGCCTCGAACTCGCTCACCGGGCGGGCCCGCATGGCGCGCAGGGCGAGCTTGTCGCTGTTCCAGTACGCGTACGCATTGGTCCCGAGCGCCACGAAGAGGGCGACGATCAGCCCCGTACGCCCGAAGAAACTGCCGATGACAAGGATGAGCGCGGACAGTCCCCCGAGGAGTACGGCGGTCTTCAACCCGTTGTGCCGGCGGTGCACGGTACGCCCTCCTGGTGGTGCGTGGGGGAACCCTCTGCTGACTGGTGCTTCCACTGTTCAGTGGACCCTCCCGTACTGGTCAACGCCAGGCGGGGAGCACTAGTTCCCTTGTGCACGTACGAGCGATGTAGGCCGCGCGGGTGAGGGCGGTCCGGTGCCGCTTCGGAACAGGCCGGTTCAGAACAGGCCGGTTCAGAACAGGCCGGTTCAGAACAGGCCGGTTCAGAACAGGCTGGTGTCCGAGAAGCGCAGGATCAGCTGGGGCGCTCCGGAGAGGGCGACGCCGAGGGCCGCCGTCAGGGCGATGGCCGCGGTGAGGGGGGCCGGCGCGCGGTGCTCGACCGGCTCGCCCTCGGGGGCGCGGAACAGGAGCGCGGTCCACTGGAGGTAGTAGTAGAGCGCGATCACGACGTTCGCGGCCATCACCACGGCGAGCCAGCCGAGGCCCGCGTCGACCGCCGCCGAGAAGACGGTGACCTTCGCGAAGAGGCCGACGATGCCGGGCGGCAGGCCCGCGAGGCAGAGCAGGAAGAAGCCCAGGACCAGCGCGGCCAGCGGGCTGCGGGCATAGAGGCCGCGGTAGTCGCTGACGCGGTTCAGGCGCCTGCTGCGGCCGACGAGGGCGGCCACGGCGAACGCTCCGAGGTTCACGGCGGCGTACATCAGGGCGTACGCGACGGTGGCGCCGACGGCCTCCTCCGCGGCGGCCTCGTTGTCGGCGTATCCGGCGGCGGCGATCGGCACCAGGAGGTAGCCGGCCTGTCCCACGGAGGACCAGGCGAGGAGGCGGACCGCGCTGTACGCGCGCGTGGTGACCTGGCGCAGCGCGGCGACGTTGCCCGCGGTCATGGTGAGCGCGGCGAGGACGGCGAGCGCCGGGCCCCACACGTCCGCGTACGAGGGGAAGGCGACGACGGTGACGAGGATGAGGCCGGAGAAGCCGACGGCCTTACCGACGACGGAGAGGTACGCGGCGACGGGCAGCGGTGCGCCCACGTAGGTGTCGGGCACCCAGAAGTGGAAGGGGACGGCGGCCACCTTGAAGGCGAAGCCGACCAGGGTGAGGGCGACGCCGGTCTGGGCGAGGGTGTGCAGCTGTCCGTCGAGGACCTCGGAGCTCTGCAGCTTGGTGGCGATCTCCGTGAGGTGCAGGGTGCCGGTCGCCGCGTACACGAAGCTGACGCCCATGAGGGTCACCGCGGTCGCGGTGACCGAGGACAGGAAGAACTTCAGGGCCGCTTCGGAGGAGCGCTTGTCGCCCCGCTTGAGGCCGACCAGGGCGAACGCCGGCAGGGAGGCGACCTCCAGGGCGACGACGAGCGTCGCGAGGTCGCGCGACGCGGGCAGCAGGGCGGCGCCGGCCGCCGAGGAGAGCAGCAGGAACCAGTACTCCCCCGCGGGCAGTTCGTCTCCGGAGTCCTTGAGGGTGCTCATCGAGAGCAGGGCGGCGAGCAGCGCGCCCCCGAGGACGAGGAGCTGGATGACGAGGGTGAAGCGGTCGGCGGTGTAGCTGCACGCGTGCGTGCCGCCGCCGGTCAGGCAGAAGGTGGAGCGGTCGTCGTCCAGGAGGGGCAGCAGGCTGAGCGCGGCCGCGGCCAGGCCCGCCACGGAGACCCAGCCGAGCAGCGCCTTCTTGTCGGCTCCCACGAAGAGGTCGGCGACGAGTACGAGGAGGGCGACGACCGCCGCGATGGTCGGCGGCGCGATCGCGAGCCAGTCGACGGACTGGACGAGGCTTGCGGCGCTTTCGGCGGCCACGGTCACGACTTGCCTCCAGTGAGGAGCTTCTGCACGGCCGGGTCGGTCAGGCCGAGGAGAGCCGCGGGCCAGAGTCCGGCGAGGACGGTGAGGGCGACGAGCGGGGTCCAGGCGGCGAACTCGTATCCGCGGACGTCGGCGAGCGCCGCGCGCGCGGGGGCGGCGGTGGTGGGCGCCCGGGCTTCGTCGACGGGCGCCGGGACGGCGGAGGGCGTCGCGGGTGCCGGCTCGTCGGAGAGCGCTGCGGGTGCCGGTTCGTCGGGGGCGGCCGCCGGACGTGCCGTCGGGCCCATGCAGACCCGGCGTACGACGATGAGCATGTACGCGGCGGTGAGCAGGGTGCCGAAGGCGGCGAACGCCATGAAGGTGAGGAACGCGGGGCGGCTCAGGTCGTCGGCGGGCTCGAACGCGCCGAACAGCGCGAGCATTTCCCCCCAGAAGCCGGCGAGGCCCGGCAGCCCGAGCGAGGCGACGGCGCCGAAGGCGAGGAGGCCGCCGAGGCGCGGGGCCCGGCCGTAGAGCGCCGCGCCCGATTCCCGCGCGAGGGTGTCGAGGTCGGTCGTGCCGGTGCGGTCCTTGACCGCGCCGACCAGGAAGAACAGCAGGCCGGTGATGAGGCCGTGGGCGATGTTGGCGAACAGCGCGCCGTTCACGCCGGTCGGGCTCATCGTCGAGATGCCGAGGAGCACGAAGCCCATGTGGCCGACCGAGGAGTACGCGATGAGGCGCTTGAGGTCGCCCTTCGCGCCCCGCCTGGCCAGCGCGAGGCAGGCGAGGGAGCCGTAGATGATGCCGACGACCGCGAAGGCGGCGAGGTACGGCGCGAACTCCCGCATCCCCTCGGGCGCGACGGGCAGGACGATCCGGACGAACCCGTACGTACCCATCTTCAGCATCACGCCGGCCAGCAGGACCGAGCCGACCGTCGGCGCGGCGGTGTGGGCGTCCGGCAGCCAGCTGTGCAGCGGCCACATCGGCGTCTTGACCGCGAGCCCGATCCCGATCGCCAGAACCGCGATGACCTGCACGGATGTGGTCAGGCCCCGGCCGTTGTCAGTGGCGAGTGCCACCATGTCGAATGTGCCTGAATCGAGTCCGATGACGAGGAGGCCCAGCAGCATCACGACGGATCCGAGCAGCGTGTAGAGGATGAACTTCCAGGCGGCCCGCGTCCGTTGCTCACCGCCCCAGCGGGCGATGAGGAAGTACATCGGGATGAGCACCATCTCGAACGCCAGGAAGAACAGCAGCAGATCGAGGACGGCGAAGGTCGCGAGGGTGCCGGACTCGAGGACGAGGATCAGTGCCACGAATGCCTTGGGGGACGGGCCCGACGGCATTTTGAAGTAGCTGTGGAGCGCGCAGAGGAAGGTCAGCAGCGCGGTCAGGACCAGAAGGGGGAGCGAGATGCCGTCGATGCCGAGGTGGATGCGCACGTCGAGTGCGGGGATCCAGCTGATATCGGTCGTGGCCTGCATCTTCGACGGCTGGTCGTGGTCGAAGCCGAGCGCGAGGACGATCGCGGCGAGCAGGATCGCGCCGGTCACGACCACGCCGTGGCGCAGCACGGCCTGGTCGGGTGACGTCCCCTTCAGTCCGGGCGGGGCGGGCAGCAGGGCGGCCACGGCGCCGATGAGCGGGCCGATGACGATCAACGCCAGAAGAAACTGCATCACGGACTCACTGATACCGATCACGGCTGCTCACGCTCCGGCGGTGGCGACGAGGACCGCGGCGACGGCCAGGACGACCGTGCCGGCGAGCAGCGCGCTCAGATAGGTCTGGACATTGCCGGTCTGCGCGCGGCGGACGGCCGCGCCGAGCCAGCGGGGAAGCGTGCCCGCGCCGCGTACGTACGTGTCGACGACCTCGCGGTCGAGGAAGCGGACGAGCGTGGCGGCGGCCCGGACGGGGCGTACGAACAGGGCGGCGTAGACGGCGTCGAGGTGGAAACCGACGGCGGCGTGCCGGTGCAGCGGGCCGAGCAGCAGCCGGCTGGGGTCCGCCGGGTCGGGGGCCGACGCGACGTCTCCGTACGCGGGGGCGTGGGTGGCGATGGCCTCCGCCTCGACCAGGCCTCCGTCGGTTCCGGTGTCCGCGGCGACCGCGCCCATCGGGACCCGGTCGGCGAGCGCGGTGGTGTGCCGCCAGGCGCCGTAGGTGACCAGGGCGCCGACGAGTGCGAGGCCGGTGCCCAGGACGGAGGTGGTCAGGGTCGGGGTGAGGGCGTGGCCGTCGAACCAGTCCGGCAGGACACCGACGGTGAGACCGAAGGCGAGGGAGGGGACGGCGAGCACCCACAGCACGGCGGTCATCGTGACGGGCTGCCGGCCGTGGTCGGGGGCGTCGGCGCCCCTGCCGTTGAAGACGAGCAGCCACAGACGCGTCGCGTAGGCGGCGGTGAGGAGGGCGGTGAGCAGACCGGCGACGAGGACGATCCAGCCCGCGGCGGCGGGCGCGGACTCGGCGTGGCCCGTGGCCGTGTGCTCGGCGGCGCCGAGCACCGCCTCCTTGGAGAAGAAGCCGCTGAACGGCGGGATCGCGGCGAGCGCGAGGAGCGCCACGGTCATCGTCCAGAACGCGTCGGGGACACGGTCGCGCAGTCCCTTCATGCGGGACATGGCGGCGAGTGAGTTGGTGCCGGCGGCGTGGATGATCACGCCCGCCGCGAGGAACAGGAGCGCCTTGAAGGCGCCGTGGGAGAGGAGGTGGAAGACGGCGGCGCCGCGGTCGCCGACGGCGAGGGCGCCGGTCAGGTAGCCGAGCTGACCGATCGTCGAGTACGCGAGGACGCGCTTGATGTCGTCCTGGGCGAGCGCGGCGAGGGCCGAGCCGGTCATCGTGACGGCGGCCATGACGGCGAGGACGACCAGGGCCGCGGCGGAGGCGGCGAAGACGGGAAGGAGCCGGGCCACGAAGTAGACACCGGCGGCGACCATCGTCGCGGCGTGGATCAGCGCGGAGACGGGCGTGGGGCCGGCCATCGCGTCGGGCAGCCAGGTGTGCAGCGGGAACTGCGCGGACTTGCCCGCCACCCCCGCGAGCAGCAGCAGGGCGATCAGCGTCGGGTGGTCGAGGCCGCCGTCCGCGACCTTCGTGAGGATCGTGGTGATCCGGAAGGAGCCGGTGTCGCCGGCGAGTGCGAACAGGCCGATCAGGAAGGGGACGTCGCCGAGCTTGGTGACCAGGAAGGCCTTCAGGGAGGCGGCGCGCGCCTCGGGCGTCTCCCAGTAGTGGCCGACGAGGAAGTACGAGCAGATGCCCATGACCTCCCAGCCGACCAGGAGCACCATCAGGTCGCCGGAGTAGACGACGAGCAGCATCGCGGAGGTGAAGAGGGAGACGAGCGCGGCGTACGAGGGGTAGCGCGGGTCCTCGCGGAGGTAGCCCGTCGAGTAGATCTGCACGCACGAGGCGACGACGCCGACGAGGAGGGCGACGAGGGCGGCGAAGCCGTCGATGTGCAGGGCGAGTTCGATGGGGACCGAGCCGGTCGGGGTGAGCTCGGTGGCGGCGTCGAGGGACGCCTGCCCGCCACCGGTGCCGCCGCCCTGCCGGACCGCCACGAGCACGGCGAGCACGAGTGCCGTCAGCGTGGGCAGCACCGCGAGGGGGCGGACGAGACCGGGTGCGCGGCGGCCGAGGAGCAGGCCGGCGGCGGCGCCGAGGAACGGCAGGAGGGGGACGAGGACGGCGAGGGTGGTCGTGGTCACGGGGTGGCCTCAGCCTTCTGCGCCGCCGTGGCCGAGGGGGCGGTGGCGGTGGCGCCGTCATCGTCGTCGGGGTCGTCGGGCTCGTCCGGGCTCTCGGCGGTGTCGCGGAGGGCGTCGACGGCGGAGCTGCCGCGGTTGCGGTAGACGGCCAGGACGATGGCGAGGCCGATGCCGATCTCGGCGGCGGCGATGGCGATGGTGAAGAGGGTCAGGGCCTGGCCAGCGTGGAGGGAGTCGCGGAGCCAGACGTCGAAGGCGACGAGGTTGAGGTTGACGGCGTTGAGCATCAGCTCGACGGACATCAGGACCAGGATCGCGTTGCGCCGGGCGAGCACGCCGTACAGGCCGACGCAGAAGAGGAGGACGGCGAGGACGGCGGGATAGGCGAGGTGGAGGTGCATCAGCGGTTCTCCTCCCGGTCCTGGGCGGGGTTCTTGTCCCGGTCCTGGGCGGGGTTCTTGTCCCGGTCCTGGGCGGGGTTCTTGTCCCGGTCCTGGGCGGCGTTCTTGGCCCGGTCCGTGGCGCGGGCGGCCGGTGTGGGCGCGGCGTTCTTGCGGGACAGGGCGATCGCGCCGACGAGGGCGGCGAGGAGGAGGACGGAGAGCGCCTCGAAGGGGAGCACCCAGTGCCGGAAGAGGATCGAGCCGGTCACGTCGGTGGAGCCCTGGGCGGCGCCGTCCAGGTCGATCACCGTGGTGCGGAACGCGTCCACGACGACCCAGACCAGGGCGACGGCGGCGACGAGGGCCACCGCGAACGCGACCGGCCGGTTGCCCGAGTCGGCGTCCGGGGAGCGGCCGATGGGCGCCCTGGTGAGCATCAGTCCGAAGAGGAGGAGAACGACGACGGAACCGACGTAGATGAGGACCTGGACCCAGGCGATGAACTCGGCGGTCAGCAGCAGGTACTCGACGGCGAGTCCGCCGAGCGCCACGACCAGCCACAGAGCGGCGTGCACGAGCTGCTTGGTCGTGACGGTGATGACCGCCGCGCCGAGCGTGACGAGTCCGACGAGGAGGAAGGCGATCTCGACGCCGGTCGGGGACAGGAAGCCGGTCGTTCCGGCAGCGGTGGTCACGACTCCCCGCCCTCCTTGCCGGAACCGGTGGCCGGCGGCTGCTCAGGCGCGGGCGCCGGTGCAGGGGCGGGCGCGGATTCGGATGCGGCCAGTTTCTCCGCTGCCTTGCGGGCGGCGGCGAGTTCCTTGGGGTCCTCGGCGCCGGGTTCCAGGGCGGGCGGGGCCGGGACGGTCCACATCCACTCGCGGAGCTTGTCGCGCTCGTGGGTGAGTTCGTGGATGTCGGTCTCGGCGTACTCGAACTCCGGGGACCAGAACAGCGCGTCGAAGGGGCAGACCTCGATGCAGATGCCGCAGTACATGCAGAGGGCGAAGTCGATGGCGAAGCGGTCGAGGACGTTGCGGCTGCGCTCGCGGCCGCCGGGCGCGGCGGGCGGGACCGTCTCCTTGTGGGAGTCGATGTAGATGCACCAGTCGGGGCACTCGCGGGCGCACAGCATGCAGACCGTGCAGTTCTCCTCGAAGAGGCCGATGACGCCGCGGGTGCGGGGCGGGAGTTCGGGCTGGTGCTCCGGGTACTGCTCGGTGACGGTCTTCTTCGTCATCGTGCGGAGGGTGACGGCGAGGCCCTTGGCGAGGCCGCTGCCTGGAATCGGGGGCATCAGTTGATCGCCACCTTCACGATGCCGGTGAGCGCGATCTGCGCGAGAGCGAGCGGGACGAGGAGGGTCCAGGCGAGTTTCTGGAGCTGGTCCTCGCGGAGACGGGGGTAGGACACGCGCAGCCAGATGACGACGAAGGCCAGGACGGCGGTCTTGAGCAGGGTCCAGACCCAGCCGAGACCGTCGGCGCCCCACGGGCCGTGCCAGCCGCCCAGGAAGAGGACGGTGGTCAGACCGCACAGGACGACGATTCCGGCGTACTCGGCGAGGAGGAAGAGGGCGAAGCGCAGGCCCGTGTACTCGGTGTACGCGCCGAAGATGATCTCGGAGTCGGCGACCGGCATGTCGAAGGGCGGGCGCTGGAGTTCGGCGAGGCCGGCGACGAAGAAGACGACGGCGCCGACGATCTGCCAGGGCAGCCACCACCACGCGAAGGCGTCGAGGACGCCGGGCAGCGAGACCGTGCCGGCCGCCATCGCGACGGAGGCGGCGGCGAGCAGCATCGGGAGTTCGTACGCGAGGAGCTGGGCGGCGGTGCGGAGGCCGCCGAGGAGGGAGAACTTGTTGGCGCTGGCCCAGCCCGCCATGAGCGAGCCGAGCACGCCGATGCCCATGACGGCGAGGACGAAGAAGACGCCCGCGTCGACGACCTCGCCGACCGCGCCCTCGCCGGGGCCGATCGGGACGGCGATCAGGACGAGGAGGTAGGGCAGCAGGGCGACGGCGGGGGCCAGTTGGAAGACGCGGCGGTCGGCGGCGGCCGGGACGACGTCTTCCTTCTGGGCGAACTTCACGCCGTCGGCGACGAGTTGGGCCCAGCCGTGGAAGCCGCCCGCGTGCATGGGGCCGAGGCGGCCCTGCATGTGGGCCATGACCTTGTGCTCGGTCTGGCCGATCACCAGGGGCAGGACCAGGAACACCGCGAAGACGATGACGAGGCGCAGGGCGACGTCGAGGGCGTCGTTCACTCGGTGCCTCCTGGGCGTTCGCCGTCTTCGGGGTTCGGGTTCCGGGTGGTGCCGGTGGGTTGGGGGCCCTCGTCGTTTTCGGGGGTTTCGGTGGGGGCGGCCTTCGGCTTGCCGGGGTGTTCGGGTTCCGGCTGCGGCTTCGTGGCCGGCTGCGGCTTTGTGGCCGACTGTGGCTCCGCCGGTTTCTCCGTGCTCTCCGGGGCCTTCTCGTCGAACGCCGGGCGGGCGTGGTGCCACGGGGCGTCGGAGCCGCGCGGGGCCGCCGGCTTCGGTTCAGCCTCCGGGGTTGGCTCCGGGGTAGCCGGAACCTTCGACTCCGGGGCATCCGGAGACTGCGGCTCCGACACCCGCCCCGTCCCCGCCTCCGGTGACTCCGATGACTCCGATGACTCCGATGACTCCGTAGACGCCGCCCGTTGCGACGCCGAGCCCTGGCTCACGCTGCGCGAGCGCCTCGGGGGCCGCGCCGGCGCCTCGGGCTGCTGCCCTGCCTCCGCCGGGCCCACCTCCGCCGCGCCCGCCGCTGCGGGACTCGCCGCCGCCTGGCTCGCCGAGCCCTGCCCGGCCGTACGGGTGCGCCGGGGCGGGCGTTCACCAGGTGCCGCCGCAGCCGCCGCGCGGCCCGCCCCCCGAGCCGGACGGGCCGGACGCGCCGGGGCCGCCGACAGTTGGCCCTTGAGCGGGCCCCACTCGTTGGGGTCCGGCACGCCCGGCGGCAGCATCTGGCGGCGCTTGGGGCCGCCGTGCTCCGACTCCCCCGGCTCCTTCGCGCCGGGCCACGCCTTCGCGACGCGGGCCGCCAGCACGAAGTCCTTGCGCAGCGGGTGGCCCTCGAAGCTCTCGGGCAGGAGCAGCGGGGTCAGTCCGGGGTGGCCCTCGAACGTCACGCCGAACATCTCGTGCGTCTCGCGCTCGTGCCAGGCCGCGCCCGCGTAGACGTCGACGGCGGAGGCCAGTACGGGAGCCTCGTGCGCGACCGTCGTACGGAGCAGGAGTCGGCGTACCGGAGAAAGCGCCACGACATGGGCGCAGATCCGGAAGCCCGTGCCCGGCTCGTCGACCGCGCTCAGCCAGTCGAAGTACGTGCAGCTCAGCGTGGTGCGGGCGGTGTCGAGGGCCGTGAGCCACGCGGTGGGCGGGACGTCGACGGTGAGGACGTCGTACGACTCGTCGGCCGTCGCCTCCGCGCCGAAGAGCTCCTCGACGGGGCTCGGCAGCCAGCCGGTCACCGGTCCCCCTCCTTCTCGACGGTCGCCCCCGGCGCCGGTGCGGGCGTCGAGGCGGGCGGCTGCACCAACCCACTTCGCAGCGCGGCCGTCGACGGCCGCGCCCCGTTCCCGTACCGCTCGCCCAGCGACTCGCGGGCGATCTTCTCCTGGAGCTTGAGGATGCCCTGGAGCAGCGCTTCGGGGCGGGGCGGGCAGCCGGGGACGTACACGTCGACGGGGATGATCTGGTCGACGCCCTTGGTCACCGAGTACGAGTCCCAGTACGGGCCGCCGCAGTTGGAGCAGGCGCCGAAGGAGATGACGTACTTCGGCTCGGGCATCTGCTCGTACAGCCGCTTCACCGCGGGCGCCATCTTGTCGGTGACCGTGCCGGAGACGACCATCAGGTCGGCCTGGCGCGGGCCGGGCGCGAACGGGATGACGCCGAGCCGGATGAAGTCGTGGCGCGCCATGGACGCGGCGATGAACTCGATGGCGCAGCAGGCGAGACCGAAGTTGAAGACCCAGAGGGAGTACCGGCGGCCCCAGTTGAGGACCACCTTCATCGGCTCGGGGGCGAGGCGGGCGAGCGCGCCGAGCCGCTTGGGCTCGGGGAGCGGCACGGCCCGTCCTTCGGAGTGCGCGGAGGGCGCGGAGTGCGCGGTGTCCGGGGTCACGTCCACGTCAGGACGCCCTTCTTGTATGCGTACAGCAGGCCCACGGCGAGGAAGCCGAGGAAGATGAACATCTCCACGAGCGTCGTCGCGCCGTAGCCGGGCGCGGCGAAGACCGTCGCCCAGGGGAAGAGGAAGATCGAGTCGACGGCGAAGATGACGTACAGGAACGCGTAGACGTAGTAGCGGACCTGGGTGTGGGCCCAGCCCTCGCCGACCGGGTCGACGCCGCACTCGTACGTCAGGAGTTTCTCGGGGGTCGGCACCACGGGGCGCAGCAGCCGCCCCGCGCCGAAGGCCACGGCGACGAACAGCACGCCCACGACGGCGAGCAGTCCGACGACGGAGTACGACTGGTAGTAGCTTGCCGCGACGCTCGTCACGTGCACGTCAGCCCCTCACTCCCCGACCGTCCTTGAGCTGGCCGTTCTCGACCTGACCGCCTCGGCCGGGCCGTCCTCGGCCGGACCGTTCGACGATCTGTACGCACGGGAGTCTAGGGCCTGCTAAAGGTTCGGTAAGCAGAGCGTCACGCATCGGTCAGGGCACGGCGTCGTGTCCCGGCCGGGGCGGAGTCCACCGCTTCCGCGCCGGTGAGGTGGGGTTATCCCCCGGACACGAGGCCGGTCGCCCTCATGGCGCAGCGGCGCCCGGCCGGGCACCCTGGCGCATATGACCGCACGCACCTCGCCCTCGCACGACGACGTCCGGTTGGCTCCCGCGCCCCCGCACGACGACCGGTTGCCGCCCGCGCGCTTCGCGTACGACCGGCACACCTGGAAGGAGATCGCCCACCTCCTGGTGAACCTGCCGGTGGGGATCGTCGGCTTCGTCTACGCCGTGTTCGTGCTGTCCGTGGGCGTCGGCCTGACGGTCACCGTGATCGGTCTGCCGGTGCTCGCGGTGGGGCTGGTCGGCGCGCGTTTCCTCGGCAGGACCGAGCGGGCGCGGGCCCGCAGGCTGCTGGGCCTGTACGTCGACGAGCCGAGCCCGATGCCAGGCCACGGCGGGCAGGGGTTCCTCGGCCGGGTGTGGTGGAGCCTGAAGGATCCGGTGGGCTGGCGCACCATGCTGTACGCGTTCATCCGGCTGCCCTGGGGCGTGTTGTCGTTCGCCGTGACGATGGTCGGGCTCTTCGTGCTCTGGCCGGTGCTGCCGTTCGTCGCCCGCGGTCTCACCCATGTCGACCGTGCGCTGGTGCGGGGGCTGCTTTCGCCCTCCGACGAGTTGGAGCGGCGCATCGCCGAACTGGAGTCGGACCGCGGGGTGGTCGTGGACACCGCCGCAGCCGATCTGCGCCGCATCGAACGCGATCTGCACGACGGGGCGCAGGCCCGGCTCGTCGCCCTCGCCATGGGGCTCGGCCTCGCCAAGGAGAAGCTCCTGGAGGACCCCGAGACCGCGGCCTCGATGGTCGACGAGGCGCACGGCGAGGTGAAGCTGGCCCTGCAGGAGCTGCGCGACCTGGCCCGCGGCATCCACCCCGCCGTGCTCACCGACCGCGGCCTGAACGCCGCGCTCTCCTCGGTCGCCTCGCGCTGCACGGTCCCGGTGAAGGTCACCGCCGACCTGCCCACGCGCCCGGCGGCGGCCATCGAGGGCATCGCGTACTTCACCGTCTCCGAACTCCTGCAGAACATCAGCAAGCACAGCGGCGCGAAGGCCGCGGGCGTCGAGGTCTGGCGGTCGGACGAGCGGCTGCTCATCCAGGTGTGGGACGACGGGCGTGGCGGCGCGCGGCTCGACGGCGGTACGGGCATGGCGGGGCTCGCCGACCGGCTCGGCGCGGTGGACGGGC
Source organism: Streptomyces sp. NPDC041713 (assembly GCF_055591085.1). Taxonomy (NCBI): domain Bacteria; kingdom Bacillati; phylum Actinomycetota; class Actinomycetes; order Kitasatosporales; family Streptomycetaceae; genus Streptomyces; species Streptomyces sp. NPDC041713. The sequence goes on from NZ_JBVIZY010000002.1 coordinate 825,062, forward strand.
TCTTCGTGATCGACTCGCCGGAGGGCGGGCCCACCCGGATCACGGCGGAGCTGCCGTGGCGGGACCCGGAGCCGAGCCGTCCCGGCAGGTAGGGAAAACCCCCGGTCGAAGAGGCCGACGCGCTCCATGGTCCGCGGGCGCCGCGACGGCGAAGCTGGGATCACCCGGCAGGAGAGCGGCTCGGGCGGCGGCGGCACCCGGCCACCGGCCACCGGCCACCGGCACAGACGCAGAGCAGACGCAGAGCAGACCCAGCGCGGACGCAGCGCGGACGCAGACGTAGACGCAGAAACGGACGGCAGCGATGGCCACGGAGTACGGACAGGGGTACGCGCACATGGACCGGCCGGATGTCCGGGGATCGGGCCCGGGAGCGGGAGCGGGACCGGACGTCGAGGAGCGGCGGCACCGGCTCCCCGCCGGGCTGCGCGCGCCCCTGGAGACCCGCACCTGGCGGGAGTTCGGCTACACGATGCTGAGCCTGCCCATCGGCATCGCGGCCTTCGTCTTCGCCGTCGTCTCGCTCTCGCTCGGCGTGGGCCTGCTGATCACCTTCATCGGCATCCCGGTGCTCGCGGCGGGCCTGGCCGGCTGCCGCGGCATCGGCGCCCTGGAGCGGACCCGGGCGCGCGGCCTGCTCGGCCTCGACGTCGCGCCGCCGGAGCCGCTGCGCCCCAAGAACGGCGGCGTGATGGCGCTCATGGGCGCCGTCCTCAAGAGCGGCGTGTCCTGGCGGCACCTGCTGTACTCGCTGCTGATGATGCCGTGGGCGATCTTCTCGTTCACGGTGTCGATCGTCTTCTGGACGTACGGCTGGATGATGCTCACGTACCCGCTGTGGTTCTGGCTCTTCCCGGTGTACGGCGGGCAGGGCGGCATCCAGCTCTACGGCGACGACCACCACCAGATCTATCTCGACAACCCCTTCGAGATCACCGTCGTCGCCGGCACCGGCCTCCTCGTGACGCTGGCGACGCCGTGGATCCTGCGGGCCCTGACGACGGTGGACCGCGTCATGGTGGCCGGGCTGCTCGGCCCGTCGCGGCTCGCGACCCGCGTCGTCGAGCTGGAGTCGGACCGCGGTGTCGTCGTGGACACCGCCGCCGCCGACCTGCGCCGCATCGAACGCGACCTGCACGACGGCGCGCAGGCCCGCCTGGTCGCCCTGGCCATGGATCTGGGCCTGGCCAAGGAGAAGCTCACCGAGGACCCCCAGGCCGCGGCGCGCATGGTGGACGAGGCGCACGGCGAGGTGAAGGTGGCCCTGCAGGAGCTGCGCGACCTGGCCCGCGGCATCCACCCGGCCGTCCTGACCGACCGCGGCCTGGACGCGGCGCTCTCCGCGCTGGCCGCCCGCTGCACGGTGCGGGTCCAGGTGGAGGTGGACCTCGACAGCCGTCCGGCGGCGGCCATCGAGGGCATCGCGTACTTCACCGTCTCCGAACTCCTGCAGAACATCAGCAAGCACAGCGGCGCGAAGGCGGCGAGTGTGGACGTGTGGCGGGCCGAGGACCGGCTGATGCTCCAGGTCACCGACGACGGCGTCGGGGGCGCCGACATCTCGGCGGGCTCCGGCCTCGCGGGCCTCGCCGAGCGGCTCGACGCGGTCGACGGAATCCTGGTGCTCGACTCGCCCGCGGGCGGTCCGACGACGGTCACCGCGGAGCTGCCGTGGCGCAAGGGCTGACCGGTCCCGGCCGGCCCGATCGGGGCTGACCTGCGCCGTTGCCGTCGCGCCGCCCCCGGTTCGTACGTCGAGCCGGGGCGGCGCGCTGTGTGCCGCCCGGGGGGCGCGGCGGGCGGGGGCGGACGATTCCGGTGAGCGGGTCGGATGATTCCGGTGAGCGGGCCGGTGGGCCGCCGCGGATCGCGCGATACTGAGGTGCCGGACGCGCGGCCGACACGGCCGCCGCCCGACCGGGCGGACCGGCGCGTCGGGGGAAGAAAAAGTGCCGGGGGGCCAAAAAGTGGAGGACAAAGTGCGGGTCGTCATCGCCGAGGATTCAGTGCTGCTCCGGGAGGGCCTGACCCGGCTGCTGACCGACCGCGGGCACGACGTGGTGGCCGGTGTGGGGGACGCCGACGCGCTGATCAAGACGATCACCGACCTCGCCGGGCAGGACGCCCTGCCGGACGTGGTCGTCGCCGACGTGCGGATGCCGCCGACCCACACCGACGAGGGCGTGCGCGCCGCGGTGTTCCTGCGTCAGCAGCACCCCGGGCTCGGGGTCCTGGTCCTTTCGCAGTACGTCGAGGAGCAGTACGCCACCGAGTTGCTCGCCGGGTCGAGCCGGGGCGTGGGCTATCTGCTCAAGGACCGGGTCGCCGAGGTGCGGGAGTTCGTCGACGCGGTGGTGCGGGTCGCGGAGGGCGGCACGGCGCTCGACCCGGAGGTCGTGGCGCAGCTGCTCGGCCGCAGCCGCAAGCAGGACGTGCTGGCGGGGCTGACCCCGCGCGAGCGCGAGGTGCTGGGCCTGATGGCGGAGGGGCGGACGAACTCGGCGGTCGCCCGGCAGCTCGTGGTGAGCGACGGCGCCGTCGAGAAGCACGTGAGCAACATCTTCCTGAAGCTCGGCCTGTCCCAGAGTGACGGGGATCACCGTCGCGTGCTCGCGGTCCTCACCTACCTCAACTCGTAATCACCTGACACCCTGTCAGGTGACCTGCGGGCCGCCGCACACCACAACATGAGCAGGCACGACCACGGAGCGTCACGTACTTCCGTGGTCGGCCGGAGCGGGTCCTACAACCAAAGGATGAGCGGGGAGCGTCATCCAGGGAGGGTCGGGGGACGGGGCGAACCATGACGAACCGGTGCGACACGGTGTCTCAGAAGTACATCCACCATGTGATCAAGCCCAGGAAGGCACCCCTCACAGACGTAGGGTGGACCTTGGGAACGCCGGCCGTCCCGGCGATTCCGCTCAGTCGCCTCGAGGAGGTCCAGTTCAGTGACCAGCCAGGTCAGTAGCCAAGCCGAGCAGGCCGACGGAGCAGTCGTCGGGGAGCAGCGCAAGCCTGCGGGTGACAAGGACGTACGCCGTCTGGACCGGGTGATCATCCGTTTCGCGGGTGACTCCGGTGACGGGATGCAGCTCACGGGTGACCGCTTCACCTCGGAGACGGCGTCCTTCGGCAACGACCTGTCGACGCTGCCGAACTTCCCCGCCGAGATCCGCGCGCCCGCCGGGACGCTCCCGGGCGTGTCCTCCTTCCAGCTGCACTTCGCCGACCACGACATCCTGACCCCGGGTGACGCGCCGAACGTCCTGGTGGCGATGAACCCGGCGGCGCTGAAGGCGAACATCGGCGACGTGCCGCGCGGCGCGGAGGTCATCGTCAACACCGACGAGTTCTCCAAGCGCGCGATGCAGAAGGTCGGTTACGCGACCTCGCCCCTCGATGACGGCTCCCTGGACGGCTACAGCGTGCACCCGGTGCCGCTGACCACGCTGACGGTGGAGGCGCTGAAGGACTTCGACCTCTCGCGCAAGGACGCGGGGCGCTCGAAGAACATGTTCGCGCTCGGCCTGCTCTCCTGGATGTACCACCGGCCGACCGAGGGGACCGAGAAGTTCCTGCGGACGAAGTTCGCCAAGCGCCCGGAGATCGCCGAGGCGAACATCGCGGCGTTCCACGCGGGCTGGAACTTCGGCGAGACCACCGAGGACTTCGCGGTCTCCTACGAAGTGGCCCCGGCCTCCGAGGCGTTCACGGCCGGCACCTACCGCAACATCTCCGGCAACCTCGCCCTGTCGTACGGGCTGATCGCGGCGGGCCGGCAGGCGGATCTGCCGCTGTACCTGGGCAGTTACCCGATCACACCGGCCTCGGACATCCTGCACGAGCTGTCGAAGCACAAGAACTTCGGCGTGCGCACCTTCCAGGCCGAGGACGAGATCGCGGGCATCGGTGCGGCGCTCGGCGCCGCGTTCGGCGGGTCGCTCGCGGTGACGACGACCTCGGGGCCCGGTGTGGCGCTCAAGTCGGAGACCATCGGCCTTGCCGTCAGCCTCGAACTGCCGCTGCTGGTCGTGGACATCCAGCGCGGCGGCCCGAGCACCGGCCTGCCGACCAAGACCGAGCAGGCCGACCTGCTCCAGGCGATGTACGGGCGCAACGGCGAGGCGCCGGTGCCGATCGTGGCACCGCGGACACCCGCGGACTGTTTCGACGCGGCGCTGGAGGCGGCCCGCATCGCGGTGACCTACCGGACGCCGGTGTTCCTGCTCTCCGACGGCTACCTGGCCAACGGCTCGGAGCCCTGGCGCATCCCCGAGGTCGACGAACTGCCGGACCTGCGCGTGCAGTTCGCCTCCGGACCCAACCACACCGAGGCCGACGGCACCGAGACGTTCTGGCCCTACAAGCGCGATCCGCAGACGCTGGCCCGCCCGTGGGCGATCCCGGGCACGCCGGGCCTCGAACACCGCATCGGCGGCATCGAGAAGCAGGACGGCACGGGCAACATCTCCTACGACCCGGCCAACCACGACTTCATGGTCCGCACCCGGCAGGCCAAGGTCGACGGCATCGAGGTCCCCGACCTGGAGGTCGACGACCCGGGCGGGGACGCCGACACCCTGGTCCTCGGCTGGGGTTCGACGTACGGGCCGATCACCGCGGCGGTCCGCCGGCTGCGCACCGCGGGCGAGGCCGTCGCGCAGGCCCATCTGCGCCACCTCAACCCGTTCCCGCGGAATCTGGGCGAGGTCCTCGCGCGTTACGACAAGGTGGTGATCCCCGAGATGAACCTCGGTCAGCTCGCCACGCTGATCCGTGCGAAGTACCTGGTGGACGCCGTCTCGTACAACCAGGTCAACGGCATGCCGTTCAAGGCCGAGCAGCTCGCCACGGCTCTCAAGGAGACCATCGATGGCTGACACGAAAACGGCGGGGCCCGAAGGGGCCGGGAGCACGGTCGAGGCGCTCTCCCTGGTGCCCAAGGCCGAGGGCCGGCAGTCCATGAAGGACTTCAAGTCCGACCAGGAGGTGCGCTGGTGCCCCGGCTGCGGTGACTACGCCGTGCTGGCCGCCGTGCAGGGCTTCATGCCCGAACTGGGCCTGGCGAAGGAGAACATCGTCTTCGTCTCGGGCATCGGGTGCTCCTCCCGCTTCCCGTACTACATGAACACCTACGGGATGCACTCCATCCACGGCCGCGCCCCGGCCATCGCCACCGGCCTCGCCTCCTCGCGCCGCGACCTGAGCGTGTGGGTGGTGACCGGCGACGGCGACGCGCTGTCCATCGGCGGCAACCACCTCATCCACGCCCTGCGCCGCAACGTCAACCTGAAGATCCTGCTGTTCAACAACCGGATCTACGGCCTCACCAAGGGCCAGTACAGCCCCACGTCGGAGGTCGGCAAGATCACCAAGTCGACGCCGATGGGTTCCCTGGACGCCCCCTTCAACCCGGTGTCGCTGGCCATCGGCGCGGAGGCGTCGTTCGTGGCGCGGACCGTGGACTCCGACCGCAAGCACCTCACCTCGGTGCTGCGCGCGGCGGCCGAGCACCCCGGCACCGCCCTGGTGGAGATCTACCAGAACTGCAACATCTTCAACGACGGCGCCTTCGAGGTCCTCAAGGACAAGCAGCAGGCCGAGGAGGCGGTGATCCGCCTGGAGCACGGGCAGCCGATCCGCTTCGGCGCCGAAGGGTCGAAGGGCGTCGTGCGTGACGCGGTGACCGGTGACCTGTCGGTCGTCGCGGTCACGCCGGAGAACGAGGCGGACATCCTGGTCCACGACGCGCACTCCACGTCGCCGACCACGGCCTTCGCGCTCTCCCGGCTCGCCGACCCCGACACCCTGCACCACACCCCGATCGGCGTCCTGCGCGACGTCGAGCGCCCGGTGTACGACACGCTCATGGCCGACCAGCTCGACAGCGCCATCGAACGGGACGGCAAGGGCGACCTCGCCGCGCTGCTCGCGGGCAAGGACACCTGGACGGTCGTCGGCTAGTTCGGCCCACGCCTCTTCGAAGCCCGGTCCCGACCTCTCAGGACCGGGCTTCGTCGTACGCCGTGCGCGCCTGCTCCACGTCGGCCATGCGCCGCTCCGTCCACGTCGCGAGGGTCCTGACCTGCTCGGCGGCCTCGCGGCCCAGCTCCGTGAGGGAGTAGTCGACGCGGGGCGGGATGACCGGCTTGGCGTCGCGGTGCACCAGGCCGTCGCGCTCCAGGGTCTGCAGGGTCTGGGTGAGCGACTTCTCGCTGACGCGGCTGGTCTCGTCGATCGCGCGCCGCAGCTCGCTGAAGCGGTACGAGCGCTGTTCCAGCGCGATCAGGACGAGGACGCCCCACCGGCTGGTGACGTGTTCGAGGACGAGGCGGTAGGGGCACATCGCCTCGACGCGGGTGCGGTGGGTACTTACGGCCATGCAAGTACCTTACTTGAAAGTGGGTACTTACGAAAAGTTAGCGTTGTTCCTACGGTGGTGGGCGTACCGCATTCCGCCCCCACCAGCAGGAGCACCCAGCCATGAGCATCGTCGTCACCGGAGCCACCGGACACCTCGGCCGTCTCGTCATCGAGGGGCTGCTCGCGGCCCGCGTCCCGGCCGGGGAGATCGCGGCCGTCGTCCGCGACAAGGAGAAGGCCGCGGACCTCGCCGAGCGCGGCGTCGAGCTGCGGATCGCCGACTACGACGCGCCCGACACGCTGCGCGGCGTCTTCGCCGCGGGCGACCGCGTCCTGCTGATCTCCGGCAGCGAGATCGGGCGGCGCGTGCCGCAGCACCGCGCGGTCGTCGACGCGGCGCGCGAGGCGGGCGTCGCGCTCCTCGCGTACACCGGCGTCCTCGGCGGCCCCGACGCCGACTTCGACCTGGCGGCCGAGCACAAGGTGACCGAGCAGCTGATCCTCGACTCCGGTCTGCCGTACACCTTCCTGCGCAACGGCTGGTACCACGAGAACTACACCGAGCACCTCGCCCCGGTCCTGGAGCACGGCGCCGTGGTCGGCTCCGCGGGCGAGGGCCGGGTCGCCTCCGCCGCGCGCGCCGACTACGCCGCGGCCGCCGTCGCCGTGCTGACCGGCTCGGGCCACGAGGGCAAGGTCTACGAGCTGAGCGGCGACGTCGCGTGGAGCTTCGCCGAGTACGCCGCCGTGGTGGCGGCGCGGAGCGGCAAGGAGATCTCGTACGCGAACGTCCCGGCCGAGCAGCACCTGGCGGTGCTGACCGGTGCGGGGCTGCCGGAGGCACTGGCGGCGGTGCTCGTCGACGTCGACGCGGCCATCGCGCGGGGGCGCCTCGCGGGGACGAGCGGGGACCTGACGCGGCTGATCGGGCGGCCCACCACGGGGATCGCGGAGGCGGTGGCGGCGGCGGTTTCGGCGGCGCCGAAGGGCTGACCCCCGCCCGTCATGAGCGTCTCCGGGGAACAGGCATGACAGGTCCCGGCCACCGGCGCTACCTTCGGGGGAGCAGCATGGGGCTGCCGTGCACCTTGGAGGGGCCGTGGAGAGCTCAGCAGCCGAGAAGTCGGGGAACGAGCAGCGCGTCGGACTGCTGAACGGCTTCGCCGCCTACGGGCTGTGGGGCCTCGTCCCCCTCTTCTGGCCGCTCCTCAAGCCGGCCGGCGCCGTCGAGATCCTCGCGCACCGGATGGTCTGGTCCCTCGTCGTGGTCGGCGTCGCGCTGCTGTTCGTACGGCGCTGGGACTGGGCCCGCGAGCTGCTGCGGCAGCCGCGCCGGCTCGGCCTGGTCGCGGTCGCCGCGGCGGTCATCACCGTCAACTGGGGCGTCTACATCTGGTCGGTGAACTCCGGGCACGTCGTCGAGGCCTCCCTCGGCTACTTCATCAACCCGCTGGTCACCATCGCCATGGGCGTCCTGCTCCTCGGCGAGCGGCTGCGTCCCGTGCAGTGGGCGGCGGTCGGCATCGGGGCCGCGGCCGTCCTCGTGCTCGCGTTCGGGTACGGCAGGCCGCCGTGGATCTCGCTCACCCTCGCCTTCTCCTTCGCCACGTACGGCCTGGTCAAGAAGAAGGTCAACCTCGGCGGCCTGGAGTCGCTCGCCGCGGAGACCGCCGTGCAGTTCCTGCCCGCCCTCGGCTATCTGGTGTGGCTCACCACGCAGGGCGACATCGTCTTCGGCACCCGCGGCGCCGGCCACGCGGCGCTGCTCGCGGCCACCGGCGTGGTGACCGCCGCTCCCCTGGTCTGCTTCGGGGCTGCGGCGATCCGGGTGCCGCTGTCCACGCTGGGGCTGCTGCAGTACCTCGCGCCGGTCTTCCAGTTCGGGCTCGGGATCCTCTACTTCCACGAGGCGATGCCGCCCGAGCGGTGGGCGGGCTTCGGCCTGGTGTGGCTGGCGCTCACGCTGCTGACCTGGGACGCGCTGCGCACGGCACGGCGGAACGCGGCGCGGCTCGCGGCGGCACGGGAGGCGGCCGCGAAGGCGCCCGCGGCGGCGCCCGCGGTCGGGGAGGCGCAGGAGCCGGTGGTCTGAGCGGGCCGGGCTCTTTCGTTCAGTCCGGGCCGAATCCGCACCTCCGCACCGGGTAACCGCTATAACTGGTTACCATGACCGCCCTGCACTGGAAGCTCGTCGTCGACGCCGCCGATCCGCACGCCCAAGCCGCCTTCTGGGCCGAGACGTTGGGGTACGAGGTCGAGGACAACAGCATGCTCATCGAGCGCCTCTTGGCCGTCGGCGCGGCGCCGGAGGACGCGACCGTCGAGTTCCGCGGCCGCCGCGCCTGGCGCGACCTCATCGCAGTCCGGCACCCCGACGACCCGTACGACGAGCAGAGCGGCACGGGGCTCGGCCGCCGCATCCTCTTCCAGCGCGTCCCGGAACCCAAGACCGGCAAGAACCGGCTGCACCTCGACGTACACAGCGCACCGGGCCACCGCGAGGACGAGGTGGCCCGTCTCGGCACGCTGGGCGCGGCGGTGCAGCGGCACGTCAAGGAGCCCGGCGGCGAGTGGGTGATCATGACGGACCCTGAGGGGAACGAGTTCTGCGTCCACTGAGGCGGGGACGCGGGCCGGCTTCAGCGCGCCGAGCTGAGGCAAAGCCCCTTCCTGCACGCCTCGCAGAGCGGCATCGCCGGGTTCAGCGCAGCGCGCCACGCTCGTCCACGGCGTTTTGGGGAGCTCAGGAACACCTCGAGTGGCGCGGAGCCATAGCTGATATTGAACGTCTCCAGTTGGTAGGACCAGGACCCGTCACAGCAGCCGAACCGGAAATTGATCTGCCATTGCAGCCACTGGCCGGGAGCGAGACGGATGGCAGGCGGGCGCCGGTTCCGTCGGGGCATGCCAAGCATGGTCACTTCCAGCGGGTCCACCCGCAGCAGACCGTCGGCCTCGCGGCTGAACGACAGCATCCATGGGCCCGATCATCGGGCATGACGCGCGTCGGTCATGCGCGCTCACCCGGAACCATGATCCAGGGGCGTTCGATGATCTCGGCGAAGCTGGTGTGTGCGGGGTTGTCGCGGACGTGCTCGAACACCCACGTCTGCGGATCGGTGGCGTCTTCGCTGCGGCTCGACTCGGCGCCGCACTCGGTGTCGTCTTCCATGAGGGTCAGGCAGCGAAGCCCGTAGGTGGTCGGGGGCGCGTCGTCGTCCAGATCAGGCCGGAACGTCTTGGTGACGAACCCGAAACGGCGTACCGCGGCGCTCACAGGCACTCACCCCGACTCCGGGCGTTGGCATGCGCGGTACCGGCGGCAAGTCGTTGTTGCTGACTCGCCGGCCGCACGTCGACGGGGTCGGTTCGCCACTCCTTGCCCCCGCGCACCGGACGCAGGAACCAGAACCCGGCCCACTCTCCGCAGAACACCCCGAGCCTGTCCAACCTGGTGTCCAGCACGAGTGCGTACAGGGCCGGCGGGGCGGGCGGGGCGGGCGGGGGCGGGGCTTCCTGCCGCTCCGCTGAAGCGTCACTGCCGGGCACGGCCACTCCTCTCCGTAGCGCTTTCACTACCTTGCGTTCAGCGTGGCCACCGATTGGGAACCCTTCAACTTGTCAGGCGTGAACGAAAGGTTGGTGAACCACCTTTGAACCGCAAGGAGTTGGACCCGGGCAGCTCACCCCAGGCCGCCTTCGGCGCGCGTCTGCGCAGCTCACGGGAGGAACGAGAGTGGACGCAGGACGAGCTTGCCGACCGGATGGGGTACTCCAGTACGCACATTTCCGCGGTCGAAACTGGTCGCAAACTTCCAACTCTGCGTCTCGCGCGAAGTGCGGACAACGCGTTCGGCGGAGGCGACCGGTTCGAACGCGCCTTCCGGAAGGTGCGGAACGCGGGCCTTCTTGAGGGGTTCCCGCAGTTCGTCGAGCATGAGGCGCAGGCCGCCGAGATCCGGCTCTACGAGGTGGGCGTGATCCCTGGTCTGCTGCAGACACCGGAGTACGCAGCGGTACTCGCGCAGAGCGCCGTCAAACGTCGTGCGATCACGGACGAGCAAGCAGAGGAACGCGTCACCCTGATCGCCGAGCGCCAAGCAACGCTCGACCGCACACCCTCACCCCTGGTGTTCGTCGTGCTCGACGAAAGCTGCCTCAGGCGCCCGATCGGCGAACCCGCCGTGATGAACGCCCAGTTGGACAGGCTGACGGAGTTCGCCGACCTTCCCAACACCGTGCTCCAGGTCGCCCCGTTCGACATGGGCGCCCGCCGTCCGTTCAACCTGCCCGTGACCGTCCTCACACTGCCGGATCGCTCCCTGATGTCCTACGCGGAGTCGGCGCAGCGGGGTCATCTGGAACGGGAAAGTACGTTCGTACTGCCCATACTGACGGCCTACCATCAGCTACAGGCAGAATCCCGCTCCCAGGCGGAGACGGTGGCCATGATCACCACGTTACGAAAGGGCACCCAGTGACGACCGAAGACCCGCAGTGGTTCACGTCCTCGTACAGCGACAACGGCGGCCAGTGCATCGAGGTCGCCACGAACCTTGCCGCGTCGCGCGGCGTGGTCCCCGTCCGTGACTCCAAGAACCCGGCCGGCCCGGTCCTGGACCTCCCCGCCGACTCGTTCGCTTCCTTCGTGGCGGGCGTCAAGGTGGGGACGTTCGGGGCCGCCTGACAAGCCGGTCCGCCCCGCCCTTTCAAGACTGCCCCACCGTGCCCGGCATGGTGGGGCATTGCTGTGGGGCCACCCTGGACGCAAGTGGTTGCGCGTGCATATAGTGCATGTGCAAGCACTTGCCCGTACGTGGGCGCTCACCTGTCTACGTACGTCCACGCACGTCCGCGTTCCCAGGGGGGATCCCATGACCCGCTCGTTCCTCTTCGTCCTCGGCAGTGCCCGGCCGGAGGGCAACACCGAGATCCTGGCCCGCGAGGCCGCCGAGCAGCTGGCCCCGGACGTCGAGCAGCGCTGGCTGGACCTCGCCGATCTGTCGCTGCCCGACTTCGAGGACCGGCGGCACGGGGGCGAGGGGCCGCGGGAGCGGGCGCGGCCCGTCGGCACCGATGAGGCGGTCCTCCTGGACGCCACGCTCGGCGCGACGGACATCGTCATCGCGTCGCCGCTGTACTGGTACTCGCTCTCGGCCACCGTCAAGCGCTACCTCGACTACTGGGACGCCTGGCTGGAGACGCCGGAGATCTCCTTCAAGGAGACCCTCGCGGGCCGCACCCTGTGGGGCGTCACCGCGCTCGCGCACCGCGAGGAGGTGGTGGCGGAGCCGCTCATCGGCACGCTGCGCAACACGGCCGCGTTCTTCCCGATGCGCTTCGGCGGCGTCCTGCTCGGCAACGGCACCCGGCCGGGCCAGGTCTTGGAGGACACCGAGGCCATGGCGCGCGCCAAGACGTTCTTCGCGCGGGAGGCGCCGGTCGCCCGCTTCCCGTACGACGAGGCGTAGTTCCCGTACGACGGGGCGTGGGCCGGTCGTACGGTCCCGGCGGCTACGCCATGATGTCCTTCGCCCCGAACCGCGCCCACGCCGCCGAGCCGAACACCGCCGCGTACAACCCCTGCATCTGCAGGTTCTTGACGATGTCGGTCCAGTAGACCGGCTCGCGCATCAGGTCGGCGAAGGACAGCCAGTAGTGCGAGAAGAAGTACGGGTGCAGGCCGTGCAGCTGCGGGATCTGGTCGAGGATCTGCACCGTGATCAGCAGGCCGACCGTCGTCGCCATCGCCGCGATGCCGCTGCTGGTGAGCGTCGAGACGAACAGGCCGAGCGCCGCCACACCGACCAGTGACACGGCGACGACGAGCGCGATCAGCAGGGCCCGCACCAGCCCTTCGCCGAAGCCCATCCGGGTGCCCGAGATCGTGGTGACCTCGCCCAGCGGGAAGAGCAGCGCGCCGGTCGCGAGCGCGGAGACGGCCACGACCAGGGTCGCGACCAGGCAGAACGTCAGCGTGGTCGCGTACTTGACGAGGAGCAGCCGAGTCCGACCCGCGGGCGCGACCAGGAGATAGCGCAGGGTGCCCGCGCTCGCCTCGCCCGCGACCGCGTCACCGGCGACGACGCCGATCGCCATCGGCAGGAAGAACGGCAGCGTCGCGGCGAGCGCGGTGAAGACCAGGAACAGGCCGTTGTTGGTGATCTGTGCGATGAAGGCGGGCCCGCCCCCGTCACCGCCCCCGCCGATCGTGGAGCCGTCGCTGGTCTCGATCTTGACGGCGATGCCGACGAGGACCGGCACGGCGGCGAGCACCGCGAGCAGCGCGAGGGTCCGCCAGCGGCGGAAGGTGATGGTGAGCTCGCTGCGGAAGAGGCCGAGGGTCCAGATCCGCCGCGGCCCCCGTACGCCGCCCTGCCCGGCCGGTTGCGCCACGTCAGCCCGCGACATCGAAGCCCTCCCCCGTCAGCGCCACGAACGCGTCCTCCAGCGAGGCCCGTTCGAGCCCGAAGCCGCGGACGCGGACGCCCGCCCCGACCAGCGCGGCGTTCAGGTCGGCCAGGTCCACGGCCTGACTGTCCGCGTCCCCTGCGTCCCCCGCACCCGCACCGCCCGCGTCGCCCGCGCCCCGGCCCGGCGGTTCGCCCGTCACCCGGTCCTCCGTCACCACGAGATCCGTCACGCCCTGCTCCTTGAGGACACGGGCGGCGTCGCCCGTGTCCGGTGTCGTCACGACGAGCCGGCCGCGCGCTCCCGCCGCGAGGTCGGCGACCGGGCCCTGGGTGATCAGCCGGCCCCGGGTCATCACGGCCACGTGCGTGCAGACCTGCTCGATCTCGTCGAGCAGGTGCGAGGAGAGGCAGACCGTCGTACCCTCCGCCGCCAACTCCCGTACCAGGGTGCGGATCTCACGCATGCCCTGCGGGTCGAGGCCGTTCGTCGGCTCGTCCAGGACGAGCAGCCTGCGCGGCTGGAGCAGCGCCGCGGCGAGGCCGAGCCGCTGCTTCATGCCGAGGGAGTACGCCTTCGCCTTCTTGCCGGCGGCCGCGGTGAGCCCGACCCGGTCGAGGGCCGCCTCGGCCCGCGCCCGCCGGGTGCGCGGGTCGGCGTCCGGGTCCGCGGAGTCGTACCGCAGCAGGTTGTCGCGGCCGGAGAGGAAGCCGTAGAGGGCGGGGCCCTCGATCAGCGCGCCCACGTGCGGGAGCACGGTGCGGGTGGCGCGCGGCATGGGGTGGCCGAGGACCTGCGCGTGGCCGGAGGTCGGCGCGATGAGGCCCATCAGCATGCGGATCGTGGTCGTCTTGCCCGAGCCGTTCGGCCCGAGGAAGCCGAAGACGCTGCCCTGTGGGACGGCGAGGTCGAGCCGGTCGACGGCGAGGTGCTTTCCGTAGCGCTTGGTGAGCGCGTGCGTCTCGATGACGTTCACCGCCGTCGAACCGCCGCTGCTGCCCGGCACGTTGCCCGCCCTCCGTCGTTCCCACGAGTCGTTCCACGCCTCGTCCCACGAGTCACCCCACGAGTCGTCCCACGAGACGGATGGAAGGTGCCGCGCCGGCACCTTCCATCCGCCGTACCCCTGAGTCGTCCGGCGCCCGCTAGTGCGCCGCGTCGGCCGCCTTCACCAGCGCGTCCTTGGTGACCGCGCCGACGTACACCGTGCCGTCGTCGGTGATCAGGGCGTTGACCAGGCGGGTCGAGAAGATCGTGCCCGAGCCGAAGTGGCCCTCGACCTGGTCGCCCAGCGAGTCGAGCAGCTTCTGCGCGTCCTGCGGGACGTCGCCCGAACCGGCCTTCGGCAGGCCCTTGCCGCCCGGCAGCTTCAGCTCCGCGATGGAGCCCCAGCCCTTGCCGATGACGTTCATGCCGTTGAGGTCGCCCTCGCCGAACTCCTTGCCGCCCGTGCCGCCCTTGCCGGCCTTCTCCTTGAAGTCGCGGCCCTGCGCGGCGTGCTCGTCGGCCTCGGTGACCTTCGCGCCCTTGGGCGGCGTGAAGTCGAACGTGGACGCGGACGGCTTGCCGAAGTCGACCTTCGTGAAGCCCGCGTCGACGACGGCCGCGCCGCCGGAGGCCGGGGTGAGGGTGAACTTGAGCGGCGTGCCGGTCTTCTCGTCCACCGCGACGGTGATCCGGCCGACCGTCGAACCGGCCTGCTTCGGCTTGATCACCAGGCGGTACGCGTCCCGGCCCGCGACCTGCGCGGTGCCGTCGACCGTCACGGACGTAGTGCCGTCGGCCGCCTTCAGGGCCTGTTCGGCGAACTCCTTGGGCGTGGCCGGCATCCCCTCGGGGACGTCCCGGCCGCCCTTGCCGTGCCGCTCGGCGGCGCCACCCTTGCCCGCCCCCTTCGCGTGGTACGCCTCGTTCGACGCACTGTCGTACGCCCACATGTCGTCACCGTTGTGGATCACGCTGTACTCGGCGGCGTCCTCCAGGACGGAGACCTTCTGCCGGTCGGGGCCGTCGGCCGCCACCCGCAGCGTGTGGGTGCCGGACGCCAGCTCCATGAGCTTGCCCTTGGGGTCGGCGGCGGAGCCCTTGCCCTCGCCGTCCTCGCCCCGGTCCGCCCCGCCGCCACCGCCGCCGAAGCCGCCCGCCATGCCGCCGATCGACGGCAGGCCGAGGTCGGTGCTGATCTTGACGTTGCCGGACAGCTGCTGCGTGTCCGACGCGGCGATCTTCTCGATGAGTTCCTGTGCGGTGACCTTCGGCAGGTCCGGGTCGCCCGAGGTGGCCAGGGCCGGTACGAGCCCGATCGTCGCCGCGGCCACCCCCGCCACAGCGATCGGGACCGCGTAGCGGGCCGCCTTGCGGCGGCCGACGCGCAGGTCCGCGGCCTCGCTGGTGTCCTTCTCCGGTTCGTACGGTGCCATTGTCTGCCTTACCTCCGTGGTCGGCGGCGGCCTTCCCTGTACGTGCCTACGTCCACCCCGTGCCGCCATTCTCACCCGAACAGGTCAGGAGTGGGGGTTCTCTGTGGACTCCATCCGACCAAATCGGGCGCCGAGAAGCGTCAGACCCCGGGAGCAACTCCACGTACTGCTCTGGGATGACACGGGGCGGCGTTCTCTCCCCCCGTCCCGTAGGGGGCCGGGAGGAGGAGCGCAAAAGAAGACGGCCATGTGACACGAGTCACATGGCCGCGGCGTCCGCACTGCGGGACAAATCAGCCCGCCCGGTGCACCACCAGGTCGCAGAGCTCGATCAGGGACGCCTTCGCGTCGCCCTCCGGCAGCGGACCCAGCGCGGCCCGCGCGCTCTCCGCGTAGGAGACGGTGTCCCGGCGGGCGTGCTCCAGGGCGGGGTGCTCGCGCAGCCGGGAGAGCGCCTCGGCGTGCCGGGCGTCGTCCGTGAGGTCGGAGTCGAGCAGCTCGCACAGGGCGATGTCCTCGGCGAGCCCGAGCCGCGCCGCCCGCTCGCGCAGCCGCAGCACGGGCAGCGTGGGGATGCCCTCGCGCAGGTCGGTGCCCGGCGTCTTGCCCGACTCGTGCGAGTCGGAGGCGATGTCCAGGACGTCGTCGGCGAGCTGGAAGGCGACACCGAGCCGCTCGCCGTACTGCGTCAGGACGTTGACCGCGGACTCGTCGGCGCCCGACATCATCGCGCCGAACCGGCAGGCCACGGCGACCAGCGAGCCGGTCTTGCCGCGCAGCACGTCGAGGTAGTGGTCGACCGGGTCGCGCCCCTCGGCGGGCCCCGCGGTCTCCAGGATCTGGCCGGTGACCAGCCGTTCGAAGGCCTCGGCCTGGATCCGGACGGCCTCCGGGCCGAGGTCGGCCAGGATGTACGAGGCACGGGCGAAGAGGAAGTCGCCGGTCAGCACGGCGACGGAGTTGCCCCAGCGCTGGTTGGCGCTCTCGACCCCGCGGCGCACCTCGGCGTCGTCCATCACGTCGTCGTGGTACAGCGTCGCGAGGTGCGTCAGCTCGACGACCACGGCGGAGGGGACGATGCCCGGCGCGTCCGGGTCGCCGAACTGGGCGGCGAGCATCACGAGCAGCGGACGGAAACGCTTGCCCCCGGCGCGGACGAGGTGCTGGGCGGCCTCGGTGATGAAGGGGACCTCGCTCTTGGTGGCTTCGAGCAGTCCCTCCTCGACGGCCGCCAACCCGACCTGGACATCGGCTTCGAGAGCCTGGTCCCGCACGCTCAGCCCGAAAGGCCCGACGACGGTCACGAGAGGTTCTCCTGTCTGCTGACGATCACATGGCCAACTCGGTCGATCATTGGATCTCCGTCGATGACACGGGTTTGTCGATGTGTCGCTGCCATCACTCAAGTCAGCGTATCCGGTCGACTTTCGATCACGGCGAGCACCTGCCCGCCCGTCGCTCGCCACCGCCCTGGTCGGCGCGGCGCGCGAGACCTGCCGACCGCTCGGGCGGACCAGGCCGCGCGGCGGACGAGGCTCACCGGTATGTTCTTGATCAGCCCATAAGACGTGATCGACCCATAAGGCGTGATCGACCCATAAGACCGAGAAGACCGTCCTGTACCCACGGAAACCGTAACGACCGGGAGAAGACCGTCCTGTAACCACAGGAACCGTAACGACCGGGAGAAGCCCTTTTGTCCCGCACCACGGCCGCGCACGAGCCGCCCGCCGAGCCGGAAGGCGAGCCACCGCCGGGCGACGACCACGCCTTCCTCGGGCAGCCCCGCGGCCTGCTCACCCTGTCGGGCCTGGAGGTCTGGGAGCGGTTCTCGTTCCTCGGCATGCAGGCCATCCTGGTCCTCTACTTCGCCGACTCCGTCGCCCACGACGGGATGGGGATGGACGCCGGGACGGCCGCGTCGGTCTCGGCCGCCTACGGCACGCTGGTCTATCTGGTCTCCGTGGCCGGCGGCTGGCTCGCCGACCGTATCCTCGGCTCCTACCGTGCGGTCCTCTGGGGCGGCATCCTCATCGCCTGCGGCCACTACTCGATGGCCGTGCCGACGGCGACGATGACCTGGGTGGGCCTCGGCCTGATCAGCGCCGGCACCGGCCTGCTCAAGCCGAACGTCGCCTCGATGGTCGGCAAGCTCTACCGCACCGACGACGACCGCCGCGACGCCGGCTTCGCGCTCTACTACATGGGCATCAACATCGGCGCCTTCGCCGGCCCGCTGATCACCGGCTGGCTCGGCGACCACAAGGGCTGGCACTGGGGCTTCTCGGCCGCCGCGATCGGCATGACGTTCGGCCTGGTCCAGTACGTGCTCGGCCGCCGGCACCTCGCCGGGCGCAAGGCCTCCGCCGAGTTCGCGCTGCCGCGGGAGGCGATGCGCCGCGCGGTCGTCCTGATCGTCGTCGGCCTGGTCGTGTTCGCCGCCCTCGCGGGGCTGCTCGCCGGGGTCGGCTGGCTGACCATGGACCGCTTCGTCGACCTGCTCACCCTCGTCTCGGTGATCGCCCCGGTCGTCTACTTCGCGGTGATGTTCCGCAGCCCGCGCGTGAGCGCCGAGGAGCGCGGGCGCCTGAAGCCGTACGTGGTGCTCTTCCTCGCCTCGGTCGTCTTCAACTTCATCCTCTTCCAGGCCTACTCGACGATGATCCTGCTGGCCTCGACCAACGCCGAGACCTCGATCTTCGGCTACCACTTTCCTGCCAGCTGGTACGCCTCCGCGCTCGGCGCCTTCGAGGTCGCCCTCGCGCCCGTCGTCGCCGCGGTCTGGGCCCGGATGG
This sequence comes from Streptomyces sp. NPDC041713, assembly GCF_055591085.1. Taxonomy (NCBI): domain Bacteria; kingdom Bacillati; phylum Actinomycetota; class Actinomycetes; order Kitasatosporales; family Streptomycetaceae; genus Streptomyces; species Streptomyces sp. NPDC041713. Next base: position 843,054 of record NZ_JBVIZY010000002.1, read on the forward strand.
GCCACCGCCAGCCGCACGCCTCCAACAAGATCGCGTTCGGCGTGATCCTGGGCGGCCTGTCGTTCCTGCTGATGGTCCTGCCCACCTCGGGGCACGGCGACGACACGTACAAGATGGCGGTCTGGTGGATCGTCGGCTCGTACCTGCTCCTCGGCCTCGGCGACATCCTCGTGGAGACCTCGGGCATGTCGGCGACGACCAAGCTCGCCCCGAAGGCCTTCGCCAGCCAGACCATGGCCCTCTGGTTCCTCTCCCTCGCGCTGGCCAACGGCGTCCAGGCGCAGGTCGTGAAGGTGTACGGGGAGGTCTCCAACCCGGCGTACTTCGGCGTGAACGGCGGCATCGCCGTCCTCGCGGGCATCGCCGTGATCATCCTCGCGCCCTGGCTGCGCCGCACCATGCATCCCGTCCACTGAGACCACCCGACCCCGACCGACCACTGAGACCACCCGACCACCACCGGGACACCCCGTCCACCGAGGTTCCACTCATGCAGATCCGAGACTCCTTCCCGTACGAGACGACCCGCGAGGACATCCACGTGCCCCTCGCCGACGGGACCAGGCTCTACGCGCGCGTGTGGCGCCCGGTCACCGACGAACCCGTCCCCGTGCTCCTCGAATACCTGCCCTACCGCCTCAGCGACTGGACGGCGCCGCGCGACTGGCAGCGCCACCCCTGGTACGCGGGCCACGGCTACGCCTCCGTCCGCGTCGACGTGCGCGGGCACGGCAACAGCGAGGGGCTGCCCACCGACGAGTACTCCGCGCAGGAGCTCGCCGACGGCGTCGAGGTGGTGAACTGGCTGGCCGCGCAGGAGTGGTCGAGCGGCAAGGTCGGCATGTTCGGCATCTCCTGGGGCGGCTTCAACTCCCTGCAGCTCGCGGCGCTCGCCCCCGAGCCGCTCAAGGCGGTCGTCACGGTCTGCTCGGCGGACGACCGCTACGACAACGACGTGCACTACATGGGCGGCTCCGTGCTCGCCGTCGACATGCACGCGTGGGCGGCGACCATGCTCGCGTTCGTCTCGCGGCCGCCGGACCCGTACTTCGTCGGCGACGCGTGGCGCGACATGTGGCTCACCCGCCTGGAGGCCGTCGAGCCCTTCATCCACACCTGGCTGGACCACCAGACCCGCGACGACTACTGGCGGCACGGCAGCGTCTGCGAGGACTACTCCGCGATCGGCGCGGCGGTCCTCGCGGTGGGCGGCTGGCACGACCCGTACCGCGACACGGTGCTCCGCCTGGTGGAGCATCTCCCGGGCGACGTACGGGGGTTGATCGGCCCCTGGTCGCACCAGTACCCGGACCGCGGCCTGCCGCCCGGACCCGCGATCGGCTTCCTCCAGGAGACCCTGCGCTGGTGGGACCAGCACCTCAAGGGCGTCGACACCGGGGTGATGGCCGAGCCGAAGCTGCGCTCCTGGATCAGCGACTCGCACCCGCCGGCCACGGTCTACCCGGAGCTGAGCGGCGGCTGGGTGGGCGACCCGTCCTGGCCCTCCCCGAACGTCACCCCCGTCGCGTACGCCCTCCAGGGCACCCCGGTCGTCGTCGACTCCCCGCAGCACACCGGCCTGGACGCGGGCCGCTACTTCCCCTTCGGCAACGACGCGGACCTGCCGCCCGACCAGCGAGACGAGGACGCGAAGTCGGCGTGCTTCGAGTTCGAGGTCCCCGCACAGGTACGGGTCCTCGGGCGCCCCAAGGTGACGCTGCGGCTGCGCATGGACGTGCCGTACGGGCAGGCGATCGCCCGCGTCTGCGACGTCGCGCCGGACGGCTCCTCCACCCTCGTCACCCGGGGCGTGCTCAACCTCTCGTCCCGGGGCGGCCGGGACCGCGCCGACGCCTGGCCGCTCGGCGCCACCGAGGACGTGACCTTCCAGCTCAACGGCATCGGCCACACCTTCCCGCCGGGCCACCGCATCCGGCTCGCGGTCTCCTCCGCGTACTGGCCGTGGATCTGGCCGCAGGCCGACTCGGTGGGCTTCACGCTCGACCCGGTGGGCAGCACGCTGGAACTGCCGGTGCGCGAGGGCGACCTGGACCCGACGATCACCTTCGAGCCGGCCGAGCAGTCGGCGCCGCTCGGCGTCGTGTACCCGGCCACCCTGGACGAGCAACGGCCCGAACGCCTGGTGGTACGGGACGTCGCCAAGGGCGAGTGGCGCCTGGAGGTCGACCCGCGCTACGGCGGCACGCGCGTGTACCCGGACGGCCTCGAATTCACCGAGGACGCCGTGGAGACGTACACGATCCAGGAGGACGACCCGCTCAGCGCCCGCACCCGCTCGGACTGGCGGATCCGGCTGCACCGGCCCGAACTGGGCTGGGACGTCACGGTCGAGACCCGCTCGGAGATCACCTGCGACGCGGCGGACTTCATCACCGCGAACGAGGTGGTGTGCCGGGACGGCGGCGAGGTCGTCTTCCACCGGACCTGGGAGAAGCGGATCCGGCGGACGGCGGGCTAGGGCGGGCCTGGGCCCGCCCTAGGTCTGGCCCAGGAGGCGTTCGAGGACGACGGCCACGCCGTCGTCCTCGTTCGAGAGGGCCAACTCGTCGGACACCGCCTTCAGTTCACCGTGGGCGTTGGCCATGGCCACCCCGTGCGCCGCCCACAGGAACATGGGGATGTCATTCGGCATGTCCCCGAAGGCGAGGGTGTCCGCGGCCGTCAGACCGAGCCGTTCAGCGGCAAGCGCGAGCCCGGTCGCCTTGGTCACCCCGCACGGCTGGAGCTCCACCGTGCCGGGCCCCGACATGGTCACCGTGGCGAGCGAGTCGACCGCGTCCCGCGCCACGGCCGCCAACTCGTCGTCCGCCAGCGTCGGATGGCGCAGCAGCACCTTGCTGATGGGCTCCTCCCACAGCACGTCGCGGCGGGGCACCCGCACCGCGGGCAGGGTGGGGTGCGGCATCTCGTACCCCGGCTCGATGAGCGTGAGGCCGTCCACGCCGTCCTGGTCGACGGCCGCGTAGACCTCGCCGACCTCGGCCTCGATCTTCCCGAGCGCGGTCTCGCCGAGCTCACGGTCGAGCGTCACCGACCACACCATCCGGTCCGCCCCGGCGTCGTACAGCTGCGCCCCCTGCCCGCACACGGCCAGGCCGTCGTAGCCGAGCGCGTCGAAGAGGGGCCGCACCCGCGGCGCGGGCCTGCCGGTCACCACGAGGTGCCGGGCGCCCTGCTCCCCCACGGCGGCCAGCGCCCGCCGCGACCGGTCCGAGACCGTGTCGTCGCCGCGCAGCAGCGTCCCGTCCAGGTCAGTGGCGATGAGTGCATATGCGAGGGGAGCGGACATGATCCAGAGAATACGGATCCTGGGCCCGGCGGGAAGCTGCTTGGCAAGGTGCGTATACGGGCGGGTGAGACCGGACGGGACAGCGGGCCCGCCGGTTCACCGGAAAGTGGAAGATTAGATTCCGGCATGCCTCATTCCGACTACGCGGTACGCGCCGTCACGGTGTGCCGTCCGAATGGGCCGCCGCAGCAAGCCCATTCGGACATTGCGCACCCTTTGGACACTGCCGCAACAGGGGCCCGTCCACGTAACGTGTGGCACACCCCTATGGAAAGCGAGGCAGGTACGCATGTCCGAGCAGACCCCGCTCGACCCGGCCGCCGGTGACTCCACCGACCTCCCCCGAGGCGACTCCACCGGTCACCCCGAGGGCGATCCCTTCGGCCTGCCCGAGGGCGACCCCTTCGGTCCGCACAACCTTCCCTACGGCGTGTTCTCCCTGGCCGGCGAGGCGGACAACCGGCGCAGGGTCGGGGTACGGCTCGGCAGTCACGTCCTGGACGCCGGCGCCGCGGCCGCCGCGCTCGGCTCCCCCTACGTCTCGCTGCTCGCCCGGCCCACGCTCAACCCCCTGCTCTCCGCGGGCCGCCGCGCCTGGTCCGACGTACGGCGCGCGCTCACCGCGTGGGTGACGGTGCCCGCCCACCGCGAGGCCGTCCGCCCCCTGCTGCACCACCTCTCCGAGGTGACCCTGCACCTGCCCTTCGAGGTCGCGGACTACGTCGACTTCTACGCCTCCGAGCACCACGCCACCCACCTCGGACAGATCTTCCGGCCGGACGCACCGTCTCCGCTGACGCCCAACTGGAAGCACCTGCCCATCGGTTACCACGGCCGCTCCGGCACGGTCGTCGTCTCCGGGACCGACGTCGTCCGCCCGTCGGGCCAGCGCAAGGCGCCCGCCGACACGGCCCCCGTCTTCGGCCCCTCGGTCCGGCTCGACATCGAGGCGGAGGTCGGCTTCGTGGTCGGCGCCCCCTCGACGCACGGAACCCCCGTCCCCCTCGCGGACTTCCGCGAGCACGTCTTCGGGCTCACCCTCCTCAACGACTGGTCGGCGCGCGACATCCAGGCCTGGGAGTACGTGCCGCTCGGCCCGTTCCTCGGCAAGTCCTTCGCCACCTCGGTCTCCGCGTGGATCACCCCCCTCGAGGCGCTGGACGCGGCGCGGATCGCCCCTCCGGAGCGCACCCACCCCCTCCTGCCCTACCTGGACGACTCCGCGGAGTCCGCGGCCGACGAGCCCGGCGGCTACGACCTGCGCATCACGGTCACCCTCAACGGCAAGGTCATCTCCGAGCCGCCCTTCTCCACCGTGTACTGGACGGCAGCGCAGCAGCTCGCCCACATGACGGTCAACGGCGCCTCCCTGCGCACGGGGGACCTCTACGGCTCGGGCACGGTCAGCGGCCCCGAGGCCGGCCAGTACGGCTCCCTGATCGAGATCACCTGGAACGGCCGCGACCCCCTCGAACTCCCCGACGGCAAGCGGACGTTCCTCGAGGACGGCGACGAGGTCACCCTCTCGGCCTGGGCCCCCGGCCCGCACGGCACGAGGGTGGGCCTCGGCGAGGTGACGGGACGGGTCGTGGCGGCCCGCTAGCGGGAGGAGGCGGCGGCACGGCGGGTGCCCGAGCCACTGCCCCTCCGGCGCTCACCAGTCGGGCTCCTCCATGTCCCAGTCCAAGCCCCCGTCGTCCACCGGGGCCTGGGCGGGGACGGGAGCGGGAGCGGCGGCGGCAGCTGCGGCAGCAGCAGTGAGGTCGGGGCGGGCCGGGGTCGAGGTCGGAGGCGGGGGCGGGGTCGAAGCCGAGGTGGCGGACTCGTCCGTGGTGCCCGGCGCCGCGTCACCCCCGGCGCCCGATGCCGGCCCCGCCGGCCCCGTCCCCGCCAGCTCCGCCACGACCCCGACCACGCCCTCGCCGTACGTCGCCCGCTTCTTCTCGCCCACGCCGCTGATGCCCGCCAGGTCCGCCACGGACGTGGGCCGCAGCGTCGCGATCTCGCGCAGCGTCGCGTCGTGGAAGATCACGTACGCCGGGACGCCCTGCTCCTTCGCCTGCGCCGCGCGCCAGGCCCGCAGCGCCTCGAAGAGCGGCACCGCGTCCTGGGGCAGCTCGGCGACCGCCGCCGCCGACTTCGCCTTGCGCTCCCCCTTCGAGGCACGCGCCGCCGAAGCCCGCTTCGGCTCCTTGCGCAGCCGCACCTCACGCTCCCGCGCCAGGACGGAACCGCTCTCCTCGGTGAGCACCAGCGTGCCGTACTCCCCCTCGACCGCGATCAGGCCCTGGGCCAGCAACTGCCGCACCACGCCCCGCCATTCGCCCTCCGCCAGCTCCTCGCCGATGCCGAAGACCGAGAGCTGGTCGTGGTCGAACTGGATGACCTTCGCGGTCTTCTTGCCGAGCAGGATGTCGATGATCTGGCCCGTGCCGAACTTCTGGCCCCGCTCGCGCTGCAGCCGCACCACCGTGGACAGCACCTTCTGCGCCGCCACCGTGCCGTCCCACGTCTCGGGCGGGGTGAGGCAGGTGTCGCAGTTCCCGCAGGTGTCCGGCGCCGTCGTCTCCTGGCCGAAGTAGGTCAGGAGCTGGGCGCGGCGGCACCGCGCGGTCTCGCACAGCGCCAGCATCGAGTCCAGGTGGGCGGCGGCCCGGCGGCGGAACGCCTCGTCCCCCTCGCCGCCCTGGATCAGCTTGCGCTGCTGGACGACGTCCTGCAGGCCGTACGCCATCCAGGCCGTCGAGGGCAGGCCGTCGCGGCCCGCGCGGCCCGTCTCCTGGTAGTACCCCTCGACGGACTTGGGCAGGTCGAGGTGGGCGACGAAGCGGACGTCCGGCTTGTCGATGCCCATGCCGAAGGCGATCGTCGCGCAGACCACGAGGCCTTCCTCGCGCAGGAAGCGGGACTGGTGGGTCGCGCGGGTGCCGGCGTCCAGGCCCGCGTGGTACGGGACCGCCTCGATGCCGTTCTTGCAGAGGAACTCGGCGGTCTTCTCCACGGAATTGCGCGACAGGCAGTACACGATGCCGGCGTCGCCCGCGTGCTCCTCCTTCAAGAAGGCGAGGAGCTGCTTCTTCGGCTCGGCCTTCGGCACGATGCGGTACTGGATGTTGGGCCGGTCGAAGCTCGCCACGAAGTGCTTGGCGTCCGGCATGCCGAGCCGCTCGGTGATCTCGCGGTGCGTGGCGTGGGTGGCCGTGGCCGTGAGGGCGATCCGCGGCACGTCGGGCCAGCGCTCGCCGAGGAGGGAGAGGGCCAGGTAGTCGGGGCGGAAGTCGTGGCCCCACTGGGCGACGCAGTGCGCCTCGTCGATGGCGAAGACGGAGATCTTGGCCCGCGAGAGGAGGTCCAGCGTGGCGTCCAGGCGCAGCCGCTCCGGCGCGAGGTAGAGCACGTCGAGCTCGCCCGCGAGGAACTCCGCCTCCATCACGCGCCGCTCGTCGAAGTCCTGCGTGGAGTTGATGAACCCGGCCCGCACACCGAGCGCCCGCAGCGCGTCCACCTGGTCCTGCATGAGCGCGATGAGCGGTGAGACCACGACGCCCGTGCCCGGCCTGACCAGGGCGGGGATCTGGTAGCAGAGGGACTTGCCGCCGCCGGTCGGCATCAGGACGACGGCGTCCCCACCGTCCACCACGTGGTCGATGACGGCTTCCTGCTCACCGCGGAACGCGTCGTACCCGAAGACGCGGTGGAGCGTGCGCAGCGCGTCGCTCTCCGTCACGGCACCGGTCGGCCCACCGCTCGCACCACCGGTCATGCCGTCGGCCGCACCGCCGGTCGTGCCGTCGGCCGCCACGTCCGACGCCGATACCGGCGCCGTCACCTCACTCATGCCTCTGGTCCCATCCATCGCCCTGTCCCCCGCCGTACGCGCCGCCTCAGCCACTGCCTCGACCACTGCCTCCACGATAGGGCTCCGCACCGACACCGCGGACAGTTATCCACAGGCCACCGCCCGGCACCCCTGCTGGGGATGCCGGGCGGCAACACATGTACGAAAAGGAACCGGGCTAAAGGAACCGCGCTAAAGGAACCGGGCTACCGGACGAAGACCCCCGCCTGATTCGCGAGGTCCAGGAAGTACTGCGGGGCCACACCCAGCACCAGCGTCACCGCGACGCCCACGCCGATCGCCGTCATCGTCAGCGGCGAGGGCACGGCGACCGTGGGGCCGTCCGCCTTCGGCTCGCTGAAGAACATCAGGACGATCACGCGGATGTAGAAGAACGCGGCGACCGCCGACGACAGCACACCGACCACGACGAGGCCGCCCGCGCCGCCCTCCGCCGCCGCCTTGAAGACCGCGAACTTCCCGGCGAAACCGGAGGTCAGCGGGATGCCGGCGAAGGCGAGCAGGAAGACCGCGAAGACCGCTGCGACCAGCGGGGACCGCCGGCCGAGCCCCGCCCACTTGGACAGGTGCGTGGCCTCGCCGCCCGCGTCCCGCACCAAGGTGACGACGGCGAAGGCGCCGATGGTCACGAAGGAGTAGGCGCCCAGGTAGAACAGGACCGAGGAGATGCCGTCCGGAGTGGTCGCGATCACACCGGCGAGGATGAAGCCGGCGTGCGCGACGGACGAGTACGCCAGGAGCCGCTTGATGTCGGTCTGGGTGATCGCGATGATCGCGCCGCCCAGCATCGTGATGATCGCGACGCCCCACATCACCGGCCGCCAGTCCCAGCGCAGGCCCGGCAGGACCACGTAGAGGAGCCGCAGGAGCGCGCCGAAGGCGGCCACCTTCGTCGCCGCCGCCATGAAGCCGGTGACCGGCGTCGGGGCGCCCTGGTACACGTCCGGGGTCCACATGTGGAACGGCACCGCGCCCACCTTGAAGAGCAGCCCCATCACCACCATCGCCACGCCGATCAGGAGCAGCGCGTCGTTGCCCATGGTGTCGGCGAGCGCCGGGTCCACGGTCTTGACGTTGCCCTCGACGACGTCCGCGACCGTCGCGTACGACACCGAGCCCGCGTACCCGTACAGGAGCGCGATGCCGAAGAGCGTGAACGCCGAGGCGAAGGCGCCGAGCAGGAAGTACTTGACGGCGGCTTCCTGCGACATCAGGCGCTTGCGGCGGGCGAGCGCGCAGAGCAGGTACAGCGGCAGGGAGAAGACCTCAAGGGCGATGAAGAGCGTCAGGAGGTCGTTGGCCGCCGGGAAGACGAGCATGCCGCCGATGGCGAAGAGCGCCAGCGGGAACACCTCGGTGGTGGCGAAGCCGGCCTTGGTGGCGGCCTGTTCGCTCTCGCTGCCCGGCACCGAGCCGGCCTGCGCGACGAAGGAGTCGACGCGGTTGCCGTGCGCCACCGGGTCGAGACGGCGCTCCGCGAAGGTGAAGATCGCGACGATGCCGGTGAGCAGGATCGTGCCCTGCAGGAAGAGCGCGGGGCCGTCGACCGCGATGGCGCCCATCGCGGCGACCTGCGCCTTGGTGGTGCCGAAGCCGCGGGCCGCGAGCCCGACGACCGCGGCGAACGCGGCGGCGAGCGCGACCACGGAGACGAACAGCTGGGCGTAGTAACGGGACTTGCGCGGGACGAAGGCCTCGATGAGCACTCCGATGACGGCCGCGCCGATGACGATCAACGTCGGCGACAGCTGTCCGTACTCGATGTTGGGTGCGTCGATCTTGTCGATGGGATCGGCCGCGGTTGTCCACAGGCTGTGGACGGCTGATGCGCTCACTTGGCCGCCTCCACCTCGGGCTTGGGGTCCTTCTTCTGGACGTCGGACATCGTGTGCTTGACCGCCGGGTTCACCAGGTCGGTGAGCGGCTTCGGGTAGACGCCGAGGCCGATCAGGAGCGCGATCAGCGGGGCGACGACGACCAGTTCACGCACCCGCAGGTCGGGCATGGCCGACACCTCGGCCTTGACCGGGCCCGTCATCGTCCGCTGGTACAGGACCAGCGTGTACAGCGCGGCGAGCACGATGCCGACGGTCGCGATGATCCCGACCACCGGGTAGCGCGCGAACGCGCCGACGAGGACCAGGAATTCGCTCACGAACGGCGCGAGTCCGGGCAGCGACAGGGTGGCGAGGCCGCCGATCAGGAAGGTGCCGGCGAGCACCGGGGCGACCTTCTGCACCCCGCCGTAGTCGGCGATGAGCCGCGAGCCGCGCCGCGAGATCAGGAAGCCGGCCACCAGCATCAGCGCGGCGGTGGAGATGCCGTGGTTGACCATGTAGAGCGTCGCGCCGGACTGGCCCTGCGAGGTCATCGCGAAGATGCCGAGGATGATGAACCCGAAGTGCGAGATCGACGCGTACGCCACCAGGCGCTTGATGTCGCGCTGGCCGACCGCGAGCAGCGCCCCGTAGATGATGCTGATCAGGGCGAGGACCAGGATGACCGGCGTCGCCCACTTGCTCGCCTCGGGGAAGAGGCCTAGGCAGAACCGCAGCATCGCGAACGTGCCGACCTTGTCGACGACGGCCGTGATCAGTACGGCGACCGGCGCGGTGGACTCGCCCATCGCGTTCGGCAGCCAGGTGTGCAGCGGCCACAGCGGCGCCTTCACCGCGAAGGCGAAGAAGAAGCCGAGGAAGAGCCACCGCTCGGTGCTGGTCGCCATGGTCAGCGTGCCGTTGGCACGGGCCTCGGTGATCTCCTGCAGCGAGAAGTTCCCGGCCACCACGTAGAGCCCGATCACCGCGGCCAGCATGATGAGGCCGCCGACGAGGTTGTAGAGGAGGAACTTCACGGCCGCGTACGAGCGTTGGGCCGAGGCGTTCTCGTCGGTGCCCGCGTGGGCGCGGTCCCCGAAGCCGCCGATGAGGAAGTACATCGGGATGAGCATGGCTTCGAAGAAGATGTAGAAGAGGAAGACGTCGGTGGCCTCGAACGAGATGATCACCATCGCCTCGACACCCAGGATCAGGGCGAAGAAGCCCTGGGTCGGGCGCCAGCGGGACGACTTCGTCTCCAGGGGGTCCGCGTCGTGCCAGCCCGCCAGGATGATGAAGGGGATCAGGAGCGCGGTGAGCGCGACGAGCGCGACGCCGATACCGTCGACCCCGAGCTCGTACCGCACCCCGAAGTCCTTGATCCAAGAGTGCGATTCGGTCAGTTGGTAGCGGTCGCCGTCCGGGTCGAACCGGACGAGCACGGCGACCGCGAGGCCGAGCGTGGCGAGCGAGACGAGCAGGGCGAGCCACTTGGCGGCGGACCGCCGGGCGGCCGGAACGGCTGCCGTGGCGATCGCGCCGACCGCGGGCAGGACCGCCGTCGCTGTCAGCAGGGGAAAGGACATCGGTATCAGACCGCCCTCATCAGCAGGGTCGCGGCGATGAGTACCGCAGCGCCGCCGAACATCGAGACCGCGTAGGAGCGGGCGTAGCCGTTCTGCAGTTTGCGCAGCCGGCCGGAGAGGCCGCCGACCGAAGCCGCCGTGCCGTTGACGACCCCGTCGACCAGGGTGTGGTCGACGTAGACCAGGGACCGCGTCAGGTGCTCGCCGCCGCGGACCAGGACGACGTGGTTGAAGTCGTCCTGGAGCAGGTCGCGGCGGGCGGCACGGGTGAGCAGCGAGCCGCGCGGGGCGGTGACCGGGACGGGCCGGCGTCCGTACTGGACGTAGGCGAGGGCGACGCCGATGACGAGGACCACCATGGTGGCGCCCGTGACCGTGGCCGCGCTCAGCGGCGAGTCGCCGTGGTCGTGCCCGGTGACCGGCTCCAGCCAGTGCAGGAAGCGGTCGCCGATGCTGAAGAACCCGCCCGCGAACACCGAGCCGAAGGCGAGCACGATCATCGGGATGGTCATGGACTTCGGGGACTCGTGCGGGTGCGGCTCGTCGTGCGCACCGCGGTGCTCCGCGGCGGGCTCGACGTCCGGCTGGTCCGGGGAGGCCGTCGCGCGGTTGCGCCACCGCTCCTCGCCGAAGAAGGTCAGGATCATCACGCGGGTCATGTAGTACGCGGTGACGGCCGCGCCCAGGAGCGCCGCCGAGCCGAGGATCCAGCCCTCCGTGCCGCCCTTGGCGAACGCGGCCTCGATGATCTTGTCCTTGGAGAAGAAGCCGGACAGCCCGGGGAAGCCGATGATCGCGAGGTAGCCGAGGCCGAAGGTCACGAAGGTGACCGGCATGTACTTCCTGAGGCCGCCGTACTTCCGCATGTCGACCTCGTCGTTCATGCCGTGCATGACCGAGCCGGCGCCGAGGAAGAGCCCGGCCTTGAAGAAGCCGTGCGTCACCAGGTGCATGATCGCGAAGACGTAGCCGACGGGGCCGAGGCCCGCGGCCAGGATCATGTAGCCGATCTGCGACATCGTCGACCCGGCGAGGGCCTTCTTGATGTCGTCCTTCGCGCAACCGACGATCGCACCGAAGAGGAGCGTGACCGCTCCGACGACGGTGACGACGAGCTGGGCGTCCGGCGCCGCGTTGAAGATCGCGCCGGAGCGGACGATCAGGTAGACACCGGCGGTCACCATCGTGGCCGCGTGGATCAGGGCCGAGACCGGGGTCGGGCCCTCCATCGCGTCACCGAGCCAGGACTGCAGCGGCACCTGCGCGGACTTGCCGCACGCGGCGAGCAGCAGCATCAGGCCGATGGCGGTGAGCTTGCCCTCGCCGGTGTCACCGGTGGCGTCCAGGACAGGCCCGAAGGCGAACGTCCCGAAGGTGGTGAACATCAGCATGATGGCGATCGACAGGCCCACATCGCCGACCCGGTTGACCAGGAAGGCCTTCTTCGCCGCGGTGGCCGCGCTGGGCTTGTGCTGCCAGAAGCCGATCAGGAGGTACGAGGCGAGGCCGACGCCCTCCCACCCGACGTACAGGAGCAGGTAGTTGTCGGCGAGGACCAGCAGGAGCATCGCCGCGAGGAACAGGTTCAGATAGCCGAAGAAGCGGCGGCGCCGCTCGTCGTGCTCCATGTACCCGATGGAGTAGACGTGGATCAGGGTGCCCACTCCGGAGATCAGCAGGACGAACGTCATCGACAGCTGGTCGAGCTGGAAGGCGACGTCCGCCTGGAACCCCTCGACGGGGACCCAGCTGAACAAGTGCTGGGACAGCGAGCGCTCCTCGGCGCCCTTGCCCAGCATGTCGGTGAACAGCACGGCTGCGACGACGAAGGAGGCAGCCGCGAGGAGCGTGCCGAGCCAGTGGCCCACGCGGTCCAACGCCCGCCCGCCGCACAGCAGTACGGCCGCTCCGAGCAGTGGCGCCGCGACGAGCAGCGCAATCAGGTTCTCCACTTTCAGCCCCTTACAGCTTCATCAGGCTGGCGTCGTCGACCGAGGCCGAGTGGCGGGAACGGAACAGCGACACGATGATCGCGAGCCCGACCACGACCTCCGCGGCGGCGACGACCATCGTGAAGAACGCGATGATCTGGCCGTCGAGATTGCCGTGCATCCGGGAGAAGGCGACGAACGCGAGGTTGCAGGCGTTGAGCATGAGCTCGATGCACATGAACACCACGATCGCGTTCCGCCTGATGAGCACGCCGGTCGCACCGATCGTGAACAACAGGGCGGCGAGATAGAGGTAGTTGACGGGGTTCACTTCGACGCCTCCTCGGTCCGCCCGGCCTCGGGACGCCCGGCGTCGGACCGCCGCAGGTCGGGCCGCTCAAGCCGGTCGGTGGAGCGCTGTTCGAGCGCCCGCAGGTCGTCCAGCGCCTCGTTCGACACGTCGCGGATCTGGCCGCGCTCGCGCAGCGTCTTGTTGACGGTGAGCTCCGACGGGGTGCCGTCGGGGAGCAGGCCCGCGATGTCCACGGCGTTGTGCCGTGCGTACACACCCGGGGCGGGCAGCGGCGGCAGGTGCTTGCCCGCGCGCACGCGCTCCTCGGACCGCTCGCGCTGGGTCTTGGCGCGCTCCGTGCGCTCGCGGTGGGTGAGCACCATCGCGCCGACCGTCGCCGTGATGAGCAGGGCGCCGGTGATCTCGAAGGCGAAGACGTACTTGGTGAAGATGAGCTGGGCGAGACCCTCCACGTTGCCACCGGAGTTCGCCTTGCCGAGGCCGTTGAACTCCTTCATCGAGGCGTTGCCGATGCCCGCGAAGAGCAGCACCGCGAAGCCGAGGCCGCAGAGCAGGGCCAGCCAGCGCTGGCCCTTGATGGTCTCGGTGAGGGAGTCCGCCGCGGTGACGCCGACGAGCATGACGACGAAGAGGAAGAGCATCATGATCGCGCCGGTGTAGACCACGATCTGCACGATGCCCAGGAAGTACGCGCCGTTGGCCAGGTAGAACACCGCGAGGATGATCATGGTCCCGGCCAGGCAGAGCGCGCTGTGCACGGCCTTCTTCATGAGGATGGTGCACAGGGCGCCGATCACCGCGACCGTGCCGAGCACCCAGAACTGGAAGGCCTCGCCGGTGGAGGTGGAGTAGGCGGCGAGCTGCGTCATCGGCCGATCACCTGCTCCGACGCCGGCTCGCTGTCGCCGAAGTCCGAGGCGGCCTCCTGCGGCGTCTCCCCCTTGGAGACGGCGACCTGGGGCACCGTGCCCGGCGCGGCCTCGGTCACCAGGCCGCGGTAGTAGTCCTGCTCGTCCGTGCCGGGGAAGATCGAGTGCGGGCTGTCGACCATGCCCTCCTCCAGGCCGGCGAGCAGCTGCTCCTTCGTGTAGATGAGGTTCGCGCGGCTGGTGTCGGCCAGCTCGAACTCGTTCGTCATCGTCAACGCGCGCGTGGGGCACGCCTCGATGCACAGTCCGCACAGGATGCAGCGGGCGTAGTTGATCTGGTAGACGCGGCCGTACCGCTCGCCGGGCGAGTACCTCTCCTCGTCCGTGTTGTCCGCGCCCTCCACGTAGATGGCGTCCGCGGGACAGGCCCAGGCGCAGAGCTCACAGCCGACGCACTTCTCCAGGCCGTCCGGATGGCGGTTCAGCTGGTGCCTGCCGTGGAAGCGGGGAGCGGTGGTCTTCTGCTGCTCCGGATACTGCTCGGTCAGCCGCTTCTTGAACATGGCCTTGAAGGTCACGCCGAAGCCCGCGACAGGGTTCTGGAACCCCTGGTTCGATTGGTTCGACTCGTGGGACTCCTGGTTCGACTCAGCCATCGGACGCCTCCTTTCCCTCACTTCGGGTTCCGTCACTTTGAGTATCCGTCCCACCACTGACAATCAACTCCCGCTCCTGGCGCGAGCGTCGGCGCGGCACGGGTGGCAGGCTCTGGCCGGGCATCGGCGGCACGGGGAATCCGCCCGCCATCGGGTCGAACGCGGCCGGCTGGTCCTCTTCGGCGGCGGCTTCCTTCTCGCGCTTGTCGCGGAAGATGTCCACGACCACGGAGAGCAGCAGGAGTGCGATGACGCCGCCGCCCACATAGAGCGCGATCGAGGTGAATTCGTAGTCCTCGTTCCGCATCGCCCTGACGGTGGCCACGAGCATCAGCCAGACGACCGAGACCGGGATCAGGACCTTCCAGCCGAGCTTCATCAGCTGGTCGTAGCGGACGCGGGGCAGCGAGCCGCGCAGCCAGATGAAGAAGAACAGCAGCAGCTGGACCTTGACGATGAACCAGAGCATCGGCCACCAGCCGTGGTTCGCGCCCTCCCAGAAGGTGCTGACCGGGTACGGGGCCCGCCAGCCACCGAGGAAGAGCGTGGCCGAGACCGCCGAGACGGTGACCATGTTGACGTACTCGGCGAGCATGAACATCGCGAACTTGATGGAGGAGTACTCGGTGTTGAAGCCACCGACGAGGTCGCCCTCGGACTCCGGCATGTCGAACGGCGCTCGGTTGGTCTCGCCGACCATCGTGATGATGTAGATGATGAACGAGACGGGCAGCAGCAGGATGTACCAGCGGTCCGCCTGCGCCTCCACGATCGCGGACGTCGACATCGACCCGGAGTAGAGGAAGACCGAGGCGAAGGCCGCGCCCATCGCGATCTCGTACGAGATCATCTGCGCGCAGGAGCGCAGGCCGCCCAGGAGCGGGTACGTCGATCCGGAGCTCCAGCCGGCGAGCACGATGCCGTAGATGCCGACGGAGGCGACCGCGAGGATGTAGAGCATCGCGATCGGCAGGTCGGTGAGCTGCATCGTGGTGCGGTGACCGAAGATCGACACCTCGTTGCCCGCGGGCCCGAAGGGGATCACGGCGATCGCCATGAAGGCCGGGATCGCGGCGACGACCGGCGCGAGGACGTAGACCACCTTGTCCGCGCGCTTGACGATCACGTCTTCCTTGAGCATCAGCTTGACGCCGTCCGCGAGGGACTGCAGCAGACCCCAGGGGCCGTTCCGGTTGGGGCCGATGCGCAGCTGCATCCAGGCCACGACCTTGCGCTCCCAGACGATGGCGAGCAGGACCGTCACCATCAGGAAGGCGAAGCAGAAGACCGCCTTGACGACGACCAGCCACCAGGGGTCGCGGCCGAACATGGACAGGTCCTCCGCCGCAAGCGGTACCAGCGTGTGCGTCACGACGTCACCTCCGGGGCCTCGATGGGCTCCGGCAGGACCGCCGGGCCGATGCGGACGAGATCGCCGGGGCGCGCGCCGGTGTCCGACGTGACGCCTCCCCCGGCCGAGTTCAGCGGCAGCCAGACCACGCGGTCGGGCATCTCAGTGATCCGGAGCGGGAGTTCACTCGCCCCGGCCGGGCCGGTGACGGCGAGCAGGTCGCCGTCCTTCACGCCCGCCTCGGCCGCGGTGGCCGCCGACACGCGCGCGAGGGCCGCGTGCCGCGTACCGGCCAGCGCCTCGTCGCCGTCCTGGAGGCGGCCCTGGTCGAGCAGCATGCGGTGCCCCGCGAGGACTGCCTCGCCCGCGGCGGGCCGCGGCGGCTGGACCGCCGTCTCCAGGGGCTCGCTCGCGTACGGGCCGTCCCAGCCGCCGAGCCGCTCCACCTCGCGGCGCAGGGTGACCAGGTCGGGCAGGCCGAGGTGGATGTCGCCCGCGTCGGCCAGCATGTGCAGGACGCGCGCGTCGGTGGGCGCCAGCCTGCGCGTCATCTGGTCCGGCTTGAGCGCGGCGTCGAACATCCGTACCCGGCCCTCCCAGTTGAGGAAGGTGCCCGGCTTCTCGGCGACCGCGGCGACGGGCAGCACCACGTCCGCGCGCTCCGTCACCTCACTGGGCCGCAGCTCCAGGGAGACCAGGAACCCGACCTCGTCGAGCGCCGCACGCGCGCGCGTGGGGTCCGGCAGGTCGGCGAGCTCCACGCCCGCGACCAGCAGGGCGCCGAGCTCACCGGTCGCGGCGGCCTCGACGATCTGGCCGGTGTCGCGGCCGTAGCGGTGCGGGAGTTCGGCGACGCCCCAGGCGGCCGCGACCTCGTCCCGCGCGCGCGGGTCGGTGGCCGGACGGCCGCCGGGCAGCAGCGACGGCAGGGCGCCCGCCTCGACGGCGGCACGCTCGCCCGCGCGGCGCGGGATCCACGCCAGCCGGGCGCCGGTCGCCGCGGCGGCCCGTACGGCGGCGGTGAGCCCGCCGGGCACGGCCGCGAGCCGCTCGCCGACGACGATGACCGAGCCCTCGGCGCGCAGCAGGTCGGACGCCTCGGTGCCCGGCGCCTGAAGGCCCACGCCCGCGGCGAGCGCGTCCAGCCACTCGGTCTCGGTGCCCGGCGCCGCGGGCAGCAGCGTGCCGCCCGCCTTCTCCAGGCCGCGGGTCATGAACGGCGCGAGGGAGAAGGTGCGCTGGCCGTGCTTGCGCCAGGCCTTGCGCAGCCGCAGGAAGACGCCGGGCGCCTCCTCCTCGGACTCGAACCCGGCGAGCAGGACCGCGGGCGCCTTCTCCAGGAGGGCGTACGTGACGCCGCTGCCGTCGAGGTCCCGGCCCCGCCCGGCCACCCGGGCCGCCAGGAAGTCGGCCTCCTCGCTGCTGTGCACGCGCGCGCGGAAGTCGATGTCGTTGGTGTCGAGCGCCACGCGCGCGTACTTGCTGTACGCGTAGGCGTCCTCCACGGTGAGCCGGCCGCCGGTGAGGACACCGGCCCGGCCGCGCGCCGCCGCGAGACCGCGGGCCGCGACGTCCAGGGCCTCGGGCCAGCTGGCGGGCTCCAGTTCACCCGTCGCCGCGTTGCGCACCAGAGGGGTGGTCAGCCGGTCGGGACGCTGCGCGTACCGGAAGCCGAAGCGCCCCTTGTCGCACAGCCACTCCTCGTTGACCTCGGGGTCGTCCGCCGCGAGCCGCCGCATGACCTTGCCGCGCCGGTGGTCGGTGCGGGTCGCGCAGCCGCCCGCGCAGTGCTCGCACACCGAGGGCGACGACACCAGGTCGAAGGGGCGGGAGCGGAAGCGGTACGCCGCCGAGGTGAGCGCGCCGACCGGGCAGATCTGGATGGTGTTCCCGGAGAAGTACGACTCGAAGGGGTCGCCCTCGCCGGTGCCGACCTGCTGGAGCGCGCCGCGCTCGATGAGCTCGATCATCGGGTCGCCGGCGATCTGGTTGGAGAACCGGGTGCAGCGCGCGCAGAGCACGCACCGCTCACGGTCGAGCAGCACCTGGGTGGAGATCGGCACCGGCTTCTCGTACGTCCGCTTCTTGCCCTCGAAGCGGGTGTCCGCGTCGCCGACCTGCATCGCCTGGTTCTGCAGCGGGCACTCGCCGCCCTTGTCGCAGACCGGGCAGTCCAGCGGGTGGTTGATGAGCAGCAGCTCCATCACGCCGCGCTGCGACTTCTCCGCGACGGGCGAGGTCAGCTGCGACTTCACCACCATGCCGTCGGTGCACGTGATGGTGCAGGACGCCATCGGCTTGCGCTGGCCCTCCACCTCGACGATGCACTGGCGGCAGGCGCCGGCCGGGTCGAGCAGCGGGTGGTCGCAGAAGCGCGGGATCTCGATGCCGAGCAGTTCGGCGGCCCGGATCACGAGCGTCCCCTTGGGGACGCTGATCTCGATGCCGTCGATGGTCAGCGAGACCAGGTCCTCCGGCGGGACCGCCGCCTCCCCGCCCCCGGAGGGAGCGCTGTTCGTGGTCACTGTCATGCGTTCACCTGCGCGCTTTCCGCGGGCCTGTCGGCCCAGAGAGTCGACTTGGCCGGGTCGAAGGGGCAGCCCTTGCCGGTGATGTGCTGCTCGTACTCCTCGCGGAAGTACTTCAGTGAGGAGAAGATCGGCGAGGCCGCGCCGTCGCCGAGGGCGCAGAAGGACTTGCCGTTGATGTTGTCGGCGATGTCGTTCAGCTTGTCGAGGTCGGCCATGACGCCCTTGCCGGCCTCGATGTCCCGGAGCAACTGCACCAGCCAGTACGTCCCTTCGCGGCAGGGCGTGCACTTGCCGCAGGACTCGTGGGCGTAGAACTCCGTCCAGCGGGTCACCGCCCGCACGACGCACGTGGTCTCGTCGAAGCACTGCAGCGCCTTGGTGCCGAGCATCGATCCGGCGGCGCCGACGCCCTCGTAGTCGAGGGGGACGTCGAGGTGCTCGTCGGTGAACATCGGGGTCGAGGAGCCGCCCGGCGTCCAGAACTTGAGCCGGTGTCCGGCGCGCATCCCGCCGCTCATGTCGAGCAGCTGGCGCAGCGTGATGCCGAGCGGCGCCTCGTACTGGCCGGGGCTGGTGACGTGGCCGCTGAGCGAGTAGAGCGTGAAGCCGGGCGACTTCTCGCTGCCCATCGACTTGAACCAGTCCTTTCCGCGCTGGAGGATCGCGGGAACGGATGCGATGGACTCGACGTTGTTCACCACAGTGGGGCACGCGTAGAGGCCCGCGACCGCAGGGAAGGGGGGACGCAGTCGCGGCTGACCACGGCGGCCTTCGAGCGAGTCGAGCAGCGCGGTCTCCTCACCGCAGATGTACGCGCCCGCGCCCGCGTGCACGGTGAGTTCCAGATCGAGCCCGCTGCCCAGCACGTTCTGGCCGAGGTAGCCCGCCGCGTAGGCCTCGCGGACGGCCTCGTGCAACCGCCGCAGTACGGGGACGACTTCGCCCCGCAGATAGATGAAGGCATGCGACGAACGGATCGCGTAGCACGCGATCACGATCCCCTCGATGAGGGAATGCGGGTTCGCGAAGAGGAGCGGGATGTCCTTGCAGGTTCCGGGCTCCGACTCGTCGGCGTTGACAACCAGATAGTGCGGTTTGCCGTCTCCCTGCGGGATGAACTGCCACTTCATCCCGGTGGGGAACCCCGCGCCGCCGCGGCCGCGCAGGCCCGCGTCCTTCACGTACGCGATGAGGTCGTCGGGGTCCATGGCGAGCGCCTTGCGCAGGCCCTCGTACCCCTCGTGCCGCCGGTAGGTCTCCAGCGTCCAGGACTTCTCCTCGTCCCAGAAGGCCGAAAGGACCGGTGCGAGCAGCTTCTCCGGGCTGGTCTCGTTGTTGATCTCGGCTGCCAAGGTCATCACTCCCCCTCCTCGGCGGTGGGCCCTGCCGGGTGCGCCGGGTCGGATGCCGAGGTCTGCTGCGGTGCGTCGTGCGAGCTGAGGTGCTCGGGGGGCGTCTCGTCCTGCGGGCCTCCCGTGCGCGGGTGGACCACGCGCGGCTGGGCGGCCTCGCCCTTGGCCAGGCGCAGGCCGATCAGGGAGGCCGGGCCCGCGCCGCCGGTCGCCTCGACGGCTCCGGGCCGCTCGTCGGGGAAGCCCGCGAGGATCCGGGCGGTCTCCTTGAACGTGCAGATCGGCGCCCCGCGCGTGGGCGCGACCGGGGCGCCCGCCCGCAGGTCGTCGACGAGCCGCTTGGCGGACTCGGGGGTCTGGTTGTCGAAGAACTCCCAGTTGACCATCACCACGGGGGCGAAGTCGCAGGCGGCGTTGCACTCGATGTGCTCAAGGGTGATCTTGCCGTCCGCAGTCGTATCGGCCCCGTGGTCTCCGACGCCGAGGTGCTGCTTGAGCTCGTCGTAGATCGCGTCGCCGCCCATGACGGCGCAGAGCGTGTTGGTGCAGACCCCGACCTGGTAGTCGCCGGAGGGCTTGCGCCGGTACATGGTGTAGAAGGTCGCGACCGCCGTGACCTCGGCGGTGGTCAGGCCCAGCACGTCGGCGCAGAACTGCATGCCGGTGCGCGTGACATGGCCCTCCTCGGACTGCACGAGGTGCAGCAGCGGGAGGAGCGCGGAGCGGGAGTCGGGGTAGCGGGCGATGACGTCCTTGGCGTCCGTCTCCAGCCTGGCCCGTACGTCTGCCGGGTAGTCGGGGGCGGGCAGTTGGGGCATGCCCAGGCTGACGCCCGTGCCCTGCTCGGAAGAGGGGGTGCTGGTCACCGGTCGACGCCTCCCATCACGGGGTCGATGGACGCGACGGCGACGATGACGTCGGCGACCTGGCCGCCCTCGCACATCGCCGCCATGGCCTGCAGGTTGGTGAAGGACGGGTCGCGGAAGTGGACCCGGTAGGGGCGGGTGCCGCCGTCGGAGACGACGTGCACGCCGAGCTCGCCCTTGGGCGACTCGACCGCGGTGTACGTCTGTCCCGGCGGGACCCGGAAGCCCTCGGTCACCAGCTTGAAGTGGTGGATGAGGGACTCCATGGAGGTGCCCATGATCTTCTTGATGTGGTCGAGCGAGTTGCCGAGACCGTCCGGGCCGAGGGCCAGTTGGGCCGGCCAGGCGATCTTCTTGTCCTCGACCATGACCGGGCCGGGGGCGAGCCGGTCGATGCACTGCTCGACGATGCGCAGCGACTGCCGCATCTCCTCGACGCGGATCAGGAAGCGTCCGTAGGAGTCGCAGGTGTCGGCGGTCGGGACGTCGAACTCGAAGTTCTCGTAACCGCAGTAGGGCTGCGTCTTGCGCAGGTCGTGCGGGAGTCCGGCGGAGCGCAGGACCGGGCCGGTGGCGCCGAGCGCCATGCAGCCCGCGAGGTCGAGATAGCCGACGTCCTGCATGCGGGCCTTGAAGATGGGGTTCCCGGTGGCGAGCTTGTCGTACTCGGGGATGTTCTTCTTCATCTTCTTCACGAACTCGCGCAGCTGGTCCACCGTGCCGGGCGGCAGGTCCTGGGCGAGTCCGCCGGGGCGGACGTACGCGTGGTTCATGCGCAGGCCGGTGATGAGTTCGAAGAGGTCGAGAACGAGTTCACGATCGCGGAAGCCGTAGATCATGATCGTCGTCGCGCCGAGCTCCATGCCGCCGGTGGCGATGCACACCAGGTGCGAGGAGAGGCGGTTGAGCTCCATGAGGAGCACGCGGATGACCGAGGCGCGGTCCGGGATCTGGTCCTCGATGCCGAGGAGCTTCTCGACCCCGAGGCAGTACGCCGTCTCGTTGAAGAACGGCGTCAGGTAGTCCATGCGCGTGACGAACGTCGTGCCCTGCGTCCACGTGCGGTATTCGAGGTTCTTCTCAATCCCGGTGTGCAGATAGCCGATGCCGCAGCGGGCCTCGGAGACGGTCTCGCCCTCGATCTCCAGGATGAGCCGGAGCACGCCGTGCGTGGACGGGTGCTGCGGGCCCATGTTGACGATGATGCGCTCGTCGTCGGCCTTGGCGGCGGAGCGGACGACCTCGTCCCAATCGCCGCCGGTGACCGTGTAGACGGTCCCTTCGGTCGTCTCGCGAGGCGAAGCGGGGGAAGTCCCCTGGGGAGTGGACATCAGGTGTACGACCTCCGCTGGTCCGGAGCCGGGATCTGGGCGCCCTTGTATTCGACGGGGATGCCGCCGAGGGGGTAGTCCTTGCGCTGCGGGAATCCCTGCCAGTCGTCCGGCATCATGATCCGCGTGAGCGCCGGGTGGCCGTCGAAGACCAGGCCGAAGAAGTCGTACGCCTCGCGCTCGTGCCAGTCGTTGGTCGGGTAGACCTTCACCAGCGAGGGCACGTGCGGATCGGCCTCGGGGGCGGTGACCTCCAGGCGGATCAGCCGGTTGTGGGTGATCGAGCGCAGGTGGTAGACGGCGTGCAGCTCGCGGCCCTTGTCGCCGGGGAGGTGCACGCCGCTGACGCCCGTGCAGAGCTCGAAGCGCAGGGCCGGGTCGTCGCGCAGGGTCTGGGCGACGCGGACAAGGTGCTCGCGCGCGATGTGGAAGGTGATCTCGCCCCGGTCGACGACGGTCTTCTCGATCGCGTTCTCCGGGACGAGGCCCTGCTCCTCGAGGGCGCCCTCCAGTTCGTCCGCGGTCTCGTCGAACCAGCCGCCGTAGGGGCGCGAGGTCGCGCCGGGCAGCGTGATGGTCCGTACGAGCCCGCCGTAGCCGGAGGTGTCGCCGCCGCCCGAGGCGCCGAACATGCCCCTGCGGACGCCGATGACCTCGCCGGTCTCGTCGCGCGGGGCCGGTACGCCGTTGCCGTTCGGGTGCTCGTCGTGCGCGTCGCTCACCGCAGCAGCCCCTTCATCTCGATGGTGGGGAGCGCCTTGAGGGCCGCCTCCTCCGCCTCACGGGCCGCTTCTTCCGCGTTCACGCCGAGCTTGGTGTTCTGGATCTTCTCGTGGAGCTTGAGAATCGCGTCCAACAACATCTCGGGGCGCGGCGGACAGCCCGGCAAATAGATGTCAACCGGGACTACATGGTCCACACCCTGCACAATTGCGTAATTGTTGAACATCCCGCCCGATGATGCGCAAACCCCCATGGAAATCACCCACTTGGGATGGGGCATCTGGTCGTAGACCTGCCGCAGCACCGGCGCCATCTTCTGGCTCACCCGGCCCGCCACGATCATCAGGTCGGCCTGGCGCGGTGAGCCGCGGAAGACCTCCATGCCGAAGCGCGCCATGTCGTACCGTCCCGCGCCGGTCGTCATCATCTCGATGGCGCAGCAGGCGAGGCCGAACGTGGCGGGGAAGACGGAGGACTTCCGCATCCAGCCCGCGGCCTGCTCGACGGTGGTCAGCAGAAATCCGCTCGGCAGTTTCTCTTCGAGTCCCATGCTCTTTGACCCCTCAGACCCTTAGTCCCATTCCAGGCCGCCGCGCCGCCATACGTACGCGTAGGCAACGAAGACGGTGAGCACGAAGAGCAGCATCTCCACGAGCCCGAACATCCCGAGGGCGTCAAAGGTGACGGCCCAGGGATAGAGGAAGACGATCTCGATGTCGAAGACGATGAAGAGCATCGCCGTCAGGTAGTACTTGATGGGGAATCGCCCGCCGCCTGCCGGCGTCGGCGTCGGCTCGATGCCGCACTCATAGGCCTCTAGCTTCGCGCGGTTGTACCGCTTTGGACCGATAAGCGTGGCCATGACCACGGAGAAGATCGCAAAGCCTGCCCCGAGGGCTCCCAGCACGAGGATGGGCGCATAGGCGTTCACGCTCCTCGCTCCTCTCAGTCGGCACTGACTGTTGGCGGTTGCGTCGGACCGATCCCTGCGTCCCATCGAAGATCGCTTACATGTGAAGCAGGTCACAAGCCCAACTGCCCCGCATCTTATGCCCGCCGGTCTGTGATCTGCGACACGGGGTGCGACAACGGCTTTGTGATCTCCACCACCTGACGAAGGATCATGAAGTCGGATGAGCGGTGATCTTCGTACGCGAAGCGCCTGAGTGATCACCAGTGGTGACATCTCAGCGCGTCATCGCTGGTGAAAGGGGTGTTGCACTATCAAGGGGTGGCGGGTACAGGCAAATTGGCGCTGGACTCGCTCGCTTGATAGGGGATCCGCGTTCACACTTTGGCGGCACGGGTGGGGACGGATGTGGACGCGTGCGCCGATTCACGAGCGCGGGCCCTCTCTCGCGGCCGCCCATCCCTAACGGCCCCTCACCTCTCACGGCCGGCGGCAAGCGGCCGCGGCGAACGCCGGCTCACGCGACCCCCACGACGCACACATCTCCGGCACCGGGCCGCCGCACCCCGGGCACCCGGCCTCCGCCGAACGGCGCCGAAAACTACGGGAGATCTCAGGGATGTCTCAGCGAGATCTCAGGGAGATCCCCAACGGCACCCTTGTGTGACCTGTGCCACACGGGCAACTTCCCCGAATATGCCGGGCTTGGCCAACCGGCTCAACGGGTGGTAGACCGTGGGCAATTCGGACGTATCGCAGAAAACCAATGATCACAGGCGTGATCAGCGCTGTCCGCATTGCCCGTTACGGCGTCAATAAGAAGCGACACGCCCGGGATTCACGTCCTGAATTCACAACTGTGGCGCAGCACACGTTTCTTGAAGGGAACCGTGTGTCCCTGATAGCGGTTGTTCTCATGTCCCACACCGCTCACATACCCAGCCACCGGAAGCCCCGTCGCAGCGCGTCGAAGATCGCCCTGCGCGCCGGAGTTGCCGGTGGCGTCCTCAGCACCCTGGCAGTGGCCGCGGCGGCCGGTACGGCGAACGCGGCCGAGCCGGTGTCCGAGACCATCGAAATGCCCACCCTGACCGCCGATCTGTCCGCCCAGATCGCGCAGTCGGCCGACGCCACCCAGCAGGCCGCCGACTCCTACGAGTCGCGCGCCGAGCAGGACGCCGCCGCCGCCAAGGCCGCCAAGCAGGCCAAGGAAGACCAGGCCAAGGCCGAGAAGAAGGCCGAGGCCGAGCGCAAGGCCAAGGCCGCCGCGGCGAAGAAGGCAGAGGAGGAGCGCGCCTCGCGTTCCTCCGAGCGCACGACGCTCTCGACGCAGTCCACGTCCGCCGCCTCGGACACCTCGGACGCGCCCGCTCCGGCCAGCGGCAGCGTCGGCACGGTCATCAGCTTCCTCAAGGCGCAGCTCGGCGACGCCTACGTGATGGGCGCCTCGGGCCCGAACGCCTGGGACTGCTCCAGCCTCGTGCAGGCCGCGTTCAAGCAGGCGGGCGTGGACCTCCCGCGCGTCTCGCAGGACCAGTCGACGATGGGCACCGAGGTCGGCACCTCGAACCTGCAGGTCGGCGACATCCTGTACTGGGGCGGCAAGGGCTCCGCGTACCACGTCGGCGTCTACATCGGTGGCGGCCAGTACCTGGACGCCGCCAACCCCGGCAAGGGCGTTGTCATCCAGGACCTGTCGGGCTACCCGGCCTCGGGCGCCGTGCGCGTCCTCTGACGGCCTCCTGGAGCCACGACCGAGGGCCGGAACTCCCCGTGGGGGGTTCCGGCCCTCGGCATGTCCTGAGAACGCCGCTCAGGCGTTCTTCGGCGTCAGCTCCGCCATCGCGGACCAACCGTCGCCCTCGATCTCGGTGTTCACGATCTGCGGCACGGAGGCGATCAGCTCACCCATCGTATCCAGGCCGGCCTTGAAGTGGTCGGAATTGACGTGCGCGGCGCCCGCGTCCCCGTCGGCGAAGGCCTCCAGAAGCACGAACTGATTCGGGTCCTCCACGGAACGGGACCACTCGAAGAAGACGTTGCCCGGCTCCGCGCGGGTGGCGTCGGTGAACGCGGCGGTCCGCGCGATCCAGCTGTCGCTGTGCTCGGGGCGGACGGTGAACTTGACGGCGATGAAAATCATGCGGCCAGCGTGCCTCCGCGTCCGGCGGCGGAGCAAATCGGCTATTACGGATCTGTCGGAAGCGCTGCCGGAAGCACCGTGCCGCGCGGCTGTTCCGGCGTCACTTGGACGAAGCCGGGGTCTCCGACGACCAGAAGTCGGAGCGGACGTTGGGACGAGGAATCGGATACTTTTCATCGCGGCCGTTGGCTTGCGTGGTGGGCTCGGCGACATCTGACTCCTTGACGCAGGGAGAGTCGGCCGCGAAGGTGAACTGCCCCTCCCCGCCGACGCTCACGGAGATCCCGAAGCCGTCCCTCGTCTCGGCGAAGATCGCGGGGAACTTGCGGCTCTTGTTCACCGACGTGATGGCGTACCCGCGCTTCTCCCACGACCGCTGCACCACGCCCAGCAGATTCCCACGCCGCGCCTCGGAGACCATGGTCATCGCTACCCGACGGCGGGTTACGTCGCAGCTCCCCGTGGTGGTCGCACCGTGCGTCCAGTGGAGTTCGGGCTTGATCGCGTTCAGCGTCGCGTCGAGCATGTTGTCCTGATGCTCCGCCGCTTCCTGCATGGTGTCCTTGGCGGATTCGTTCTGCGGAACTTTCACGGCCCCCTCCGAGGAGTCTCCGTCCGCACTGCACGCAGAAGCGGCAATGCAGGCCGCGACAGCGAGCAGAGGGATGCTGCGGACTTTCCTCGCCATGGCTGCTCCCGGCTGATTTCGTCCGAATTGCCGGACGTAATCAGTGCGATGTTTCGTTCGGACTCGGAGGAACGCCGGCAGCGTCGTCATCGACATTGCCAACTACCGTGACCGTAGTGGCGAGGCGTCGGCGGTGCCTGAGTACGGATACTCAGGGCACACGAGAGCCAACACGTGGCCCGTCCCGGAGGCAGCATTCGCGCCGGGTGAGCGGACCGGGGGCAGCAGGCCAGTTCGCAATGCGACGTGCCTACGGGACGAAGACCGTCGTCCCGTAGGCACAGGCGCGTCACAACTCGAGCGACCGCACGTCGCCCCGAATGATCACGAACGCGGCGCCACCTTGCTCAACCCGTTGATGATCCGGTCCATCGCGTCGCCGCCCGTCGGGTCCGTCAGGTTGGCCAGCATTTTCAGGGTGAACTTCATCAGGATCGGGTGGGTCAGGCCGCGCTGGGTGGCGATCTTCATGACCTTCGGGTTGCCGATGAGCTTCACGAAGGCGCGGCCCAGCGTGTAGTAGCCGCCGTAGACCTCCTTGAGGGTCTTCGGATAGTTCTGCAGGACCAGTTCGCGCTGGGCGGGCGTCGCACGCGCGTGGGCCTGCACGATGACGTCCGCGGCGATCTGGCCGGACTCCATGGCGTACGCGATGCCCTCGCCGTTGAAGGGGTTCACCAGGCCGCCCGCGTCGCCGACGAGCATCAGGCCCTTGGTGTAGTGCGGCTGACGGTTGAACGCCATCGGCAGGGCGGCCCCGCGGATCGGCATCGTCATGTTCTCCGGGGTGTAGCCCCAGTCCTCCGGCATCGAGGCGCACCACGCCTTGAGGACCTCGCGCCAGTCGAGCTCGCGGAACGCCTTCGAGGAGTTGAGGATGCCGAGGCCGACGTTGGACGTGCCGTCGCCCATGCCGAAGATCCAGCCGTAGCCGGGCAGCAGCCGGTCCTCGCCGGGCCCGCGGCGGTCCCACAGCTCCAGCCACGACTCCAGGTAGTCGTCGTCGTGGCGGGGCGAGGTGAAGTACGTGCGGACCGCCACACCCATCGGGCGGTCCTCGCGGCGGTGCAGGCCCATGGCCAGCGAGATCCGCGAGGAGTTGCCGTCGGCCGCGACGACGAGCGGGGCGTGGAAGGTGACCGGGGTCTTCTCCTCGCCCATCTTGGCGTGCACGCCGGTGATGCGGCCGGTCCGGTCGTCGATGACCGGCTCACCGACGTTGCAGCGCTCGTACAGGCGGGCGCCCGCCTTCTGCGCCTGCCGGGCCAGCTGCTCGTCGAAGTCGTCGCGCTTGCGCACGAGGCCGTAGTCGGGGAAGGAGGCGAGTTCCGGCCAGTCCAGCTGGAGCCGTACGCCGCCGCCGATGATGCGCAGGCCCTTGTTCCGCAGCCAGCCCGCCTCTTCGGAGATGTCGATCCCCATCGACACCAGCTGCTTGGTGGCGCGCGGGGTGAGCCCGTCACCGCAGACCTTTTCCCGTGGGAACGCGGTCTTCTCGAGAAGCAGTACGTCGAGTCCGGCCTTCGCCAGGTAGTACGCCGTCGTCGAACCGGCGGGGCCGGCGCCGACGACGATCACGTCCGCGGAATGTTCGGAGAGGGGCTCGGTCACGGCGGGTTCTCCCCAAGGCTCGAAATCTGTGTGCCGACCGGCACGGGATATGGGCAGTCTATGAGGCGGTACTGATCAGCCAGCCGAAGGGCCACACGTGACCGAGCAGACCGATACCCTGCCCGCCCCGCTCCTCCCCGCCGTGGAGCTGCGCGTGCCCACCCACGAGGACGCCTTCGTCTGGCACCGGCTCTTCGACGACCCCGAGGTCATGGAGTTCTTCGGCGGCTCCTCCGCGGAGCTCTCGATGTACGAGGAGCTGACCGCCCGCCAGCGCAGACACGACGCCGAACGGGGCTACTGCCTGTGGACCGTGCTCGACGAGGGCGGCACGCCCATCGGTTTCGCGGGCGCCCAGCCCTGGCCCCGGGACTGGGGTCCGACCGGCGAGATCGAGATCGGCTGGCGGTTCGCCCGCGCGGCCTGGGGCAAGGGGTACGCGTCGGCGGCCGCGCGGGCCACCGTCGAACGGCTGCGTGCGGCGGGCGTGCCGAGCGTGGTGGCGATGGTCGACGCCGGCAACGAACGCTCCATCGCGGTGACCCGGCGGCTCGGCATGGAGCGCGCCGAGACCTTCACCACTCCCCCGCGCATCCCGGGGGACGACGCGTCGCGACGGGTGGCCCACTGCTTCCGGCTCGTGCTGCGGTGAGGCTGCCGTAAGGCCTCTCCCCTACGGGCGCGGGGGGGGGGGGGGGGGAGGGGGGGGGGAGGGAGGGGACACGGGCTACGCAAGCCCCGAATTGCCTCGCAGGAGCTCCT
>NZ_JBVIZY010000002.1:871672-1011490 GCF_055591085.1 Streptomyces sp. NPDC041713
CCTGCTTGTATGGGGGTACTCCCCCCCCCCCCCCCCCCCCCCCCCCCCCCCCCCACCCCCTCCCCCCCCCCCCCCCCCCCCCCGCGCCCGTGGCACCCGCCCCGCGCGCTCAGTCCGTGAGCTGCCAGGTGTCGAGCGCGGTGGTGTGCGTCGTCGCGCCCTCGCCCGCGGGCCAGAAGTCCTCGCGCCAGGACAGCTGGATCGCGTACTCCGTGCCGTTCTCCGCGATGTAGCTCTGGTTGCGGGCATGGATCGTACGGCCTGACGCGTCGGTGTATGTGTACTCCCAGAACGCCCCGTCCCGCCCCTCGAAGGTGTTCTTCTCCAGGCTGATCCGCTGGTAGTCGGACTTGTCCGGGGCGGACTTGGTGTGCTTCTCGATGTTCTTGAAGTTCTCGTACGAAGTGTAGGGCGCGTCCGTGACGACGCCGACGAGGAACTCCTCCCGCCCGCTCGACCCCGCATAGGTGATCTGTCCGGGTCGCTCGGGGTTGACGGACTGCCGGCTCCATCCCTCCGGCACGGCGAAGGAGAAGCCCTCGGGGTCGGTCACCCGCTCGGTTCCCGCGGGCACCGCCGCGCCGCTCGTGTCGGTGTCGGTGTCGGTGCTGGCGCTCGGGTCCGAGCTCGGGCTCTGCGCCGACGGGCTCGGGCTCGCGCTCGGCGCGCCGCTCGGCTCGTCGGACCGGCTGACCGAGGGCCGGCCGTCCTTGCCCTCGTTGTCGGACGAGTCGCCCTCGGCGTTCTGCCAGAGCAGGATCCCGGCGGTCGCGCCGCCACCGACGACGACCGCCACGGCGATCGTGGCCACCCAGACACTCGTCCGCCCACGGGACGCGGCGCCGCCCGGCTGCTGTCCGATCTGGACGGTGTGCGGGGTTCCGGGGCCCTGGGGGCTGTACGCGGGGACGGCGCCCGGGGAGTGCGGGTGGGGGTAGGCGTACGCCGGGGTGGGCGAGGCCGGGGCGCTGGGCGTGCCGGGTGTGCCGGGCGTGCCGGGCGTGCCAGGGGGGTTGGGGGCGCTCGGGGTGCTGGTCATGGTGGGCGTGCCCGGGAGGCTCTGGGCCGTCTGCGTGGGGGCGTACGCGACCGGGGTGGCGTCGACCGGGGTGGCCTCGGCGGCGTCTGCGTCCGCGTCGGCGGAGTCTGCGTCCGCGGAGTCCGTGTCGGCGGGGGTCGCCTCGGTGCTCTCCGTCTCCGCCGCGCCGCCGGGAGCGGTGCCCGTACCCGTACCCGTAACAGGAGGCGCGTACAGGGGAACCGCGGGGACGATCGGGCCCGCACCCCGCTGTCCCGTCATCTGCAGCAGGAACGGCCCCACCAGCGCCGCCGGGACGATCCACAGCAGCCCGAACAGCAGCACCTCAGGGAGGCTGATCCCCAGGTCCAAGCCGCCCTTGCCGCCGGCGCCGGACCCGCCGAACGCCGAACCCCCGCCCAGCGCCTGGCCGGACAGGTCGACCCCGATTCCGCTGAACCCGGCGAGCAGCAGCACCAGACCGAAGAAGACACCGGCCGCGAGCAGTGCCTCGCCCCGGCCCACGCAGCGCCGGGCCGCGTACACGCCGAGGGTCAGCGCGCAGACCAGGCCGAGGGCCAACGCCCCCACGATCGCCCAGTCGTTGGTGACGTCACCCAGTTCGGAGAGGCCGAAGGACCGGCTCTCGTGCGCGCTTCCGTACATCGAGCTGCTGCCGCTCACCGACGCCTCCGCGCCGGCGCCCCAGCCGATGCCGAGCGCCGTGACGGCGAGGTTGGGCAGGATGAGCAGCGCGACCAGGAGCGGTGAGATGTCGGAGTCGTCGAGGTCGGTGAGTTCGGCCAGGTCGTCGATCTGGGTGAGGCTGATGAAGGCGACGACCGAGCAGAGCGCGAGGACGACGGCGAGGGCGCGTACCGCGGCGCCGGCAGCGCGCAGGAAGGACTGCGCGCCGGGGCGCGCCGCCACCCAGTGCGAACGGTCGGGGCGGTGCAACACCCCGGCGGAGACGGCGAGTCCGAGCAGCAGCGCGCCGAGCGCGGCGAGCACCGGGGACGAGGAGAGCTCGATGCCCTCGATCTCGGGCTGCGCGAACAGCGCGAGGGCGAGGACGCCCGCGGTCACCAGGAGCGAGGTGCGGACGGCCGCTTCGAGTCCGGCGGTGCGGCCCTCGTGTCCGCCGGCCCGCGTGACGAGGCGGGTGCGCTGTACGCGGACGCCGATGTAGAGCGCGAGGACCCACAGCACGGTCACCGTGAGCGGGGCGAAGTGCAGGGCGAAGGAGCCTTCGAGGGAGGAGTCCGAGGCTCCCGGGAAGCCGGAGGTGTCCGGGAGACCTGAAGTGTCCGGGAGACCTGAAGTGTCCGGGAGACCTGAGGTGTCCGAGCCGAGGCCCAGGCCGTCGGAGCCGCTGGAGCCGCTGGAGCCGCTGGAGCCACCGAAGCCGGGCTGCTGGTCGCTGCCGCTCAACTCGAAGCCACCGCCGACCGATTGGAGCAGCAGCGCGAGGGCGATCCGCATCCTCTCGCCGAAGCCGACGACCGGGTCGTCGCCCTGCCCGTACCCCGGGATCGCCAGCGCGACGGCCCCGACCAGCAGCAGCGCGACCGGCCACAGCGCGGCCTGCGCGGCTCCGGCCCAGCCCGAACGGAACGTACGCCCGAAGAAGGCGCCGACGGGTGAGGGTCCCGTAGGGGCGGCCGGGGCAGCCGGGACGGCCGGCGCAGGGACCGGCGGGAGCGCCGGCGTGGGGGCCGGCGTGTGCGCGGGCGCGGGTGGTGCGGCGGGCGCCGCGGGGACCGCCGCCGCGGGCGCCCCCGCCGCCGCGGGCGCCCCCGTCGGGGCGGGCGGCGCCTGCGGTGGAGCCGTCGGCTCCGGCAGGCGTTCCTTGCCGCACTTCATGCAGAAGCGGGCCTCATCGGGAGCGGGAGCCCCGCAGTGTGGGCAGTACGACGCCATCGAATCGCTCCGTCAGTCCAGGAGTTCACAGTTCACCAGCAACAGAACCGACCCGTAAGAGCCGCATAAGGATGTGCTCGGGTCGTTACAACGGACATATCTTGCCCGGCTGCTGGTTCCCGTCGGAGCGGGATCCCTGTTCTCAACTGAAGCGTTACGTGGCGGGGCGCGCGGCGCCGTCCGGTCAGGCCTGCTTGAACCCTCGGTGCAGCGCGACGACGCCACCCGTGAGGTTGCGCCAGGCCACCTTCGACCAGCCCGCGTCCGTCAGCCGCGCGGCGAGCGCGGGCTGGTCGGGCCAGCTGCGGATCGACTCGGCGAGATAGACGTACGCGTCCGGGTTGGAGGAGACCGCGCGGGCCACCGGCGGCAGCGCGCGCATCAGGTACTCCTCGTAGACCGTGCGGAAGGGCCCCCACGTCGCGTGCGAGAACTCGCAGATCACGACGCGGCCGCCGGGCTTCGTCACGCGGTACAGCTCGCTCAGCGCGGCGTCCGTGTCCTGGATGTTGCGCAGCCCGAAGGAGATGGTGACGGCGTCGAAGGTGTCGTCCTTGAACGGCAGCTTCGTGCCGTCGCCCGCCGTGAACGGCATCCACGGGTGGCGCTGCTTGCCGACGCGGAGCATGCCGAGGGAGAAGTCGCAGGGCACGACGTAGGCGCCGGCCCGCGCGAACGGCTGGGAGGAGGTGGCGGTGCCGGCGGCGAGGTCGAGGATCTTCTGCGCGGGGCGCGCGTCGACCGCCTTCGCGACCTCCTTGCGCCAGAGGCGGGCCTGGCCGAGGGAGAGCACGTCGTTGGTGAGGTCGTAGCGTTCCGCCACGTCGTCGAACATGGTGGCGACTTCGTGCGGCTGCTTGTCCAGGGTGGCTCGGGTCACCCGGCCATTGTGGCAGGCCGGTCCTCTCCCTTGGCGGCGGCCTGCCTCGCCCTGGCCCGGCAGCGGGTGCGGGTCGTCGTGGCCGTTCGCGCAGTTCCCCGCGCCCCTTGATAAGGCCGTCTCTCGTCTGCGGGTATGTCGGGGTTGCTCGCGCAGTTCCCCGCGCCCCTTACGGGGCCCTCAGCGGGCCCTGAACACCATGCGGCCCGCGAGCACCGTTGCCACGCACGTCGTCGCGCCCTGTCGGACCAGCTCGGTCCGGTCGGTCACGTCGAAGATCGCGAAGCGGGCCGGGGCGCCCTCCGTCAGAGGGGGCAGGAGGACCAGGGGGGTCGGTGACAGGGACACGGGGCCCCGCAGCCGCTCCGGGCGCCTGCCGATCGCCAGGCCCGCCCTGCGGACGGTGTCGAGCACGGGGCGGGCGCGGAGTTCACCCGCGATCGCCACCGTGCCGTGCGCGAACAGGCGCTGGACGCCGCGGCGGGCGCTCGCCCCCAGCCGGGACGGGTCCGTGCGGAAGAGCGCCGCCGCCCGTTCCCCGCCGATGGGCTCCGTGCCGAGGCGGTCCGCCTCGCGCGGGTCGGGGTGGTACGTGGCCTCCAGGAGCTCGGGCCCGTACGGGTTGAGGAGTCCGGGGGTCAGGATGCCGGGCCAGTGACGGACGCGGGCCGCGGGGTGAGCCGCGGCCAGCTCGTCGTACGGGCCGACCGCGGCGACGGCCGCCCCCTCGACCAGGACCGCCGTCTCCGGCGTGTGCTCGGCGACGTGAAGTGTCAGCAACGGGGCCTCAGTTGGCGGCCAGGAGCTTCAGCTCCGGGTGGGCCGTGCCGCCCTCGATCGCCGTGGAGGAGATGTGCGAGGCGACGCGGTCGTCGACCGGGTCGTTCGCCGGGTCGTCGTGCACCACGAGGTGCTCGTACGTCGTGGCGCGCTGGGCCGGGACCCGGTCCGCCGTGCGGATCATCTCGATCATCTCGCGGAGGTTGTTGCGGTGCTTGGCGCCCGCCGACGAGACGACGTTCTCCTCCAGCATCACCGAGCCGAGGTCGTCCGCGCCGTAGTGCAGGGTGAGCTGGCCGGCCTCCTTGCCGGTGGTCAGCCAGGAACCCTGGATGTGCGCGACGTTGTCGAGGAAGATCCGGGCGATGGCGATCATGCGGATGTACTCGAAGATCGTCGCCTGGGTGCGGCCCTTGAGGTGGTTGTTCTCGGGCTGGTACGTGTACGGGATGAAGGCCCGGAAGCCTCCCGTCCGGTCCTGTACGTCGCGGATCATGCGCAGGTGCTCGATGCGCTCGGCGTTGGTCTCGCCGGTGCCCATCAGCATCGTGGACGTCGACTCGACACCCAGGCCGTGCGCGATCTCCATGATCTCCAGCCAGCGCTCGCCGCTCTCCTTGAGCGGGGCGATGGCCTTGCGGGGGCGGGCCGGGAGCAGCTCGGCACCGGCGCCGGCGAAGGAGTCGAGCCCGGCGGCGTGGATGCGCCGGATCGCCTCTTCGGCGGACACCTTCGAGATGCGGGCCATGTGCTCGATCTCGGAGGCACCGAGGGAGTGGATGACGAGCTGCGGGAAGTTCTTCTTGATCGCGGCGAAGTGTTCTTCGTAGTACTCGACGCCGTAGTCCGGGTGGTGGCCGCCCTGGAACATCACCTGGGTGCCGCCCAGCTCGACGGTCTCCGCGCAGCGGCGCAGGATGTCGTCGAGGTCGCGGCTCCAGCCCTTCTTGGTGTCCTTCGGGGCGGCGTAGAAGGCGCAGAACTTGCAGGCCGTCACGCAGACGTTCGTGTAGTTGATGTTGCGCTCGATGATGTACGTCGCGATGTGCTCCGTACCGGCGTAGCGACGGCGGCGGATGGCGTCGGCGGCGGCGCCGAGCGCGTGCAGCGGGGCGTCGCGGTAGAGGACGAGCGCCTCTTCTTCGCTGATCCGCCCACCTGCGGCGGCACGGTCGAGGACGGACTGAAGGTCGGCCTTCTCGGTCACCGGGGCGTCCCTTTCGTAAGGGTTGTGGACGGACCAAGCCAGCGTACGCCAGCACGATCCGCCGCCCGACGTGGGCTCAAGCGGCGTAGCCGCCGAGGAGCAGTCCCACGAACGCGCCCGCGAGCAGGAACGGCCCGAACGGGATCGCCGTCTTGCGGCCGGCCCGCCGGGCGATCACAAGACCCGCCCCGTACAGCGCGGCCAGCAGGAACCCGGCGAAGGTCCCGAGCAGCAGCACGCCCCACCCGTACCAGCCGAGCACGGCGCCG
Source organism: Streptomyces sp. NPDC041713 (assembly GCF_055591085.1). Classification (NCBI taxonomy): domain Bacteria; kingdom Bacillati; phylum Actinomycetota; class Actinomycetes; order Kitasatosporales; family Streptomycetaceae; genus Streptomyces; species Streptomyces sp. NPDC041713. The sequence continues at coordinate 877,747 of NZ_JBVIZY010000002.1, forward strand.
AGGGACAGGGCCAGCTTCACGTCGCCGAAGCCCATGCCGTTGGGGTTGATGAGGAAGAGCACGAAGTACGCGCCCGCCAACGCGAGCGCCCCGTAGAGCGCCCCTGACCACGACCCGCCCTGCTCGGGCACCAGCGTGACCGCTCCGAGCAGCGCGAGCGCGGCGCCGGCGAGCGGCAGCGTGAGCACGTCGGGGAGCCGGTGCACGGTGAAGTCCACGACGGCGAGCAGCACCCCGAAGGGCGCGAGCAGCAGCCAGGCGCCGAGCTCGGGCCGGGTGCCGGTGGTGGCGGCGACGGCGGCGCAGACGAGGGCGGTGACCGTCACGACACCCCAGGTCCTCGGCCCGTACCAGCCGCCCCGCGGGCAGCGCGCGAGCCCGGTCCAGGAGCCGATGGGGTGCCCCTCGGGGCTCTCGGCACGCCAGTCCTCGCCGGGCGCGACGGACAGCCGGTAGGCCGCGCGCGGCACGAGGAGACCGGTGAGCGCGCCCCAGAGGGCGGCACCGAGGACGAGGAGCGGCAACAAGGGTCGGGGCTTCCCTTAGGGGGCGGATGGGTGGGTACCAGGGGGGAGGCCCCGGCCGACCGTGTCACGGACCGGTCGGCCGGGTGCGTCGTCGGCCGGGTGCGTCGTCAGCCGGGGTGCGTCGTCAGCCCGTCGCGCCGGCGCCCGCGCCGCCGCGCCACGTCGGGAGCAGCTCGTCGAGGAGTGCCTCCGTGCGGGGCGGCAGTCCGCGGGCGCCGCTGCGGGTGACCAGGTCGGCCGCGACCTGCCGCAGCCGGGCCGGGTCCTCCGTGGCGTGGGTGGCGCGCAGCAGCTCGTTCCAGAGGCGCTCGTCGGCGGGCGCCGAGCCCAGCGCCGCGTTGAGCGCCTCGATCGCCTTCTCCGCGCGCCCCTTCTCCAGGTGGAACTCGGAGAGGGCCAGGCCGATGTCGGCCACGAGCAGCGGCAGTTGGGCGTCGATGATCTCGTGGGTGAGCCAGCCGTACCGCCCCTGAGGCCGGTCGGCGAGCAGCGGCCCCCGGACGAGCACCAGCGCGTCGGTGAGCATCCGCCCGCGCACCGCGCGGTTGCCCGCGCCGCGCCCCTGGGTGGCCTCGTGGTAGAGCGAGCGCAGCACGTCCAGGTCGGAGACGACGGACTTGGCGAGCGTGAGCCGCCCGGTCGCGTCGGCGCGCAGCCGGGGCGAGCCGTCGGGGTCGGTGCCGAGCCAGTCGCGGAGCCGGTCCACCAGCGCGTCGCGCACGTCCTCGGTGACGCCGCGCGGCCACAGCGCGGAGGCGAGCACCCGGGGGTGCACCCCTTCGCGGTGCAGGAGCAGCAGGGCGAGCGCCTCGTGCATCAGCGGGCTGCGCTCACCGTCCGGCGTCTCCAGGCCGATGATCTCGTACGTGCCGACGAGGCGGGCGTAGACCGCGGGCCGCCCCTGCTCGGTGACGTCGACGAGGAACGGCGGGGCCGCGCCGGTGGGTCCGTCGCCGGGCCCGGACGGCGTGCCGGAGCCCTCCGGGTCGGCGTCCGTGAACAGCTGGACGACGGCCCGCTGCTGGGCCTCGGGCAGCGTCTGGGCGGCGAGTTCCAGGCCGAGCAGCGGCGCGAGCAGCTTGCCCTCCCGGGTGACCTCCATCTCCCAGGCGGCGCCGGGCAGGTCCCCGGACTCCGTACCGACGAGGTAGCCGATGCCCAACCGGCTGGCGTCGGCAGCGAGTTCGGCCAGCTTGACGGCGTCCTCGGCGCTCGGCTCGGCGGCGAGCAGCACCAGGTGCGGGGCCCAACGGGTGTGCTGGGCGGGGCCGGTGCGGCCGGTGAGCACGGAGTCGTGCCCGGCGGCGCCGAGCGCGCCGCGCCGCTGCCGCGTCTCCGCCTCCATCGTCTCGATGAGCGCGTCGACGTCCTCCAGGTGGCGCAGGCGGTTGGGCGCGAGCGGGGTGAGGTCCTGGCCGAAGCCGACGACGGTGATGGTCATCCGGTCCGACCAGCCGTTGGTGGCGAGTTCGGCGGCGACCGAGGCGAAGACCGCGGCACGGTCGGCCGCGCTGCCGCTCAGCGAGACGATGCCGGGCACCGACTCCAGGTTGAGCAGCAGCCGCGAGTCGTCCATGGTGCCCAGGCTGACGAGACCGGGGTAGGGCGCGGCGGTGTCCACGTCCTCGTACCGCTCGGCGTCGGCGCGCGACAGCATCCAGAACGTCTGGTCCTGGCCCAACTGCCAGGGCGCGGGCGGCCGTCCGGCGGGCTGGGCGAGCTGCAGGTGCAGATCGCCGTTGCTCAGCCAGGCCGCGTACACGGTCGGCAGGGCCCGGTTCTCCTCGGCGAGCGAGGCGGCGAGGCCGCGCAGCGACAGGTCGAGCAGGCGTACGCCCTCGGGGTCGGCGCCCACGAGCAGCGCGTCCTGGACGTCGGCGGCGTCCCCGGTGGGCGTGGGCGGCTGCATGCCGCCGCGCCCGCCGACCGCGCCCATGGCCGACTGCCACAGGGCCTGCCGGCGCCGCCGGCCGAGCGCGCCGAGCAGGCCGGCGGCGAGGAGGGGGGCGCCGAGGAGGGCCTGCGGCAGCCCGAAGTCGGAGCCGGTGATCCCGTCCAGTACGCCGCCGTCGGTGGCGGCGGGGGCCTCCGCGGCGGGGGCGTCCGGGGTGGCCGGGGCCTGCGGCATGGCGGGGGTCTCGGGTGAGCCGGGGCGCTGCTCGGGCAGGACGATGTGGGCGGTGTCGCGGTCGACGGAGCTGTCGGAGCCGCCGGCACCTTGGGAACCTTCCTGCTGCCCCCCGCTGCCTTGCTGCTGGTCCCCGGTCCTGGAGTAGTCGGAGATCTGCTCCTTGACGTCCTCGGAGACCTTGGGCGCCTCGTCGGGCATCTCGACGAGCTCGCCGCCGTGCGCGTCCGCGGGCATCTCCATGATCCAGCCGGGCCGGATGAGACTGGCCTCGGAGAGCTTCGAACCGTCGGGCTGCTCACGGTCCTTGTTGAGCTGGTAGATCTCCTTGTACCGGCGGCCGTCGCCCAGGTGCCGCTCCGCGACCTCCCACAGGGAGTCGTGGTGGCGCCCCTCGGGGGGCTGGATCCGGTAGTACTTCGTGTCCCCGGCCTGGTGCCCCGCACCGCCGGCGTGCGCGGCGGCCTGGTCGGCCTGGGCGGCGAGCGCGTCGGCGGCCTGGGCGGTCTGCTCCTGCTGCTGCCCGAAGAGGCCGGGGGTCTGCTGCGCGGACGCGGCGGACGCGGGCCGCTGGTTGCCCTCCAGCGACTGCCCGAACTGCGAGAGCCCCGGCGCGAAGCTGGCGGCGGTGGCGCCGACGAGCAGCACGGCGGCGACGAGTTGCCGCGCGAGCATCTGGCTGCCGCCGGCCCCCGGCACCCGGTTGGGGATCCCGACCCCGGAGAGCGCGGCCTTTATCTCCACGAGCACACAGGCGGTGAACTGCGCCCAGGCGAACCACACGACGACGGTCAGCACGTTGATGAACGTGCCGACCGTGATCTCCTGCTGCAGCCACTCCAGCGAGGGCGCGCCACCCGGCAACGGCCATCCCACGAAGACGACGAGCGCGGCGGGCACGGCGACGAGCAGCGCGGCCAGCGCGACGAACGCGAAGAAGGCCTTGACGAAGTCCCCGAAACTCCGCCGCCGCCGCGGCAACGGCTGCGGCGTACGGTTCCGCGGACTCGCCGGAGCCTGCGGATTCGCCGGCTGCGGATTCGGCTGATTCCGCCGGTTCCGCCGGTTCGGCTGATTCGGCGGGCTCGTCGAGCGTGAGGTGGTGCGCGCCATGGCGGGTGTCCTGGTGTCCTGTGGGGAGGAGTGGGTGGGTGGGTGAAGGTGGAAGGTGGCCGGGATAAGGGTCGGGTGAGCGTACTGGGTGATGGTACGTAAGGGGCCGGAGGTCAGACAGGGGTGGACGCGGGATGGGCGGTCCGGTTACGACCGGGCTGTCCGATAGGCCCGATTGCAAGTGGCGCCGCTTCTGCGTGGTTCCCCAGGGTGTGGGGGCTCTGAGCGCGGGGGTTGGCGGGGGCAGGGGCGGGCTGGGGTTCCCGTCACAGTTCCGGTACGGATCGGATGCGGTCATGCGGCACCTAAGCAACTGCGCTTCCGCGACGCACAGGGAACCCGGGATCCTTCGGTCCACGAAGGTGGAACGTGACGGTTACGCGGAGGGGGACGAGCGGGGTGGCGGGCCAGAAGGCGACCCTGCAATGGGCGGACAAGACGGCGGAGGCGTTGACGGAGAGGCTGTCGATGGGTGTGCGGCCGGTCGCCGTTGTCATGGAATCGAGGAGCCGACTTGAGTACCGCGGAAGCCCTGCGCCACAAGCTGCGAGAACGGGACGGGAAAGCAGCCCGTCAGGATCTGCTGCAACGCTTTGGTGCGATGGGCGGGAATGTTCAGGCCGTCTCCTGGGTCTCCCTCGACGAGTCGGACTCCCTCGTGCGGAGGTGGGGATCGGTGCTCGGCGTGCCTGCCGGAGAGCAGCTCACCTTCCGCCCGCCGGCCGCCGGTCAGAGGACTTGGACCTGTGCCTGGACCGTGCGGGCCGAAGAACGGCCCCCGCCCCCCACCCGCCCCGCCCAATCCGTCCCTCTGCCGACCTCGAATGCCTCTCTCTTCCTCCTGTTCGGCGACTACCGGTCCATGGGCATCGCCCGCTCGTCCCCCCACCTGCTGACCGATTCCTTGGAAGCGCTCGCCCTGGCGGACGGCAATGGCTTCATGGCTGTCACGGAATCCCTCGACTACGTCCTCCAAGTGGACGTGGAAGAGCACGAGGACACGACGGAACTCGAGCTGGCGGTATGGGGCGATCAGTAGTCACCATCAGGGCGTCCGGAGGATCCGGTGAACACCACGACTTCGGCCGTCAGGATGGGGGACGGTTGCGGGGCGGTCGAGCTCGGCCACCGGTACGGCGCTGAGCGTCGAAACACACGAATATCGGCGTACGAACAGGCGAAAGCCGCAGGAGGGACACGAACGTGGGCAGCAAGGGCAAGAGCGACCTCTCCATCCCGCTCACCGACCTGGAGGACTACGGCAGCCGCCTGCGCTCCATCAAGACCCGCATGAACCGCACGAAGAAGACCTTCGAGTCCTACAAGGACGACATCGGCGACGGCGGCGTCTACGACTCCCTGGAGGACTTCGAGTCCAACTGGGAGGACGGCCGCGAGGACATAGGCCAGCAACTGGACCAGCTCGCGGACCTGTCCGACGCGGTCGTACGCGAGTTCAAGAAACTGGACGACGACCTCACCAAGAAGATCAACGACGCGGTGAAGACGGACGGGAAGGGCGGCAAGGGGAAGGACGGGGGCGGCGGGAAGGGCGGCGAGGGGGACGGGAAGTAGCCGTTCACCGGGACTGCGCGGAGGAAACTCGATCGTCGCGCACGGGTTCGGGGAGGGGGTTCCCGAAACTGACCAGCTCGACGAGGTGGCGCAGCAGACGCCGGTACGCCTCGCGCCGCTCCAGCGCTGTGGTGCTCAACGTGAAGACCGCCAGACGTCTGCCGTCGGGGTGCGGCAGGTGGGCGTGCACCTGGAGCAGTGGCAGCTGAGGGAGGCCCGTGCCGGGGAGTGGAGTACGGACGGTCTCGCTGAGCGTGACTGGGCCGCAGGCGGGACCGTCGTCGACGTACTCGACATTCATCTGAGCTTGTTCGCCCGCGATGGCCGTGCGGGCGGCGGTGACGGCGGGTGGAGCGGTGGCGATGTCACGCCAGGCGAGGGTGAGCAGCGAGAACAGAACACGGTGCCCGGCGTGGTTGCTTCGACTGCCCCGGCTTCCCCGAGTGGCCCGGGCCGCCCGCGTGTTCGCGTCAGAGGGTTCCTCCGCCCCTTCCACGTCATCTCGGTGCAGACCGATTGCGCAGTAGGCGGTGCCGACTTCGCGTAAGGCGTCCAGCAGAGGGTGTGTGGAAGCGAGGCGGCCGAATAACAGCTGCCGGTGCCTTTCGTCGGGTGCTGACCTCAGGAGCGGCGCCAGGGCCGTGCGCAGTTCGGCGGCGGCCGGTGAGTCCAGGGGAGCGAGCACGGCTTCGAGGGGGATCGCGGTGAAGCCCGGGGGTTCGGCGAACCAGATGTCGGCGTGACGGTCCCGGGCGGAGTCGTGGAGGGTGAACGGGAAAGCGGTCACGAAAGGGGGCTTCCTCCCGGTGCGGGCTGGTGAGGGGGCAGGGAGAGCCGGCGCGGGCCGCCGAGCGATCAAGGCTGAGCGGGGTGAATGCCGACGCGCCGTCCGAGCTCGATGTCCTCGGGGGTGGCGCCCCACTCCGCGAAGCGGTGCCTTCCGTCCACGGGCCCCAACTGCTGCTGTAGGACGTGCAGTCGGCGGGGGGCGCGGCCGTCGGCGGTGGGCGCCGCGATGAGCCCGATGAAGCGGGGGTCCCCGGCGAACCAGACGACATCGATCTGTGCCTTCAGCGCGGGCTTGGCCCGGGCGGCCATCCGGCGGCTCCACCATTCCGTACGCATGTGCTGGCCGAACACCAACGGCATGCGGATGTCCGGGTGGGCCGGGTTGGGCAGTTCGAACCAGCCGTATTGGCTGCCCAGGACGTCCGGGTATTTGGTCAGTCCGTTCGGAACGGCGCGGAGTACCTGCCAGGGGTAGGTGCGCAGGATGCGGCGCATGCGTAGGGCCGGCGAGAAGTAGCGCGTTTGGAGGACGACCCGGTATGCGGAGTAGGCCAAGAGCGGGACGAACAGGAACGAGAATCCCGGAGACAGGAGAGCGACCAACACGGCCAGCAGCCCGAACCAGGTGGCGATCCAACCCACGAAGCCGAAAACGTTCATGGCCATGTGCCGAATCCAGGCTCCCCGGGTAGGCGGATGTTCCCATGCGATCGGGATTTCGGTGGGATTCACGTAGTTCTCTTTCCGAGCCGAGGGGGGAGTTCAAGAGAATGCATGGCGAGCCAGGTTCACGATTCCGGCACTGTCGAGCCCAAGCCGCGTTCCGTCGATTCCGGCAACCGCTCCGTCCTTGATGCCGTCGTCATCAGCATCGGTGAGGCTGTTCACCATGCCGAAACCTGCAGTGCCCACGCCGATCGCACTCGAGGTCGTTGCCACTGCCGCAGCCGCCTTCTCAGGGTCTCGGGCACCTCGTACGACACGCCTGAGCAGGGGGTTCTCGAGACCGGAGATATGTTGTGCCTGCTCCAGCGTGTGGCTTCCCGCAGTTGCCAGCTTCTGTTGGAGGGTGCTGACCTCACCGGTCGTACGCATGACATTTACTGCTCCTCGGCCTCCGAGCGTGACCGCACCGAGCCCCGGCAACATTCCAAGAATGTCGCCACCCACAGTCACCGCATTGCTCCAGAAGTCGGTGTCGAGCTCACCTTTGGTGAATCCGTCTTTGAGTGAAGCCCACAGCTCGGAGTCAGAGGAGAGCCGCACCCCCAGCGCCCCCGCGCTCAACGCCGAGGCCGCCAGCAGGAGCGCGGCCACCATCGCGGGCCCTAAAGGGCCGGCGAGGATGATCGACACGAGGCCGACGACGCCGGCGATCGCCGCAAGAATGTCGGGCAGGTTCTCCTCGACCCAGTCCATCGCCTTGTCGAAGCAACCCGGTTCATGCGGCGCCAGCTTGTCCGTCGCGTCGCGGATCTTGCCCGCCCTGAGTCCCGCCTTCTCCTCGTGCTCGTGCGCGAGGCCCCGTGCCCTGCCCAGGATCCGGTCCAGTTCCGCCTGCGCTTCTTCCACCCGGGCGTCGGTGCGCGGCGTTTTCTCCCGCGCCTCTAGCGCCTCCAATGCTTCCCGCGCCGCCTTCGCCTCGGCATCGAGTCGTTTCGCACGGTCCTGGAAACCGTCGAGTTCACCGTGCCAGCGGTTCAGCTGCCGGGCGGCCTTGGAGAGGGAATTCGCCGCGTTCCGCAAGTCCTTCGGCAACCGGCCACCTTGCAGTTGTTCACGGAAGGCAACCGCGGCGTCCCCCTCCCAGTAGCTGCCGTCCATCAACTTCGTGACGACTCCATGGGTTTCATCGAGAACCTTGGCGCAGTCGACGAGTTTCCTGTGCAACGCCTTTACGGTGTCCGGGCTACCGGGAGCGGGGTCGAATCCCAGGGCCGTCACCTCCCCGTCCCCCTCGCCTTGTTCATCGCTTCCTCGAGCGCTCTGTCGACCTCGCGATAGCTGTCCTTGCTCTTTCGACGATCTCCGCGAGGTCTTCCGTCTGCTTACCGATCTGCTCTGTGCCGTACTTCCAGTCGTCCTGGAAATCCTCACAGGCCCTGTCGAGGTCGTCGGTGCCGAGACCGCTGGTGGTCGCGGCGCTCAAGGCCTTGCGCAGACCTTTCAAGGAGTCGGTCGACTTGTTGAGCAGTCTCATGAATTTCGACAGTTCGTCGTCGTCGACCTTCAGCTTGGTGGCCATTTCCTGCCTCTGTGTCAGCGGTTGAGGGACTGGATCTCCTGAACGACGACGTCCTGTCGCATGCCGAACTCACCGTCGGAAAGCCCGCGTTCGCCGACCCCGGTGCCCGTCCAGTGGATGTTCCAGATGACGGTGGCCTTCAGCTGATAGGCGTCACGGGAGGCCCGCAGGTACGTCACGCCGCACGGCGGGGGCTCACCGGCGGCACCGGCGCCCCTGCGGTACGGAACTCCGATGTGACCGTCCTCGATCGGACACCGGCCGGACGCCGGATACACGGAAGCGTCGGACGTGCCCGGAGCGATTCGCAGTGCGGCGGGGTCGGCCGTCGTGGTCGCCCTGATGCCGAGCGCGGGAACGGAGGCGGTGACCGACACCGGCCTGAACACGGCCGTGTCCAGCCACGCCCACGTCGGCAGATTCACCGTCGACCTGTCCTTCGGCTTCAGCTCGACCCTCGTACCGGGGACGCGGAGCTCGGAGTAGGCGAGCTGGGCCAGGACCTCCGGTGTGACCGCCTGTGGTGCGTCGACGGGAGGCGGGTCCCCCTTGTCCACCCAGAACGGGAGCCTGTCGCAGTCCTGCGCCTCGGGGTCGGCTTCTCGGCCCTCGGTCACGAAGGCGCCCCACCATGCTCCCTGCGACGCCTTGTCCTTGTGGAAGTCCTTGTCCGAGTCGCCGCCCTCGTCGATGTACCGCCCCTGCGTCTTCTCGTCCCAGGCATCGGACGTCGCTGTGCCCATCCACTGTTGCCGCATGTACCCCTCCAGCGACTTCGGGGTGTACTTGGGGGCGTAGTAGCAAGCAGGCGGGGTCCACGTCGGGGACGCCGACGTGACAGGTCCGGATAACGCGCCCTGTCCGTTCCTGGAGAAGTCGTACGCGATTCCGCTGGCCGAAGCCGAGAGCGTGCCGCCGTGAGCGCCACCCGCGACTCCGGACCCGGCCCCGGTCCCCGGTTTGCCGCCGAATCCTCCCCCTCCCCCTCCCCCGGGCGGGCTCTGGTCCGCCGCGACCGGCATCACTCCGCACAGCCAGGTGATCCCCACCAAGCCGCCCAGCGCAGCCGTACAAGCCATGCGCCTCACGGCTGACATGCGGACGCGCCACGCGTGGAGACAAGCTGCACGAGCTCCCACACGCCCTGCTGGTTCTTGCGGACCTGTGCGCTATAAGCGACGTAGCTGTTCCTCGTCACCTTCGTCCGCTTGATCTCGTCTGTCCTGACGTTCCGCGTGAAGCCCTTGCTCTCGTCGGCGCAGTAGCCGATCGCCGCGCGGTCAGGGGACTTGACCTTCACCTTCCGGCCGAGATAACGCACCGTCCCGGTGACCGTCCAGCCCGCGTCCTTGAACGACTTCACCCAGTCGTGGGCGGCCGCGGCGCCCTCGCCCTCGGTGTAGAACTCCAGGGCCGGCAACGCGGGGTTCCGCGCGACGATGGCCTTGTTGAGCGCGCGGATCATGTCCGCGTTGTCCTGCAGAACCGCGTCGGCGACGGGATCCGACGCCCGGTCCGGTGTGAAGGCCAGGTTCACGTCCTGCGGGAGCTGGATCTCCGGGCGGCCGACGCGGTTCCGGGGCGGGGCCGTGGTGGGGGACGTGGACGTCCCGCCGGTCTCCACCCCGGCGATCCGGTCGTTGTCCCCGCCGCCGTCCGCCGAACCTCCGCACGCGGTCAGTATCAGGGCCGCGGACGCGGTGAGTGCGGTGGTCACGAGGTGGGGGCGGCGCGGCATTTGGGGCTCCCGGAGGCGTGGGTTCGCTGAAGCGACGGTCACGCTAGTGGGGTGGCCCCGGGAGTGGGTGGGGGTGGAAGGGGGCGTTCGGCCTCGTGGGTGGGGGGTTCCGTCCGGGACGGGTCGGGGGGGGCGCTGGGCGGGAAGTGCCTGGCGTGGGCCGGGTTCCGTGCACCCGGCCGGCGGCTCCGTTCTCCGCCTCCCCCACCGCAATCGCCCCCGGCATAAGCCGGAACGCATCATCAATACGTGTGATGAGCCGAGCGGAGGCCCACCGTCCCCCTCGCGGGATACGAAACCGGAAGCCGTCGGCCCCTAGGCGCCGCCACCAACCGCCCGCCCCCCTCACGGGATCCGGCACGGAAGCCGCCAGCCGCCCCCGGGCCCCCGTCGGCGACCCTCAGCCGACCTCGTTCTCCGCCACCGCGCTGCCCCGCACCGTGACGTCGCCGCCGTAGAACATGCCCGTGAACACAGGGCTGTAGGTCAGCTGGACCTCGACCTCCACCCGCTGGGCGTTCGCGTTCACGCAGTGGGTCGCCGCTGTGTCGCGGGCGTTGAGGCCCGCCTCCGCCGCGAAGGCCTGGACCCGGGCGCCGCAGTTCTCGTAGTTGATGGGGGCGCCCTTGACGCCCTCGTATATGCCTTCCCTGTCTATGTCCTGCGCGGCGTACCGCGCCGCCTGCTCCGCGATGTCCGCGGCGCGTTCCCGCTTGGAGATCGACAGGCCGCCGTCGATCACGAACGCGGAGAGCGAGAGGAACACGATCGCGAAGATGATCACCGCGCCCGCGCCCGAGCCCCGGTCGTCCAGGGCCTCGCGGCGCGCCCGCACCCACGCCCGTACCGGCCGCCGCAGCGCTGACAAGGTCACGGTCACGCCGTCCTCCGGAGCGGGTCCAGCGGTGAGCTGAACGTGGCGTCCAGCGTCGTCTTGATGTCCAGGCCCAGCATGGCCAGGCCCCGCACCTGGCAGCTGACCTCCACCGTGAAGAACGGGTCCACGTCGGAGTCGAAGTCCCGGCTCTTCTGGACGACGGTCACCGGGCCCGAGCAGACGTCCGAGAGGTCGGCCGACGCCGCCCTCCTCGCCTCCGCCATCGCCGTCCCGTAGTCCTTCTGGATCGACCCGGCGCGCGCGGCGTCGCGGGCCGCGCCGTCGATCGCGCCCCTGCCGTCGACGAGCTGGCCGAAGGCCACCAGGACCAGGACGAAGAGGATCATCACCGGGGCGAGGATCACCACCTCGACCGTGGAGAGCCCGCGGTCGCCCTCGACCGTGGAGAGCCCGCGGTCGCCCTCGCGCGAGCGATCACCCCCGTGTACCGGGTGGCCTCCGCGCACGCGACCGAGCGACCGCAACCGGCGCCCCGCGCCGACCCGCACCGCCCCCCTCACTCGTCCTCCTCGACGAACCGCTCCACCGGCCCGAACGACTGCGCGTGCACCGTGAAGTCGAGGCCGGGGAAGACCATGGGCACCTTCGCCGTGATCTCCACGCCGACCGTGTTCTGCTCGGGCTGGACGGTCTTCACGTCCGGGTCGATCACCAGCTGGGGGCCGAGTTGGCGGATGTAGGCGTCCACCACGTCGTTCGCCTCGCCGCGCCAGCCGCCGGGGTTCTCGTCGGCCGTGGCGCGGGCCTTGCGCGCGCCCGCCTGCGCGGCCGCCTGGGCGACGTGGTCCGCGAAGAAGTACAGCGCGAACTGCACCGTCGCGAAGATCATGAAGAACAACACCGGGGTGAGCAGCACGAACTCGATCGCGGTCATGCCGGACTCGCCGCGGGCGGAGGCGGCCTCCACCCTGCGGCGTACGAATCCGCTGAATCCGCGCGAGTCGCCCGCCCGCTCCTCGGATCCGCGCGAGCTGCCCGCCCGCTCCTCGGACCCGCGCGAGCTTCGCGCCCGCCCCTCGGATCCGCGCGAGCTTCGCGCTCGATCCTCGTGATTCCTCATGGCATCAGACACCGGTGTCGGTCGGTCCGTCGGCTCAGCAGGTCTTGCCCGCGTCGGCGCCCTCGATGCAGTCCCCGACCTTGGACGCGCCGCCCTTCAGCGCCGCGTTGATGATCGCGGCGACCACGCCGACGATCGCCACGACGACCGCCGAGATGATGACCCACTCCACCGCGGACGCGCCGCGGTCGAGCTCGCCGGAGCGGGCGCGCTGGACGCGGCCCTTCAGGAAGGTCACGAGAAAGTCGACTGCCGGGTGGCTGAAGTTCCGTCCGTTCATGGTGAGTTGTCCTCTCAGGAGTGGTGGGGGGGGGGAAGGGTGCCGGGCCCCGTTGTCGCCGGCACCGTCGTCGTCACGTCGCTAGACCTGGAACACGCGCATCGCCGCCGGAAAGATGAGGAAGACCAGGAAGCCCGCGCACAGCAGCAGCTGCGCGACCAGCATCGACTGCGACTTCTCGCCCGCGCTGCCCTCGATCTCGGCCAGCTCGCGGTGGCGCATCGTCTCCGCACGGGAGGCGAGCGACTCGCGCACCTTCGCGCCGTCGTCCGCCACCAGGGCCAGGGACGCCGACAGGTCCTTCAGCTCCTCCACGCCCAGTTCCTCGCCGAGCGAGCCGAGCGCCTGCCACTGGCTGACGCCGGTGATGCGGGCGTCGGCCAGCGCGCTGCGGATGCGTTGCGTCGCCCAGCCGTCGGAGACCTCGGCCGCCGCCATGAGCGCCTCGGGCAGACCGCGGCCGCCCGCCAGGCTCATCGACACCAGGTCCAGATAGGCGCCGATGACGCGGCGCAGGTCGCGCCGCTTGTCCGCCGCGTCCCTGCGTACCTCCAGGTCGGGCAGGAAGAAGAAGAGCGCGCCGAACATCAGCGCCAGCCACACCGGGATGACGGGGCTGCGGGCGAACCCGATCACGGCGATGATCACGAAGAGGAACGGCCCGAAGAACAAGCCCGCCGCGGCCAGCAGCACCTTCGTCGCCAGGAACTTCTCCCAGCTGCGGTCGAGCACCGCGAGGTCCGCCCGCAACGACCGCTGTTCCCAGCCCTGTTGCAGATAGAACTCCGAGACCCGCGCGCCCACCCGGGTCCGCAGCGAGCCGAGGCGTCCCGGCTTCTCCACGTCCGAGGTGGCGCGGTGCGACTCGTACGCCGCGCCGCGCGCCCGCATCGCGTCGATACGGGCGACCGTCGCGACGGCGCTGCGCTTGGACGGCATCAGGGCACGGACCAGGGCGAAGACACCGAGGCCCAGGATGGCACCGATCAGTACCGGCATCGTCAGGCTCATCGGCGTGCCCCCTCGGACGGGTTGGTGTAGCCCGGCACGACCTGCTGGGCCGCCCCCGGCCTGCCGAACTGCGGCGCCTGCGCCGGGTCACCGGAACCGGTACCAGGGCCGGGACCCCGCGGACGTACGAACTGCACGCCCGGCTCGTCCTTGACCAGGAAGCGGTCCGGAGTCTCCACCGTCGACAGCTTCCGCAGCCACCAGAAGCCCAGCGCGAACAGGGCGCAGACCAGGGCGAGCATGGCCTGCCCGAGCGGGGTGCCGTACGGCTCGACGAACTCGCGGTTGAAGATGGACAGGCCGAGCACGAAGGCGATCGAGACGGCCACCACGATCTGCACCGAGCGGCGGGTCGAGGCGCGCTGCGCCATGACGCGCTGGCGCATGTCGACCTCCTCGCGCGCCGACTTGGCGAGCGCGCCGAGGACCTGGCGCAGGCCGGGGCCGCGCAGCTTGGCGTTGAGGATGAGGGCCGCGACGATGATGTCCGCCGAGGCGTCGTCGATCTCGTCGGCCAGGATCTGCAGCGCCTCGGGGAGCGGCGTACGGGCCCGCAGCCGGTCCACCAGGGCGTCCAGGTGCGGACGGAGGACGGGCGCCGAGGCGCGGGCCGACGCGGGGATCGCCTGTTCCAGGCCGACCGCGCCCGCGATCGTGTCGCGCAGCGACTCCGTCCAGGCGGCGAGCGCCTCGACGCGCTTCATCTGCGCGCGCTCCTCGGCGGCGCCGCCGAACAGCTTGTCCCAGAAGAAGACGAGGATGCCGGAGGCCAGGCCCGCCACCGCCCAGCGGGTGAGGAGCAGCACGACCAGGCCGACGCCGATCGCCGCCGAGCCGCGCCGGCCGACGAAGCGGACCAGTTCGCTCGCGCGCTCGCTCGCCCGGTGCTTCTCGTGGGCGGGCTTGACCGGCAGGCCGCGGATGGCCACGGCGAGCAGCGCGAGGCCGCCGCCGGCGGCGATGCCGCAGCCGAGTGCGTACAGGACGGTCAGCGAGAAGAGGCCGCCCATGGAGTCGAGCGAGCCGCCCGCGGCGAGCGGGCTGCCTGCGGTGAGCGGACCATCCGGGGCGAGCGGACCGCCTGCGGTCATGGAACTCACGGCCGCGCCCGCCGCGTTCAGGGATTCCGATGCGTTCATGTCGTGCTCACCCCCACTGCCCGGCGGGGCGGTAGCCGTACGCGGCCAGCTCCTCCATGCACGCGATCGGCGCGTGCGCGACGACACGGCCGTCCGGCGCCTCCGCGAAGACCTCGCTGGACAGGACGCGGCCGTCGACGCCGTTGACCTCGCGGACCGAGGTCACCATGCGCTGCAGCTTGCCGCCGGACTGGTAGTCGTTGCGCCGCTGGATGAAGACGACGAAGTTGACGGCTCCCGCGACGAGCATCTGGCTCGCCTCGATGGGGAGGCGCTCGGAGGCCTGCAGCGCGTACGTGGAAATACGGTTGAAGACCTCGCTGGAGCTGTTGGCGTGGATCGTGGAGAGCGAGCCGTCGTTGCCCTGCGACATCGCGTTCAGCATCGTCACGATCTCGTCGCCGAGGACCTCGCCGACGATGACGCGGGAGGGGTTCATGCGCAGCGAACGGCGTACGAGCTCCGCCATCGAGATCTCGCCCTGGCCCTCGGAGTTGGGCAGCCGCTCCTCGAACGCGACGACGTTCGGGTGCAGGTCGGCGAACTGGTCGAGGCCGAGTTCGAGGGCGCGCTCGACGGTCACCAGGCGTTCGTGCGGCGGGATCTCGTTGGCGAGGGCGCGCAGCAGCGTGGTCTTTCCGGCGTTGGTCGCGCCCGCGATCATGATGTTCTTGCGGGCGCGGACGGCGCAGGCGAGGAAGTGGCCGATCTCCGGCGTCAGCGTGCCGTTCCCCACCAGGTCCGACATGAAGACCTTGCCCATGCGGGCGCGGCGGATGGAGAGCGCGGGGCGGCGCGTGACGTCCATGACGGCCGACAGGCGCGAGCCGTCGGGCAGCCGCAGGTCGAGCTGCGGGTTGGCGGAGTCGAAGGGACGCGACGACAGACCCGAGTACGCGCCGAGGACCTGGATGAGCTCGACGAGCTCCTCGTCGGTCTCGGCGACCGGGTCGGCCTTGGTCTCGCGGCCGTCGGCGTATCCGACGAAGACCTGGTCGCAGCCGTTGATGTCGATGTTCTCGACCTCGGGGTCGTCGAGCAACGGCTGCAGCCGTCCGACGCCGAAGAGCGCGGCGTGCACGGCGGCCGCGTACTGCTCCTCGGTCTCCGCGTCGAGCGGGGTGCGCCCGGCGTTGATCTCCGCGCGTGCGTACTCCTCCAGGATCTGCGCGATGACGGCGCGGGCGTAGTGCCGCTCGTCCTCGCCCGACATCGGGGTGACGCCGGAGACCTGGTCGAGACGGCGCTGCTCGGCGATGCGGTCACCGGCGTCCTGCCGGAACCGCTTGACGAGCTGGTGATCGACGGCTGTGGTCATCGGGCCTGCCCCGGGTGGTGCGCGACGGGGTTGGTCCAGGCGGCGCCGTACTGCTGGTAGAGGTCGACGGTCACCTTGCGCGCGGAGCGGATGAGCAGCGACTTGTCGAGCCGGCCGCGGCGGCGCCCGGCCAACTGGTCGGAGCCCGCCGGGTCGTCGGCGAGCGTGCCGACGACGCGGGCGCCGGTCTGCGCGGCCATCAGCATGTCGTTGACCTGGTGGACGAGCTTGGCGGAGGCCGAGGGGTCCGCGATCAGCAGGACGCCGATGAGGGGCTGGGCCAGCGAGGCGGCGCCGCGCGAGCCGCCGTGCAGCTTGGCGGCGAGGGCCGCGGCCCGGTCGCGTACGCGCGCGATGGCCTCCGGCTCGGTGCGGGAGACGAGAAGCACGAGCGCCGCGTGCGGGAAGAGTTCGACGGCCGGTCCGTCGCCGCTGATCCGGCCGCAGTCCGCTATCACGTCGGCGGGCGCGTGCGGCGAGTCGGCGAGCTGGGCGAACGCGCGGCCCAGGGTGGGCCAGATCCCGGCGAGACCGGCGGCCTGCTCGGCGATCCCGAGCCCGACGAGGACTTCGAGCCCGCCGCTCAACGGCTGGGTGTGGTCCCAGAGTTGGTCGGGTACGAGGCCGCGGCGCGCGGTGGCCGCGATGGAGAGCATGCCGGTGTTGGGGTTGAGCGGACCGCCGTGGGCGGCGGCGCTGCGGTAGACCAGGTCGCCGCCGGCGGGGTCGGTCTCCGCCACCAGGACGCGGCGCGGCCAGACGGCCGCGAGCGCGACGGCGGCGGTGGTGACACCGGGGGATCCCTTGTCGGCGGCGAGTGCGATGAGCGCCATGTCTCTTGTACTCGCCTCTAGTTGGCGTCGGACGGGATGCGGACGAGGACGACCTTGCCCTCGGATGCGGCACTGGCGAGCGGCCCGACCTCGTCCTGCGGGACGAGCAGCGTGACGTTCTGGTTGCCGGTGCTCACGGTGGCGTCGCTCTTGACGATGACGGAGCTCACCTTGGCGGCGGCGACCAGCGGCGTGCCGCTCGTGGAACCGCCCGCGGAGCCCTTGCCGGTGGAGGTGCCGGCGACGACCGGGTACGCGGCGACGGTGTCCCCGCCCTTCAGGTCGGCGGGGTACTGCCCCTCCTTCAGGGAGAGGCCGACGGAGGCCTTGCCTGCGGGCAGCGAGGCCTTGGCGCCGAACATCTCGCCGACGACGACGGTGCCGGGGTAGATGGTGGCCTTGGCCTTCAGCCTCTTGAGCTGGTCGAGCTGGGACTTCTTGATGAAGTGCGCCGAGCTGTCGTCATTGACCATCACCGTGGTGTAGCTGCCGTCGGTGATGCCCTCGCCGGCCGGAATCTCCTTCTGCACCTTCACGACCTCGATCCGGTCGCCCGCGCGCAGCACCAGCACGGTGGCGCCGAGGGCGCCGACGAGGATGAGGAGGACGGCCAGTGCGGCGAGTGCCGGTTTGCGCTCGCGAGGCGGCGCGGGAAGGCGCTCACCGACCGCCTGCTGAGCCGGCGCGGCGGAACGGTTGTTGCCCGCCCCCATACGCTCCTGGATCTTCACGCAACTGCTCCCCGCACACCCAAGAAGATTCGGTCAATTTCGTTCATTCGCGACACTCTCGGCTCATCCGCCTGTCTCAGGCGAACTATTCAGCCTCAGACTCAGTGTCAAGTCATCGCACCGTATCAGCAGCACATAAGCCCCTCAAGGCGCGTTAAAGATCGCGAACCTCACACCGGGCATCGTTATCCACGCGCAATCCACACCCTTTGGTTCCGATGTCATCCTTGGTTCCCGCGCGCAGTTCATCGTGTGCGTACGCGAATCCACGGCCTTTGCACAACGGCCGTCGGCACAGGGCCCGATGGCGCCTTCACACGGTTCCCACATGCGCGCTCCCGGTGCCGAGCCCCCGGCCCGGGGTCCCGAACCGGCCATGCCATGATCCGTCAGCCTCATGGGTGACGCGGGCGGGGGGTGGGGTGGTTCCCGCGGCATACCGAACCTGCGGTTCCCGAGGCGCACCGGACCGCACCACCTGCGTGCCGACCCCGCCACCCTCGCCGTTCACGAAGGGACTTGGCTCCACGATGAGCACCCCCACCGACCGACCTCAACTCCTCCCCGTGACCCGCGCGGCCTTGGCCTCGGACCCCGGACTCCTGGTGGCGGTACGGGAGATCGGCGTCCGGCGCGGCTTCGACTACACGGACGACGCGGCGACGGCCACCCTGCTCGAGGAGCGCCGGAAGGCGGTGGGCCGGGTGAGCACCAGCGTCCCGGTCTGGCTCGGCTGCCTGGCCGTCGTCGCGGCCGCCGTCTGGCCGTTCGTCTCCCCCGGGGTCCCCGCCCTCGCCGGAAAACCGCCCGCCGTTCTCTACGGCCCGGCCCTTCCGCTGCTGCTCGTGGGCGGCTGGCTCTGGGTGCTCGTATGGCGCCGCTGGAAGCGGGAGTTGCTGCACCCGCACCTCGTGGGCTACCGCGAGGTGCTCGGTCTCGCGCAGGCGTACGGGGTGCCGGTGACGCACATACCGGACTGGCTGGTGGGCCGGACGGACAACTCGAGCGGGAAGGGGGCGGCGCCGATTCCCTCGTACGACGAGGTGGAGCGGAGGGCGCCCGGCGGGACGGCTCAGCGGCCGGTGCCCGAGGCCCAGGACCAGGCCCGGGATGAGGCCCAGGTCCGGGGCCAGGGCCAGGCCCGGGTGCGCGATGCGGCACACGCCCCGGACGCGCCCGCCCTCCCCGCCCTCCCCGCCAAACCGTTCGCGGTCTCGACCTACGAGGCGACGGCGGAGGACGGAGGCTGGCACGGCGAGGGCGGCTGCCTGCTGTTCATCGCGGGGGTGATCGGCGCGGGTTACGGCGCGACGGAGGACGTACCGGGCGCCTTGCTCGCGGGCATCCTCATCCCCGTGGCGATCATGGTCTGGGTGGTGGGTGCACGCCGGAGCGGGGAGAGGGAGGCTCTGCGCGAGGAGGCGGTTGCCTACGTACGGGCGCTAGCGGCGGCGCAGGCGGCGGGCGCGCGCATTCCGGAACTGTCGCCGGTATTGGGGAAGTTGCTGGCGGAGGCAACGGAGCGCGCGGCGGAGTGAACCCGGGTGGGGTGATTCGACTCTCTCTTTCCAGCGCGGAATTCCGCTGACCGGAATGGTTCGACGGCCTACCAAATGACGCACCGGTAACCACCGTTGACGCACAATGGTCCGGACCTTTCGCGCGCAGAGTGAGTCACTTTCTGCCGTACGGAAGAGAAACAACCCCCCATGAATTCCAAGAGAATCCGCACCTCCGCGTCCACGCGGGCCGCACGGGTTGCACGTCCCGCACGCGGGCGGAAGACCCCCGCGGCCGTCGCCCTCGCCGCGACGACCGCCGCCCTCGCGATGGTCGCCACCTCCGCGCCCGCCGCGCACGCGATCATCGGCGGCACCGAAGTCCCCAACGACGCCTACCCGTTCATGACGGCGGTCCTGGAGAAGGGACCGGGCAGCGTGCGCGACCGCCAGTTCTGCGGCGCGAGCCTGGTCACCCCGGACACGGTCGTGACGGCGGCGCACTGCATGGTCGACGACGCGGGCAAGCCGGTGAAGCCGAAGACCCTCCAGGTCGCGGTGGGCCGCACGGTCCTCTCCGCCCAGCAGGGCCGGATACGTGACATCGCCAAGGGCGGCGTGGTCGTGCACCCGCGCTACCTCAAGGGCAAGGAGGCGTACGACGTCGCCTTCCTGAAGCTGGCGAAGCCGGTGCGCGGCATCTCCGCGGTGCCGCTGCCCACCCAGGGCACCGACGCGCTGATCCGCCCCGGCCAGAAGGCGACGGTCGCGGGCTGGGGCAACACGGACACGGAGCTGACCCACAGCCCCGACCGCCTGCGCCAGGTCAAGGTCCCGATCCTCTCGCACGCGGAGTGCCGCACGAGCTACAAGGAGTACGACGCGAAGGTCAACTTCTGTGCCGGCGTGGAGACGAAGGACTCCTGCCAGGGCGACAGCGGCGGCCCCATCTTCCGCAAGGTCCCCGGCCGCGAGGCCCCGATCCTGATCGGCGTCGTCTCGTACGGCGACGGCTGCGGGGCGCAGGGCGCACCCGGCGTCTACACGTCGCTGAGCTCGGCGAAGCTGTGGAAGACGCTGGATGAGTCGGCCGGAGGGAAGAGGGTGAAGCGGGCTCTGAACCGGCGCTGATCGGTGCGTGGTGGGCCGGCCCGTGGCGTCACTTGCCTGAGACGGCATCACTTGCCTGAGATGCCTGGGACGCCTGGGACGCCTGAGAGGGCGCCCCGGGCCGGCTGCTACTCCGCGAAGCGGAACGTGGAGGTCACCGCGTCGAAGATGTCGAAGAACGAGTCCGCGAGGTCGAGGATCTGGCTGCTGCCCGAGACGAGGGCGACCTTGCCCTCCTGGCCCGGCACCGGGATGAACGTCTGCATCAGGACGACCCGCATCGTGCGCTCGTCGCCGTCCACGGAGACGTCCTCGATGCCGTGGGTGCGGGCCGCGAGGCCGACGCCGGGGATGTCGACGGTCGTCACCTTCCGCCACGCGTCCCCTTCCCGCTTCGCCTCGCGCACGCCGAGCTGGGCGACGATGCGCTCGGGGTCGGTCGGCAGGACGTCGCCGTTCGGGGTGCGGGCGCCGACGAGGGAGACGGTGACGGAGCCGGTGACCGGCGTATCGCCGCCGAAGCTCTCCGCCATGCAGCCGCAGTACAGCGCGCCGGACTGCCAGGCGTCCTTCGCCGCCTTGCGCAGGAACCCCTCGAAGGTCTCCCGGTGCGGGGCGAGCTCCGGGCGCGCGCGGACGCGGTCGTTGATCATCTGCCGGATGGCGGCGTCGCGCGACTCGGGCCGCACGTCGAACTCCCACCACGTCTCCGGCACCTTGATGCTGAATCCGCCGCGCGCGATGGTCTGCGGTGGTGTGTAGCGGGCCATGCAGGCACTCTCCCCGTTGCCGGTGCGTCTCCGGTCGGCCGGTGCGCCGGTACGCCGGTACGACCGTCCGTTCTTGGACCGCCACCCTACGGGCCGCGGGGCCAGTGCCTCTTACGTGGCCTACTCCCCCGTGACCCCGTCGATCCGCTCCCTGAGCAGGTCGGCGTGGCCGTTGTGGCGCGCGTACTCCTCGATCATGTGCGTGAGGATGTAGCGCAGCGAGTACGTCTCGTCGCGGAAGTCGACGGTGGCGTCCAGGGAGTCCACCGCGTCCACGATGGCGCGGGAGCGCCCGCACTCCGTGTGCCACACCTCGAACGCCTCGTCGGGATCGGCGTCCGCCACGTCGAAGTCGGCGTACTCACCCGGGACGCGCCCCTGCCAGTTGGCCTTGGCGGCCTCACGGTTCAGGACGTTGCGGAACCAGCTGCGCTCGACCTCGGCGAGATGCCGGACGAGCCCGAGCAGCGACATGTCGGAGGGCGGCACGGCCCGCTCCTTGAGCTGATCCGCCGTGAGCCCGGCGCACTTCATGGCGAGGGTCTCGCGCTGGTACTGCAGAAACGCGGTGAGCGAGGCACGCTCACCGGCACCGGAGGTGGGGGGTTCGGTTCGGCGGGACGTGGGGGCGGGACCGGGAGTTGGGATGGTGGCTGGGCTGGGGGCGGACGGTGTGGGGGCCGGGGCTTCACCGGTGTGGTCGTCGTCGATGGGCATCCGGCCATCTTGTCCGCCGGGGCGTCGCGCCGCTCGGGATTTCGTCAGGGCATCGGGATCGGGGCGGTGACCGGTGCCGCGGCCCACTCCCGGCAACGACTGGTGTCGGCGACCGTTGCCGGCAGCCGAGGCCGGCGACCCATGACCGCCCGGCAGCCACCACCCCCACCCCCACGCACCGCAGACCTCACGAATATCGTGAATATCGTTGGTTACAGCACGCATCGTGGCCGCAACGTCCGGACGGTGCGCCGACCACCGCCCCCACACGACGAAGAACGGAAGCACGACTCATGAGCGACCTTCGGCTCGACGGCACGGTCTTCGAGGACCTCAAGAGAACCTTCTCCGGAGTCAGTGACCGTATGGACGCCGCGCGCCGCACCCTGAAGGGCACCGACGGCTCGGTCGTCGGGGCCAAGGAGCTCATCGAGGACGTGCACGAGTTCGCCGACGAGTGGGGCTACGGCATCAAACAGCTGGGGAAGCACACGCAGGGCGCCGTCAAGATGATCAACAAGATCGACACGGAGTTCAGCAAGCTGGACCAGGCCCTCGCCGAGTCGCTCAAGTCGACCCACAAGTCGGCCGGCAAGTCGGCCGGCAAGGCCGCCCACGAGAAGGGGAAGTGACGTGACGGGCAAGCGTCCAGCCTTTCCCCACATCGGCTGGGACCCGACGCCGGGCAACGTGGAGGACACCCGCGACCTCGCCAAGAAACTCGGCGGCCTCGCGTCCGAGCTGGGCACCGCCGTCCGCGACCTGGAGCGCATCGAGTGCGGCGCCTGGAAGGGCAAGGCGGCCCTTGCCTTCACCGAGTACATAGGCGAGGACGTCACTCCGCTCATCCGCAAGAGCCACGAATCCTTCGACAAGGCATCGCGCGCGCTCCACCGGTGGGCGCGGGAGCTGCACGAGTTCCAGGAGGAGGCGAACCGACTGGAGAAGCGAGCGGGGGAAAAGCTGGAGGCCCGGTCGGAGGCGAAGCTCGGCACCAAGGAAATGGGCAAGGCATCGGGTGAGGTGACCACGGTCATCGCCGACGTCCACGACCTGGAGGACCGCTACAGCAAGGCCGCCGGGGCGATCAGCAAGGAGCTCGACAAGGCGGGCGACATCGCGCCCGACGAGCCGGGGTTCTGGGACAAGCTCGGCAAGTCCCTCGCGGATGCCTGGGACTCCACCGGCGACTGGATCCATGACCACGCCGACGTGATCAAACTGGTCGGCGACGTGCTCAGCGACCTCAGCGGTGTACTGGGCATGATCGCGATCATCACCGCGCCCTTCGAGCCGATCGGCGCGATCTTCGCCACGGCCGCGGTGGCGACCAGTGGTCTCGCTCTCGCCACGCATCTCGTGGCCAAGGCCGCGGGTGCCGACGTGAGCTGGGTCTCCGTCGGTTTCGACGCGCTGGGTTCCCTGCCGGGCATCGGTGCCTTCAGCAAGGGCGTCAAAGTCGCGGACGGCGGAGTGGCGGCCGCTCGGGCGGCCCAGCTCGGCAAGGGCTTCAAGGGCGTGACCACGCTGGGCAGGAACATCGTCGGCGTGGGGGACAACGTCGCCGGCGCGGTGAGCCGCACCGTCAGGGGGCGGAAGATCGGCCTGGGCGGTCTGAAGGCCGGGGGCCACATCTCGACCGAGGGTGGTCTGATGAACCGTATGAGCCTCGTCGCGGAGCAGACCGTCCGCAACGGTCAGTGGATCGGGACCCGTGGCATACCGGGGCTGAAGAACATCGACTCCATGAGCAATTGGGGGCGCGGAATCGACGCCGCGATCAAGATCGCCCCAAAGGCGTTCACCATCCCAGATCACATCGGCGAGATGACGAACCCCGGTGACCGCCTCCAGCAATCCGCGGCAGCGCACTGAGAGGGAGTGAAAGCTGTGGACTGGTATCCGCTCCAGGACGAAGAACTGCTGCTGCGCGTCAATGTCTCCTTCGCCACCGGGCGAGCGCCGGCCGTCGCGGGCCTGCGGTCTTTTCGTGACCCTGAACGGCAGGACATCGAGGAGGAGTTGACCGCCGGAGGCTGGCCCCCCGGCCCCGCGTTCACCGTGCGGGGGAAGGCCGACAGAACGGGCGTACGCCTGCTCGACGTGGCTCTGCTCGCCCTGCCCCGCCTGCTCAACATGGCGGCGAATTCCGCCGCCCCGAGCGGGTCCCCCTTCGGAGATCCGCAAGACCCGGGGAAACCGCGGGAGCCGGAGAACGAGGTGGACGACTTTCCCGTCATCTGGGCGTCCCCGGGCACCACCGCGCGCTCCCTGCCCTGGCAACTGGACCCCGCACGACGCGCCAAGGGGTACCGCACGGAACTCGTACTGACCGATCGCCGACTGGTGATCCTCGGCATTGAGTCGGGAGCCGGCCTGGCACCCGCACAGGAACTCTGGGAATTGCCACGGGAGCAGGTGGCCGACGCCGAACGGATGCGTTTCTCCGAAGGCACGTCCGACGTCAGGGTCCGCTTCGTGGACGGATCCTGGACGCGGTTGAAGGCCGGCGACGCCGCCGCACTGACAGACCGGCTCCATGCCGAACCGGAGGACCGAAGCGGGAACCAGAGGGGTGAGACCGGTGAGTGATCTGGCCGAGTTGATCAGCGACCGGGTGGCACGGACCATCCCGCCCATGGCTTTCGTCGTGCCGGACGGCTTCCACGCCCTCCCGGTGGACGCTACCGCCGAGGAACGCTGCACGGCTGCACGGGAGTTCGTACGCGGCCTCTATCCCGAAGGAGACACCGAACTCTGGGACTCCGCAGCCCCCTACTACGAACGCGTCACGGCCACGATGGCCACGGCCGGGCTGGCCTTCTCAGCCCTGGGCATCTTCGGCCAGGAAGGAGAAGGGGTCGCCCATTGCTCTCTCACGGTGGCCTTCCTCCGCTCCAGCCACACGGACCCCGACACGGCGGCTCAGGGCACCCTCGCGACGCTGGCCGAAGACCCTTTGAACGACGCACGCCGGCTCGACCTGCCGTGCGGTCCCGCGGTCTCCTGCGTGACACTGCGCGAACTCGCACTGGACGTGGAGCAGGAGCCTCCGGCCGAGGAACAGCCCAAGCTCGTCACCGGTCAGATACAGGTCTACATTCCCTTTCCTTCCGGCCCCTATATGGCTGTCTTCGCGCTCGACACCGCATCGATGCGGTATTGGGGCGAGTTCTGCGACATGGTCACGGCCATTCTGCAGACGCTTGATTTCACGGAATGAGCATCTGGCAGCCTGAACCGGGCGAGACACTCCTGGCCCGCAAGAACGTCACCTTTGTGTCGTTCGAGGAACCGGAGATCGAGCTCGTCGAAACGGCGAGCTGATGGCGAGTTGGCTGTGTGCTGGCGCGGCATCGGGGCAGAACGCTGACCCATGGGCCGACGACGGCGGCGCGGCGTGCTCCGGAACGGAGACGTCTGACGCCGCCCGTATACAACCCTGTCGTGCCGCACGGCTATGTCCCTGTCGTGCCGGCACGGGTTCCGTTCCCATGGCCCCCAACCCGTCGCGACAGTAAAGTGCGCCCCATGACCGAGGGGGCCGAAGTGTGCATGGCGGCGGGGAGCGTGGCACGCGTCCGTGGCGGCAGGGTTCGCCAGGGCAAACGGGCCGTGAGCCTCGGGCAGCAGAGCAACCGCCTCGGGCAGCGGGGCGACCGGTCCGTGAGCTCCCGGCACCAAGGCAACGGAGCCGCGAACCACCCACCCGGCAGGAGTGAATCCGCCCGGACGCCGGCGCTCCTCCGCATGCTCCAGCTCCTGCTCGCCTGCGCCCTCCTCCCCCTCCTGGCCACCGTCACCACCCCCGCCTCTGCCGCCTCCGCCACCGCCGCCCCCTCCCCCAACAGCACCCGGCCCGCGACCCAAGCCGCCACCCTCGCCGCCCACCTCCGCGCCCGCCCCGTCTACGTCACCGACCAACTCCCCCGTGCCGTCCCCCGCTCCACCGCCCCCGAGTTCGCGCGGCTCGCCGAGCGGACCGGAGTGGCCACGTACGTTCTCGTGCTGCCGGGGGGCGGGAGCAGCAGTGACGGTCAGGCGCTGCTCGGGGCCGTGCATGATCGGCTCGGGCGGGACGGGCTGTTCGTGCTCGTGGACGAGAGTTCCGTCGTGGCGGCCGCCGGGTTCGGGGTGCGGGTGCCCGCCGACGACGCGCTGACGGTGCAGGCGTACGAACTCCCGTACGACGCAGGCCCGTTGCTCGGCTTCGAGCGGTTTGTCGACGTCATCGCCCAGGGGCGCGCCGAAGCGGCGAAGCGTGCCGAGGCCGCGCGCGAGGAGTACGGCGGGCACGGGCCGTACGGCGAGGGCTACAAGGAGCCCGAGAAGATGCACGTCGGTCCCACCGACCGACGGAACCAGTCCTTCCTGACCGGTATCGTCCTCGCGGCCCCGCCGCTGCTCGTCCTGCTCGTCGTTCCGTACGTACGACGGTGGCGGTGGCGGTGGCGTCGCCGGGCCGCCGGCACCGGTCGCGGTGATGCCAAGTCCCGCTGGTTCAGCCCACGTCAACTCCGTCTCCACTGGGTCGAAGCCACCGTCGCCGTCGCTCTCGCCGCCCTCATCGCCGTCGCCGCCTCCGCCGTCTTCCACCAGACCACGTCGAACGCCGCTCCCCTGCCCACCTCCGCCGACATGACCGCCCGCGTCGAACGCGTCGCCGACGGACTGCGGCGCGACCCCGTCTACACCGACCCGGACAGCCCGCGCCCGCTCACCCCCAGGCAGACCTCCGAACTCCGCGTGCGAGTCGAGGACTTCAGGCACGGGCCCATGTACGTCGCCCTCGTACCGCAGCTCAGCGAGGACGAGTCCGCCGGCGTTCCGCAGACCTTCGCCGACGCGCTCCACGCGCGGCTCGGCAAGCCCGGCGTCTACGTCGTCGCCGATCCGTACGTCGGAGGCATCGACGTCGTCACGTACGACGTACGCATCGACGCGGACCTGGCCGCCTTCGACGTACCGGACGCGATCAGTTACGCCGCCTCCGACGACCGTTCCGAGGACCATCGGCTCGGCGAGCGGCTCGACAAGCTGCTCGCGTTCCTCGACAAGGCGCCCCGCACGGACGCGCCCGAGACCTCCTCCTACGGTGAGCCCGCCCCCGATCCCGTCGAGGAGAGCAAGCTGCCGCGGCTGTTCAGTGGGGACTTCTGGCCGGGGCTGATGCTCGGGGCGATGGGGTCCTGCGTGGTGTTCGGGCTCGTCGCCGCCGGTCTCGGCGTTCCGGGCGTGGTTCGGCGCATCCGGCACATCCGACGCATCCGGCGCTCCGGCCGGTGGGCGCGGGCGGCGGGCGGCTCGTCGTCGGGGCGGGGCATGTGGGACGTCGACACTTCGGCTTGGGCGCCGACTCTGTCGGGGTCTTCCTTCGAGGCTCCGGTCGCTCCCTCCCTCCAGTACCTGCGCGTCACCGCCGGCGAGGAACTCGCGGCGCTCGCCCGCGAGTTCGACCCGAACGCCACGCTCCCGCCCGCCCTCCGCACCCGCGTATGGGACTGCCTCGACACCGCCACGCTCCTCGCCGACCGGGACGGGGCCGGCGCCACCTCCGCGGGCGGAACCGACGGGGGCGGGCGCCACACGGGTGGACCCGACGGGCGCGTGGACGACGACGTACCACCGGCCGACCTCGCCGCCGCCATCACACTCGCCCGCATCGGCCGCGCCGCACTCGCGAGCGGCGACACCAGTAAGCCCTGCTGCGCACTCAACCCCCTGCACGGCCCCGCCACCGGCTGGCGCGAGGCCCAGTACGCCCCCGAGGACAGCCGACGCCGCACCCTCCCCGTCTGCGCCTCCTGCCGCGCCTTCGTGACGGAGGAACCCGGCCGCGCGTACTCCCTCCGCCTCACCCTGCCGGACCCGGCGGGCGGCCGG
The DNA here is from genome assembly GCF_055591085.1 of Streptomyces sp. NPDC041713. NCBI lineage: Bacteria > Bacillati > Actinomycetota > Actinomycetes > Kitasatosporales > Streptomycetaceae > Streptomyces > Streptomyces sp. NPDC041713. The sequence goes on from NZ_JBVIZY010000002.1 coordinate 905,111, forward strand.
GGCGCGGCCCGCGTCCCGTACGACGAGGCGCCGGGACCGCTGCGCGGCGCACGCACGGGTGTGCCCCAACTCATCCGCCAGGTACGGGAGTACGTTGGTGTCCAGTGACCTGAAGCGCCGCGCCGCGGCCCGCCCGTACGCGACCCTCGCGCTCATCGCCCTCACCCTGGGCCTGTCGGGCGGGGCGTCCGTCCCGGCTTCCGCCACCCCCGCAGCCGGCCCCGCCCCCGCAGCCGCCCCCGCTCCCAGCCCCGGCGAGAAAATCGCCGACGCGCTGCGCACCTCGCCGGTGTACGTCGACCCGTCGTACGCGGCGTCCGCCGTGCCGCCCGCCCGCCAGAAGGAACTCGTCGCCCGGATCCGGAAGACGGGCCTGCCCATCAAGGTCGTACTGGTCCCGCTCGCCAAGGGCGACTCCTTCGGTGGCGACCCCGACACGCTGGCGACGGTCGTACGCGACCGCCTGGCGGACGAGGAGCAGGGGGGACGGGATGCGGACCCGACGGGCCGGAGCCCGGACCGGGGCGCGAGCCGGGACGCGGGACGCGACCTCATCCTCCTCACCTCCGAGAAGGACCGGAACGACGACGTCCACGGCTTCGAATGGCCCGACGACGAGCACCAGGCGGACGACGCGGCGGCCGCGGTCGGCATCATGGACGAGTTCGACGACGCCGGCCTCGCCGAACGAACCGCGGGTGCGATCGACCTGATCGCGCGGGGCGAGGGCACGAAGGCGTACGCGAAGGCGTCGAAGGAACTGGACGAGAGCCTGGCCGACCACGCGGGGGCCGGTGCCGGTTCCGGCGGCAGCGCCGGGTCCGAAACCTCCGACGGGCCCGGGTGGCCCGTACTGGTGGCGGCGATCGCCGCAGGCCTGACGTGCGCGGCTCTGCTCGTACGTTCCCTACGCCGGCGTCGCGGTCGACGCGCCCCGCGAGGCGCCCACGCCACGGCCCCCTTCGCCTTCCCCCGGGCGGTCTTCGCCGCGGCGCGCACGGCGGACGAGGGCGAGTTGCGCCGCCGCGCGGAGGCGGAGGTGCTCGCCCTCGGCGAGGCCGCGCAGGCCGCGGATGCGGAGACGACGCCCGGGCTGCGGCGCGCCCTGGACGCGTACGCCGCCGCGGGCACCGTCCTCGACGCCGCGCGCGGACTGCCCGACCTCGCCGGGGTCCTGGCCCTGGTCACGGAGGGCCGTGACGCCCTGGACGGCACCCCGGACCCGCTCCCCCTCTGCTTCTTCAACCCCCTGCACGGCCGCGCGGCCCGCCGCATCACCTGGCGCCCCCTGGGCCGCCGCGACCAACTCCGGGTCGGCGCCTGCACGGCCTGCGCCCACGCGGTACGAGACCGCCGCGCGCCCGAGGTGCTCACCGAGACCATCACGCACGCGGACGGCTCCGGCGAACGGGTGCTCCCCTACTTCGAGGCCGACACGACAAGGAGCCTCTGGGCCACCACGGGCTACGGCTCCCTGCTCGACACCACCGCCCCGGAGAACGGGCTCGCGCGGCGGGTGGGGCGGGGGGAGTTCTCGCGGGGGCGGCGCGGGTGAGACTCGGGGAGGGGGCAGCCGAGGAGCGCGGCCGCACCGGCCAGTGCCTCACTCGCGGCGTCCACGCAATCAGAGCCCACGGGCTTTGCCTGATCATGGCAGAGTAGTGGCCCGGTTCCTCGCGAAGTGGCGTACCACGTACCCGCCCAACGGATGACACCCCGCAGAACCGGAACCGGGAAGCGCAAAGCGAAAATACACAGGGGAACGGGAAGCCATGTCGGGATCCGACCTGATCGTCGACTTTCAACTGCTGAACAAGTCGGCCGGCCAACTAAAGGCCATTCAGACCGAGTTCAAGAACATCGACGACTGGAAGGAAGACATCCAGACAGCGGTCGGCGCATCCGAAATCAAGGACGCGATGGGGGACTTCGTGGATAACTGGGACAAGAATCGCAAGCGCCTCCTCGAATCCCTGGAAGAGGTCGGCAAGCAGGTCGAGGGCACCCGGGACGCCTTCAAGACACTTGATGATCAGCTGTCGAAGTCCGGCAAGAAGAAGGAAAAGTAGCGGGCAATGCATCAGCGCTCTCGGCGGACGGCACTGCAGCGACATGCACGACGAATGCGCACCACGGAAACACAGAACGAGCAGCGGCTTCGGGGGAGTTAATGGCACGGCCTAAGGACTGGCAACCACTGCGTGAGAGCGATCCCGTACCGGGAGATCCCGTGGCGGTCCGCAGCCAGGTCAAGCACATGAAGAAGATCGCCGAGTACCTGCGTACGCAGGCAGCGGCGCTGACCGCGATGGCAGACGCGGACAACCTGAAGGGCCAGTACGCGGACAAACTGGCTGAAGACGCCCGGGGTCTCGGCCGTAAGCTCGACGAAGCGGAAGATCGCTACCGCGAGGTCAAGAATCACCTGTCCAGTTGGGCCGACGACCTCGAGGGTTTCCAGAAGAGGGCGGACAAAGCGCTCGACGACGCCCAGGACGCCCAGAGGATCATCGACACCCACAAGGACAAGCCGGACTCCGAGAAGAAGGCGAAGGACGGCGACGAGAAGGATGAAAAGGGCGACAAGGGTTCCGACGCGGAGGACCCGGCCCTGAAGAAGGCAAAAGAGGACCTGGAAGGCGCGCGGAGGCGGCTCAACTCTGCGGCTGGGGACTATGACGAGCGCGCGGGTCACCACGCCGGCAAGATTCGTAGTTCCATCAACGATGACATGAAGGACAGTTGGTGGAACGACTTCAAGGCCTGGGTCGCCGACGCCGACTGGATCGGCGAACTGGCTGACATCGCGAGCTGGGCGGCCACAGCGGTGGGTATCGCTGCCATGTTCTTCCCGGCTCTGGGTATCGTCGCCCTCCTTCTGACCGGGATCGTCGCCGCTGCCCATCTCGTGCAGGCCGGGACAGGAAACGGCTCGTGGTTCGACGTTGTCATGGATATCGGAGCCTTGAAGATGGCCCGTAACGGGGTCAGAGCGGCCAAGGCCATCAAAGCGTTGCAGAAGAGTTCACGGGCTGCCGCGACCGGGGCGGCCGACGACGCGGCGAAGGGGGCGGCGAAGCAAGCCCGCCGGGGCACGACCGAGAACGCCAAGCGAGGCAGCCGAAAGGGCGGCGGTAGATCCGGCGGCCAACGGGAAAAGAGCCGGGCCCGGGGCATCAAGGCGCAGCAGAAAGCCGCCAAGGAGGGCAAGAAGGCGGGCAAGGAGGTACGCGATGCCGAGATGCCCGAGATCAGCGCACGAGAGAAGGCCGACATGCTGGGCGATGCCAAGCTCGGTCAGCAGATGAAGGACATCAAGAAGTGGCGGGATGAGTTCCCGGACAACACGAAGCTCGCCGACAATGCCCGCGAGGCCGAGCGGCACAAGGACGCGCTTCGCGGATCGTGGCTGGTCGGAACCGGCCTGGACCTCGGAGACAAGTCCGGCGACGCCGCTTCGGACGGCGAGTACAGCCGCATGAAGGACCGTATGACGAGACCTGTCGCATCACGCTGGTGAAGGGAACGGACCGATGACAGAGGGAACCGAGGCACGGAGCCGGCCCAGGCGCACGCGGCTGAACCCGTACCGGCTGATCCTGGCGATGAAGATCGTCCTGGTTCTGGCCCTTCTGCGATGCTTCGCCGGGCTGGCGACGGAGGACCTCCTGGGCGAGGCGATTCTCGAGCAGCCCACCTGGGAGTGGACTCTGTGTGCGCTGACACCGGTCGCTCTGATCTATGTGACGCGGCACCCGGACGATTGGGCAGAGTTGTCCGGCGAACGCGTCATGATCAAGGGCGCTCTCGGCCTCTACCTCTTTTACGCCCTCCTCTTCGCCATCGGCCAGAACGTTTGGGTGCTCTGGCCGGCAGTGGCCGCGTCTCTCTCAGGCTTCGCCGGGATGTGGCATCTCAACCGCAAGGAACAACAGAGTGCTGAATGAAAGTGCCGAAACCACAGCGGCGCGCGACGACTCGTTCGACGAGGCGGCTCCGCCGGCCAGCGGCTACCGGCTCCTCCTGCCCGGCGAATGGGCCCAGATTCCGCTCCGCAACGGCACGGAGAGCGCAGTTCGCCACGTCCTGGACGATGCGTTCACCCGCATCCCTGCTGACGCCCCGCCGGACAAGGTCGGGCCGTACAAGCGCGAGCTGGAACGTCGTTTCCGTGACTCGGTGGTCAACGCACAGAAGAGCAGGGGCCTGGATCTCTACCTACCGGTCAAGCCGATGAGCGACTTCAACCTGGGCGCATCGATCCTCGTGACCGAGTCTCTCGTGCCGGGGTCTTCCGACCCGTCGCGCAACAGGTCCGAGCCCACCGAGGTGGCGGTACAACTGCTTGCCCGGGACGGAGTGGAGAACGCCGACCTGAGTTCCGGTGAGGTGGACGGCGCGCTGGCAGTGCGCCGCGAGCACGTGGTCGGGGCCGCCCCTGCGAAGGGCGCCGACCTCTCCTCACGACGGGTCGAGTACATCATTTCCGTGCCCGGTGACGCGGACCGCTGGTTCGTGGCCGCGTTCTCGACGGTAGGCGGCGGTGACCCCCGAGACGAGCTGGCCGAAGCTCTCGTCGAATGGTTCGACGCCGTGATGGCCACCTTCCGCTGGAGCCGATGATGAGTGCCGGAGAGAGGGATCACTTCTGGAGCATCATCGACATCGAGGACATCGATCCCGACCCTTGGGTCATCCTGCCGCCGAGAGCGGGCGTCAGCGCTCCCCTTGACCCCTGGAATGACACGGAGGCCTGGGCGCGTGAAAGCGCCGAAGAACTGTGGGAGGACTACGACCTCGACCCCGGCCCCCATGGCGTCGACTTCGTCGCCGGCACCCTGCAGCGCACCGCCGAGGCGCTGTCCCCACCCGGCTCGGACCACTGGCTCTTCCTCCACCTCGACCATCCGGCCGCAGTTCCGCTCCCCGTCGTCGCGGTGATCGGCCCCGCGGCCGGGCCGCGCGAGGAAACCCTTCGCTCGCTCACGGAGGCGGACGACACGACGGCGGTGGAGCCACCGGTCGTGAAGACGGTCATCTCGGAGAAGCTCGGCAAGGGGATGACCACCTTCCGCTACATCGCTCAAGAGGACTCGTCCCACGTGCTGGCCTGCGTCCGTTACGCGTGGCAGGTCGAGGAACACGGAGCGGACGTCCTCATCTGGACCGCGTCGGAGGACATCGCGCATGTCATGCGGGCGGCGGAGGACTTGGAGGCGCTGGCGCGGACGCTGGGGGTCTGGGCTCCCTGAGGGGGCGGGCTCGTACGACGGGTGGGACATGGCCCGGGAGCGGCACCCGAGGGTGAGGCCGGCGTCGCGCCTACGCCGACGCACACGCGCCCCGAGAACACGCCGCAGGCCGCCCCCTTCCGTACCTCCTCACCCGCGGAGCCCCGCCCCGCCCCCCCCCTCGTCACAACACGATGACGGTCCGCCGGGATGCGGCGGCTTGCCCCGGTATCGGCCCTGGAGAACCAGGAGCCCCATGGATAACGTCGCTCCGTTGGAGAGAGCCCTGCGCCCCACCGGGAGCCGTCCGTGAATCGCCGCATCCTGCCTGTCGCCGCCGCGCTGACCATGACTGTTGCCCTGCTCCTGACGGCTTGCGGCGGAGGCGGGGATTCGTCCAAGGACAACGACAAGATCGCCGGCGCCGACGAGGGGGCGGGGAAGCCGAAGAAGTCCGACGGCCCGGCCGAGGCCTCGGACGACAAGAAGCCGGACGGTGTCGACCTCTCCCTGCCGTCGGACATGAAGCTGGTTTTCGACTGGGACAGGCCGAAGGACAAGGACGAGGCCGAAGCGGTGGACGACGCACGGCACTACGTGCAGTCCATCTACAAGGGAGTCGCCGAGCAGTCCGCGAAGACTCCGGCCGTGGCCGCGTTCGCCACCGACAAGGGCCTCAGTTACGCACGTACCCAGATCAAGAGCCGGGTCGACGCCGGGCTCACCTCGACGGGCACCCGACGCCATTACCGCGCGCAGACACGCAAGTCGCCCAACGGCAACGCGGTCGAGGTGGCGTTCTGTGTGGACTCCAGCAAATTCTTCTCGAAGGAAGTGAAGACGGAGAAGACCCACAAGGGGAATTCCTCCGGAGCGGCTTCGTACGACCACTTCAAAATCGTGATGAACAAGTTGCCGGGGAAGGACGACCTGTGGCGCGCATCGCTCGTGTTCGTGACGGAGAAAGCACAGCAGTGCGCGTGAACCCTCTGGTCACGGCCGCCTGCCTCACCCTCGCGATGGCCGTCGGCACCCTCATGACCGGTGGCATGGCGCACGCCGACGAGGACATAGGCAACGGCAAGGGTTCCGCGAAGACGGACGGCGGCAAGGACGCGGGTTCGGGCATCTACGCCGCCGCCCGGATCCAGTACTCCAATGCTCACCTGGGAGATCAGCTGAACGGGCACGGGTCAGGCCGATGCGGTCGGAATGCCGGACGGCACGATCGAAGCGGTGCAGGACATCACCGTCGAGGAAGTGCAGTCGGTCAACCGGTGAACGGGCGGGCCGGACAGAAGACACCCGCGCAAAGCACGTCGACTACGTCGTGCCGTTACCGTCGGACAACGGCAATGCCGGCTGGATCGTCGCAGCTTCACCGCCCTCGGTGACGGCGAACCCGGGAGCGACTTCACCGAGAGCGACTTCACCGAGATCCTCGTCGAGCTCCTCGACGCCGTCATGACCACGTCCCGCTGGAGGACCGAGTGAACGTCACCTTCTCCCTCGACACGGACAGCGACGCCACGGTCTGGCCCGCCGTGCCGATCCTCGGCGACGGGTGGCGGGCGGCTCGTGAGCGCAAAAAGTGGGCGCGGCGCACCGCGGAGCTGCTCTGGCGGCTCGTCGACGACGAGCCGGTCGACGACAAGCAGGTCAAGATGCTGGCCTTCGAGCTCGACTCGGCGGCCGAGCTGATCCCCAAGACCGTGCCGGCGCACCAGATCTTCCTCTACGTTCCCGACCCGCGACGCGAGTTCCTGACCTTCCTCGTGCACGCGGGGCCGAGCGAGGGCGACGTCGACACGACCTTGGACGAGCTCGTCCAGAAGAACGAGCCGGGCGCCGTCCAGGACCCCGAGGTCATCGACTTCGACACCGAACGTCTGGGCCGCGGCAAGCGATCGATCCGCTGCTTCGTGGCGGCGAAGGCCGAGGCGATGTGCTGCTCGGTCAATTACGCGTGGCGCCTGGAGTCCCTGGGCATCGACGTCATCGTACGGACGCTCAGCGAGGACATCGGGTGGGTCACGTCGAACATCGCCGAGTTCGACGACTTCGCCCGGAGTCTGTTCGTCAACGTGGAGCGGTGAGACGTCGATCGCCGGACCGTCTCGGCCGACTTCGCCGGCCCCTCCCAGCAGCCGAGGCTTCCCGACGGCCTGTCGACGCTCCACCAAGACGCCACCGCCCCGGAGGGCCTTCGGCCCTGCGAGGTAGCGTCGGTCACCCCCACCTCCCCCCTCGCGTCACAGGAGAGTCCACCGTGAACCGCCCCACCCTGCCCGTGGCCACCGCTCTGGCCGCGGCCGCCGCCCTCTTCCTGACGGCCTGCGGAGGCGATTCGGAGCCGGACGGCACGGCCAAGGGAGCCGGTCAGGAAGGGACCGCCGCTTCGGCGCGCCCGCAGGCCGATTCGACCGCGCCGACTGAGACAGCCGCCTTCGGTCTTCCCCAGGACATCAAGGTCGAGATCGAGTCCGACCCCACCGGCGACAAGGCGAAGGACCGGATCCTCAAGAAGCAGGCGGAGATCCTCATGGCCCGGCAGCGGATCTTCGTCGACCTGGACCTCAAGTCCCCGTTCCTCACGACGTACTTCACCGGCAAGGCCAAGTCGTTCTACACGCAGCAGCTGCGGCAGGCGAAGAAGCGCGGGAAGGCCATCTCCGGGACGTACCGCTACTACGACCGCAAGGTCACCCAGCACACGTCGGACCTGGCATACGTCTCCTATTGCGAGGACCAGACGAAGGCCTTTCCCAAGAACATCAAGACCAAGAAGGTCGAGTCCACGACACCGACCCCGAACGACTACACGCGCTACGACACGATCCTCCGGAAGGCGCCCGGCGGCGTCTGGCAGCTCCAGGAGCTCAGTGGTCGGTCCGATGCCAAGGAGTGCCAGTGACGCGGGCGCGGAACGTCTGCGCTCCGCCTCCTGCGTGAGCCTCGACACCCACGTGAAGTTCGAAGCGCCCCCCGGAACCGGTCCCGTTGCGACGCCCGTCGGCCTCCGCGTGGGCGCAAACACCGATCCGCAGACCCGCGACTACCCGAACCGCCCCGCGCCCTCGCGTCACGACACGGTGACAGTCCATCGAAATCGGGCGGCTCGTCCCGCTATCTCCCCTGGCGGAACCCACAACCCCGCGGTTAACGTCGGCACGCTGGAGACACCCCTCGCCCCACCGGGAGCCGACCGTGAATCGCCGCACCACGCCCGTCGTCGCCGCGCTCGCCGCGACCGCAACCCTGCTCCTCACGGGTTGCGGCAGCGGGGACGACGGAGACTCGAAAGACAAGGACGCGATCGCTGGGGCCGACAAGGCCTCGAAGGCGCCGGAGAAGACCGGGAATCCCTCGGGAGCGCCAACCGAGGACAAGCCCGACGGCGTGGACGTGTCGCTGCCGAAGAGCATGAACCTCGTCTTCGACTGGAACAAGCCGAAGGACAAGGACGAGGCGGCGGCGATGAACGACGCGGCGAACTTCCTGCGGGCCATCTACCGGGGAGTGGACAAGCGCACCACCAAGGACGCGGCCCTGTCGGCGTACGCGACCGGTGGCGCGCTGCACTACGGGAAGGTGCAGATCAACGAGTGGATCAAGGGTGGCTGGACCGGTAACGGCACCCGCCGCCATTACCAGTCCACCACGCGATCCGGCCCGGGCGGCAACTCCGTCGAAGTCGCCTTCTGTGCCGACACCGGAAAGTTCTACGGCCAGGACGTCAAGACCGGCAAGATCCTGAAGACCAAGCCCAGCCCCAAGGACTTCTCCTACTACAAGGTCATCATGGTGAAGCACCCCACAGGCAAGGGGCTTTGGCAGGCATCGAAGGTGTTCGTCGAGACGAAGGCGGAGAAATGCCAGTGAGCAGCTCGCGACACACAGTCCGCGCCGGCACCGCGATAGCACTGGCCGTAGGCGCCCTCGTCGTCGCGGCACCCCATGCCGTGGCCGAGCCGGTGGACACCGGCAAAGGTCGCGAGAGCGGCAGCGCTGAGCAGAAGGGCGGCAGCGACGGCAAGAACGGCATCTACGCCGCCGCCAAGGTCCAGTACTCCGGATCCGTCGCCAAGAGCGGAGGCAGCGGCAACCTCGCTGCCGCAGACGTCAGTTGGACGCCACCGCCCTGCTGGTACGCCCCGATGTACGGTGCCAAGGAATTCAAGAAGAAGATGTCCAAGGAGCTCAAGGAGGCCGCGAGCGCACCGGGGATGGCGGGGCACGCGGGCGCGGCCATCAATGAGATGCAGCGGCACTACGAGGACGACTACGGCTGGACCGACACCCCCGGGTACAAGGACTACAACGTCGACAAGGACGGCGACGGGATGTTCTGGGCCGCCGTCGAGAATCCCGACGAGCCGGACATCCTCAAGCGCAGCTCGTGCAGCGACATCCCCTTCTGGGTCGAGAACGGCGAGCCGCCGCCTCCGCAGTACGAGGAGGCCATCAAGCCGGAGATGCTCGCGGCCCTCGCCTACCAGCACATGAGGCTTCCCGACACGAAGGTCTCCCTCGCGCCCGACGGCACCACCAAGGTGAATCTGCCGACCTGGGCCTGGCTCGACAAGGCCGCCTTCGACGACGTCCGGGCGACCGCGGCGATCAACGTCCCCGGCTTCGACATCCGCGCGACAACCACCGCCAAGCCGAAGGCACTGACCCTCGAACCGGGCACCGGCGACGCGAAGTTGATCCCCGCCTCCGGCGAATGCCCCATCGTCGACGGCAAGATCGGTGAGCCCTACGCGAAGGGCAGGTCGAAGGAGACCCCGCCCTGCGGCATCGTCTACGGCCGCTCGTCCGCCGGCGCCACGTTCCCCCTCAAGGCATCCCTCACCTGGGAGATCAGCTGGACGGGAACCGGGCAGGACACCCCGGTGGGCATGCCCGACGGCACCGTCGAGGCAGTACAGGACGTCACCGTGGAGGAAGTCCAGTCCGTCAACCGGTGACGCCGAAAGAGCGATACTGCAATCTTCATCAAAGGAGCGCATCTCCCATGCAGCACGACTCGGCCGACGACGAAGACCGTGAACCCGGGCCGTGGGAGTACCGGGCGCGTGACGGGATCATCAGGAAGATGATCCCCGGCGAGGTCATACGCGCGGTGCCGGCCGCCCGGGAGGCAGCCGAAACCGAGGGACGCAGAGTGCAGTTCGACTTCTTCGACGACGCAGCCGTCCTGAAGATGCTGCGGCTGCGCCACATCGACGACGTGCAGATGAACCGGGCGGGGATGCAGGCGGGGTTCCCGCTGGCCATTGTCCTCTTCGGGGTCTTCGTCTACTGGGGCGCGTACGCCCGGTACTGGGAATCCGAGAGGAATCAGAACCTCTTCTACGTGGGGGCAGCCGCGGCCGTGGCCGTGTTCGTCCTGCTCTTCATCCGCACGGCAGTCCGGCAATGGGCAAATCGGCCGCGCCAGAAGGTCCGGGCCCGCGCGGCCGCGTATCGGAAGATCGCGCACATCGCCGCCGAGAACGGCGGCGATGTGCCGGCCTTCTACCCGCACTACGGGCCCTACCCCTTCGCGGCCAACTTCCATGCTGAGGCCGACGAACTCGACCTCCCCGGGACGAACAGGTTCTGACCTGGTCAGGTGGGCGTACGCTCGGCCACTCTGGTCACGGCCTACTCCACCCACCCCAAGGACTCCGCCATCGCGTCGCAGAGCCGTTCCATCGGGCCTGGCATTCCGATGAGCGGTGCCGCGAAGGAGAGCACCAAGTAGCCTGCCCCTCCCGGCATGTGGACGTGGAAGTCCAGGCTCGTGGGGCCGAGGACGCGTATGGCGGGGCCCGCCGGGAGGTCCGCCACCGTGATCTCCCGGCGGCGGTCCCCCTCCTCCTTCTCCGACTCCCTCAGCTCGAGCCACGCCGCGTACGTGTGCGGATCCGCGGGCGTCTCCCCCAGTGGCATCAGCGACACGAGGAGGGAGGCGGGCATGCCGCCGTCCCGCGAGGTCGACAGCAGGTAGAACTCCATGGCCCCGCGCGTCAGGGCCGTCTCCGCCGTGTTGCGCAGCGTGGACCAGACCTTCCGCGTGAGGTCCGCGGAGACCGCCCGGCCCTCGGCCTGCAGGTCGACGAAGGTCTTGAGCTGGCTCCGCCACCGGTCCTGGGTGAGATCGACGCGGAACCAGTCCCGCGGGACCAGCAGCCGGTAGTCGCTGGGAGCGGTGGTGTTGAGCGAGGGCTTCATCCCGGCATCACCAGCGGGCCCCCCTGAGCGTCGAAGAACCGCACACTCTTCACGACGCCCGCAAACATGGCCGAGAAGGTATCCCACCCCTCCGCTGTAGGGGTGGTCATCTCCAAGACCAGAGCAGTCCCGTTGGTCAGCGGAATATGTACCTGGATGAACGAGCTCCAGATCTTGGCGTCATCGCCCGTATCCGTGAGGCTCCCGTCTACATTGACCAATCGGTTGCCTGTGCACATCGCTGCGGGTCCGCACGGCAACTGCACCTCTTCCACATGTCCGAGGTCCAAGTGCCGCATGGTTGAGACCATGAATCCCACCGGCCGCTTTCCGGCTCTTTCATCAAGATCGACCAGACTGACGAGCACCGTGGCCGTGCATCGATTTTCATCGACCTCCGTTGCACAGAAGCCAGCGTACTGGACTCCCCCCTCGATAAAACCATCATAAGCGGCTGCACACATCGCAGCAAACTGAATTTGCACTTCTTGGTCGATTCCCGGAAGCGCCTTTTTCGCCATCTCTACGAGTCGACCGGCGGCATCATCCATATCCTCGGCTTCGAACGGAATCTCATGGAAGCCTTCCGGCATGATCCAACGGGTTTCGATCCCCTCGGCCTCGACCAGACCTTCATCTTCACCTTCGAGAGATTTCACGGCAGCCATCTCACGAATCCTCTCTCGCAACTGGTCAGATTACTCGGCAGCCCAAACGGATTCGAACAACTGATGGCCGTGTGGGTATTCACCCGATCACGTCGGCCGACGGAAGAACACTGCGTTCCCGCCCTCCGCCACGGGCACTACGCCGATGAACTTCACGCAGCCAGGCCGGCCTTGAACGCTGCAGGCGACGCGCTGGGAGCCGGTGTCGACGTCGAGGGACCGGGCGTTGCGGAGGGAGAACCTTGCGCTCCTCCGGGAGGTGTCGGAGCCGGACCGGGCGTGGGCGTCGGCTCCTTCTGGATTGGCTCTTCGTACCCGGTATGCCCGCCGTTCTCCCCGTGCAGAAACCGGTTCACGGCACTACCGAAGCCCGCCCCCTTGATCACTCCCGTGATCCTTTTACCTTCGACGGGGGCAAGCTTTCCCCATCCCAACACCTTGTTCGTCAATGAAACACTGACACCATTGAGGAAGTTCTCACCTACACCCTTCACAGCCCCTTTGGCGGTGAAGGATTGCCATGTCGCGACCTTGCCGAAGGCCTTGAACTTGGCGAGACCCTTCAGGCCCTTAAGGGCCGAGAATCCCTTGAGCGCCCCCAGCCCCGGCAGGACACCCAGAGCGTCGGTCCCCAGTTTCAACCAGCTGACTTTGCCCCCTCGGACCTTCATGTCGTAGGCATGTCCAGCCAAGGCCGCAGCACTGGCGAGAACCGCCGCTCCCGCAAGGAAGGGAACTGCAATTTGAAGAGGGGGTACAAAAGCGCAGATTACCGCCAACACTGACAACAAGGCTGAGAGGTTGGAAAGTGAATCCGCCCAGTCCGCCAGGAAATTTAGAAAGCCTCCCGGATCCCGGACATCATCGTGGTGGACTACGTCCTTGATGTGCCGGGCCGCTTTGTCACCCGCTTCGTCATATATTTCCCGGGCATCTTTCACCGCCTTTCGTGCGCCACCTATTTCGCGGAGCGCCTCGTCCCGCTTGTCAACCCAGCGATCGTATTCCTCTTTTTCCCCTGCAGGGATGTTACCCACGGGGTATTTTTCCTTATACTTCTGCACCTCCCGATCGGCGGCGTTGTGTTCATGCTCGGCATCGCGGTAGTCACTGAGCGCCTTGTCCGCCTTCCGCTGCGCCCTGCGCATCTCGCTGGCGAACTCGTCCGAGCTGCCCTCGCGGACGTGCTCGCCGATAGCCTTGGCCGCCTCGTCGTACCGCTCGTAAGACTTCTTGAGCTTGTCCGCGGTGCCGCCCGCCATCTCGTGGAAGCCCCGGCCCGCCTCGCTGTCCCAGCCGTCCACCGAGGAGAGGGCCTTGATGACGCGCGACTGCTCGTCGATCATGTCGGCCATCTTGCGCAGTTTCCGGCCGAGTTCGGCCACCTCTTCCGGATCGCCCGGAGTGGGGTCGTCATGCCACAGTGGTGGCCAATCACTGTCCGTCCTGCTCATTTCTTCCCCTTGCCCTTCGTCTTGGCGCCACGTATCGCCTCGGCCAGCTCATGGTCGATCTTGTCGTACGTCTTGGCGGCGGTCGAGGTGAACTCGGCGAGCTTCTCGAGCTCCTTCATGAGCTTCTTCCTGGTTTTCTTCCAGGTGTCGTCAAATTCCGAGAACGCGTCCTTGAGGCCGCCGTGCCCCACGGCGTCCCCGTACTCGTCGGCCGGATTCGCGTGCCGCTCAAACTCGTTGTGGATCCTGCCGAGATCGCGCGAACACTTCTTGATGGCTGCAAGGTCCGCCTTGGTGTGGTCTCCCACGAGAACTCTCCTTCTGTCCCGTTACTGTTGAGCACCGGGTAGAGCGTGCGAGCTCGACTCGGTGGCCCCCTCACATCACCTCGAACCCGATACCCTCGGCCAGCAAGCCCGCCCAGCGTCGACCGGAGGGGTTCTCGGCGTGACATCGAGCGACACGCAACAGGTGACATCTGAACGGCTCGGCATCAACGCAGAGGCCGGAGCATGGTGCACCCTTGACAAGATTCCACAACCCCCTGAAGGCATCCATCGAACCGCCGGGGCCGGTCGACTCCGCCCCGGGCGTCGCCCCCCGCTCGGAATGCTTGGCGCAGCACTCGTCGTGCCGTTCATGCCTCTCGGCATGCTGTTGGCCTTCCTTGCCGGACTGGAGGAGTCCGTACAGCGCTTCTTGGCCTCCGGTGAGGAGAAGGAACGTCTGCGCGCGGAGAAAGCATCCAACGAACGCCGCGAAGCCGCTATCCGGGAGCAAGGACTCCACCAAGTCTTCGACGGGGACTGGGAAAAGGACGCAGGGCAGCTCCTACTGCGTTGGTATGCCCAGTCCACGCACCATCAGCGTCTTGTGCTCGTTACCGACGAGGACCTCGTCCTGGCCGCCCCGCCTCGGCGTGTCTCCGTACGGCGAGAGAAGCACACGGAGATCGTGGCCCGACTCAAGCCCTCTGAAGCCGAGCTTGTAGACCCGTTCTCCGGCGAGTTCGTGACACGGATGTTGCTGATCCGATTCCGTGACGGCTCCTGGCTCCGGCTCGATACCGAGGAAGGGAGCAGCGATCTGCACAAGTACTTGCGCCGCCGATCTCGCGCCGGTATGGACGCAGACAGCTGACCGCGGGCGGGATGGCCGGAAGCTCACGCTCCCGCGTCACCCCGCCCGAAAGTCGCCATCCCGGGCGGCGAGCGCTACTTGCGCGCAGCCTTCCCCAGCTCGTCGTCGATCTGCTCGAACTTGTCCGCCGCGTTGGTCAGGTAGTCGCCCATGCCGTCCAGGCCCTCGAGCGTCTTCTTCGCGCCCTCGACGAAGTCGTCGAAGTTCTCGTCGAACGCCTTCGACGCGCTCTTCGTGACGAAGCCGGTCTCGACCAGGTTCTTGATGTACTTCTTCAGGCCGTCCAGCTTCTCGTTGAGCTTGTCCTTCTCCTTGACCACGTGCTTGGCCGCGTCACGCATTTCCTGATATGTGACATCAAGGTCCTTGCCCGCCATGTGGCTCTCTCCCAATCAACTGGCCGCAGGGCCAACCCCCGTGGCACCCGTCACGCGGATGGTGTGATCGTCCGCTCTTGCGCCAAGCAGCTTACGGGTGGGGCGGGTGGGATCACAGTCGGGTTCAGTCACAGCTCTGTCATGAGCGAGTGCGAAGCCGGACGTGTCCGGGTGCGGGCGGTTCCGTGACGCGGGGGGAGATGGTCGTGGGACTCGGGCGGCCCCCGGCCGTTGCCTGTGGGAAGGGGGGAGCAGATATCGTCAGGCCCATTGTTCAGCTCCGGGGAGGACGATCGTGCGCCTGACTCTGACCGTCGTCGATCCGTTCGGCGGGGGCTCCGCCGACGTGGTTCTCGACGCCGATCCCGAGTCCACCGTGCAGGACATCGCGGTGGAACTGGCCCGGCAGGTCGGCCACAGCGGGGCGCAGATCATCCCCATCGGCCACCGGCAGCAGGCGCAGCCGCACCAGGTGCCGGGCGGCGGAGCGCCCCTGATCTACGTCGACGGGTACGCCGTCGATCCCACCGCCACCGTCGTCACCTCGCCGCTGCGCGACGGCGCCGTCGTCAGTCTCGACGACCCGGCCGGCTGTCTGCCCGGTGAGCCCTCCGGCCTCGTCGAGCTGCGCGTCGCGAGCGGTGCCGCCGCGGGCGCCGTGCACCGGCTCGGCATCGGTCGGTACGACATCGGCAGCGGGCCCGCCGCGTACATCCGCGTCGACGATCCGGAGATGCCCGCCCGCGCCCTGACGTTGTCGGTGGCGACCGACGGGACGTGTCAGGCCACGCTGCACGGCGAGGAGAAGGACAAGGAAGGCGTGACCCTCGACGGGGATCCCTTCGGCGTGGAGAAGGAGGAGCCGGAGCCGGCCTCGGCGCCGGTGCCCGAGGGCGAGTCCAAGAAGGACCGCAAGGCCCGGGAGAAGCGCGAGAAGCAGGAGAAGCGGGAGTGGAAGGAGGCGCGGGCCAAGGCGCGGGCAGCGCAGGGCCGGCGCGACACCGTCCCGTGGCCGCTCGGCGCGCAGATAGCCCTCGGCAACACCCTGCTCGAACTCGTCCGCTACACGCCGCCGAACGCCGCGCTGAAGTGGTCCGAGGACGGGGCCGGTCTGGACTACAACCGGCCCCCGCGGCTGCGTCCGCCCGAGCGGCAGACCACGTTCCGGCTGCCCAGCCCGCCCCGCGAGTACGAGGCGCGGCCGCTGCCGTGGCTGATGGCGCTGTTCCCGCTGGTCGGCGCGGTCGTCGCGGCGATGATCTTCAATCGCTGGTACTACCTGATCATGGCGGGGCTCAGCCCCATCATGCTGTTCGGCAACTACTTCATGGACAAGAAGCACGGGCGCACGTCCCATGCGAAGCAGGTCAAGGAGTACAAGGAGCACAAGGCGCGGATCGAGAAGGACGCCCAGGACGCGCTGGTCGCCGAGCGGCTCGACCGGCGCAGCGCCGTCCCCGACCCGGCGGCCGTCCTCGCGCTCGGCACCGGGCCCCGTACGCGGCTGTGGGAGCGGCGGCGGACCGACGCCGACCATCTGCTGATCCGGTTCGGCACCGGGCGGCTGCCCTCCGAGGTCGTCCTCGACGACCCGGAGAAGGACGAGCACCGGCGCCAGGTGACCTGGCACATCGAGGACGCCCCGGTCGCGCTGCCACTGAAGGGGCTCGGGGTGATCGGCATAGCCGGGCCCGGTGACTCCGCGACCGCGCTGGGGCGTTGGGCCGTGGCGCAGGCGGCGACGCTGCACAGCCCGATGGACGTGCAGTTCTATGTGCTGACCGAGAACAGCTCACGGGAGAGCTGGGACTGGGTGCGGTGGCTGCCGCATGCCAAGCCGTCCGGCGGCCAGGACATCAACCTGCTGATCGGCACCGACGCCGAGACCGTCGGCGCCCGCATCGGTGAGCTGACGCAGATCCTCGACGCGCGCGTGAAGGCCGCCGAGCAGAACAAGAGCCAGGGCGCCAACTTCTCCGACCCCGACATCGTCGTGGTGTGGGACGGCTCGCGGCGGCTGCGGTCCCTGCCGGGTGTCGTACGGCTGCTGCGCGAGGGCCCGGCCGTGCACATGTACGCGCTCTGCCTGGACACCGAGGAGCGGTTCCTGCCCGGCGAGTGCCTGGCGTTCGTGGTCGCCGAGCCGAAGCCCGACCCGCACGCCTACGCCGTCGCCCACGCGGGCGGCCCGGCCCAGCAGGGCCTCCCTCACGCGCCCGTACCGCCCCAGCAGGCCCCCGGCGGCTTCCCCTCCTTCCAGGCCTGGCACACCAGCGCGCCCGAGGCCCGGCAGACCGCCGCCACCCAGGAGCTGCGGCTGCGCGTGGAGATGTCGGGGGCGGAGCGGCTGACCGACGTACGGCCCGACTTCGTGACGCCCGCGTGGTGTCTGCGCCTGGCCCGCGCCATCTCGCCGCTGCGCGACATCAGCGGGGAGACCGAGGACTCCGCGCTGCCCGGGTCGAGCCGGCTCCTTGACGTGCTGCAGCTGGAGCCGCCGACGGCTGGAGCGATCACCGCGCGCTGGCAGGCGGGCGGGCAGTCGACGATGGCCGTCATCGGTGAGTCGTACGACGGGCCGTTCGGCATCGACATGCGCAAGGACGGCCCGCACGGTCTGATCGCGGGTACGACCGGTTCCGGTAAGTCGGAGCTGCTGCAGACGATCGTGGCCGCGCTCGCCGTGGCCAACACCCCGGAGAACATGACGTTCGTCCTCGTCGACTACAAGGGCGGATCCGCGTTCAAGGACTGTGTGAAGCTGCCGCACACCGTCGGCATGGTCACCGACCTCGACGCGCACCTCGTCGAGCGCGCCCTGGAGTCGCTCGGCGCCGAGCTGAAGCGGCGCGAGCACATCCTCGCCGACGCCGACGCGAAGGACATCGAGGACTACCAGGACCTGGTGCGGCGCGATCCGTCGCACCCGCCGGTGCCCCGACTCCTCATCGTCATCGACGAGTTCGCCTCCATGGTGCGCGACCTGCCCGACTTCGTGACCGGTCTGGTGAACATCGCGCAGCGGGGCCGTTCGCTCGGCATCCACCTGCTGCTCGCCACCCAGCGGCCGAGCGGTGTGGTCTCCCCGGAGATCCGCGCCAACACCAACCTGCGCATCGCGCTGCGCGTGACGGACGGCGGCGAGTCCACCGACGTCATCGACTCCCCCGAGGCCGGGCACATCTCCAAGAACACCCCCGGTCGCGCGTACGTGCGACTCGGGCACGCCTCCCTCGTGCCGTTCCAGTCGGGGCGCGTCGGTGGCCGCAGGCCCGGCGCCGCCGACCCGGCCGTGCTCGCCCCCTGGGTCGACGCCCTCGACTGGTCCGCGCTCGGCCGCGCCTCGCTGGTGAAGCCGAAGGCCGAGGCCCGCCAGGAGGAGGAGATCACCGACCTGAAGGTCCTGGTCGACGAGGTCATCGAGGCCAACCGGAGCCTCGGCATCCCCGCGCAGCACAGCCCGTGGCTGCCCGCGCTCGGCGAGACCGTGCTGCTCGACGAGATCCCGGCGCCCGCGCCGCGCACGGCCCCGGGGGCGCTCACGCCCGCCGCGTACGGCGTCGAGGACCTGCCCGCCGACCAGGCGCGCCGCCCGGTCGTCGTGGACTTCGCGAGTTTCGGCCACCTGATGATCGGCGGCGCCCCGCGCTCCGGCCGCTCGCAGGTGCTGCGGACCATCGCGGGCTCGCTCGCGCGCACGCACTCCTGCGCCGACGTCCACATGTACGGCATCGACTGCGGCAACGGCGCGCTGAACGCGCTGACCCGGCTGCCGCACTGCGGTGCC
This sequence comes from Streptomyces sp. NPDC041713, assembly GCF_055591085.1. NCBI lineage: Bacteria > Bacillati > Actinomycetota > Actinomycetes > Kitasatosporales > Streptomycetaceae > Streptomyces > Streptomyces sp. NPDC041713. The sequence goes on from NZ_JBVIZY010000002.1 coordinate 923,987, forward strand.
GTCGTCGGCCGCAACCAGACCGAGCGCGTGGTGCGGCTCATCAACCGCCTCAAGGCCGAACTCACGCGCCGCCAGGACCTGTTGGCGGACAAGGGGTACGCGGACATCGGCGAGCAGCGGACCGACGCGCCCGAGGACGAGCGGCTGCCGCACCTCGTCGTGCTGCTCGACCGCTGGGAGGGGTGGCTGCCCACGCTCGGCGAGGTCGACCACGGTTCGCTGACCGACGAGGTCACCACGATCATGCGGGAGGGCGCGAGCGTCGGCATCCACATGATCCTCACCGGCGACCGGCAGCTCCTGGTGGGCCGGATCTCCTCCCTCACCGAGGACAAGTACGGCCTGCGGCTCGCGGACCGCTCCGACTTCTCGATGCTCGGCATCCCGACGCGCAAGGTGCCCGAGGAGATCGCGCCGGGCCGCGCGTTCCGCAACGAGTCCGGCACCGAGACGCAGTTCGCGCTGCTCTCGGAGGACTCCACCGGCCAGGGGCAGGCCGCGGCGATCGCCGCGATCGGGGAGCAGGCCGCGGCGCGCGACGCCGAAGTGCCGCGCCACCTGCGCCCGTTCCGCGTCGACACGCTGCCGAGCCGCATCGGCTTCGAGGAGGCGTGGGAGCTGCGCGACCCGGAGGCCTCGCGCTCCAAGCTGTGGGCGCTGGTCGGCATCGGCGGCGACGAGGTCATGGGCCACGGCCCCGACCTGGCGCAGGGCGTGCCGGCGTTCGTCATCGCGGGTCCGGCCAAGTCGGGTCGTTCGACGGTCCTGATGAACATGGCGCGCTCGTTCCGCGCGCAGGGCGTTCGTCTGGTGGTCGCCGCCCCGCGCCTGTCGCCGCTGCGCGAACTGGAGGGCACCGAGGGCGTGTTGAAGGTGTTCACCGGCGACGACATCGACGAGGACGAGTTCGAGGAGCTCATCGAGGAGGCGGACGCGTCCCGCGAGGACCCGGTCGTCGTCCTCATCGACGACGCGGAGATGCTGGAGGACGCGGACGCGGCGAGCCACTTCAAGCGGATCATCCAGCGCGGCGCCGAACAGGGCCTCGCGCTGGTCCTCGCCGGTGACGAGGAGGACGTCTGCAGCGGCTTCTCGGGCTGGCAGGTCGACGCGAAGAAGGGCCGCCGCGGCATCCTGCTGTCGCCGCAGGACAGCTCCAGCGGCGACCTGATCGGCCTGCGGATCTCCCGCAGCCTGATCGGCGGCCCGATCGCCCCGGGCAAGGGCATGCTGCACCTGGGCAACGGCGAACTCGCCACGGTCACCACTCCGTTGTAGGGCGGGCCACGTCATGGGCGGATCGGCGAAGAAGGCCCGGCGCCGGGCGGCGGAGCCGGCGCTGCGGTACGCGCACGTGCCGGGGGCGCGGACGTCGGGCGGGCGGCCGGGCGGGCGAAGGACGGCCAAGGACGGCGAGGAGAGCAACTGGCTCTTCGGCACCCTGATGTTCCTCACCGTGCTCGTCGTCGTGGTCCTGTTCGGCCTGGCGGACATGGCCTGGGGGGCGACGCTGTGGGGCGATGTGGCCCCCGCCTGGCCGGGCGGCGGGTACGGCTTCGCGATCACCATCGGGCTGCTCGTCCCACCCGCGGTCGCGGGGATCATCGCCCCGCTCGGCCGGGCGAACTGGAAGAAGGAGCCCCTCCGCTCCACCGGCTGGGCCGTCGCGGCGCTGCCGGGCACGGCACTGACGTGCCTGCTGCTCCTGCTCAACTTCGCGGCGGTCCGCCCCAAGCGCCGCCGCAGGGGACCGGAGTGCTTCGCGCACGGCGAGCCCTGCTGGGTCCACGAGCAGTATCCCTACCTGTGGGCGCCGGGAATCGCGGCGGCCGTGCTCTGCGCGGGGATCGGCGGGTGGCTCGTCCTCGTGTACGTCAGGAAGCGGCGCGCTCGCCTCGCCCGCCCGGAGCCCGCTTCGCAGGAGCTCACTTGACCGGAGAGAGCCGCGCCGCGGGGTTGCCCGCGCCGGGGTCGTTCGACGTGTAGCCGAGGGTTGTGCCGGACGGGGTCAGGTGGACCGTGTGCGGTGTCTGTGAGCACTGGCTGCCGTTGTTCTTCGCGCCCTTGGCCGTCGCCACGAGGGCCTTCTTCGACGCCGACTTCAGGGTGAGCACGTCCGTGCAGGTGTTGCCGATCGGGTCGTGCTGCACGACCGTGCCGACCCGCTGTCCCGGTTTCGCCTGGCGCAGGGTCACCGTGAACGTGCCCAGCGGGATCGTGCCGCCGCTCGCGTCGGCCTTGCCGCGCCACGTGCCGAGGTAGGCCGCGGGGACCCCGGCGTCCGGGGTCGGGTCGGTGGTGCTGGGCGGGGCCGTGGCCGCCGGGGGCTGCTCGTTGCCCTGGTCGCCGCCCGCGTTGTCGCCGTCGTCCGGCAGCAGACCGAAGACGAACACCGAGCCCACGGTGACCGCGGCCATCGCGCCCGCCACCGCGAGCGCGACCGTACAACTCACCCTGCGCCCGCGCCCGTTCACGCCGTCCGGCACGGAGGCCGCGGCGACGGAGACGGAGAACTTGCCGGACGGCCGGGTCTCCGCGTCCGCCGACGCCTCGGAACGGGGACCCGGCACGGGCGGCGTCAGGGGAGCCGGTGCGGGCGCGGGCGGCGCCTGCGCGGGCGGTACCTGCGCGGACGGTACCTGCGCGGGCGGTACCTGCGGAGCCGGTGCCTGCGTTGCCGGTACGTGCGGAGCCGGTGCCTGCGCGGGCGGTACCTGCGCGGGCGGTACCTGCGGAGCCGGTGCCTGCGTTGCCGGTACCTGCGGATCCGGTGCCTGTGCGGGCGGCGTGGTGGGGCCCGCGAACCCCGTCACCGGCGCGGCGTACGACGGGTCCGGCGGCCCGAACGACCCCGATACGGAGGGGGAGTTGAAGGCCACCGGCCCGGACACCGCGTCGAACGCCCCCACCCCGGCCCCCGCACCCACACCCGACCCCGAACTCGATCCCGCATCCGAACCCGCCGCCGACCCCGACCCCGAACCCAACGCCGCCCCCGAGCCCGAACCCAACGCCGCCCCCGAACCCGAACCCGAACCCGCCCCCGTATCCAGGTCCAGCAACCGCACCGCCCCCCGGCTCACCCGCTCCACCACCGGCCCCGGCAGCCATCCGGCCGTCACGAGGCGGGCCGCGCCCTGTGGGGCGAGGCGGTGGGCGAGTTCATCGGGAGCGGGGCGCGCGGCCGCGTCCTTGGCGAGGCAGGCGGCCGCGATCTCCCGCAAGTCGCCGCCCAGCGCGCCCAGCGCGCCCAGTTCGGGCTCCTCGTGGACGACCTTGTAGAGCAGCGCGGCCGACGAGTCACCGGGGAAGGGTGACTCCCCCGTCGCCCCGTACACCAGGACCGCGCCCAGCGAGAAGACGTCCGCCGCGCCCGTGACGCCCCGGCCGAGGATCTGCTCGGGCGCCATGTAGCCCGGCGAGCCGATGGAGGCTCCGGTCGCGGTGAGCGAGGCCGTGCCGTCGGTGGCCCGCGCGATGCCGAAGTCGATGAGGCGCGGCCCGTCCAGCGTGAGCAGGACGTTCGACGGCTTCACGTCGCGGTGGACGAGCCCGAGACCGTGCACGTGCGCCAGCGCCTCGGCGAGGCCCGCCCCGAGGACCCGTACGGAGTGCTCGGGCAGCGGCCCGACCTGCCGTACCGCCTCCGTGAGCGAGGGCCCCGCCGCGTACCCCGTGGCGACCCACGGCACGGCCGCCTCCGGATCCGCGTCCAGGACCGGCGCCGTCCAGTCGCCGCCCACCCGGCGCGCGGCGTCGACCTCGCGGCGGAAGCGGGCGCGGAACTCCTCGTCTAGCGCGAAGTGCGGGTGCACGATCTTGACCGCGACGGTGCGGCCGCCCTCGCTGCGCCCCAGATAGACCCGGCCCATGCCGCCCGAGCCCAGCCGGCCGAGGAGCCGGTAGGGCCCGATCACGGTGGGTTCGCCGGCTTCGAGCGGATGCATGACCGTGGCCTCCCCCAGCCGGTGGCGCCGGACACCCCGCGCGTCCCGGCACCGGGGTCAGCGTAGTGCGCGCGCCACCGCGGGAACGTGCGCGCGCCACCGCGGGAACGTCCCCGCCCGCATTCCCCTCTACATGTGCGCAATGACCGTATTGGTCACCTACGTCCCCCGCTCCGAGGCCCCCCATGAAGCGCCGCCGCCCGTCCCCCACCGCTCTCGCCGCGACCGCCGCGGCCCTCGCCTCGGCGCTGCTCCTGTCGGCCTGCGCCTCCGACAAGGGCGAGCCGGTGCGGTTCGACGGCCCGGAGCCGTCGGGCGCCACCCGGCAGGCGAAGGGCGCGGCGGCCGACAAGACGCTGCTGCCCACAGGACCGCGCGCCCAGTTCACGACCGCGAACACCCTGGAGGACGGCACGAAGATCGGCGTGACGACACTGAAGGGCAAGAAGTCCGGATTCACCGGCAAGGTATGGGTCTGGGCGCCGAAGCAGTACTTCGACCCGAAGTACGCGCACAGCGGCTTCCCCGTCCTGATAGCCCTGCCCGGCGGCAACGGCTATCCCACCAATTACTGGATGGGGACCGACCTCAAGCTGCAGAGCAGCATCGCCGAGTGGTCCCGGCAGGGGAAGAGCCTGCCGTTCGTCGTGGTGATGCCCGTACTCAATCCGGACGCGGAGCACTATTACGACGGCAGTGATATTCCGGGGCAACCGCGAATGGGCACATGGATGACGGACGACGTGCCCGCTTTCGTGAAGGCGAATTTCCGCACCTTCCGGTCCCGCGACGGCTGGGCCTTCATGGGCTCCTCCTCCGGCGGCTTCGTCGGCCTGAAGTCCGTCCTCGAACACCCGGAGAAGTTCCGCGCCGTGATCGCGAGCGGCCCCGACACCGTTCCCGACTCCCCGCTCTGGGCCGGCCACGAGAAGGAGCGTCAGGCCAACGACCCCGCGCGGCTGGCCCGGCGGCTGGCCGAGCGCGGCGGCCCCGAGGTCGACCTCGCCTTCCAGATCGGCACGGAGGAGTCCGGCCAGGCCAGGCTGCGGTCCTTCATGAAGAAGTACGGGAAGGGCCCGGTGAAGACGCGGCTCAACGTCATCCAGGGCGGCGGCCACAACGCGCGCTCGTACGTGCCCGCCATGGCCGACGGCCCCGTCCAGTGGATCAGCGAGCACATGCAGGCGCCGATCCCGGCGAGCTGACCCGCCCCCCCCCTGCGGCCCTAGGGCTGCAGGAGCTCCACCCGTACGTCCGCCGGGAAGCCCGTGGTCGGCCCGACCCGGCGGGCGAACTCGGTGACGCCCTCCAGCTGCGCGCCGCCGAAGCGGAAGTCGAGCGTCGTGAAGTACTCCTCCAGGACGCCGGCGTCGAAGGACTCCCAGCGCGCCGCCTGCTCGGCGACCTTCGTGACCTCGTCGAGGGAGAGGTCACGGGAGGAGAGGAACGCCTGGTGGACCTCGCGCACCACCTCCGGCTCACGCGCCGCGTAGTCGCGGCGGGCGGCCCAGACGGCGAAGACGAACGGCAGCCCCGTCCACTCCTTCCACATCCGCCCGAGGTCGTAGACGTCCAGGCCGAGCCGCGGCCCGTCGATCAGGTTGGCGCGCAGCGCGGCGTCGCCGATGAGGACCGCGGCGTCCGCCTCCTGCATCATCAGGCCCAGGTCGGGCGGGCAGGTGTAGTAGTCGGGCCGCACGCCGTACCGCTCGGCGAGCAGCAGCTGGGCCAGGCGCACGGAGGTGCGCGAGGTCGAGCCGAGCGCGACCCGGGCGCCGTCCAACTGGTCGAGCGGCACCTGCGAGACGATCACGCAGGACATGACGGGGCCGTCGCAGCCGACCGCGAGGTCGGGGAAGGCGACGAGGTCGCCGGCGTTCTTGAGGAACTCGACGAGCGTGACCGGCGCGATGTCGAGCTCGCCGCTGACCAGCTGCTCGCTGAGCTTCTCCGGGGTGTCCTTGGTCAGCTCGAAGTCGAGGAGCGTCCCGGTCCGCGCGAGCCCCCAGTACAGGGGCAGGCAGTTCAGGAACTGGATGTGACCGACGCGCGGCCGGGGGATGCGGCGGGAGCCGTGTCGCTGTTCGGCGCCTGCCCCCGCGGAGGCGTCCAGGGGAGAATTGTCCACATCGGGGAGGCTAGCCCCCATGCGGTACGGTCCGGGCGCCGGGCCCCCGACGCGCCCGCCGTCAACCCCGTCGGAGCCCTCGTCAAACCTCCGGGTGACGTGATCTTGCCCCCTATTGCATTCCGGTGTCTGCGTGCTAAGCTCGCCGCAAGTTGCAGTTTGGTTTCCCTTGCAGTACAGAGCCTGCGGAGCATGTAACTCCGCGGGCTCTCGTCGTTTTCAGACTTATGCAGTTGTTTAAACAATCGCTGGTTCTGGAGCAGGGCAACCCTTTGGCCCAAGGAGGGCTTATGGCTACCGGAACCGTGAAGTGGTTCAACGCTGAAAAGGGCTTTGGCTTCATTGCCCAGGAAGGCGGCGGCCCGGACGTCTTCGTCCACTACTCCGCGATCAACGCGAACGGCTTCCGCTCCCTTGAGGAGAACCAGGCCGTTTCCTTCGACGTGACGCAGGGTCCGAAGGGCCCGCAGGCGGAGAACGTCACCCCGATGTAATCGGGCGCCTCACGTGAGTGGGGCGTGTGGTTGCTCCGGTGACAGATCCGGAGATGGATAGCAGTACCCAAGGAGCCCTGCTCCTCCGCCTTGGCGGGGGAGGCGGGGCTCCTGCCTTTTTCTGGCCCCTGGGCCTTGGGGGGGTGGGTGCGGAGTTGGTTCGGGGGGCTTTGTGTGGTTCTGCCGGGTGGCCGGTCGTGGGGGTTGAGCGCGCCGTTCCCCGCGCCCCTGAGAGCGCCCCTTCGGGGCGGCTCTCCCCCGGCGGGGGCTTTATACGTGTTGCATGATCATGACGAAAGTTGTGTTCGGCTGTAGGGCCTCGTACGAGTGGTGGATGTCGCCTCGGTAGGACATGTAGTCGCCCGGGGACAGTTCCACCTCTTCGCCCCTCGGGCCTGCCAGGAGGCGGCCCGTGCTGATGATCAGGTGTTCGACCGAGCCCGGGATGTGCGGGTCCGATGCGCGCGGGGCGCCCGGCTCCATGGCTCCGTGGTAGATGTCGCGCCGTACGCCGGTCGGGCCCGCGGAGAGCAGCGTGCCCGCGTACGAGGAGTTCTCCGCCAGCATCGTCGGGCCCTCGCCCGCCCTGATCACCGTCACCGCGGGGGTCGGTGACTCCACGAGGACGCTGAACGGCACGCCGAGCGCCACCGCGAGCGCCCACAGCGTCTCGATGCCGGGGTTGCCGGTGGCCGCCTCCAGCTGGGACAGCGTGGACTTCGCGATGCCGGCCCGTTTGGCCAGCTCCGAGAGGGAGAGTCCGGCCCTGGTGCGCTCGCGGCGCAGGGCCGCGGCGACCCATTCGCGCGGCATGCGGGACCCGTCGTCGGTCATCAGTCGTCTCTCCTCGGGCTCTCCCCGTTGCGTTCGGTGTGGCGGGTCGATCGTTCGGCTTGACGAACGGTGCCTGCCGTGTCCATCCTACGACGTATGCGTTCGCCCTACCGAACAGATGACCCGGCCCGCCGAACGGGAGGCGAGTCCGGGGGTCTCGTCCGTCTCTCCGATCTGCCGCCCGGCGTGCTCCGCGACATCGCCCTCGTCTGGCTCGCCGACGCCGTCGTCGGCCTCTCCTTCGGCGCCATCGCCGTCGGCGGCGGGCTCCCGGTGTGGGTGCCGGTGGTCATGTCGCTGCTCGTGTACGCGGGCTCCGCCCAGTTCAGTGCCGTCGGCGTCCTCACCGCGGGCGGCGGGCCGGTGGCGGCGGCCGCCACCGGGCTGCTGCTCAACTCCCGTACGGCGGCGTTCAGCCTGGCGCTCGCCGGCGACCTCGGCCGGTCCTGGCCGGCCCGGCTGATCGGCGCGCACCTCGTCACGGACGAGACCGCGGCGTTCGTCCTCGCCCAGCGGGGCCGGGCGCAGCGCAAGGCCGCGTTCTGGATATCCGGGGCCGGGCTCTTCGTCGCGTGGAACCTGAGCGTGCTCGGGGGCGCGCTTGCCGGGTCCGCGCTCGGGGACACCGACCGGTTCGGGCTCGACGCCGCGTTCCCCGCGGTGCTCCTCGCGCTGGTGCTGCCCGCGCTGCGCGGTGACAGCGCGGCGCGGCGGGCCTCGGCGGCCGGGGCCGTCATCGCGGTCGTCGCCGCGCCGCTGCTGCCCGCCGGGGTGCCGGTGCTGCTCGCCCTGCTGGGACTGCTGGCGGCGCGGCGCGGGCCCCGCCGTCCCCGTCGCCCCCGTACCGCCTCGTCGAGGAGCGCCTCATGAACGCCACACTCGCCTGCGTCCTCGTCCTCGCCGCGGGAACGTACGCCTTCCGGCTCGCCGGGCCGCTCCTGCACGGGCGCGTCGAACTGCCGGGCCGGGTCCAGGAGTTGCTGACCGTCGGCGCCACGGTGCTGCTCGTCGCACTGCTCGCCACCGGTGCGCTCACCGAGGGGCAGGAGTTCGCCGGGTGGGCCAGGCCCGCCGGGGTGCTGGCCGGCGGGCTGCTCGCCTGGCGCAGGGCGCCGTTCGCCGTGGTCGTGGTGGGCGCCGCGGCGGTCACGGCGCTGCTGCGCCTCGCGGGGGTTCACTAGCGCCCGCTCCGGCCGTCGGCTCCGGGGCAGTCCCGCCCTCGTACAGCTCCGCCACGACCTCCGCGTACCGTTCCGTCACCGCCTTTCTGCGGACCTTCAGGCTCGGGGTGAGCAGGCCGTCCTCGATCGTGAAGTCCTCGTCCAGGACGGCGAATCCGCGGATACGGGCGGGGCGCGAGGCCGCGGCGTTGGCGGTGGCGACGGCCTCCTGGACCAGGGCCCGCACCCGTGGGTCGCGGGAGGCGGGGGCGGTCAGCGTCAGCCCTTCCCTGGCCGCCCAGGCGGTCACCTCCTCCGTGTCGAGCGTGACGAGCGCGACCGGGTAGGGGCGGTGGTCGCCGACCATCACGGCGCGGGAGACGAACCGCGAGTTCTGGATGGCCAGTTCGCTCAGCGAGGGCGTGAGGTTCTTGCCGCCGGAGGTGATGATGAGGTCCTTCTTGCGGCCGGTGATCGTGAGGTATCCGTCCGCGTCCAGTGCGCCCAGGTCGCCGGTGTGCAGCCAGCCGTCCTCGTCGAGGGCGTCCCGGGTGGCCGCCGGGTTGTTGTGGTAGCCGGGGAAGACCATCGCGCCCCGGGCCAGCACCTCCCCGTCGTCGGCGATGCGCAGCTCGACGCCGGCCACCGCCCGGCCGACGGTGCCGTACCGCACCGCGCCCGGGTGGTTGAGGGTGAGGACGCCCGCCGACTCCGTCATCCCGTACCCCTCGTAGACCTCGACGCCGCAGGCCCGCAGGAAGTCGACGGTGTCCGGCGCGATCGGCGCGCCGCCGGTCAGCGCCCACCGGACGCGGCCGCCGAGCGCCTGCCTGACCAGGGAGTAGAGGGCCTTGTCGGCCTCCTCGTACGCGTCCCGCAGCTCGTCCGGGAGGACGCCGTCGGCGGCGAGGACCCCGATGCGGACGGCCTCATCGAACCGCTCGCGCCCGCCCTCCCGCGCCTCGGCGAGCGAGAGCACCACCGACCGCACCTTCTCGAACAGCCGTGGTACGGACGGCAGATGGGTGGGCCGCGCCTCGGCGAGCTCGGCGACGACGTCCTCGACGCGCCCGCCGAAGAAGGTGAGCGTGCCGCCCTCGATCAGCGTCGTGAACTCGATGAGCTGGGCGAGGAGATGGGCGAGCGGCAGGTAGAGGTAGGTCGAGTCGCCGGGGCCGCCGTCGACCAGCGGAAGGGTGGCCGCCTGCACGGCCAGCAGATTGCCGTGCGTGAGCAGACAGCCCTTGGGCGGGCCCGTGGTCCCCGAGGTGTAGATGATGGTGGCCAGATCCCCGCCCCCGCGCGCCTCCGCACGCTCCAACAGGGCATTCGGCGGGCCCGGTTCGGGCGGCTCGTCCGTCATGAGCGTCACGTGCCGCACCCCGGGCAGCAGCCCCTGCCCCCGCAGCCGCTCGACCTTCGCCGCCTGCGCCGCGTCCTCGCAGATCACCACGGACGCGCCGGAGTCCGAGAGCACCCAGGCGACCTCCTCGTCGCCCGCCGTCGGATACACCGGCACCACCACCGCGCCCGCCGCCAGGACACCGAAGTGCGCGAACGTCCACTCCGGGCGGGTCTCGGCGAGGACCGCCACGCGGTCGTCCGCGCGGACCCCGAGCGCCAGCAGCCCCCGGCCCACCCGGCGCACGGCGTCCCTGAGCCCGTCGTACGACAGCTCGGCCCACTCCCCCGCGCGCCGGAACCGCAGGGCGGGCAGGGCGCCGTGCCGCCGGGCCGCCCACTCCGTCAAGAGGGCCAGTGTGGCGGGGAGTTCGGGCGGCGCGGACGGTTCCTTCCGGGTCTGCTGCATGGGTACGACGCTAGGGAGCGCGCCCGGCGCCGGGGATGACGGGAAACGTCAGCCCGGCTGACCGGGACGCTCACGCGGTGTTCTGGCGCGGCGCCACCGGCGCTACCGTCGTGGCATGGCCAGGCGGACGATCACCGTGCACCATGTGCGGGCCGTGCTGCGCGGCGCCGAGCGCAGCGGCGTGGACACCGTGCCGCTGCTGCGGGGCGCGCAGATCCCTCCGCTGCTCCTCGGCGACGACCGGGCCCGGGTCACCGCGCCCCAGTTCGCCCGGCTCTTCCGGGAGTTGTACCGCGCCACCCAGGACGAGTTCCTCGGCCTCGGCGCCGCCGTCAGCAGGCCCGGCACCTTCGCGATGATGTGCCAGGCCTCGCTCGGCTGCCGCGATCTGGGCGCCGCCGTGCACCGCGGCACCACCTTCTACGGCCTCTTCCCCGGCGGCCCCGACCTCGTCCTGGAACGCCGCGCCGACGAGGCGGTGTTCGGCGTCCGCAACGACCTCGAACAGGACTACTTCCTCGCCGAGTGCCTCGTCATCATCTGGCACCGCCTGTGCAGCTGGCTGATCGGCCGCCGCATCCCGCTGCGCTGGGCCGAGTTCGGCCATCCGCCGCCCCCGCACAAGGACGAGTACGAGCTGCTCTTCGGCTGCCCGGTGCGGTTCGGCGCCGAGCGCACCGGCGCGGGCTTCGACCCGCACTGGCTGGACGCCCCGCTGATCAGGGACGAGGACGCGCTGGACGAGATGCTGCGCCGGGCGCCCTTCGAGCTGCTCACCCGGCGCGAGTACGGCACGACCGTCGCCGAGCAGGTGCGCCGCGCCCTCGCCCGCGCGCTGCGCTCCTCGCCCCGGCTGCCCTCGCTCGGCGAGATCGCGGCACGGCTCGCGGTGAGCCCGGCGACGCTGCGCCGCCGGCTCGCCCAGGAGTCCACCTCGTACCAGCAGCTGAAGGACGCGGTGCGGCGCGACGCCGCCATCGCCGGTCTGGTGGAGGGGAGCGAGCCGATCGCGGAGCTCGCCGCGCGGCTCGGGTTCTCCGAGGACACGGCCTTCCACCGGGCGTTCCGCCGGTGGACGGGGACGACCCCGGGGGCGTACCGGACGGAGACGGAACGGCCGCCGGGCGCGCCCCAGGAGCCCAGCGAGGGCTACGGCTCCTCTGCGCCGGGCGGTGGCGCGTCCGCGGCGGCATCGGCGGCCCCGGGCTCCGCGACCGACGGTGCGGGCGGCGGGAGCTGAGCCGCTCCGCCGTCGCCCACCGGGCCGGCCGGGTGGTGATCGGCCGCTCCGGCATGGCGGTCCTCCGTCCCGAGTCACGGGGTGGGACGCTGCTCGGGTCCGCTCGCGTCGGCGTCCGCCCGGCCCGCTCGTGCCGCCGCCGCGCCCGGAGCCCGCGCTCCCCCTCGGCGACCGTGGCGCCGGGCACCGCCCTGAACCTGCGCACCGGGGCCGAGGAAGGCGGTCGTCCCGGCATCCCGGGTCAACGAAGGTGAGCGTCCCGGTCAGCCCCGAACTTACTCGCAGGTCAGTACGGTCGTTGCCGTACCGCCCCACCCCCTGAGCACAGTTGGGAGTGCCGCATGCACACACGCACCAGTGCCAGAGCCAGAGCGTGGGCCGTGGTGGCCGCGCTCGGACTGACGGCCGTCACCCCGCTCACCGCGGCGCACGCCGACGACCGCGGCGCCGCCGGTTCCCCCGGCGACGTCGTGACCTCCGCGCCGAGCAGCTTCCACCCCCTGCCGGGCCAGCCGACCAACACCAAGGCCTGGAAGATCGCGTACCGCTCGACCACGGCCACCGGCGCGCCGAACACCGTCACCGGCACGGTCATCGTGCCGCAGGACGGCAGGAAGGGCCCGCGCCCGCTGATCACCTACGCCGTCGGCACCGTCGGCGTCGCCGACCGCTGCGCGCCCAGCGCCGGCTTCCCCACCGGCACCACCGTGGAGGCCAACCTCATCCAGCAGCTCACCCTGCGCGGCTGGGCGGTGGCCGTCACCGACTACGAGGGTCTCGGCACCCCCGGCGACCACACGTACACGGTGGGCCGCGCCGAGGGCCAGGCCATGCTGGACGCCGCCCGCGCCGCGATCCGGCTGCCGGAGGCGGGCCTCGGGAAGGACACGCCGGTCGGCATCATGGGGTACTCCCAGGGCGGCCAGGCCTCGTCGTGGGCGGCCGAACTGCACGGCTCGTACGCACCCGACCTCGACGTCAAGGGGACGGCGACCGGCGGCGTCCCCGGCGACCTGCTGAAGGTGGCGAAGTTCAACGACGGCTCGTACGGCTCGGGCCTGATCTTCATGGCGGCGATCGGCCAGAACGCGGCGTTCCCGGAACTGAAGCTGGAGTCCTACCTCAACCCGTTGGGCCGCGCGCTCGTCGGCGCGATGAAGAACAGCTGCGTCGCGGACGGAGGGGTGCTCGGCTCGTTCAAGACGATCGCGTCGATGACCACGAAGAACCCCCTCGACCAGCCCGACTGGCAGCGGCGTCTGAACGAGTCCAAGGTCGGCACGGTCAAGCCGGACGCGCCGGTGTACCAGTACCACGCGCTCGGCGACGAGCTCATCCCGTACGGCGTGGGCAGGCAGGTGCGCGAGGACTGGTGCGCGCGCGGGGCGAACGTGGAGTGGCACACGGTGCCGGTCGGTGAGCACGTCAGCGGAGTGATCACGCAGAGCCCGTTCGCCGCGCAGTGGCTGGCGGACCGGTTCGCGGGGAAGGCGGCGCGCGGCAACTGCTGAACGTCCGCCACGCCGCGGGAAACGAGTGGGCAGCGTCCCGCCGTCCCCCTAGGATCTTGAAGTTCGCAGGGATCGTTCTCAGGGATCCCTGCCGTGCTTCGAGAACCGGGGGGACTTCTCGTCATGCTGATCATGCCCACGGCCCTGGCCATGCTGGCCCTGTTCGTCCTGGCGATGAAGGCGACCGACACGGTGCCGCCGCGCGGGGCGGCGGAGCCGGACAGCGAACCGGAGGGGCCCGCACAGGGAGCCGCCCGATGACCGCACCTTCTTCGCGTCCGGAGTCCGCCGCGCCGCTGACGCCCCCGCCCGGCGACCCGTCGCTGGCCGACCCCGCGCCCGGCCCCGACTTCGTCACCCCGGTGGACAACGTCTTCGTCCGCACCCACCTGGGGCTGCCCGACCTCGACGTCGCCCAGTGGACCCTGACGGTGGAAGGCCTGGTCGAGCGCCCCCTGCGCCTGGACCTTGCGGCGCTCCTCGCGCTCCCCGCCGAGCAGCTCACCGCCGTGCACGAGTGCTTCGGCAGCCCGTTCCGCCCCGACGTGCCGACGCGCGCGGTGACGAACGTGCAGTGGACGGGGCTGCGGCTGGCCACACTCCTCGACCGCGCGCGCCCGCTGCCGACGGCCCGGCACGTCGTCCTGGAGGGCGCGGACACCGGCTCGTTCGGGGACGAGGACGGCCTCTCCTACGTGAAGGACCTCCCCCTGGAGACGGCGCACCGCCAGGTGTTCCTCGCCCACGGCATGAACGGCGAGCCGCTGCGCGCCCCGCACGGCCGGCCGCTGCGGGCCGTGGTCCCCCGCATGTTCGGCACGAACTCGGTGAAGTGGCTGACCAGGATCGTCCTGACGGACGAACGGCCCCGGCACATGTTCACTACGACGTACTACACCCGGACCCTGCCGGGCGACGACGCGCCGCGGCCGGTGCGCGAGGTCGACGTCAACAGCAAGATCCTCTCGCCCGCGCCGGGCGCCGAACTCGCTCCCGGCACGGTGACGTTCAGGGGCCGTACGTGGTCCACGACCGAGGTCGTCGGCCTCGACCTCTCCGTCGACGGCGGCCCGTGGGAACCGGCCGTCCTCGACGTCCTGGGCTCCGAGCCGACCTGGCAGGGCTTCTCCCTGCGGCGCACGCTCGCGCGGGGCGCGCACACGGTCCGCTCGCGGGCGCGGGACGCGCGGGGGCGGGTGCAGCCGCCGCCGGGTGCGCGGAACTCGGTGCACGAGGTGGCGTTCACGGTGCGGTAACCGTGGCGCGCGGGGTGGGGCGGGGCGGGGCGGGGCGGGGCACGCTACGTCACGAGGAGGTGGCGGAGGCCAACTCCGAGCCCGACTTCAGGTGGGACTCGGAGCCCGAGTTCGGGTCCGACTCCGAGCCCGAGTTCGGGGCCGCCGTGGAGGAGCCCTCCGAGGACGCCTTCAGGTCCGGCTTGGACGCGGTTTCCGTACGCGGCAGCAGCCACGCGGCCAGCACGGTCGTCACGCACAGGGTGACGCCCACGACGACGAGCCCCGTGTGCATCCCGGCGAGCGAGAACCCGGCGGCGCCTTCGCCCCCGCCCTCGCCGCCGCCACCCGCGAGCAGCGCGCCGAAGAGGGCCACGGACATCGCGCCGCCCGTCTGGCGCAGGGAGTTGAGCAGACCGGACGCGGTGCCCGCACGCTCGCCGGGGACGCTGTCCATCAGCTGGGCGGTGAGCGCGGGGACGGCGAAGGCGCCGCCGAGGCCGGTCGGTACGAGCAGGACGAGGACGAGCCACAGCGGCGTACCGGCGTTCAGCGGGACCAGCACGAACATGGCGAGGGCGAGGACCGCCTGCCCGATGACGATGACCCGGCGCCGGCCGAACCGCTCGGCGGCGCGCGGCGAGACGAGGTTGGTGGCGGTGATGAACACGGCGAGCGGCACGAACATCAGCCCTGCCTCGACGCCCGACATGCCGCGCAACTGCTGGTAGTAGAGGCCGAGGAGGAAGGTCACGCCGTAGAACCCGGCGTTGACGGCGAAGCCGACGGCTAGGGCGACCGAGACCGGCCGGCGGCGCAGCAGAGCGAGCGGGACCATCGGCGCGGGGTGCCGCTTCTCGGCGGCGTGGAAGCCGATGCCGGAGGCGAGCGCCACGGCGAAGGCGCCGAGCACGGGCGCGCTGGTCCACCCCAGGTGCCCGCCCTCGATGACCGCGAACGCGAGCCCCGCGAGGGTGAGGACGGCGGTCACCTGACCGGCGAGGTCGAGCGGCGCGGGCCGGCGCGGCGAGGGCGCGGTGCGGGCCAGCAGGGCGAGGATCACGGCGCCGACGGGCAGGTTGAGCAGGAAGACCGAGCGCCATCCCGCGCTCTCGGTGAGGATGCCGCCGAGTACCGGGCCGACCGCGACGGCCACGGATCCGCCCACCGTCCACAGCGCGATGGCGCGGGCACGGCGGCGCGGGTCGTCGTAGGCCTGCCGGATCAGCGCGAGGGACGCGGGCATCACGATGGCGGCGCCGGCGCCCTGGGCGACGCGTGCGGCGATCAGCGCGCCGATGCCGGGGGCGAGGGCGCAGGCCAGCGAGGCCGCGGTGAAGAGCCCGACGCCCCAGGCGTACGCCCGCCGCGCCCCCGCCCGGTCGGCGAGCGCACCGGCGGACAGCATCAGTGCGGCGAACATGAGGGTGTAGGCGTCCACGACCCACTGCAGCCCCGCCATGCCGCCGTGCAGGGTGGCCCGGATGTCGGGCAGCGCGATGTTCACGGCGGTGACGTCGATGGTGATGACGGTGAAGCCGAGGAGGGAGGCGACGAGGGCGAGCGAGGAGGACCGACCCTTGACGGGCGGGCTCGGGGGCGGGGCGAGGGACATGGGGCTGGCTCCTACGGTGACGTGTGATCGACCCCGCGACGGTGCGGAGCAACGGGTGGGCGGGCGGGAAACCCGCCGCGGAGCGGCGAAGCAATCGCCCCGCGACGGTGCGGCGCAACGAGTAAGCGGACGGACAGGAGTGCCGCCGCGGAGCGGCGGGGTGTGCGCTCACAACGGGTGCGGCGCAACGGCCCCGCCGCGGAGCGGCGAAGAGAACCGCCGGACAGCAACGGTCACCGAGGCCGCGGCCGGCGAGACCGCCACCTGGGCCCCGGACCACCGTGCCGTCCGGACACCCCCTACTCTGCGCCGAACGCGCCCACCGTGGCAGGCCGCACCTCACCGGGGTCCCACGTTCCTGGCCCTGACACAGCCCCCCACACCGAACCCCCGCCAGGGACAATGGCGGCATGACGGAAAGCACCCCGGCCACCCCAGCGAGCCAAGCGCCCCCCGCGGCCCCCACCGCCCAAGCCGCCGGCACCGGCACCGGCACGGAACTCGGCCGCTACCTCCGCGCCCGCCGCGCCCGCGTGACCCCCGCCGAGGCGGGCCTCCCGGCCGGCACCGGCCTGCGCCGCACCCCGGGCCTGCGCCGCGAGGAGCTCGCCACCCTGGCGGGCGTGAGCGTCGACTACTACACGCGCCTGGAGCGCGGCCGCGAGACGAACCCCTCGCCCCCCGTCATCGACGCCCTCGCCCGCGCCCTGCGCCTGACGGGCGACGCCCACGACCGCCTGCGCGACCTGGCCGAACTGGCCTCCGGCCGCCTCACGGAGCCGCACCCCACGGCCGACCACACGGTGCGCGAGTCCACCCTCCGCATGCTGGACGCGGTGGCCCCGCTCCCCGCGTACGTGGTGAGCAGGCACAGCTACATGCTGGCCGCCAACGCCCCCGGCAAGGCCCTGCTCCCCGGCCTCTGGGACTGGCCCGACGAGCAGCGCAACGTCCTCCGCTACCTCTTCCTGCACCCCGTGGGCCGCGTCCTGTACCAGCCGTGGGAGGCGACCGTCGCAAAGTCGGTGTCACACCTGCGCGCGATCGGCGGCACCGACACGGACTCGCCCGAACTGCAGAACCTGGTCGGCGAACTCCTGCTGAAATCCACCGAGTTCGCCCGCATATGGGAGCGGTACGACGTGTGCGAGCGCGGCGGCGGCACCAAGTCGTTCGAGCACCCGGACGTCGGCGCGATGACCCTCACGTACGAGGTGATGACACTGGCGCGTACGGGCGGCCAGCGCCTGGTGGTCTACCAGGCCCCGCCCGGCACCCCGGACGAGAAGGCGATGCTGAACCTGACCTGACACCGAACCCGAAACACGGAACCCGACCTGCCCCCCACCACCCGGCCCCTCACTCAGCCGCGCAAGAACTCCCGTTCTTAGGCATCTCCCCGTACAGCAGGAACCCGTCCACCTTCTCCTGCACGCACTTGGAGCCGAGGTAACCGGTGTGCCCGTCACCCTTGTTGTCCAGGACGACGGCCTGCGGCCCGAGCCGGCGCGCGGTCTCCTCCGTCCACCGGTACGGCGTGGCCGGGTCGCCCCGCGTGCCGACGAGCAGCAGCTTCGGCGTCTTCACGTCCCGTACGTCGTCCCGGATGTAGCGGGTCCCGGCCGGCCGGCCGAAGCACAGCAGGACCGGCATCATCATCGACTTGCCGAAGACCGGCGACGCCTCGTCGAACTCCTTCTGGAGCCTGCCGATCTCCTTCTCGAGGTGGGCGGCGTCGGGCCGGTCGGGGTCGTCGGCGCAGTTCACGCCCATGAGGGCGGCGGTCAGGTTGTCCGCGGGCACCTCGTCGCCGGACAGGTCGCCCGCGGCCCCGCCGGGCAGCACCCCGCCCGGCAGCCCGCCGCTCATCCGGATCAGCGCCCGCGGGTCCCCGTCGGCGAGCAGCGCGCCCAGCGCCTGTGACAGCGCGGGCCAGGCCTGCCTGCTGTACAGCGCCTGGCTGAGAACGCCGACGACGTCCTGGCCGGTGAACTCCTGGCCGTCCATGGACTGGAGCGGCATCTCGTCCAGCTGCTCGACGATCTTGACCATGCTGTCCCGCGCGGAGCGGGAGTCGGTGCCGAAGACGCATCCGGCGTTCCCGGTGCACCAGGCGATGAAGTTGTCGAGGGCCGTCTGCCGGCCCTCGGCGGTGGCGAGGGACTGCGCGGCGACGGGCTCGGTCAGCGTGTCCACGCCGTCCAGCGTCATCCGCCCGACCTTCTTCGGGAATTGGGCGGCGTAGACGGCGCCGAGCCGCGTCCCGTACGAGAATCCCAGGTAGTTGAGCTTCTTGTCGCCGAGGGCCTGCCGCATCACGTCCATGTCGCGCGAGACGTTGACGGTCCCCATGTGCTCCAGGACGGGCCCGGACCGCTTCTCGCACTCCTCGGCGACCTTGCGCAGCTCCTTCAGGACGGCGGCCGGGTCGTCCGGGTCCCCACCGGTGGGGTCGGCGCCCTGTTCGGCGTCGCCGCAGCTGACGGGCTCGCTCAGGCCCACTCCGCGCGGGTCGAAGGAGACGATGTCGTACTCCTTGCTCAGGAAGTCGAACTCCTTCTGCGCGCCGGCGAGCGCGGAGACACCGGGCCCGCCGGGGCCGCCGAAGTTCAGGAGCAGGGACCCGCGGGGCTTGCCGCTCGCGCTGGACTTCAGCCGGATCATCGCGACGTCGACGCTTCCGCTGCCGGGCTTCGCGTAGTCGAGCGGTACGGAGACGTGCCCGCACCGGAAGTCCTTGGCCCCGCCCGTGGCCTCCGCCATGGCCTCGGTGCCGCCCTTGCACGCGGCCCACTTGATCTTCTGCGTGTAGTAGCGCGACAGGTCGGGCCGTCCGCTGCCGCCACCGTCGGCGGCCGCGGCGGCCGAGGCCAGGCCCGGCACTCCCGCTCCCACGACGGCCAGCACGGTGACTCGGGCTATGGCACCAGCTCCACGCACGGCAACCTCCCTGGGTATGCCCCTCGCTCACCCTAAGGGCGCCCCGAGCCCCTCGCCCGTTCAGCGCAGGGTGACCGTACGCGCACCCCCACTACTCTCCGTGACAAGCCAGGCCCCCTCAGTCCCGCTCCAGGATCGCCGTGACCCCCTGCCCACCCGCCGCACAGATGGAGATGAGCCCACGCCCCGGCCGCCTCCGCTCGGCGAGCAGCTTGGCGAGGGTGGCGACGATCCGGGCGCCGGTCGCCGCGAACGGGTGACCGGTGGCGAGCGACGACCCGGCGACGTTCAGACGCGCCCGGTCCACGGCGCCGAGCCCCCGCTCCTCCCAGGCGGCGAGCGTGGCGAGCACCTGCGAGGCGAAGGCCTCGTGCACCTCCACGAAGTCGAAGTCGCCGAGTCCGAGCCCGGCGCGCTCCAGCATCCGGGGCACCGCGTACGCGGGTGCCATCAGCAGCCCGTCACCGTCCCCGGCGACATCCCCGTGGACGAAGTCCACCGCCGCGCTCTCACAGGCGACGAGGTACGCGAGCGGTTCGAGCCCCCGCGCCGCGGCCCACTCCTCGCTGGCGAGCAGGGTGACGGCGGCGCCGTCCGTCAGCGGGGTGGAGTTGCCCGCGGTCATCGTCGCGTCCGGCGCACCGGTGCCGAAGACGGGCTTCAGCCGGGCGAGCGCGCCCACGGTCGACCCCGGCCGCAGGTTCTGGTCCCGCGCGAGCCCGCGGAACGGTACGACGAGATCGTCCATGAACCCCCGCTCGTACGCCGCCGCGAGCCGCTGGTGACTGGCGGCCGCGAGCTCGTCCTGCGCCGCGCGCGAGATGCCCCACGCGCGGGCGGTCACCGCGGCGTGCTCGCCCATGGAGAGACCGGTGCGGGGTTCGGCGTTGCGCGGGATGTCCGGTACGAGATGGCGGGGGCGCACCCGCCCCACGGCCCGCAGCCGCCCCCCGAACGTCCTGGCCCGGCGCGCGGCCAGCAGGATCCTGCGCAGCTCGTCGTTGACCCCGAGGGGCGCGTCGCTCGCCGTGTCCGCCCCGCCGGCGACGCCCGATGCGAGCTGGCCGAGCATGACCTTGTTGGCGACGGCGACGACGGCCTGGAGCCCGGTGCCGCAGGCCTGTTGCAGATCGAAGGCGGGGGTACGGGAGTCGAGGGCCGAGCCGAGGACGACCTCGCGGGCGAGGTTGAAGTCCCGGCTGTGCTTGAGCACGGCGCCGGCGACGAACTCCCCCACGTCGCCCGGCCCGTGGAGCCCGTACCGCTCCACGAGGGCGTCGACGGCGGCGGTCAGCATCTCCTGGTTCGAGGCGGCGGCGTACGGCCCGTCGGACCGCGCGAACGGTATGCGACTGCCGCCCACCACGGCGACCCGGCGCACAGAGGGAAGACTCATGTCTCGACCAGCTCCTGACCCTTGAGTAACCTTACTCGGAAGTAAATTTACGACCGAGCTGGGAGTTGGACAATGGCCGACCGCTACCTGACCTTCACCGCCACGGCGCCCGGCCGCTTCCTCACCCGCCGCCTGGGCCTCCCCCAGCCGGCGCGGCTGCACCGCTGGAGCCGCGAACACCCGTCCCTGGGCGGCGAGTTGCTCCTCCTGACGGCAGGCGACTCCCCCTACGCCAAGGACCTCCCGACCCTCCTGAAGTCAACGGGCCACACACCCAGCTCAACCGCGGCCTCCCCCAAGGCAGTTGTCCTAGATGCGACGGCGATACGGGACACACGGGCACTGGCCGAGGTCCATGAGGCCCTGCACCCGGTGGTGCGCAAGGTGGCGGACAACGGCCGTGTCGTACTGCTCGGCTCCCCGCCGGACGAGTCCGACCACCACCAGGCCGCCGCGCAGCAGGCGTTGGAGGGGTTCACGCGCTCGCTGGCCAAGGAGCTGGGCCGGGGCCGCACCGCCTCGCTCGTCCGTGTCTCCGGCCCGATAGCGACGGCCGAGTCGACCCTGCGCTTCCTCCTCTCCCCCAAGTCGGCCTACGTGACCGGCCAGGTGATCGAGACCGGCCCCGCCGAGACGGTGGCGGCGCCCGCGGACTGGGACCGCCCGCTGGCGGGCCGCACCGCCCTGGTGACGGGCGCGGCGCGCGGCATCGGCGAGGCGGTCGCGGAGGTCCTGGCGCGGGACGGCGCCACGGTCGTACTCCTCGACGTCCCCTCGGCCCGTCAGGACCTGGCCCGCGTCGCGGACCGCCTCGGCGGCTCGGCGCTGCCCCTCGACATCACGGCGCCGGACGCGGGCGAACGGATCGTCGCGGCGCTGCCGGACGGCTGCGTCGACATCCTCGTCCACAACGCGGGCATCACGCGGGACCGGAAGCTGGCGAACATGGGGCGGGACCGCTGGGAGCAGGTCATCGACGTGAACCTCGGGGCGGTGCTCACCACGACGGACGCGCTGCTCAAGGCGGACGCGTTCCGGCCCGGGGGCCGGATCGTCGCCACGGCCTCGATCGCCGGGATCGCGGGCAACGCGGGCCAGACGAACTACGCCGCCAGCAAGGCCGGCGTGATCGGCTTCGTCCGCTCGCTGGGGCCGCGGGCGCTGGCGGAGTACGGGGTGACGGTGAACGCGGTGGCCCCCGGCTTCATCGAGACGAAGATGACGGCGGCGGTGCCGGTGCTCATCCGCGAGGCGGGTCGCCGCATGAACTCCCTGGTGCAGGGCGGCCACCCCGTGGACGTGGCGGAGACGACGTCCTGGCTGGCACAGGGGGGCGTGAACGGCCAGACGGTACGGGTGTGCGGCCAGAGCCTGCTAGGCGCCTAGCGGCGGGCAAAGGTCCAATACGGGTGACCCCGCGCCGCCTCCTTACCGCACCCCGGGGCGCGAGCCGCTCATGGGTGGCCCCGCGCCGCCCTCTCCCCGCGCCCCCAAGCCCGCCGCTCCGCGGCGGATCCTCCCCACCCACCCACCCGTTTACCCCGCGACGAAAGTTGCCCTCATGCCCATCCCCCTCCCCCTCACCCTCCTCCGCGCCGCCCTCCTCTCGCCCCTCAAACGACCCCGCCCCGACGCCGTCCCGCCCTCCACCCGTCTCGCCCTCACCACCACCCCCGACCCCCACCACCTCGCCGCCTACGAGGCCCTCTGCGGCTTCGGGGGCGGAGACGCGCTCCCCCTCACGTACCCGCACATCCTCGCGTTCCCCCTGGCCCTGCGCCTGATGGCCGCCCGCGACTTCCCGCTCCCCCTCCTCGGCCTGGTCCACACCTCCATCGAGATCACCCAGCACCGCCCCCTCCCCCGTACCGCCTCAGGATCCGAGCAACTCCAACTCACCGTCCACACCGAGGCATTGGCCCCCCACCACCGCGGCACCGAAGCCACCCTCACCACCGAAGCCAGCCTCCACGGCGAACTCCTCTGGCACTCCCGCAGCACCTATCTCGCACGCCACAAGACCAACACCCCGAAGCCCAACACCCCCGCCCAGCCCACGCCCACACCCACGCTCACACCCACATCTCCCGGAACCGACACCGACTGGCCTCTCCCCGCCGATCTCGGCCGCCGCTACGCCGCCATCAGCGGCGACCGCAACCCCATCCACCTGCACCCCCTCACCGCCCGCCCCTTCGGCTTCCCCCGCGCCATCGCCCACGGCATGTGGACCATCGCCCGCTGCACAGCGGAACACGGGAGCGGAAACACAGGCGACGGAGCCGCCTACCTCAAGGCGGAGTTCAAGGCCCCCGTCCCCCTCCCGTCCACGGTCACGTACACCGCACACGGCCCCTCCGCCTTCGAACTCCGCTCCTCCACAGGCAAACCCCACCTCACCGGCACCCTCACGCGGGAACCCAGCGCCGCCCCTCCATCAGACCCCCAAGCCCCGCCCACGCGAAGTTCATGAGCGTCGCCGCCGCCTCCCTCGCCGAGACCGACCCATCCGTGTTGGCCCACCCCGCCAACGACTCCGCCGCCCCCACCAACGCCTGCGCGAGACCCGCGACCTCGCGATCCCGCAACGAGGGATCACCGTGCGCGGAGCGTGCCGCGTCCGCGATCAGCGACGTCACGAACGCGACGATCTCCTCCCGCATCGCGGCGACCTCCGCGGCGAACGGCTCCCCCTGCGTCCGCGCCTGACTGTGCAGCACGGCCCACCCGTCGGGCCGTTCGGCGGTGTGCGTGAAGAACGCCCGCAGCCCGTCCCACAGTTGCCGGTCCGCCGGCTCCCCCGCCGCGGCGACCCCGCTCGCCCCCTCCCGCACCGCCGCGACGAGCGCGTCCGCCTCCCGCCGGATGCAGGCGCTGAAGAGCTCTTCCTTGGAGTTCAGGTACAGATACACGAGCGGCTTGGAGACCCCGGCGAGCTCCGCGATCTCGTCCATGGAGGCGGCCCGGTACCCCCGTTGCCCGAACGTCCGCACCGCCGCGTCCAGCATCTGCTGCTCCCGGACGGCCCGCGGCATCCTCTTCTGCCGCCGCTTCACACCCGCCTCACCCACCCCGGCCCCCGCCTTTCCACGCTGTCCGTATCACCCGTCAGCGTACGGTCATCGAGAGCGGAGGCACGATTACCGGAAACCCCACGCACCCGGCAACAACCTGGTACCGGTCGTGCGTATGCTCGCCTCGACTGATGGAGCCGGGAGGGTGGGCATGCTGAAGTTGCTCGGTTTCTTCGCTGACTTCGGTCACTCCGGCGAGCTGGCCGCAGGACCGCTGGAGGCCCAGGTGCGAGCGTCCGGCGAACCGGACGAAGCCCAGATCGTGGAGTATCTGGACGTCGGTCATCACCTCACGTACTTCATGGAGGCAGGGGTCGACGTCCTCACGGGTGAGGTACACCGGCACACGTCCGGCTGCTCGTCCCTTGTCACCGACGGCCTGTGGGTATGGCGCGCGGACTTCGCGCACTATCTGGAGGCGTATCACGTGCCGTTGCCCGCGGACTTCGTCGCCCGTGTCCGCCGGTTCCGCCATCGGATGCCGGACCTGGTCGGTGCGGACTTCGCGCCGGTCTACGACGAGGTGGTCCGTGGGTTCGGATGGACGCATATGGACCCCTGGGACGCGGACTCGACCCTGCGCCCCCAGCCACGAACTGTCCTGACGCGCGCGGAATTCGTGTCGAGGCTGCGGCAAGAACGGCCCGCCGGCCCCTGGGGGAGGGCGCCGCGCAAACCTCGCGGGGACAAGAACCGCGGTCCTCAGTGACCCCACGAAACGCGCGGATTCCGGACGTCACGCCAGGGACAGCCACGCCAGAACTCTCGCCCTGAACCACCCCCGGAACTCCCGCACACGCGACACGCCCCGCATCGGAGACATCCGGATGCGGGGCGCGGTGCGAGGGGGCCGGAAACGTCAGGCGACGGCAGGCACCGGGTTCGACGACGGCGCCTCGGCGAACTCGTCCAGCGAAGCCGCCGACGCGTTCTCGTACGCCTCGCGGTCCAGGATCTTCTCGCGGGCGGCGACGATCACCGGCACCAGCGCCTGGCCGGCGACGTTCGTCGCCGTGCGCATCATGTCCAGGACCGGGTCGATGGCGAGGAGCAGGCCCACGCCCTCCATCGGGAGGCCGAGCGTGGAGAGGGTCAGCGTCAGCATGACCGTCGCGCCCGTCAGGCCCGCCGTCGCGGCCGAGCCGACGACCGAGACGAAGGCGATGAGCAGGTACTCCTTGACGCCCATGTGGACGTCGAAGATCTGCGCGACGAAGATCGCGGCGATGGCCGGGTAGATGGCGGCGCAGCCGTCCATCTTCGTCGTGGCGCCGAAGGGCACCGCGAAGGACGTGTACTCCTTCGGGACGCCGAGCCGCTCGGTGACCTTCTGGGTGATCGGCATGGTGCCGACCGAGGAGCGGGAGACGAAGGCCAGCTGGATCGCGGGCCAGGCGCCCTTGAAGAACTGCAGCGGGTTGACCTTGGCGACGGTGGCGAGCAGCAGCGGGTAGACGCCGAAGAGGACCAGCGCGCAGCCGATGTAGATGTCCGCGGTGAACGTCGCGTACTTGCTGATGAGGTTCCAGCCGTAGTCCGCGATGGCGAAGCCGATGAGGCCGATGGTGCCGATCGGGGAGAGCTTGATGACCCACCACAGGGCCTTCTGCAGCAGCGCGAGGACCGACTCGCTCAGCTCCAGGATCGGCTTCGCCTTGTCGCCGATCTTCAGGACGGCGATGCCGGCGACGGCGGCCATGAAGACGATCTGCAGGACGTTCAGCTCGGTGAACGGCGTGACGACGTCCGTCGGGATGATCCCGGTCAGGAAGTCGATCCAGGAGCCCGCGTGGTCGGGCGCCTTGCCGTCCTTCGGGGTGAGGCCGGTGCCGGAGCCGGGGTTGGTGAGCAGGCCGATGGCGAGGCCGATGGCCACCGCGATCAGCGACGTGATCATGAACCACAGCAGCGTGCGGGTGGCGAGCCGCGCGGCGTTGTTGACCTTCCGCAGGTTGGTGATCGACACCAGGATCGCGAAGAAGACGAGCGGGGCGACCGCGAGCTTCAGCAGGCCGATGAAGGTGTCGCCGACCTTGGAGAGGGTGGTGACGAGCCAGTCGACGTCCTGGTTGCGGGCGATCCAGCCGAGCAGGACGCCGAGCACCAGTCCGCCGAGGATCTGCGCCCAGAAGGGGATCTTGAGGAACTTGGGTATCCGGAAGCCGGACTGGGGCTTCTCGGGCTGGCCGGCCTTGTCGGCGGGCGTCGCGGAATTCGCGGACACGGACACACTCCGGTGAGGAAAGTCAGGGGGAGGGGGACGTACGGGAGCGGCGACCGCGAAGGGTCAGCGGGGCCGCTGCAGCGGGGGTCACGTTCAGATGTGACAGGCCGCGGACATGCAGCGGCAGAGGTCGACATGCAGGCGCGCCACGAGCGGGACGCTCACGGCGTGGTGGTGCGCTGCTGCTGTCTTCATGTCGAACACGTTAACACTTGTACTTTGAGATCATCAAAGGTCTTGTTTGAGGCAGACGGAAGGGTTGCCCCCGCGTCGGCGGCGACGAGCGCATCCCCAACTCCCCCACGACGCACGGAACCCCGGCCCCGGAGCAGTGCGCTCCGGAACCGGGGTCCCGAGAAGTGTGTGACGAACCTTACGAGGTCCGCGCCGCGTCGTCCGCCTCGTCCTCCTGGGTGCGGTTCGCCTCCAGGTTCGCCTTGGCGCGGTCCACGCGGGCGACGACGTCCGCCGAGGCGCGGTCGCGCTCCTTGCGCAGCACCACGAAGCTGATGGGCGCGGAGACGACCAGCGAGAGCAGCAGCACCCACAGCAGGTTCGAGTCGCCGAGGCCGCGCGGCAGGATCTCGGAGTAGACCAGGCCCCAGACGACCAAGAAGCAACCCACGAAGATCCCGAGGCGCATCAGCGTGTAGCGGAGCATGTCAATCCACTCTTCCGTTCCGAAAGGGGCCCGAGTAGGACGAGCCCCTCCAGTGAAGCACGGGAGGAGCCGCGTCCGGCAAGGGGGTGGGAGCCCCTCGCGCACGCCCCCTCAGCCGAGCGGCAGCAGCATCGTGATGTCGTCGCGGTCGTCGCCGGGCGCGACCCGGATGGCGCCGGGCACCCGCCCGACCTCCTTGTATCCGCAGGAGGCGTAGAAGCGGTCCACACCCGTGCCGCCGCGGCAGGTGAGCCGGATCGCCTCCATGCCCTCCATGCCGCGGGCGGCGTCCGCGGCGGCGGCCATCAGGTCGCGGCCATACCCCTTGCCTTGGTGGCGCGGGTGGACCATCACCACGTACAGCCAGATCCAGTGCTTCATCAGGCGGTGCTGGGTGTACGTGAGGAACGCGGTCGCGGCGACGGCGCCCTCCTCGTCGTGCCCGACGAGCAGCCGGGTGCGTCCCTCGCTCAGCTCGGTGAGGCGCTTGACCCACTCCGGGCGGATGTCGTCGACGGTGACGGGCGGGACGAATCCGACGGCTCCGCCGGCGTTGGACACGTCGGCCCATAGCGCGAGGACTCCGTCGCGGAGGGCGGGGTCGATCTCCGGGTCCAGGGTGAAGGTAAGTGCCATAGAGGCAGATTAACTATTACCGATCGCCCGCCTCAACCACATTCCGCATGCCGGACGACGCGACGCCCCCGGCCGAGGAGCCGAAGAGCCCCGGACAACGCGACGAGCCCCGGCCGAAGAGGCCGGGGCTCGCGCGTCGTGCACAGCGGGCGGGTCAGACCCGCATCGCCTGCGGCGTCTCCCGCAGCAGCGGGTCGGGACCCTCGTACTCCCGGATCGCCTCGTAGCGCGTGTTCCGCTCGACCGGGCGGAAGCCCGCCTCGCGGATCAGGTCGAGCAGGTCCTCGCGGGTCAGCTTGTTCGGCGTGCCGAAGTTGTCCGCGTCGTGCGTGATCTTGTACTCGACGACCGAGCCGTCCATGTCGTCGGCGCCGTGCTGCAGCGCGAGCTGCGTCGTCTGCAGGCCGTGCATGACCCAGAAGACCTTGACGTGCGGGACGTTGTCGAAGAGCAGGCGCGAGACCGCGAAGGTCTTCAGGGCCTCGGCGCCCGACGCCATGGTCGTGCGCGCCTGGAGGCGGTTCCTGACCTTGCCGTCCTTCATGTCCACGAAGTCGTGCTGGTAGCGCAGCGGGATGAAGACCTGGAACCCGCCGGTCTCGTCCTGGAGTTCGCGCAGCCGAAGCACGTGGTCGACCCGGTGACGGGGCTCCTCGATGTGGCCGTACAGCATCGTGCAGGGGGTCTTGAGACCCTTCTCGTGCGCGAGCCGGTGGATGCGCGACCAGTCCTCCCAGTGGGTGCGGTGGTCGACGATGTGCTGGCGCACCTCCCAGTCGAAGATCTCCGCGCCGCCGCCGGTGAGCGACTCCAGGCCGGCCTCGATCAGTTCGTCCAGGATGTCGGATGCCGACATGCCGGAGATCGTCTCGAAGTGGTGGATCTCGGTGGCCGTGAAGGCCTTCAGGGAGACGTCCGGGAGCGCCTTCTTGAGCTCGCTGAGCGAGCGCGGGTAGTAGCGCCACGGCAGGTTCGGGTGCAGGCCGTTGACGATGTGCAACTCGGTGAGGTTCTCGCCCTCCATCGCCTTGGCGAGCCGGACGGCCTCCTCGATGCGCATCGTGTACGCGTCCTTCTCGCCCGGCTTGCGCTGGAAGGAGCAGTACGCGCAGGACGCGGTGCACACGTTCGTCATGTTGAGGTGGCGGTTGACGTTGAAGTGCACGACGTCGCCGTTCTTGCGCGTGCGCACCTCGTGGGCGAGGCCGCCGAGCCAGGCCAGGTCGTCCGACTCGTAGAGCGCGATGCCGTCCTCGCGGGACAGCCGCTCCCCGTCCCGGACCTTCTGCTCGAGCTCGCGCTTGAGACCTGCGTCCATGCCTGGTCCTTACCTCTCCCTACGACCTACGACAAACTCCGCCAACCGTACGCCCCCGCCCGAGCCGGACGGGGACCACCTCCCGCGCCGCTACGACGCCTCTTCCTCCTCGGGGAGTTCGCCGACCCGGTTCTCCCACTTGGTGGAGAGCACGATCGTGGTCCGCGTGCGCGAGACGCCGCGGGTGCCGCTGAGCCTGCGGATCGTCTTCTCCAGGCCGTCCACGTCGGTGGCCCTGACCTTGAGCATGTACGAGTCGTCGCCCGCGATGAACCAGCAGTCCTCGATCTCGTGCAGGTCCTTCAGGCGGCGCGCCACGTCCTCGTGGTCGGCGGCGTCGGAGAGCGAGATGCCGATGAGGGCGATGACGCCGAGGCCGAGCGAGGCGGAGTCGACGGTCGCGCGGTACCCCGTGATGACACCGGCCGCTTCGAGGCGGTTGATCCGGTCCGTGACGCTGGGCCCGGAGAGGCCCACGAGCCGCCCGAGTTCGGCGTACGAGGCGCGGCCGTTCTCCCGCAGGGCCTGGATGAGCTGCCTGTCCACGGCGTCCATAGGTGCGATGCCTTTCATTATTCAGCGATACCGCGAGTCTATGTGTAGAATCTAAGGCGTAACAGGGTCTAGCCCCTGTGAATCTTTCTCAATCTCAGCCGATCAACGACGATCCTTCAGGAGTGAGTCACCCGTGTACTCGATCGAGATGGCCTACGCCCGCATGCGCGAGCTCCAGGACCTGGCCAACCGCTCGCGTGCGAATGTTGCGGCGCCGCGTAGGGCCGCCAAGAAGCCTCGGGGCGCCAAGAAGCGGTAGTCCCGCCGTTGGGGTTGGGGACGGTGCCGGCTGCGGGTTCGTCGTGGTTGCTCGCGCAGTTCCCCGCGCCCCTTGCGGGGCGCTCAGTCGGCACGGGAAGCGCCCCCCAGCTCCCCTTTCCAGCGGCGGTACAGCTCGTGCGGCACGCGTGCCGCGTCGAGGACCCGCCCGGCGACGAAGTCCACCAGATCCTGGATGTGCGTCGCCCCCGCGTAGAACGCCGGTGAGGCGGGCAGCACGATCGCGCCCGCCTCGTCCAGGCTCACCAGATGCTTCAGCGTCTGACCGTTCAGCGGCGTCTCCCGTACGCAGACCACGAGCCGCCGGCCCTCCTTCAGGGTCACGCTCGCCGACCGCTGCAGCAGGTCCTTCGAGAGCCCCAGCGCCACCCCGGCCACACACGCCGTGGACGCCGGCACGATCAGCATCCCCTTCGTCGCGTACGACCCCGACGACGGCCCCGCCGCCAGGTCGCCGGCGGCCCAGTACCGCACGTCGGACACGTCGGCGTCGAACACCCCCGGCTTGCCGTCGGCGCCGCGCGCCAGCCAGTGCCGCAGGTCGTCCCGCCAGTGCGCGTCACGGAAGGCGATGCCCGTCTCGTCGAGCAGGGTCAGCCGCGAGGCGCGCGAGACGACGAGGTCCACGCTCTCGCCCGCCGCTAGCAGCGCGCGCAGCACGGCCGCGGCGTACGGCGTCCCGGAGGCGCCCGACACCCCCACGATCCAAGGCCTACGCTGCGTATCTCCTGGGTTCACGCTGTGAAGC
The DNA here is from genome assembly GCF_055591085.1 of Streptomyces sp. NPDC041713. NCBI lineage: Bacteria > Bacillati > Actinomycetota > Actinomycetes > Kitasatosporales > Streptomycetaceae > Streptomyces > Streptomyces sp. NPDC041713. The sequence continues at coordinate 953,792 of NZ_JBVIZY010000002.1, forward strand.
CTATCCGTCGGCGTTTCAGACAGTGAGGCCGCGTACGAGCAGGTCGAGCAGCGCGCACGCGAACAGGGCGATCCCGATGAACCCGTTCACCTGGAAGAAGGCGCGGTTCAGCCGGGACAGGTCGTGCGGCTTCACGATGGAGTGCTCGTAGCCGAAGGCACCCGCGACGATCGCGAGGCCGAGCCAGAAGAAGACGCCCGCGTCGGTGGCCGCGGCGTACCAGACGAGCAGTGCCGTGGTCACGAAGTGGCAGGCGCGCGCGCCCCGGATGGCGGCCGGGATGCCGAACCGCGCGGGCACCGACTTCACGCCGACCTCGCGGTCCGTCTCCACGTCCTGGCAGGCGTAGATCAGGTCGAAGCCGCCGATCCAGATGCCGACCGCGAGGCCGAGGATGACGGCCCGGCCCGACCACTCGCCGGTGACCGCGATCCAGGCGCCGACGGGCCCCATGGCCTGGGCGATGCCGAGGATCGCCTGCGGGAAGTTCGTGAACCGCTTGCCGTACGGATAGACCACCATCGGGATCACCGCGACCGGCGCGAGCGCCAGGCAGAGCGGGTTGAGCAGGGCCGCCGAGCCGAGGAAGACCACGAGCGCGATCAGCGCGCCGGTCCACGCGGACTTCACCGACACCGCGCCGGTGACCAGTTCGCGGTGGGCGGTGCGCGGATTGCGGGCGTCGATCTCGCGGTCGATGACCCGGTTGGCGGCCATCGCGAAGGTGCGCAGGCCCACCATGCAGACGGTGACCAGGAGCAGCCGCCCCCAGTGGATGTTGCCGTCGAGGCGGAACATCGCGGTGAGCGCGGCGATGTAGGCGAACGGCAGCGCGAACACCGAGTGCTCGATCATGACGAGCCGCAGGAAGGCCTTGGTGCGTCCGGGCTGCGGCAGCGCGGCTGATGCTGAACTCACGAGAGTCCGTACTCCTTCCAGCGGCGGTCGACCTTCGCCGCCGTCTCCGGGTCGGACTCGACCATCTCCGGCCAGCCGCCGTCCCGGGTGTAGCCCTCCTCGGGCAGCTTCTTCGTGGCGTCGATGCCCGCCTTGCCGCCCCAGAACTGCTGGTAGGAGGCGTGGTCGAGGTGGTCGACGGGGCCCTCGACGACGGTGAGGTCGCGGGCGTAGTCGGTGTTGCCGAGCGCGCGCCAGGACACCTCGTGCAGATCGTGTACGTCGCAGTCCTTGTCCACCACGACGATCAGCTTCGTCAACGACATCATGTGCGCGCCCCAGATGGCGTGCATGACCTTCTGCGCGTGCTTGGGGTACTTCTTGTCGATCGAGACGATCGCGCAGTTGTGGAAGCCGCCGGACTCCGGCAGGTGGTAGTCCACGATGTCCGGGACGATCACCTTGAGCAGAGGGAGGAAGAACCTCTCCGTCGCGCGGCCCAGCGGGCCGTCCTCCGTCGGCGGGCGGCCGACCACGATGGACTGCAGCAGCGGCCGCTTCCGCATCGTCACGCAGTCGATCTTCAGGGCGGGGAACGGTTCCTGCGGCGTGTAGAAGCCGGTGTGGTCGCCGAAGGGGCCCTCGGGGAGCATCTCGCCCGGCTCCAGCCAGCCCTCGATGACGACCTCGGCGTGCGCGGGCACCTGGAGCGGGACCGTCTTGCAGTCGACCATCTCCACCCGCTTGCCCTGGATGAACCCGGCCAGCATGTACTCGTCCATGTCGCCGGGCAGCGGCGCCGTGGAGGCGTACGTGACGGCGGGCGGGCAGCCGAAGGCGATGGCGACGGGCAGCTTCTCGCCGCGCCGTGCGGCCACCTGGTAGTGGTTGCGGCTGTCCTTGTGGATCTGCCAGTGCATACCGATGGTGCGCTTGTCGTGGCGCTGCAGCCGGTACAGGCCGAGGTTGCGCACCCCGGTGTCGGGGTCCTTGGTGTGGGTCAGGCCCAGGTTGAAGAAGGAGCCGCCGTCCTCGGGCCAGGTGAAGAGCGCCGGCAGCTGCTCCAGGTCCACGTCGTCGCCGGTGAGGACGACCTCCTGGACGGGCGCGTTGTCGGACTTCACCTTCTTCGGCGGTACGTGCGTCATCGCGCCGAGCTTGCCGAACGCCTCGCGCACCCCGACGAAGCCGTGCGGCAGCTCCGGCTTGAGCAGACCGCCGATCTTCTCGCTGATCTCGCCGTACGACTTCAGGCCGAGCGCCTTCAGGAGCCGGCGGTCCGTCCCGTACACGTTCATGGCCAGGGGCATCGCGGAGCCCTTGACGTTCTCGAAGAGGAGCGCGGGGCCGCCGGCCTTCTGGACGCGGTCGGTGATCTCGCCGACCTCCAGATACGGGTCGACCTCGGCCTTGATGCGCTTGAGATCGCCCTCGCGGTCCAGTGCCCGGAGCAGGGAGCGAAGATCGTCGTAAGCCATGCGTTCCAGTATCCGGCACCGGCTACCCTGGCCCCGTCACCGGGGGCACGCACGCCACCCGCCGCCACCGCTTGGGGGATCGCGCCACCATGCTCAGGTATCTGCCGTTCCTGCTGGTCCTGGCGGTGTGGATCTATGCCTTCATCGATGTCCTGAACACTCCGGAGAAGGAGGTCAGGCATCTGCCCAAGGTGGTGTGGGTCATCATCGTGCTGCTCTTCGGCGAGGTGCTGCTCGGCCCGGTCGCCTGGCTCGTCACCGGCAAGGTGCGCCAGGCGCCCGGCGCGGGCGGCGGCATCGGCGGGCGGGGCCGCGGCGGCAGCACCCGGTGGGTGGCGCCGGACGACAACCCGGAGTTCCTGAAGTCCCTGCGCGACGAGGACCCGGACCCGGACGACGACCGGCGCGACCGGCGCGACAAGGGCGAGGGCTGACGGACCGTGGAACTGCGGCTGCTCGTGACCTTCGAGAAGGTCGCCGCCGTCCTCAGCTTCACCCGCGCCGCCGCCGAGCTGAAGTACGCCCAGTCCAGCGTCACCAGCCAGATCCGCGCCCTGGAGACCTCGCTCGGCGCGGAGCTCTTCGACCGGCTCGGCAGCCGCATCCGCCTCACCGAGGCGGGCGAGCGGCTGCTCCCCTACGCCCGGCAGATCATCGAACTCGCCGACGAGGCACGGGCCGCGGTCGCCGGCGCCGACGAGCCGTCCGGCACGATCGCGGTCGGCACGATGGAGTCGTTGACGTCCTATCGGTTGCCGCCGCTGCTGGAACTCTTCCACCACCGGTATCCCGGCGTGCGGCTCTCGCTGCGTACGACGATCGGTGACGCCACGAAGGAAGCGCTGCGGCAGGGCACGTACGACGTGGGCTTCCTCATGGAGGGCGAGCGGGCGCACCCCGGCCTGGAGACCGAGGTGCTCGCCGAGGAGCCGCTGGCCCTGGTCGCCGCCGCCGCGCACCCGCTGGCCGGCCGCGCCGCGCTGACCACGGCCGAGCTGGCCGAGGGGGCGCTGCTCGCTACCGAGCCGGGCTGCGCGTACCGCGACCTGTTCGAGCTGGAGCTCGGCTCCGTCGTTCCGCACGGGGTCTCCTTCATGGAGTTCGGCACCATCGAGGCGACGAAGCAGGGCGTGGCGGGCGGCCTCGGCGTGGCGCTGCTCCCGGCCGTGGCGGTGGCGCGGGAGCTGGCGGACGGCACCCTCGTACGGCTGCCGTGGGAGCCGCCGTTCACCTTGTGGACGCAGCTCGCGTGGCGGTCGGGGAAGCGTCTCGCGCCGCAGGTGCGGCTGTTCGTGGAGCAGGCCGTGCGGCTCGTACGGGAGCAGGGTGGCTCGCCCGCGCCAGGGTGACCTTGAGGCTCGCGAGGACGATCAGCGGGACGCCGAGTGCCTGGACGAGTCCGATGTGGTGGCCGTAGACCGCCCAGTCGGCGACCATCGCGACGGCCGGGTAGGTGAAGGCGAGCACGGCGATCTTGGCGGTGGGCAGCTTGGCGTACGCCGCGTACATCAGGACGTACATCAGGCCGGTGTGGATCACGCCGAGTCCGGCGAGCCAGGCCCATCCGGTGCCGGTGCCGCCCATCGCGCCGAAGTCGGTGAAGGGCAGCAGCAGCGGGATGCCGACGAGGACCTGGACGAGGGCGATCAGGTGCGGCCGTACGCCGGTGACGCGCTTGGTGACGAGGGTGGACAGGGCGTAGAGGACGGCGGCGAGCAGCGCCAGGCCGATGCCGGCGAGCGACCCCGCGTCGCCCGGCCGCACCCCCGAGACCAGCACGAGCCCCGCGAACGCGGCCGCCAGCCAGCCCAGTTGCGGGCGGGTCAGCCGCTCGCGCAGCACGACCGCGCTGAGCAGCACCAGGAAGAACGGCTGTGTGTGGTAGACGACGGTGGCCAGGGAGATCGAGGTGGCCTCGTACGCCGAGAAGAGGAACACCCAGTTGAAGACGATGAACACGCCGCCCAGCGCGGCGAGTCCGAGCTTCTTGGGGGTGAGGCCGTGGTCGCGGAAGTAGCCGCGGGCGGCGGCGTACGTGCCGAGGGCGAGGGCGCCGAACAGGACGCGGAAGAACACCACGTCGAACGCCGACGCGCCGGACTCGACGACGAAGATCCCGAGGGTGCCGGAGAGCACCATCGCGGCGGTGAGCTGGGCGGTGCCCGTGCGCTCGGAGGACTTGTGCGCTGCGGTCGTTGTCATGCCGACGAAGCTACGAGCGGGCGCACGCGCCGGTCCACGCGCTGCCGGGGCGTCCTCCCGATGGCTCCATCGGCGCCGTCGATGAGGCCTGACGGGCGGCGTGCGTGGGCACCATGGCCGGCATGAGCGCCGACACGAGCAACACATCCCGCATTCCGACGGTCGACCTGCGGCCGTGGCTGTCCGGCGACGCCGAGGCCCGCGCACGGACGGCACGCACGGTCGACGACGCCCTGCGCAGCGCCGGGTTCCTGCTCGTCACCGGACATGGCGTCGACCCGGCCCTGCGCGCGGCGATCAGGGAGTCCGCCCGCGGCTTCTTCCGGCTGCCGGCCGAGGCGAAGCGGCGGTACGCGGTGCGGGTGGGCGACCGGGGCTGGCTCGGCCCCGGGGCCGAGGCCAACGCGTACGCGGAGGGCACGGACGCGCCCCCGGACCTGAAGGAGTCGCTGTCGTTCGCGGCGGACGAGCCGACGGGGGATCCGGCGGTGGACGCCGAGTGGTTCGCGCCCAACACCTGGCCGGCCGAGGCGCCCGGACTGCGGGACCCCGTCGAGGAGTACCTGCGGCGGATGCGCGCGCTCTGCGACCGCCTCCTGGAGCTCCTCGGTGTCGCGCTCGGCGCGGGCGAGGACTTCTTCACCCGGCACACCGGCCACCCCACCTGGGGCTTCAACATCAACTGGTACCCGGGGCGGGAGCGGGTGGGCGCGCCCGAGCCGGGCCAGTTCCGCATCGGCCCGCACACCGACTTCGGCACGGTGACGGTGCTCGACCGGGAGGCGGGGCGGGGCGGGCTCCAGGTGTTCACGGACGACGGCGGCTGGCAGGACGCGCCGTTCGACCCGGCGGCCCTCACGGTCAACATCGGTGACTTGATGGCGCGTTGGACGGACGCCCGCTGGCAGTCGGGCCGCCACCGGGTCCTGCCGCCGCCCGCCGAGCTGCCCGCCGAGGAGCTGATGTCGCTCGTGTACTTCTACGAGTGCGACCCGGGCACGGACGTCCGGGGCGTCGACTCGCACGTCTATCTGCGGGGGCAGCTGGACGCGATCGCGGTGGCGGACGGCGAGGGCTGAGCGGGCCAGGGGCGGTCCGCCGTGGGGTTCGGCCGCGCGCCGGGCGCGGTCTGCTCCCTCAGTCGCCCCTCAGTACCAGCGCGAGGAGCCCCGGGAAGCGCTCGTCGAACTCCGCGCGGCGCAGGCGGTTGACGCGCCTGGCGCCCTCGTCGCGCTGCTCGACCAGGCCCGCCGCGCGCAGGGTCGCGAAGTGGTGGCTCAGGGCGGCCTTGCCGACGGTGACGTCGAAGCTGCCGCAGGCCCGCGTCCAGTCGCCGGAGGAGGCCAACTCCCGTACCAGATAAAGCCGTACGGGGTCGGCGAGCGCGGCCAGCGCGCCCTGCACGGAGACGTCGTCGGGGTGCGTGTGCACCGGCGCCGCGCGGTGGCTCACCATGACCGCCCTCCTCTTCTTCCGCTCTCACCCTTGCCGAGTGTTCGATGAAAACCATACACTCCCGAGTGTTCGCTTTCCGTTGAACACTTTTCCGGCGAGGGGTACTCCGTCATGCGTACCATCCACTTCCGGCAGACCGGCGGCCCCGAGGTCCTGGAGTCGGCCGACGCCGAGGCTCCCGAGCCCGGCCCCGGCCAGGTCACCGTCGACGTCGCCTACACCGGCGTGAACTTCGCCGACCTCAAGGCACGCTCCGACGGCTACCGTGTGCCCGCCCTGCCCTTCGTGCCCGGCCTGGAGGTCTCCGGCCGGATCCGCGCGGTCGGCGCGGGCGTCACCACGCTCCGCCCCGGCCAGCAGGTCGCGGCGCTCACCGAGGGCGGCGCCTACGCCGAGGTCGTCCTCGCCGACGCGGCCACCGTCTTCGCCCTCCCCGACGGCGTCGACCCGCGCACCGCCGCCACCCTGCCGACCGTGGTGCCGACCGCGCACGCGCTGCTGCACGAGGTGGGCCGCCTGCGGGCGGGCGAGAGCGTGCTCGTGCACGGCGCCGCGGGCGGCGTCGGCACCGTCGCCGGGCAGCTGGCGAAGGCGGCGGGCGCCACGGTGTACGGGGTCGTCTCGGGCGCCGCCAAGGCGGAGTACGCGCTGCGGCACGGCTACGACGAGGTGTTCGTGGACGACGGCCGCGGCCCAGGCTTCGCCGATGAGGCGCGCCGGGCCACCGGGGGCCGCGGCGTCGACCTGGCACTGGATCCGGTCGGCGGCGACACGTTCCGGAGCTCGCTGGAGGCGCTCGCCGCCTTCGGCCGCCTCGTCTCCTACGGCAACGCGGGCGGGGCCGGGCCGTGGGCGGTGGGCCAGTCCGACCTGTTCCCCGGCGCGCACACGGTCTCGGCGTTCTCCATCCTGACGCTGGCCCAAAACGACCCGGGGGCGCTGCGGGCGGTCGCCGAGCGGGCGTTCCGGCTGGTGGCGGACGGCACGGTCACCCTGCCGGTGACCGCCGAGTTCCCCCTGGAGGAGGCGGCCGAGGCGCACCGGCTGATGGGCGGCAGGACCACCACCGGCAAGCTGCTGCTGCGGGTCGGCGGCTGACGGCCGCGTACGGGCCGCCGGTCAGGCGCTGGCGGCCTCGTACGCCTCCCGGAGCCGGCGCCACCGGTCCTGGCGCCACGTCGACCAGTCCATGGGCCGCCCGTCGAGCGCGTCCACCAGGAAGCCGAAGTGGTCGTGCCACCCGGCGAGACAGTCGAGCCGCAGCCCGTCGTCGCCCTCGAACTCGTTGCTGAAGCGCAGCGTGGTCGCGTCCCCGTCGCCGGTCCCCACCGCGGCGCCCTCGGCCGGTTCGAGGTGGAACCGGCACCGGCCGTGCAGGTCGACGGTGTACTCGGCGATCACCTCCGGGTCCCAGGCGGTGACCTGCCCGGAGTGGACGGCGTCCGGTTCACCGTTGAGCCAGCGCAGGGTGACGGCGCCGCCGAGCCGGGGCTCGAACACATCGGCGGCGGCCAGCCACCCCGGCAGTCCCTCCGGGGTGGCCACCGCCGCCCAGACCTTGTCCACAGGGTGGGGAAGGTGCAGCTCGTAGTGCAGGTGCTGGGTGGTGCCCTCGGTGTGGCTGGTGCCTTGCCCGATCATCGCGGTCATGGCACCAGCGTGGCCCGACCGGAGCGCTTCCGCATCCCTGACACCCGGTGGCGCCGCACCGTTACGAGCGCTGTCCCGCCTTGTCGACGACGACCCGCTTCAGCACGGCGCTGTGACCGGTCACGGTGCCCTTCTTGAAACCCGTCGGCAGGTCCTCGGTCGCCACCTGCCGCCGTCCGAGGAACTGCTTGGTCTCCTTCTCGAAGATCAGCTCCTCGCGTTCGCCGTCGTTCTCACGGGTGATGGCCACCCCGTGCCGCCCCGCCGCGTCCACCGCGTCCGGTCGCACCTCGACGCCGGGGATCTTCGAGGCGGCGAGGTAGAGCGCCGCGGCCTGCTTCGGCGGCATCAGGCCCCCGCAGAGGTCGCCGACCTGGACGAACGCGTTCTGGTCCGTGCTCTCCTCTCCCGAGGCCACCCGGTAGAGCCAGTCCCGCATGTTCACCGGATCGGTCGGCAGCTTCTCCAGGCTGCGGTAGTGGGGGTCGCCTTCGGACAGGGGCAGCTCCGGCGGCACGCGCTGGTTGTCCAAGTGGTCGACCCGGTCGTCGACCAGACCGGTGTGCCGGCCGTCCACCGAGTCCCAGGCCTCCCTGACGTGCAGGGGCTGGAGCCGCGACGTCTCGTCGCTGCCCGTCTCCATGTACCGCTCCTTGGTCTTGACGTACACGAACTGGTCGTCCCTGATCCCCCGGGGCGCCGGCTGCGCCTTCGCCGCCGCGGCGATCTGCCGCAGCACCCGCACCGTCTCCTTCGACGGCGGCTCCGCCTGTGCCGCCCGGTCGCCGAACGGCGAGGCGACCAGGACGCCCGCCGCGACGGTGGCGGCGACCGCTCCCGCGAGGAGCGCGGGACGGAACCAGATCGTGGACCTCTTCTTCGGCGCCGGGGCCTTCTCCGTGCTCTTCTCGCTCTGCCGGATCTCGGTCAACAGGTGCTCCCTGAGCAGACGGTGGCGGCCCGGCGGAAGGTCGCGCCCGGGAAATGCGTTCATCGGTTTCCCTCCCTGATGGGCCTGACCGCGGTGGTGCGGTCACCTCTTCCCTGTCCGCGCTCCCGGCCGGGTTCCACCGCTTTTGCGAGTTTCGTCCGCGCCCGGGAGAGCCGGGAGCGCACCGTGCCGACCGGGATGCCGAGCGCCGCGGCGGCCGACGCGTAGTCGAGCCCCGACCAGACGCAGAGCGCCAGCACCTCCCGCTCGGCCCGGCGCAGCGTGGCCATGGCCGCCCGTACGAGGGCGATCTGCTCGGTGTCGTCGATGCGCTCGGCGACTTCGTCGGCGAAGTCGGCCACGGACTCGCCGCGCGGCAGCCGCGCCACCGCCGCCGCGTGCCGCCGGGACGCCCTGCGGGTGTTGCGGGTGACGTTCGTCGCGACGCCGAGCAGCCAGGGCCGCAGCGACCCGCCGTCCGCGTCGATCCGCTCGCGCAGCCGCCAGGCGTCCAGGAACGTCAGCGAGACGACGTCCTCGGCCTGCGCCCAGTCGCCGGTGAGCCGGTAGGCGTGGTTGTACACGGAGCGGGCGTACGCGTCGAAGAGCTCGCCGAAGGCGTCGGCGTCGCCGTCCCTGATGCGGACCCGCAGGGCGCGTCGGCGCTCCCGCTCCTCATGGTCTCGGTGTTCCCCCTGATGCGTCTCCACATCTCCTGTCTGTCCGTACGACGAAGGCCGGTTCCCCCGACATGGTCAGGAGGAACCGGCCTCGTGCGGCGGCGGTGATACGGCGGGTCAGACCCCGGCGTACGAGTGCTTGCCGGTGACGAAGATGTTCACGCCGTAGTAGTTGAACAGCCAGCAGGCGAAGGCGATCAGGGCCAGGTAGGCGGCCTTGCGGCCCTTCCAGCCGGCCGTGGCGCGGGCGTGCAGGTAGCCGGCGTAGGCGACCCAGGTGATGAAGGACCAGACCTCCTTGGGGTCCCAGCCCCAGTAGCGGCCCCACGCGTCGCCCGCCCAGATCGCGCCCGCGATGATCGTGAACGTCCACAGCGGGAAGATCGCGGCGTTCAGGCGGTACGAGAACTTGTCGAGGGAGGCCGCCGAGGGCAGCCGCTCCAGGACGGAGGTGGCGAACGTGCCGGGCCGCCCGCCGTTCTGGAGCTTGTTCTCGTAGCTGTCCCGGAAGAGGTAGAGCAGCGTACCCACCCCGCCGACGTAGAAGACGGCGCCGCAGAAGATCGCGGTGGAGACGTGGATCCACAGCCAGTACGAGTGCAGCGCGGGCACCAGCTGGTCGCTGGAGGTGTACAGCACGGTGACGGCGAGACCGAGGTCGAGCAGGACCGTCGTGACCAGCGGGAGGCCGAGCCAGGCGATGTTCTTCTTCAGCGCGAGCAGCACCAGGTACACCGCGACGGCCACGGTGGAGAAGGTGATGCTGAACTCGTACATGTTGCCCCACGGCGCCCGCTGCACCGACAGGGCGCGGGTGAGCACACCGCCGAACTCCAGCAGGAACGCGAGGACGGTGAGGGAGACCGCGATACGCCCGTACAGGTCGCCCTTCTCGTCACCGGCGGAGGCGCCGGGCCCGTCCGGCACGTCGCGGGTGCCCGCGACGGACCGGGTGACGACCTTGGGGCGCTCCAGGGTGGCGGTGCCGCCGCCCTGGGCCTGGACGGTGACGGCGGGCGCGGCGGCCGCGGCGGTCTTGCTCGGGGTGAGCGCGGCGGCGGTGCGGGCGACCTTGCTGCGGCTGCCGAAGAGCCACTCCGCCATGTGCGCGAAGAACGCGAGCAGGTAGACGGCCATCGCGGAGTAGATCAGCACATTGCTGATGTGCGCGAGATTCTCGTTGGGCTCGGCGGCCAGGGTGGCGGCGAGATTCACTTCTCAGCCCCTTCGGCAGGTGCGGCATCGAGGTCGGAGGCGGGGAGGGCTTCCTCGTCCGGGTCTTGCGGGGACGCCGAGGGCGCCTTCTCGTGGAGTTCGGCGGCGAGCTGGGAGAGCTCCTCGGGGACCTTGGCGGACTCGCTGCGGCCGAGGCCCGCCATCTCGACGACGGTGACGCCGTCGGCGCCCTTGACCGCCCGCACCCAGACGCGGCGGCGCTGGATGAACAGCGATCCGGCGAGGCCGAGGACGGCGGCGATCGCGCCGCCCAGCGCCCAGCCGGTGCCGGGCTGCTGGGAGATCTGGAAGGTCGCCCACTCCTTGAGGTTCTTGTCGAACGTGATCGACCCGGCGCCGTTCGGCAGCTTCATGGTCTCGCCGGGGCGCAGCCGCTGCTTGAACAGCTGCCCGTCGGCGCCCTTGAACTGCTTCATCTTGCGGGTGTCCAGCTGGTACACGTTCTGCGGCACGCCGGCGTCGACGCCGAGGCTGCCGTGGTACGCGGAGAGCGCGAGCACCGGGTACTCGGCGGCGGGGAACTGGGAGAACATCTGCCCCTTGCCCACGCCCGCGAAGGTCGGCACGAAGAAGGCGTTGAAGCCGAGCTGGTCCGGCCTGCCGTTCTTGTCGCGGTAGCCGTCCATGACCTTGATGGCGCCGGTCGCGGTGCCGTTCTGGTCGATGGGCAGGACCGGCACGGAGGCCTTGTAGACGACCTTGCCCTTGGCGTCGCGGACGGTGACGGCGGGGGCGAAGCCGTGGCCGATGAGGTAGACCTTCGAGCCGTCGACCTCCAGCGGCTTGTTGACCTCGATCGACTTCTTCTTCTCGGCGCCGTCCGGGCCCTCGGAGTAGGTGACGTCGGCCCGGTAGGTGCGGGGCGTGCCGCGGTTGGGGCCCGACTTCTGGTACGTGCCGACGAAGTTGTCGAGCTTGAAGCTGAACGGCGCCAGCTCGTCGGTGTCGAAGAGGCTGCCGGACTTGAAGTCGTCGTACTGGATGAGCGTGTTGGAGAAGCCGTCGCCCTCCATGACCAGCTTGCCGCCCTCGGACTTGAGGAGCTGTCCGGCGGCGAAGGCGATCAGCATCACGATCAGCGCGACGTGGAACATCAGGTTCCCGGCCTCGCGCAGATAGCCCTTCTCCGCGGCGACGGAGCTGCCCGCGCCCGACCCCGCGGCGTGCGCGCGGAAGCGGCGCTTCTTGAGCATGGCGAGCGCGGTCTCGTGCACCTGCTCGGGCTCGGCGTCGGTGCGCCAGGTGGTGTACGCGGGCAGCCGGGTCAGCTTCTTGGGGGCGCCCGGCGGGCGGCCGCGCAGCTGGCCGACGAACTGCCAGGTGCGGGGCACGATGCAGCCGATGAGGGAGACGAACAGGAGGATGTAGATCGCGGAGAACCACACCGAGCTGTAGACGTCGAAGAGCTGCAGCTTGTCGTAGACCGGCCCGAGCGTGGTGTGCCGGTCCATGAAGTCCTGGACCTTGAGCTCGTCGACGTTGTTCTGCGGGATCAGCGAGCCCGGGATGGCGCCGAGGGAGAGCAGCAGGAGCAGGATCAGCGCGACCCGCATGGAGGTCAGCTGCCGCCAGAACCAGCGGAACCAGCCGATGACACCCAGCGAGGGGAGGCTGGGGCCGTCCTCCTTGGGGGCGGTGGACAGCTGCGCGCCGGCCGCGCCCAGGTCGTTCTCCTCACGGGCCACCGAGGTGCCGCCGGGAGCTTCGGTCTTGCTCATGGATCAGATCCCCACCGTGTAGCCGCTCGACCAGACCTGCATTTGCTGCACGATGCTGTCCCACACGCCGGTGACGAGGAGCAGCCCGGTCGCGATCATCATGATGCCGCCGATGCGCATCACCCAGACGTAGTGCCGCTTCACCCAGCCGAATGCGCCGAGCGCCTTGCGGAAGGCGACCGCGGCGAGAATGAAGGGGACGCCGAGTCCCAGACAGTACGCGACGCTCAGCAGCGCACCGCGCCCCGCGCTGGCCTGGTCGAGGGAGAGCACGCTGACGGCGGCGAGCGTCGGGCCGACGCAGGGCGCCCAGCCGACGGCGAACAGGGCGCCCAGTATCGGGGCGCCCGCGAGGCCGACCGCGGGCTTCTTGTGGAAGCGGAACTCCCGCTGGGAGACCTTGGGCATGAGCCCCATGAAGAAGAACCCGAGCACGATCATCACGCCGCCGAGCACCCGCGTGACGATGCTCTGGTTCTCCTGCAGGGTCCGGCCGAACTCCCCGAACAGCGCCCCGTAGGAGACGAAGACGACGGTGAAGCCGAGGACGAAGAGCCCCGAACCGGCGACCATCCGGCCCCGCTTGGCCTCGGCCATGTCCTGGCCGCTGACCCCGGTGACGTACGACAGGTAGCCCGGCACGAGCGGCAGCACGCACGGCGAGAAGAAGGAGACGAGACCGCCGAGCAGGGCGATGGGCAGCGCCAGCAGGAGCGCGCCGCTCATGACGGTCTGGTTCGGTCCGCTGATGGCGGCGAGAGTGGACATCACTTCTCCGCGAGCACAGGGTCGATCATCTTCCGCAGCTTCTCTTCGTTCAGCGGCTGCTGCGAGCGCGCCGCGATCTTCCCGTCCCGGTCGACGACGAGCGTGGAGGGAATGAAGTTGGGGTTGAGCGAGCCCCGGGGGAAGCGCAGCATCAGCTTGCCCATCGGGTCGTGCAGGCTCGGATAGGGGATCTCGTGCTGCTTCTCGAACTGGATCGCCGGACCCCGCTCGGGGTCGCGCGTGTTGATCCCGACGAACTCGACGCCCTTGGCCTTGGTCTCCTTGGCGACCTTCGCGAAGTTCGGCGCCTCGGCCCGGCACGGGGCGCACCAGGAGCCCCAGACGTTGAGGACCACGATCTTGCCCTTGTAGTCCTTGCCGATGTCGAGGTGCTTTCCGTCGAGCGTCTCTCCGTCGAGGTCCGGGCTCGCCTTGCGGTTGCCCTTCGCGACGGTCGCGATGCCGTCGGAACCGGCGACGAAGTTGGTGTTTCCGGAACCGCCCGAGGTGCCGCCGGAACTGCAGGCGGACAGTGCCAGCGCGGCGACCGCGAGTCCTGCGGTGAGCAGGGCAGTGCGGCCGCGGCGTCGACTGCTGCTATCGATGCGGTGTGGGGCGCGGCAGGCAACACTCATGTGAAAAGTTTCGCATGTCCGATTCCGCGATCTTCCGCGCCCCCTCCGCAGCGGAGAACGCCCTAGCGAAGGCTCTTCCAGCCCCCGGCCGGCTGCTGGCCGACCTCCAGGCCCTGGAGCTTCTGCAGCACCTTGGGGTCCTGTACGTCGAGCCAGTCGACGAACTGCCGGAAGGAGACGAGACGTACGTCCTTCTTGCCGGCGATGTGCTTCAGGGCCTCCTCGACGGCATCCATGTAGATGCCGCCGTTCCACTCCTCGAAGTGGTTGCCGATGAAGAACGGCGCGCGGTTGGACTCGTAGGCGCGCTTGAAGCCGGCTATGTAGGCCTCGGTGGCCTGCTTGCGCCAGCCCGGGTAGTTGGCCGGCGGCGCCTTCGTGGAGTTCTGCGACTGGTTGGCGAGGATGTTGTAGTCCATCGACAGGACCTCGAAGCTGTGCCCGGGGAAGGGCATGGCCTGCAGCGGCAGGTCCCAGACGCCCATCTTCTTCTGCGGCCACTTCTGGCGGCCGCCGGGCGAGGACGCGTCGTAGCGCCAGCCGAGCTTCTTCGCCGTCGGCAGCAGGTTGTCCTGCCCGAGCAGACAGGGCGTGCGGCCGCCGACGAGTTCCTTGTCGTAGTCGAAGGGCAGCGACGGCAGATCGGTCCAGCCGGTGTTGGTGCGCCACTTCTTCACAAAGGACTTGGCCTGGTCGATCTCGTCCTGCCATTGCGCGGACGTCCAGTTGGCCACGGAACCCGAGCCGGCGCAGAAGTGCCCGTTGAAGTGCGTGCCGATTTCATGGCCTTCGAGCCATGCCTGACGCACGTACTTCAGCGTGTCCTTGATGTGACCGTCGGTGAGATAACCGATGTCGGAGGCGCCGACGGCGTTGTTCGGCGGACGGTACAGACGCTTCTTGGATTCCGGCAGCAGATAAAGGCCGGAGAGGAAGAACGTCATGTGTGCGTCGTGTTCCTCGGCGAGCTTCAAAAAGCGCGGGAACAGACCGTTGCCGACCTCGCCCGCACCGTCCCAGGAGAAGATCACGAACTGCGGGGGCGTCTCGCCCGGCTGCAGCGGAACGGGCTTGCCCGGCTGGTGGGGCTGGGTTCCGGTGTACGCGGTCGAACCGTCGCCGATCGGCTTCGACGGGCGCTTCTGGGCGCCGCCCTTGCCGTCCCCGGCCTTGCCGGCGGGCCCGGACGAATCGCCGTCGCCGCCCGAGCCGCACGCCGCGAGCCCGAAAGCGGCGGCCGTGCCGGCTCCGAGTCCGAGCATTCCCCTGCGGCTGATGTCGCGCATTCCATCCCCATTCGTCGCGCCCCTGGGTCCGTTCCTGCTCTATGTGCCGAGCAAGAGGGACAACCGGTTAGAGGGCGCGACGAACAACGGGGTTCCTGCGCATCGGAATTATTTGCGCGATTCCCGGAAAAGGGACATACAGTTGCCGCGTGATTACACGCGGTGGATCACCGGCGGGCTTTATCAGGCGCCGAATGCCTTGCTCTTGCCCGGCACCGGCTTGGCGCCGGCGAGGAGATGGGCGGGCACCAGATCCCGGGCGGGCTCGCTGTACCCCACCGAGACGATCTTGTCGCCGCGGTAGGTGAACGACGTCAGCGACGCCAGCGTGCACTGCCGCTTGCGCGGGTCGTGCCACAGCCGCCGCTTCTCCACGAAGCTGCGCACGATCCAGATCGGCAGCTGGTGGCTGACGCACACCGCCTCGTGCCCGCGGGCCGCGTCCTTGGCCGCGTCCAGGGCGCCCATCATCCGTACGACCTGCTCCACGTACGGCTCGCCCCAGGACGGCTTGAAGGGGTTGACGAGGTGCTTCCAGTTGTCCGGGTTCTTCAGCGCGCCGTCGCCCACGCCGAAGGTCTTGCCCTCGAAGACGTTGGCCGCCTCGATGAGGCGCGCGTCGGTGGCGAGGTCGAGGCCGTGCGCCTTGGCGATCGGCGTGGCCGTCTCCTGGGCGCGGTCCAGCGGCGAGGCGACGACGTGCGTCACGTCGCGCCGGGCGAGGTGCTCGGCGACCCGGTCGGCCATCTGCCGGCCGAGCTCGGAGAGGTGGTAGTCGGGCAGCCGCCCGTAGAGGATCCCGTCGGGGTTGTGCACCTCGCCGTGGCGCATCAGGTGGACGACGGTCAGCTCGTCGCCCGCAGCGGTGCCGCTCATGCGGTGGCCTCCGTCGCTTCCGCGGCCGCGCGCGCGGCGGCCGGCAGGGCCGCGGCGACGCGCTCGATCGCCTGCTCGTCGTGGGCGGTGGACACGAACCAGGACTCGAAGGACGACGGCGGCAGATAGACGCCCTGCGACAGCATCGAGTGGAAGAACGCGGTGAAGCGGAAGGACTCCTGCGCCTTCGCGTCCTCGTAGTTGCGCACCTCGCGGTCGGTGAAGAAGACGGTGAACATGTTCGACGCGTTCTGCACCCGGTGGGCGACGCCCTCCTTGGCGAGCGCCTCGGTCACCAGGGCGCGCAGCCGCGCGGAGACGTCGTCGACCTTCTCGTACGCCGCGTCGTCGAGGAGGCGCAGCTGGGCGAGGCCCGCGGCCGTCGCGACCGGGTTACCGGAGAGCGTGCCCGCCTGGTAGACCGGGCCCGCCGGGGCGAGGTGCGCCATGACGTCGGCGCGGCCGCCGAAGGCCGCGGCCGGGAAGCCGCCGCCCATGACCTTGCCGAAGGTCATCAGGTCGGGCGTCACGCCGTCGACGCCGAACCAGCCGGCCTTCGACGTACGGAAGCCGGTCATCACCTCGTCGGAGATGTACAGCGCGCCGTTCTTGGCGCAGGCGGCCTTGAGGCCGGCGTTGAAGCCGGGCTGCGGCGGTACGACGCCCATGTTGCCCGGCGCCGCCTCGGTGATGACGCAGGCGATCTCACCGGGGTGCCTGTGGAACGCCTCGTGCACCGCTTCGAGGTCGTTGTACGGCACGACGATGGTGTCGCCCGCCTGGGCGCCGGTGACCCCGGGGGTGTCCGGAAGGCCGAGCGTCGCCACGCCCGAACCCGCCGACGCGAGCAGCGCGTCCACGTGGCCGTGGTAGCACCCGGCGAACTTGATGACCTTGGCGCGGCCGGTGAAGCCGCGCGCGAGACGGATGGCGGACATGGTCGCCTCGGTGCCGCTGGAGACCAGCCGGACCTGCTCCACGGGGTCGATCCGGCCGACGATCTCCTCGGCGAGGGCGACCTCGCCCTCGCCGGGCGTGCCGAAGGAGGTGCCGCGCGCGACGGCCTCCTGCACGGCGGCGATCACCTCGGGGTGGGAGTGCCCGAGGATCATCGGGCCCCACGAACACACGAGGTCGACGTACTCGCGGCCGTCGGCGTCAGTCAGGTACGGACCGGTGCCGGACACCATGAAACGGGGCGTACCACCCACAGCGCGGAACGCGCGCACGGGAGAGTTCACACCGCCGGGCGTCACGGCCGCCGCACGGTCGAAGAGAGTCTGCGAAACTGGGGCGCTATACGGGAAGCTCACACGAGCCATGGTGTCAGAGGGTCCGGACATCCTGCGGACAGGTGTTTCACTCCACGTTTTAGCGGGTGAGCGTGGGGGAGGTCACTGACACGATGATCGGGTTGCGTGGCGGGGGCCGCGAGGCCTAGAAAAGACAGGGCCGTGCCGCCCTGGCAAAGCAGTCGGGTGGAGATATGCATCGCGGTGGCGGACTGGGCGAGGGGACCGACGGCCTGGGCCCCCGGCGTGCCCGGCGGGGAAAGCACCGGCGCGAGGTGGCAGCGGAACCGGCGGCGCAGGCGCCCGACCAGGCGCTCGGCGGATCCGGCGAGTCCCGGAGGGACCGGGTGACCAGCAGGAGTGGCGGGGTCGGGGTGACGTACAAGTACTTCGGTGCCCCGGACGGCGCGACCGCCGCCCGTGTGCCGATCTCGATGCGCCCCGAGGAGCTCGGCGGCGACGAGCTCGGCATGGGCGGGATGTTCACGAAGATCAAGCCGGAGACGATGGCCGCGATGGTCCTGACCGGCATCGAGGGCATACCCCTGCACAAGGTCCCCCCGCTGGAGCTGGTCGTCCTGCACCCCGACTACGCCGTGGTGAAGCTCCCCATGACGGTCGTCGACCCACTGCGCGGCGTCGGCGAGGAGTCGGTGGGCGCCGCGGCGTTCATATGGTCCACGGTCCCGGACCGCGGCGGCCCGCGCGACGCGTTCAACGTCTACCAACTCCTCCACGAATGGCAGGACTTCAGCCACCGCCTGCACGACGCGGGGCACCAGGCGTACTGCCTGGTGTGGCCCTGAGCCGCCCGCGTAAGCCCCGCTAGCGGCTCCAGCGCGGGTCGCGTCCCGTCTCCGCGAGCAGCAGCTCGAAGTCGGATGCCCCGTCCGGTGCGGTCACCGGCTCGCCGAAGACGCCCATCTTCCGGGCGGTGGGCCCCAGTCCGTCGACGGCCGTCCGCAGCCGCGCGACCACCACGGCGTCGGTGGCGTCCTGCCGGTACTCCTGGCCGGTGGCCCGCGCCAGGTCCCAGGCGTGCACGGTCAGGTCGAGCAGCGCCATGAGGCCGACGGTCCCGGCCGGCATGTCCATCGCCCCGGTGGTGCCCTCGTCGGCGCCGGGTTCGCCCCAGGCGCGGACGAGCTTCCCCGCCTCCGCGATGAGGTCCTCCCGCCAGTCGGCGCTCTCCCCCACGTGGTCCGGGGTGGTCGAGAAGTCCGCGTTCCGTTTGGCGGCCAGCTCCTGGAACTGGACGATCACCTGGAAGAGGTGGTTGACGAGCGCGCGCACGTCGTAGTCGGCGCAGGGCGTGGGATCGCCGAGACGGTCGTCGGGCAGGGCCCGGACGACGGGGACGGCCCGGTCGACGGCCAGGGCGAGCAGTTCGCTGATGCGGGGGCTCGGGGCGCCCGCCGGGTCGGGGGCGCCGGTCGGTTCGGGGGTGTGTGAAGTGTCCATGGCTCGACCGTACGGAGACGGGGTGGCCGGCGGCTTGAAGAAACGCGACACGCGGCGGCGGGCCGCGACGGTGGGCCCTAAAGGCGCCGTGCCGACCGCCCGCGCCGAGCTGCCGGCGGGCGCGCCGGGCCCTACGATCCCCCCATGCCGGACGCAGCCGCGGACTCCCCCCGACGCGACACCCGGGGCATCGTCGACGCGGCCGGGCTCTTCGCCAAGGTCCGCTTCCGCCGCCGCACGCCCGCCGAGGCGCTGCGCCCGTACCTGGAGCACTACTGGCTGATCGACTGGGACCTGGCCGAGCCCTACGCCTCGCACGTGGTGCCGCACCCTTCGGTGAACGTCGTCTTCCAGTCGTACGGGCCCCTCGCCCCCGGCGGCCCGGACCAGCGCTTCGGCGAGGTCGCCGGCATCGGGCTCGACCTCTTCAGCACCAAGCTGGAGGGACGCGGGCGGGTGTGCGGGGTGCAGTTCCGGCCGGGCGCCTTCCGCCCGTTCGCGCCGGATCACGCGGTGTCGGCCCTGACGGGCCGCAGGCTCCCGCTGCACGAGGTCTTCCCGTACACCCCCGACGACGCGGCGGCCGCGGCGGCCGCCGTCCTCGCCCCCGACGACGAGCACGCGCGCGTGGCGGCGCTCGACGCCTTCCTGCTGGGCCTCGCGCCGGATCCCGACCCGCAGGCCGAGCTCGCCGCGGAGCTCGTCGAGCGCATCCGCGCGGACCGCTCGATCCGGCGCGTGGACGCGTTCGCGCGCGCGGAGGGCCTGTCGGTGCGGGCGCTGCAGCGGCTCTTCGCCGGGTACGTGGGCGTCGGGCCGAAGTGGATCATCCTGCGGTACCGCATCCACGAGGCCCTGGAGCGGGCCGAGTCGGAGCACGACGTGGACTGGGCGGACTTGGCGGCCACCCTCGGCTACGCCGACCAGGCCCATCTCGTACGGGACTTCACGGCGACGGTGGGCGTGCCGCCGACGGCGTACGGGGTGCGGTGAGGCCGAACGGGGGCTGTACGAGGGGCCGTTGTCAGACCCGGCGCCTACGGTGACGTCATGGAGCGATCACAGGCACCGCGGATGCGGCTCGAACCCTGGTCGGACGAGGGCGGCGTCGCACTGCTGCTGCGTCTCAACACCCCCGAGATGACGGCGCACTTGGGCGGCCCGGAGACCCACGAGAAGGTGCTGGACCGCCACCGCCGCTACCTGGCGCTCGACGACAAGGGCCGGATGTTCCGCATCACGCTGGACGGGGAGACGGCCGGGTCGATCGGGTACTGGGAGACGACCTGGCAGGGCGAGACCGTCTGGGAGACGGGGTGGGGCGTGCTCCCCGAGTTCCAGGGCAGAGGCGTCGCGGCGGACGCGGCGCGGCTGGTGGCCGAGGAGGCGCGGGCGGCGGGCCGCCACGCCCACCTGCACGCGTTCCCCGCGACGGACCACGCCGCGTCCAACGCGGTCTGCCGCAAGGCGGGCTTCACGCTGCGGGGCGAGGCGACGGTCGAGTACCCGAAGGGCAACTGGCACACCTGCAACGACTGGCGCCTCGCCTTGGACTGAGGCCCCGGTGCCCGGCCCGGGCCCGGGCCGTAAACCGCCTTGACAGTTCCTGGGCCGCTCCTTCACATTTACCTGCGTCACGCAGATAATGCGTGACGCAATGACAACTGCCAGCGTGAAGGACGCCTCCCCATGCCCACCGACACCACCCACACCACCCCTGCACCACCACCGAAGACCCAAGACCTATCCCTGCCAACCCGAAAACGCTGGGCCGTCCTCGCCGTCGTCCTCGCCGCCGACGTCCTCGACCTCGTCGACGCCACCATCACCAACATCGCTGCCCCCTCCATCGCCGACGACCTCGACGGCGGCCCCGCCCTGATCCAGTGGCTCGGCGCCTCCTACGCGCTCGCCCTCGGCGTCCTCCTCGTCGTCGGCGGCCGGCTCGGCGACAAGTACGGGCGGCGCCGCCTCTTCCTCCTCGGCCTCGCCGGCTTCACGCTCGCCTCGCTGGCCTGCGGCCTCGCCCCCACCCCCGGGACGCTCGTCGTCGCGCGCCTCGCCCAGGGCGCGTTCGGCGCCCTCGTCATCCCGCAGGGCTTCGGCATCCTCGGCGCCACCTGGCCGCGCGAGCAGATCGGCAAGGCCTTCAGCCTCTTCGGCCCCGTCATGGGGCTCTCCGCCGTCGGCGGGCCCGTCCTCGCCGGGTTCCTCGTCGACGCCGACCTCGGCGGCCTCGGCTGGCGCCCCATGTTCCTGATCAACCTCGTCCTCGGCGGCGGCGCGCTGCTCGCCGCCGTCCGCCTCCTGCCGAAGGACGGCGGCGACCCCGGCACCTCCGTCGACGGCCTCGGCTCCGCGCTCCTCGGCGCCACCATGCTCGGGCTGCTCGCCGGCCTCATCGAGGGTTCCGCCAACGGCTGGTCGCGCGCCGCCCCGGCCCTCCTCCTCCTCGGCGGGCTCGTCGCCCTCGCCCTCTTCTGCCGGCGCCAGACCACCGCCCCGAGCCCGCTGATCCAGCCCTCGCTGCTGCGCAACCGCGGCTTCACCTCGGGCCTGGCCCTCGGCATCGTCTTCTTCGCCGCCGTCTCCGGACTGCTCTACGTCATCTCGCTCTTCCTGCAGCAAGGCCTCGGCCGCTCGCCCACCGGCACCGCGCTCGGCCTGCTCCCGCTCTCCGCCGGCATCGTCGTCGCCTCGATCGCCTGCTACCGGCTCATCGGCAGGTTCGGCCGCACCCTCGTCCTCGCGGGCCTGCTGATCACGCTCGCCGGGACCGGCTGGCTGCTCGCCCTGACGGCCGCCTCCGGTACGGGGACCGGCACGTGGGCCCTCGTCCCGCCCCTGCTCGTCGTCGGCGTCGGCATGGGCACCTGCTTCGGCACCGTCTACGACGTGACGATCGGCGACATCGCCCCCGAGGAGGCGGGCAGCGCGAGCGGTTCGCTGAGCGCGGTGCAGCAGCTCGCCAACGCCGTCGGAGCGGCCACGGTCACCACCGTGTTCTTCCAGACCGTGGACGACGGCGCGGCGCACGCCATGACGGTCAGCCTCGTCGTGGTCGCGGGCGTCACACTGCTGTGCCTCCCCCTCGTACGACTGCTGCCGCGCAGGGCCCAGGAGGACCCGCACCACTGACGCACGCGGCGGGGCACCCCCGGCCCGCCGTCAGCCGTCCAGCTCGCCGCCGCGGATCCGCTCCACCTGCGCGCCGCTGAACTCCACCGTGCGCTTCATGTGGCCGATGAGCAGCGCGAGTTCGTCGTCGTCGAGCCCCTCGAAGAGCTCGAACCAACCGCCGCTCAGCCTGCCCCACATCCGCCCGAACTCGGCGACCTTCTCCGGCACCGTCGCCACGAGCACCCGCCGCCGGTCGCCGGCGTCCCGCTCCCGTACGACGTAACCCGCCCTCTCCAGGCGGTCGACGAGCCGCGTGGCCGATCCCGTCGTCAGCCCGGTCAGCTCCGCGACGCGGCCGGTGGTGACCGGGCCGCTCTCCAGGCTGAGCAGGTTCAGGCACTGCACGTCGGTGGGGTGCAGCTTCAGGTGGTCGGCGACGGCCTGGTTGAAGAGGGCGTACGAGGCCATGTAGCGGCGCGATTCGACGGACAGCTCGCCCATCAGCAGCCCGCGTCGGCCGTTCTCATCCTTCGGCATGACGGGAACGCTCCTCCAGGAGACCGATATCTGCGCCGGACAGCAATCGTACGACGCAGAAGGCGCCCGCGTAGGCCCCGGCAGGACCGCCCGCCCTCGTGCGGCATGCCACCCTGTCGACCATGCTCGTCGCACGCTCCGCCGCCCTCTTCGTCCTCGCCGCGCTCTTCGAGATCGGCGGGGCCTGGCTCGTCTGGCAGGGCGTGCGCGAGCACCGCGGCTGGGCCTGGATCGGCGCGGGCGTCATCGCGCTCGGCGTCTACGGCTTCGTGGCGACGCTCCAGACCGACGCGGAGTTCGGCCGCATCCTCGCCGCGTACGGCGGGGTCTTCGTCGCCGGCTCGCTCGCCTGGGGCATGGTCGCCGACGGCTACCGGCCCGACCGGTGGGACGTGGTCGGCGCGCTGGTCTGCCTCGCCGGCATGGCCGTGATCATGTACGCGCCGCGGGGCGACTGAGGCCGCCGCATATCCTGACGGGGCCCGGAGCCCGGACCACGGGCCCCCCACCGCACGCACTGCCCGAGGAGCGCCCATGACCGCCGCCGCCACCCGCATCGCGATCGTCACCGGCGCCAGCAGCGGCATCGGTGCCGCGACCGCCCGCGGCCTCGCCGCCGCCGGCTACCGCGTCGTCCTCACCGCGCGCCGCAAGGACCGCATCGAGGCGCTCGCCGCCGAGCTGACGGACGCCGGGCACGACGCGGTCGCGTACGCGCTGGACGTCACCGACCGCGCCGCGGTGGACACCTTCGCCACGGCCTTCAAGAAGATCGCCGTCCTGGTGAACAACGCGGGCGGCGCGCTCGGCGCGGACCCCATCGCCACCGGCGACCCGGCGGACTGGCGCCAGATGTACGAGACGAACGTCATCGGCACCCTGAACGTCACGCAGGCCCTGCTGCCCGCGCTCACCGCGAGCGGCGACGGCACGGTCGTGGTCCTCTCCTCCACGGCGGGCCACGGGACGTACGAGGGAGGCGGCGGCTACGTGGCCGCCAAGACCGCCGAGCACGCCCTCGCCGAGACCCTCCGCCTGGAGATCGTCGGCACCCCGGTCCGCGTCATCGAGGTCGCGCCCGGCATGGTCAAGACGGACGAGTTCGCGCTGACCCGGTTCGGCGGCGACACGGAGAAGGCGGCGAAGGTCTACGCGGGCGTCGCCGAACCGCTCACCGCCGACGACGTGGCGGACACCATCACCTGGGCGGTCACCCGCCCGCCGCACGTCAACATCGACCTCCTGGTGGTCCGCCCGCGCGCCCAGGCCTCCAACACCAAGGTCCACCGGGAGTCGTGACGATGACACTCCCGGGCGACGACCCCGGCGCCCCCGCCTACTCCGCGGACTCCCCCGACCCCCTGGAACGCCTCACCCACGAACACGAGACGCGCCGCCTGGCGGAGGAGAAGAAGAACGAACGCCTGGTGTGGTGGTACCTGGCGTACTTCCTCTTCGGCATCCACATCGTCGCGTTCATCATGATCTACGCGGTGAAGCACGCGAAGTAGGCGTCCGCGCGGGGAGGGCCACTCGGCGGAGGCGCTCAGCCCTTCACGCAGACGACCTGCTTCAGCTTCGCCACGACCTCCACGAGGTCGCGCTGGTGCTCCATCACCTGGTCGATCGGCTTGTAGGCCGCCGGGATCTCGTCCACGACGCCGGCGTCCTTGCGGCACTCGACGCCCCGCGTCTGGTCCGCCAGGTCCTTCGCCGAGAAGCGGCGCTTGGCCGCGCCGCGGCTCATGCGGCGGCCGGCGCCGTGCGAGGCGGAGTTGAAGGCCTTTTCGTTGCCGAGGCCCTTCACGATGTACGAACCGGCCCCCATGGAGCCGGGGATGATGCCGAACTCACCGCTGCCTGCGCGGATCGCGCCCTTGCGGGTGACCAGCAGGTCCATCCCGTCGTACCGCTCCTCGCTGACGTAGTTGTGATGACAGGAGATCTCCCGCTCGAACGTCGGCCTGGCCTTCTTGAACTCCTTGCGGATGACGTCCTTGAGGAGCCCCATCATGATCGCGCGGTTGTTCTTCGCGTACTCCTGCGCCCAGAACAAGTCATTCCGGTACGCCGCCATCTGCGGGGTGTCCGCGACGAAGACCGCCAAGTCCCGGTCGACCAGGCCCTGGTTGTGCGGAAGCGACCGGGCGATGCCGATGTGGTGCTCGGCCAGTTCCTTGCCGATGTTCCGGGATCCGGAGTGCAGCATGAGCCACACCGAATCGGACATATCTATACATACCTCTACGAAATGGTTGCCGCCCCCCAACGTCCCCATCTGCCTCGCCGCCCGCCCCTCCCGGAACCTGACCGCCGCCGCGACCCCCTCGAACCGCCCCCAGAAGTCGTCCCACCCCGCCGTCGCCATGCCGTGGAAGCGCCCCGGCCCGACGGGGTCCTCGTGCAGGGCGCGCCCCACCGGAATCGCCGCCTCGATCCGCGACCGCAGCCGCGCGAGGTCACCCGGAAGGTCGTTCGCGGTCAGCGACGTCCTGACCGCCGACATGCCGCAGCCGATGTCGACGCCCACCGCCGCCGGGCACACCGCGCCCCGCATGGCGATCACCGAACCGACCGTCGCGCCCTTGCCGTAGTGGACGTCCGGCATGACGGCCAGGCCCTCGATCCAGGGCAGCGTCGCCACGTTCTGCAGCTGGCGCAGCGCGCCCTCCTCGACCGACGCGGGGTCCGTCCACATCCGGATCGGCACCTTCGCCCCGGGAACCTCCACATACGACATTTCGCCCTCAACCCCCCGTAATCCACCACAAGCCTGGAAACGCAAATACCGGAGCCAAGGTCAACGAATCGGGTGACGGACCGGCGTCCACGGCAGCGCGTGCGATACACATTGTCTCCACCGGTCGCCCACCAGCGGCAACCCAATATCCAGGCAGAGCCCGGCGAGAGGAGCCCTCACGGTGCAGCGAAAGGCCAAGGCCCGTGTATCCGGTGTCGCCGCACTCCTCGCGGTGGTCCTGACCGGCTGCACCGGCGGGTCCGGCCTCGGCGACGAGAGCGACGACTCCAAGCCGGGTGACGGCGGCAGCTCCACCGCCCCGGCGCAGCCGGGCAAGTACCGCACGCTCCCCGAGCCCTGCGGCGAGGTGGACCGCGACACCCTCGACGCGATGCTCCCCGGCATCACGGAGATCGAGGACCCCGAGCAGCAGGAGAAGGCGTACGAGGGCACGCCCGTGGCGACGTACGACACCGACCGGCGCGTGGGGTGCAACTGGAAGATCGAGTCGGCCGACGCCACCCACCATCTCCTCGTCGACTTCGAGCGCGTCGTCTCGTACGACGGGACGGTCAGCGACGACGCCCGCGCCGCCGAGGTCTACGCCGGCAAGCTGCGCGAGGCGGGCCTCCAGGCGCCCCCCGGGTCCGCCACCAGCGGGGAGGACGAGGGCGGGGACACGGGCGACGGCGACGCGGGCGACGACGGCGGCGACAAGGCCCAGGGCGGCAAGAAGGGCAAGGCCGACGACGACAACGGCAGGAAAAAGGGCACGAAGGACGGCGACGAGGACGACGCGAAGGGCGGCGCGGACGGCGCCCCCACCGAGCCCACCACCCCGCCCCCCGGCCTCGAACCGCGCCCCCTCACCGACCTCGGCGACGAGGCGTTCCTCGACGACGCCCTCACCACCGCCGCCTCCGCCTCCCGTCACCGCACCGTGACTGTGGTGTTCCGCACGTCGAACGTCATCGTGACCGTCGAGTACGACGAGCAGCCCGGCCGGCGCACGGACGTCCCCGACAGCAAGGAAATGCAGGACAAGGCGCAGGAACTGGCCGACTCGCTGGCCGGCGAGTTCGACGAGTAGCGGCCGCCCCGCGGGGGTACGGAGGGGCGTCCGCCTCCGCCGAAGCGGAGCCGCCCGTCGTCCCATGCGCGTACCGTGGCCCCTCGGACCCGACGACGTCACGAGACGAACTGGACGTCACGAGACGAACAGAGTGAAGGAACCATGCACCGACCTGCACAGCGAAAGCGACAGCTCCGCAGCCGCCTCCTCGTCTGCGCGGCCGCCGTACCGGTGATCCTCGTCGCCGGCTGCTCCTCGGACTCCGACTCCGGCTCGGGCTCCGACGGGGCGAAGAAGGACTCGGGCTCGAAGTCCTCGGCCCCGGCCAAGGGCGACGACAAGGCCGCGAGCGTCGAGAAGGCCGCGTACGCGAAGCTTCCCGAGCCCTGCGACGTCCTGTCGAAGAAGACGCTAGAGGACCTGGTGCCCAAGGCGAAGGACAAGTCGGGCAAGGCGGGCACGTCCAGCGACACCGCGCTGCGCGGCAGCTGCTCGTGGGACAGCCTCGACAACAACGGCGTCGACGGTTCCCAGTTCCGCTGGCTGCGCGTCTCGCAGCTGCGCTTCGAGTCCGACGCCTCGCTCGGCAGCGGCGCCCAGCGCGCGCAGGACAACTTCGCCAAGCAGGTCGAGGACGCCAAGGCGACCAAGGACGCCAAGAGCGTCAAGACGGAAGCCGTGCAGGGCATCGGCGAGCAGGCGACGCTCGTGCGGTACGACCTGAAGAAGGACAAGGACACCTTCAAGCAGCAGACGGTCGTGGCGCGCGTGGAGAACGTCGTCGTCACCGTCGACTTCAACGGCGCGGGCCTCGCGGGCGACAAGTCCCCCGACGCCGGCAAGCTGTCGAAGGACGCCGAGAAGGCCGCGAAGGAGACCGTCGCCGCGGTCGCGTCGGCCAACGGGGGCGGCGGCAAGGCGTCCTCGGGCGCGAGCGAGAAGCCGAAGGGCGACGACGCGAAGTCCGACGACGCCAAGAAGGACGACAAGAAGGACGACTCCAAGAAGGACGACTCCCCGTCCAAGGACGACGCGAAGAAGGACGAGCCGAAGAAGGACGACGCCAAGTCCAAGGACAAGGACAGCAGCAAGTCCTGACACGGCGTCGCGCCCACGGCGGCGGCCAACTGCCGCCCCGAGCAGGCATGTTGACGGAGCCCGGCCCCCGGTGGGCCGGGCTCCCGGCGTACCGGGGCACGGCTGCCCGCACACGTGTGCCAGGCTGTCGCTCGCAACAAGCCGACACAGGCCTTGAACAGGGAGGGGTTCGCGGGTGGCCGCGATGCAGCTGACACGCACGCACCGGATACTCATCGGAGTGGTCGTCGCCGGAGCGGTCGTCATCGCCGGGATCGGCTTCGCGGGGTCGTACGCGGCCGTGCGCGAGCTGGCCGAGGAGAAGGGCTTCGGAAGCTTCTCCGCGGTCTTTCCCGTCGGCGTCGACGCGGGCATCTGCGTGCTGCTCGCCCTCGACCTCCTGCTGACCTGGCTGCGCATCCCCTTCCCGCTGCTGCGCCAGACGGCGTGGCTGCTCACGGCGGCGACGATCGCGTTCAACGCGGCGTCCAGCTGGGGCGACCCGCTCGGCGTCGCGATGCACGCGGTGATCCCGGTGCTCTTCGTGGTCGCGGTGGAGGCGGCCCGGCACGCGGTGGGCCGGATCGCCGACATCACCGCCGACAAGCACATGGAGGGCGTGCGCCTCACCCGCTGGCTGCTCTCCCCCGTACCGACGTTCAAGCTGTGGCGCCGCATGAAGCTGTGGGAGCTGCGCAGTTACGAGCAGGTCATCAAGCTCGAACAGGAGCGCCTCGTCTACCAGGCGCGCCTGCAGGCCCGGTTCGGCCGCGCGTGGCGCCGCAAGGCGCCGGTGGAGTCGCTGATGCCGCTGCGCCTGGCGCGCTTCGGCGTGCCGCTCGCGGAGACCGCGCCGGCCGGACTCGCCGCGGCGGGCATCGAGCCGGTCCTGCTGCCGCCCGCCCCGGCGACGGTGCCGGGGCCGCGGAGCGCCGAGGAGCGCCAGCAGCTGACGGCGGCGCCCACCGCCGAATCCCCCGCCGCCGCCCCGGAGTCGGCCCCCGAGGCCGCCCCGGAGCCGGAGCCGGAGGCCGCGCAGGAGACGCTCCCGGTCGCCAACCACGCGAGCCCGTGGTTCGCGGCGCACAACGCCTCGTACGAGCCGGTGGCCCCGTACGACGAGTGGTACGCGGAACAGGAACGCCAGCAGGGCCACGACCAGCCGCACGAGCAGGCGTACGAGCAGCCGCAGGCTGGTCCGCAGCAGCAGCAGCCGACGCTCCAGGAGCAGCTGCCGCACCCCCACGACCCGGAGGCCGGACCGGAGTTCCCCGTGCCGAACGGCGCGGGCGGCACCCGCCCCCTCGGCGACGGCACCCCGCAGCCGGACCAGATCCCCGTGCCCGCCCCGACCGACGAGGACCTGTACCAGGTGTTCCGGCAGTCGATAGAGGGCGAGGGCATGCCGACGCCGGGCGCGTTCGCGGCGAACGCGGAGGCGGCCTTCGGCCTGCGCCTGCAGTCCCGCGAACTGAACAACTACATGGACCGCTTCACGGCCCGCCTGGAGAACGAGTTCGTGGAAGACCACATCGCGTAGCCAAATCAGGCGCGCGCCCTCTGCCGCCGCTTCGCGTCCTCCGCGTAGAACGCGAGCCCCGTGCCCGCCAGGAACAGCACGACGTACAGCGGTGTGGGCACGTCCCACCAGTTGTGCAGTATGCCCCAGGGCTCGTCGCCGAAGACGCGTCCGGCCACGCCGAGCGCGCCCTGGATTCCGGTGACCCAACCGACGATGGCGATGATCTCTCTCATGCGTCCATGGTCGGCGCCGGATCCGGGGCGCGCGTCGTGCCTGCGGCCGAGTTCCCGGTAGTCCGAAGGGCGCAGTCGGCGCCCCTGGCCGGGGTTACGAGCCGAGCAGCTTGCGCACCCGGTCCGCGCCCACGGCGAGCAGCAGCGTGGGCAGGCGCGGGCCGGTCTCCCGGGTGACCAGGAGGCGGTACAGGAGGGCGAAGAACGACCGCTGCGCGCCCTTGATCTCGGCCGGCAGCTCCTTCGCCGTCGCGTCCGCCGAGAAGCCCGCCTGGACCTTCGGCACGCCGTAGACGAGGTGGGTGAGGCCGTCCAGGGACCAGTGCGCGTCCAGGCCATCCAGGAGGAGGCGGAGCGACTCGCGGCCGGCCTCGTCGAGCGAGGAGAGGAGCTCCTCGTCCGGCTCGGAGCGGACGATGGTGCGGGCCTCGGCCGGGACCTGGGTGGTGATCCAGTTCTCGGCGCGGTCCAGGCGCGGCCGCGTCTCGTCCAGGGACGTGATCGGGTCGGACGGGTCGAGGTCGCGCAGGATCCGCAGGGTCTGGTCCTCGGCGCCCGCGGTGATGTCGGCGACGGAGGCCAGCGTCCGGTAGGGCAGCGGGCGCGGGGTGCGCGGCAGCTCACCGGCGGCCGTACGGACCGCGCGCGAGTGCGCGGCGGCGTCCGCGGGCAGCACCGAACCGTCGGCGACCTTGGACTCCAGCTTGTCCCACTCGTCGTAGAGCCGCTGGATCTCCTGGTCGAAGGCGATCTTGAAGGACTGGTTGGGCTTGCGGCGCGCGTACAGCCAGCGCAGCAGCGGCGCCTCCATGATCTTCAGGGCGTCGGCCGGGGTGGGCACGCCGCCCTTGGAGGACGACATCTTCGCCATGCCGGAGATGCCCACGAAGGCGTACATGGGGCCGATGGGCTGCACGCCGCCGAAGATCTGGCGCACGATCTGGCCGCCCACGACGAACGAGGAGCCCGGCGAGGAGTGGTCGACGCCGGACGGCTCGAAGACGACGCCCTCGTACGCCCAGCGCATCGGCCAGTCGACCTTCCAGACCAGCTTGCCGCGGTTGAACTCGCTGAGGCGGACCGTCTCGCCGAAGCCGCAGCCCTCGGCGGTGCAGGTGTAGACGAGCTCGGTGGTCTCGTCGTCGTACGAGACGACGGTGGTGAGGTCCTTCTCGCACTGCCCGCAGTACGGCTTGTACGGGTAGTACCCGCCCGTGCCGCCGCTGCCGTCGTCCTCGGAGGCCGCGCCCGAACCCTCGGCCGCCTCCAGCTCCGCCTCGTCGACGGGCTTCTGCTGCTGCTTGCCCTTGCCGGCCTTGGCCGGGTCCTTCTTCGTGCGGTACTGGTCGAGGATCGCGTCGATGTCGCCGCGGTGCCTCATCGCGTGCAGGATCTGCTCGCGGTAGGTGCCCGCGGTGTACTGCTCGGTCTGGCTGATCCCGTCGTACTCGACGCCGAGCTCGGCCAGCGACGCGGTCATCGCGGCCTTGAAGTGCTCGGCCCAGTTCGGGTACGCCGAGCCGGCCGGGGCCGGCACGGAGGTCAGCGGCTTGCCGATGTGCTCGGCCCAGGACGCGTCGACCCCTGCGACGCCCGCCGGGACCTTGCGGTACCGGTCGTAGTCGTCCCAGGAGATCAGGTGGCGGACCTCGTACCCGCGGCGGCGGATCTCGTCGGCGACCAGGTGCGGGGTCATGACCTCGCGGAGGTTGCCCAGGTGGATCGGGCCCGAGGGGGAGAGTCCGGAGGCGACGACGATGGCTCCCGCCCCCGCGCCGTCTTGTTTCGCGCCCGAAGCACGACGCTCCGACTCGGCGATGACCTCGTCCGCGTAGCGGGAGACCCAGTCGGTGGTATCGGTGCTCTGAGCCACGATCGGCACGCCTTTCTTCTCATACGTGAGTACCGCTTGACGCAGCCATTCTCCCAGGTCGTCCCCTAACCACGAAAACCGCTTTTCACCGCGTGGGATACTCGGTTCCTGCAGTCGCAGCAACGCCCGGCACCCGAGCAGAACGGCACCCATCCATGGCCTCGGTCACGTCCCTCACCGCCTCCGTCCACCAGCGCCTCGCGGACGCCCTGACGGCAGCCCTGCCGGAAGCAGGCGCCGCGGACCCGCTGCTGCGACGCAGCGACCGGGCCGACTTCCAGGCCAACGGCATCCTGGCGCTCGCGAAGAAGGCCAAGGCGAACCCCCGCGAGCTGGCCGCGCAGGTCGTCGAGCGGATCACGCGCGGCGAGCTGCTCGCCGACGTCGAGGTGTCGGGCCCCGGGTTCCTGAACGTCACGGTCACCGACGAGGCGATCACGCGGACGCTCGCCGCCCGCGCCGCCGACGGCGACCGGCTCGGCGTCCCGCTGAACCCGGCCGCGGGCACCACCGTGATCGACTACGCCCAGCCGAACGTGGCGAAGGAGATGCACGTCGGCCACCTGCGCTCCGCCGTCATCGGCGACGCCCTGCGGCACATGCTGGACTTCACCGGCGAGAAGACGATCGGCCGCCACCACATCGGCGACTGGGGCACCCAGTTCGGCATGCTCATCCAGTACCTGATCGAGAACCCCGACCAGCTGGCTCCGGCCGAGGACGTCGACGGCGAGCAGGCCATCAGCAACCTGAACCGCGTCTACAAGGCGTCGCGCGCGGTCTTCGACGCGGACGAAGGGTTCAAGGAGCGGGCCCGCAAGCGGGTCGTCGCCCTGCAGTCCGGCGACAAGGAGACCCTCGACCTCTGGCAGCGCTTCGTCGACGAGTCGAAGGTCTACTTCTACTCGGTCTTCGAGAAGCTGGACATGGAGGTCCGCGACGACGAGATCGTCGGCGAGTCCGCGTACAACGACCTGATGCCGGAGACCGCGCGCCTCCTGGAGGAGTCGGGCGTGGCCGTCCGCTCCGAGGGCGCGCTCGTCGTGTTCTTCGACGAGATCCGCGGCAAGGACGACAAGCCGGTCCCGCTGATCGTGCAGAAGGCCGACGGCGGCTTCGGGTACGCGGCGTCGGACCTCTCCGCGATCCGCAACCGTGTCGTCGACCTGGACGCGACGACGCTGCTGTACGTGGTGGACGTGCGCCAGTCTCTGCACTTCAAGATGGTCTTCGAGGCGGCCCGCCGGATGGGCTGGCTGAACGACGAGGTCACCGCCCACAACATGGGCTACGGCACGGTGCTCGGCGCGGACGGCAAGCCGTTCAAGACCCGTGAGGGCGCGACGGTCCGCCTGGAGGACCTCCTCGACGAGGCGGTCGAGCGGGCCACGGCCGTGGTGCGGGAGAAGGCCGAGAAGATCGGCCTGACCGAGGAGGAGATCGTCGAGAACGGCCGGTACGTCGGCATCGGCGCCGTGAAGTACGCGGACCTGTCGACGTCCGCGAACCGCGACTACAAGTTCGACCTCGACCAGATGGTGTCCCTGAACGGCGACACGTCCGTCTACCTCCAGTACGCGTACGCGCGCATCAAGTCGATCCTGCGCAAGTCCGAGGGCGACGCGGCCGCCGCCCACCCGGAGCTGGCGCTGGCCCCGGCCGAGCGGGCGCTCGGCCTGCACCTCGACGCGTTCGGTGACCTCGTCCACGAGGCCTCGGCCGAGTACGCCCCGCACAAGCTGGCCGCGTACCTGTACCAGCTCGCGTCACTGTTCACGACGTTCTACGACCAGTGCCCGGTGATCAAGCCGCGCCCCGCGCAGGACGTGGTGGAGAACCGCCTGTTCCTGTGCGACATCACGGCCAGGACCCTGCACCAGGGCATGGCCCTGCTGGGCATCCGCACGCCCGAGCGCCTCTGACCCCGCGCTCACCGCGCTCACTTCTCCCCGAGTCCCCGGCCGAGGCGCCGCAGTCCCTCCGCGATCTCGGCCGGTGACTGGGTCACGAAGCACATGCGCAGGGTGGCCCGGTCCGGCTCGCCGGCGAAGAACGGCGCGCCGGGCACGTACGCCACGTCGTGCGTGATGACCGTCCGCAGCAGCTCCGTCGTGTCGTACCCGTCGGGCAGCCTGGCCCACACGAACATGCCGCCCTCGGGGCGGATCCACGTGGACCCCGCCGGCAGCGCGTTGCCGAGCCCCGCGAGCATCGCGTCGCGGCGCTCGCGGTAGACGCCCGCGACCCGGGCGATGTGCGCGTCCAGGTCCTGGTCGGCGAGGTAGCGCGCGGCGGCGAGCTGGTTGACGGTCGGCGTGTGCAGGTCGGCGGCCTGCTTGGCGACGGCGCAGGCGCGCAGCAGCGCTGCGGGCGCGCGCAGCCAGCCGAGGCGCAGGCCTGGCGCCATCACCTTGGAGAAGCTGCCGAGCAGCACCGTGCGGTCCGCCGCCCCGGGATACGTGGCGATCCACGGCGCGCGCTCGCCCTCGAAACGCAGCTCCCCGTACGGGTCGTCCTCGACGATCCAGACCCCGCGCCGCGCGGCGACCTCGGCGACGGCCGCGCGCCGGTCGGCGGGCAGGGTGCGGCCGGTCGGGTTCTGGAAGGTGGGGACGGTGTAGAGGAACTTGGGGCGGTGCAGGGCGACGAGCTCGTCGAGGGCTGCCGGGTCGATGCCGGCGGCGTCGCCGGGCACGGGCACCACGCGCGCGCCCGCGAAGGCGAAGGCCTGAAGTGCCGCCAGATAACAGGGGGTTTCGACGAGGACGGTGTCGCCGGGTTCGAGCAGCGCGGTCGCGAGCAGCGAGAGGGCCTGCTGCGAGCCGGTGGTGACGAGGACGTCGTCGGCGTCGGTCGGCAGGCCGCGGGCGGCCGCGCGCGCGGCTATGGCGGCGCGCAGCGCGGGCTCGCCCTCGGTCGTGGAGTACTGCAGGGCCCGCTCGGGCGTCTCCGCGAGGACCGCGCGGAAGGCGGCCGCGATGCCGTCGCCGTCGAAGAGGCCGGGCGCGGGCAGCCCGCCCGCGAAGTTGATGACCTCGGGGCGCGCGGTGACCGCGAGGATGTCCCGTACGGGCGAGCCCCCGACGGCGGCGGCACGGGCCGCGAGCGGGGGGAGCGGGGCGGGACCCTGGGCGGGGGCCGGGGCGGTGGCCGGGGCAGGGGCCGGGTCAGGGGCGGTGGCCGGGGCGGGGAGGTCGGTGGCGGTCATCTGCGGCTCCTTTGCGTTTCCGGGCAGGGTAAGGAGCCGTGTGCCGCCTACACGCACCATTCCGGGATGCGGACGGACCCGCTGTTACGCGGGCGGGTCCGGCACGTCGTCGTCGTTGCGGTGCGTCGGCGTCCACTTCTTGCTGTTGAGCGAATACGCGTACACGGGACGGCTCTTGTCACCGCTGGTGGCGAACGGCTTGCCCGAGTCGTCGATGCGCACCGTGCCGTGCCGGTCGCCGCTCGACCACTCCAGCTCCAAGTACCAGCGTACGTAGCGGGTGTTGGCGGTCGCGTTGACGTAGAACGCCTCGGGGTCGCTCGCGCTCACCTTGTACGGGAACGTGTCCTTGGGGTCCTCGGGGCTGGGCCGGGGCACCGACGCGTCCAGGTTGACGGCGAAGGTGTGCTTGGGGATGCCGCTGCCGCAACCGACGCCGAGGTAGCCCATCTTGAAGTTGTTCCAGGAGAGCGGCGCGTCGGTGCCGGCGACCCGGACGTGCAGGGCCTCCAGGACGACGGTGTCCTTGCCGGTGCCCTGGACGGTCAGCTTCACGGACTGGTCCCGGGCGGACACCGCGCCGTTCGCGGAGACCCAGCCGGCCGCGTCCTGCTCGTTGGGGGGCGGCGAGAGGGTGCCGGGGGCCTTGTCGACGAGGTAGGGGTGGCCGCAGGGCTGGGCCCAGTACTGGGCCTGGGTGGAGACGGTGACCGGGGCGCCGCCGAGGGCGCCGCCGCTGCTGCCGGTGCCGCTCTCGCCGGTGACGGGCGTGCGCCTGCGCTCTCCCTCGCCCTTCTCGCCGCCCTTGCCCTTCGCCGTGCCGGAGTCCTTCTTCTTCTCGCCCTTCTCACCCTTGCCGTCCGCCTTGCCGGACGGCGACGCGGACCTGACGCCCGGGCTGCGGTCCGGCTCGCCGCCTTTCGCGGTCGGTGAGCTGGTGGAGACCAGGTCGCGCCCACCGCCGCCGGAGGCGGCCTGGACGGCGACGGCGGTGGCGCCGAGGGCGGCGACGACACCGGCGGCGACGAGCACGCGGGCGCGCGGCAGCCGTTCCCGCAGGCGCCGGGCGGCGGCGGAGGCGGGGGCGGAGGCGGAGGCGGAGGCGGGGGCGGGGGCGGAGGCGGAGGCGGGGGCCCGGCTGATCACGATGCCGGGGGTGCCGTCGTCGGGGTCGTGCGCGGGGTGGGGGGTGGTGGGGGTGTCGGAGGGGGTGGGGTCCTCGGGGGTGGGGGTGGAAGTGGATGTGGGGGCGCCGGATTCCGCCTCGGTAGGGCCCGGTTCCTTAGAGGCCGGCCCCTTGGGCGCCGAGTCGCCCTCCCTCCGGTCCCCCCTCGCCGCGTCGGCCAGGATCCACCGCCGGTGGACCTCGACCATCTCCTCCCGCGTGGCCCCGCACACCCGGGCGAGCCGCTCCAGCGGAGCGAACTCCGTGGGCACGGCCGACCCGTTGACGTACCGGTGCAGCGTCGACGTCGACACATGCAACCGCTTGGCCAGCGCCCCGTAACTGAGCCCCGACCGTTCCTTCAGCTCCCGCAGCAACTCCGCGAGATCGCCCGCCCCCACGCTCTCTCCCATCCCATCCATCCGTTCCAAGGAACGGGGTTGCCGCAGATCAGGGCCGTACGGGTGTCCCAACGTCCCCAACTGCCGTCCCACGCTGGCCGCCGGGACGAAACCCCGCACAAGCTGTGGCCATACAAGCACGCCGCATCCGGGAGCCCCTCGGCGCGGCTCGCGTCTGCCACATCACACCGAAAGAGACCAGCCATGCGACTCACCACCAAGGCCGCCGCCGCTGCCGCCGCGATCGCCGCCACCGTCTCGCTCACGGCGCTCGGGGGCGCCGCGTCCGCCGCGGCCCCGTCCGTGAAGGCGGCGCCGGTCACCTGCACCTCCGCCACCACCAAGGTCACGGTCGAGGAGGTCAGCCGGCCCATCAACCACCTGCTCCTGAAGGCCAAGAACACGGGGACGAAGACGTGTTACGCGTACGGGGCGCCGTACCTCCGCTTCGACAACGGGCAGGCCGCCACCCCGTGGGTGGAGGACAGTCAGCCGCAGGCGGTCGTGACGCTGAAGCCGGGTCAGACGGCGTACGCGGGCATCGGCACGTCGTCGCCGGAGGGCACGGACGGCTACCAGGCGCACGACCTGGGCGTCTACTTCGCCAACCGCGCCATGAACGGCAACGCGGGCGGCCCGGCGGCGGCCGAACTGCCGCAGGACGGCGTGTACGTGGACAGCTCGGCGTTCGTCACGTACTGGCAGACGTCGGCGTCGACCGCGCTGCAGTGGTGAGCGGCGCGCCGCCCACCTCCCGCTGACGCGGAAAGCCCCGGCCTCACGCGCATAGCGCGCGGAGACCGGGGCAACGAGTGCAACCGAAGCAAGAGCCGGGGGGGGCCGGCGTCAGACGACCTTCTCCACGGGATGGACCTTCACGACGCCCCCCGCCCCACCCGCCGCGGGAAGCCTCCGCGCCCCCGGCCAGTCGAGGCTGACGGACTCGCTCGCACCGGGCGGAGTGACGACGAGCCGCACCACACGAACCCCGGACCCACCGCCCGACCTCTTCCCCAGCGCATACGTGACCGGCACCTCGGCCACTTCTCCGTCCTCCAGGACACCCCAGGACCCCAGGGGCCCCTTGGCCCCCTTCGGTATCGGCCCCCCGCTCCGCCGGGCGGCGAGGTCCCCCGCGCTGGTCCTCAGGACGACGCCCGCGTACCCGGAGAGCGCGCAGACCCGGCCGCCCCCGTTCCGCAGCCGCACCGTCACCATGCCCTCGGGGTCACCGTCGACGGTGGTGTCGGACGCGGTGATCTCCAGCTCGTCGGTACGGCACCGGGCGGCCTCCCCGTCCCCCGGCGGCTGGACGGCCGCCGAGGTCGCCGAGTCCCGCACGCCCATGCCGTCGTCGCTTTCGCACGCGGTGAGGGTGAGCGCGGCGACCACGAGGACCCCGGTGAGGAGCGATTGGGTCGTGGTGCGCGTGAACGTCATGGGGAGCCCCCGTGGTCAGGAAGGTCGCGGTGCGAAGGGCGTGCCGCAGCGGCACGCCCCGAGCGAAACAGCGCCGCCCCGACCGGCACAAGGAACCCCGGACCATCTGACACGCTGGAACGATTTCACCCACGTGACCACGGAAAACCCGTCCCCCTGGAACGCCCACCTGGGACTCCCCGCCCCCGGAACGCGGTCCGGCTACGGCACCAGCACCACCTTCCCCGTCGTCTCCCGGCGTTCGAGCGCGGCGTGCGCCTGCGCCGCACGGGACAGCGGGAAGGCCTGCACCGCGGGCACCCACCTGCCCTCCGCCGCGGCCGCCAGGGCCTCGCGCTCCAGCGCCGGGCCGTCCTCGGGGGCCGCGAGCAGCCGGTGCAGCGCGTTCGTGAAGGTGATGCGGCGCTCCGTGAGCAGCCCCGGTTCCGGCTCGAAGGCGCGCTGGGACGACCAGCCGATGACCACGTACCGGCCGCCGTCCGCGAGCAACTCGAAGGCCGCCGCGCCCTTTTCGCCGCTCACCCCGTCCAGCACCGCGGTGACCCGTCGCCCGCCGAGCCGTGCGGCGACCTCGCGCTCCCAGCCGGGCACGTCGTAGTCGACGGCGATGTCCGCGCCGAGCTCCCGTACCGCGTCGGCCTTCGCGCGGCCGCCCGCCGCGCCGATCACCGTGGCGCCCAGGGAGCGCGCGTACTGGACCACGAGCCGCCCCACGCCACCGGCCGCCGAGGTCACCAACACCACGTCGTCCGGGCGGAGTCGGGCCTCACCGAGCAGCCCCATGGCGGTGGCCCCGGTCATCACCATGGTCACCGCCGCCTCGAAGCCGAGCCCGTCCGGGATCACGTGCAGGTTCCCGGCGTCGGCGACCGTCAGCTCCGCGTACCCGCCGGGCGTCGAGCGCGACACCACCACGGAACGCCCGAGCCACTCGGCCCCGACCTCCGGGCCGACGGCCTCCACCGTCCCCGCGACCTCACCGCCGAGGACCGCCGGCAGCTCGGGCAGCGGCGGCGCCATGGCGGAGGCCTCGCCCCGGCGCATGACGGTCTCGACGAAGTGAACCCCGGCCGCCCGTACGGCGATCCGCACCTGCCCGGGCCCCGGCACGGGGTCGGCAAGGGTCTCGGTCCGCAGGTTCTCGGCGGGCCCGAACTCGTGCAGGACGACAGCGCGCATGGTGTGCTCCTCGGGAGGCGTGGGCCGGATGTCGGCACACACCACCCTCCGACCGCAAGCGTGGTTGAGGTCAAGGGCCGCCCGCGGGCGGCCCGGAGCCCCGGATCAGAGCCGGCGCGCGACCTCGGTCGCCCAGTACGTCAGGATCATGTTGGCGCCCGCGCGCTTGATCCCCGTCAGGGACTCCATGATCGCCTGGTCCCGGTCGATCCAGCCCCGCTGGGCGGCGGCCTCGATCATCGCGTACTCGCCACTGATCTGGTACGCGGCCACCGGCACGTCCACCGCGTCGGAGACCCGCGCGAGGATGTCGAGGTAGGGGCCCGCGGGCTTGACCATCACCATGTCGGCGCCCTCTTCGAGGTCGAGCGCCAGCTCCCGCATCGACTCCCGGGTGTTCGCCGGGTCCTGCTGGTAGGTCTTGCGGTCCCCCTTGAGGGACGAGCCGACGGCCTCGCGGAAGGGCCCGAAGAAGGCCGAGGAGTACTTCACGGTGTACGCGAGGATCGACACGTCCTCGTGCCCGACCTGGTCCAACGCGTCCCGGATGACGCCGATCTGACCGTCCATCATGCCGCTGGGGCCCACCACGTGGGCGCCCGCGTCGGCCTGCACCTGCGCCATCTCCGCGTACCGTTCCAGGGTCGCGTCGTTGTCGACCCGGCCCTGGGAGTCCAGGACGCCGCAGTGCCCGTGGTCGGTGGTCTCGTCCAGGCACAGGTCCGACATGACGATGAGCTCGTCGCCGACCTCGGCCCGCACGTCGCGGAGCGCCACCTGCAGGATGCCGTCCGGGTCGGTGCCCGCGGTGCCCACGGCGTCCTTCTTGGACTCCTCCGGGACGCCGAACAGCATGATCCCGGCGACCCCGGCCTCCAGCGCCTCGACGGCCGCCTTCTTCAGGCTGTCGCGGGTGTGCTGGAAGACGCCGGGCATGGCGCCGATCTCCACCGGGGCGCCGATCCCCTCGCGCACGAACGCGGGCAGGATCAGGTCGGCGGGGTGCAGCCGCGTCTCGGCCACCATCCGCCGCATGGCGGGAGTGGTCCGAAGCCGCCGGGGCCGCGCGCCGGGGAAGGATCCGTACTTGGTCACTGTCTCTCTCACCTCACGAAAGGTTCTGGTCCCGGCTGAAGGTTCTCAGCCGGGACCAGGGAAATTCAGCCCGTCCGGCGTTTGAGGACGAACTCGGCGAAGCCGGTGATCGACGGTGCGGGACCGCTCAGGGCGCGGTACGCCGCCTACGGGACCCCGGTCGACGCTCACTGGGCCGGGTGACGGGGTCCCCCGCCTCCAGCGCCGCCGCACGACGCGCCGTACCGAACTCCGCCAACGCCTGCGCCAGCTTGTGCACCGACGGCTCCGGAGCCATCACGTCCACCCGCAGCCCGTGCTCCTCCGCGGTCTTCGCGGTGGCGGGACCGATACAGGCGATGACCGTCACGTTGTGCGGCTTGCCCGCGATCCCGACGAGGTTGCGCACCGTGGACGACGACGTGAACAGGACCGCGTCGAAGCCGCCGCCCTTGATCGCCTCACGCGTCTCCGCCGGTGGCGGCGAGGCGCGCACGGTCCGGTAGGCCGTGACGTCGTCCACCTCCCAGCCCAGGTCGATGAGCCCGGCGACCAGCGTCTCCGTGGCGATGTCGGCCCGCGGCAGGAACACCCGGTCGATCGGGTCGAAGACCGGGTCGTACGGCGGCCAGTCCTCCAGGAGCCCCGCGGCCGACTGCTCACCGCTCGGCACCAGGTCCGGCTTCACGCCGAAGGCGATCAGCGCGGCGGCGGTCTGCTCGCCGACGGCCGCGACCTTGATCCCGGCGAAGGCCCGCGCGTCGAGCCCGTACTCCTCGAACTTCTCCCGCACCGCCTTGACGGCGTTGACGGAGGTGAACGCGATCCACTCGTAGCGGCCCGTCACCAGGCCCTTGACCGCGCGCTCCATCTGCTGGGGCGTGCGCGGCGGCTCGACCGCGATGGTCGGGACCTCGTGCGGCACCGCGCCGTAGGAGCGCAGCTGGTCGGAGAGCGAGGCCGCCTGCTCCTTCGTGCGCGGCACGAGCACCCGCCACCCGAAGAGCGGCTTCGACTCGAACCACGACAGCTGGTCGCGCTGGGCGGCGGAGGAACGCTCGCCGACCACGGCTATGACGGGCTGCCCCCCGTCCGGCGACGGCAGCACCTTGGCCTGCTTGAGGACCTGCGCGATGGTGCCGAGCGTCGCCGTCCAGGTGCGCTGGCGCGTCGTCGTACCGGCGACCGTCACGGTCATCGGGGTGTCCGGCTTGCGGCCCGCGGCCACCAGCTCACCGGCCGCGGCCGCCACGGAGTCCAGCGCCGTGGAGACGACGACGGTCCCGTCGGAGGCGCCGACCTCGCTCCAGCAGCGGTCGGAGGCGGTCCGGGCGTCGACGAAGCGGACGTCCGTGCCCTGCGCGTCCCGCAGCGGCACACCCGCGTACGCGGGCACACCGACGGCGGCCGCGATGCCGGGCACGACCTCGAAGGGGATGCCCTGGGCGGCGCAGGCGAGCATCTCCTCGGCCGCGTACGTGTCGAGGCCGGGGTCGCCGCTCACCGCACGCACGACCCGCCTGCCGCCCTTCGCGGCCTCCATGACAAGATTGGCGGCAGCTCGGAACGGCGTCGCGTCGGCGGTCATTGACGTGTCGTCAGCTGTCGGATGGGGTGTGTCCACACCTCCCTTGGCATGCACGCGGACGACGTCGAGCACATCCGGCTCGGCGATCAGCACATCCGCTCGGGCCAGCGCCTCGACGGCGCGCAGGGTCAGCAGTCCCGGATCTCCGGGTCCGGCACCGAGAAAGGTGACGTGCCCGTGTGCGGGAAGGCCGGGAAGGTTCGAGGTGGGGCTCAAAGTGCTCGCTCCCCCATCAGACCGGCCGCGCCCTTGGCGAGCATCTCGGCAGCGAGTTCGCGGCCCAGCGCCATGGCCTGGGTCTCCGTCTCGGGCACGGGACCGGTGGTGGACAGCTGCACCAGCGTCGAGCCGTCGGTCGTACCGACGACGCCGCGCAGGCGCATTTCCTTGACAATCTGCCCGTCGGCCAGCAAGTCGGCCAGCGCGCCCACGGGCGCGCTGCAGCCGGCTTCCAGGGCGGCGAGCAGGGACCGCTCGGCGGTCACGGCGGCCCGGGTGTACGGGTCGTCGAGCTCGGCGAGCGCGGCGGCGAGTGACGCGTTGTTCGCGGCACACTCGATCGCCAGTGCCCCCTGGCCGGGGGCGGGCAGAACGGTGTCGACCGACAGGAGCTCGGTCACCTCGTCGGACCTGCCGACGCGGTTGAGCCCGGCGGCGGCGAGCACGACGGCGTCGAGCTCCCCCTTGTGCACGTATCCGATGCGGGTGTCGACGTTCCCGCGGATCGGCACGGTCTGGACGGACATGCCGTGGCTGCGCGCGTAGGCGTTCAGCTGCGCCATGCGGCGCGGCGAGCCGGTGCCGATGCGGGGGACCCCCGTCGGGGAGTCCGCCGCGAGCTCCGCGAAGGTCAGCCCGTCGCGGGCGACCAGCGCGTCGCGCGGGTCCTCGCGCAGCGGCACGGCGGCGAGGGTGAGCTCGGCGGGCTGCGCGGTGGGCAGGTCCTTGAGCGAGTGGACGGCGAAGTCCACCTCGTCGCGGGCCAGGGCCTCGCGCAGCGCGGCCACGAAGACGCCGGTGCCACCGATCTGCGCGAGGTGCTCGCGCGAGGTGTCGCCGTAC
The DNA here is from genome assembly GCF_055591085.1 of Streptomyces sp. NPDC041713. Lineage (NCBI taxonomy): Bacteria > Bacillati > Actinomycetota > Actinomycetes > Kitasatosporales > Streptomycetaceae > Streptomyces > Streptomyces sp. NPDC041713. The sequence goes on from NZ_JBVIZY010000002.1 coordinate 995,648, forward strand.
GTGGTGATCTCCACGAGCTCGACGGGTCGCCCCGTCAACTCCCTGACTGCCTCGGCCACTTGCCCGGACTGGGCCATGGCCAGCCTGCTGCGCCTGGTCCCGAGCCTGAGGGCCTTCTCGGTCATGCCCGGCCTCGATTCGGGTCGTCGTTCTCGTTGTTCAAGTGGTCAGCCCTGCTGACCGCCGCGACCGTCTGCGGGTCGAGGTCGAAGAGCGTGCGCAGCGCGTCCGCGTACCCGGCGCCGCCGGGCTCGCTCGCCAGCTGCTTGACCCGCACCGTCGGCGCGTGCAGCAGCTTGTCCACGACACGGCGCACGGTCTGGGTGATCTCCGCGCGCTGCTTGTCCGCCAGGCCGGGCAGCCGGCCTTCGAGTCGCGCCATCTCGCCGGCCACCACGTCGGCGGCCATGGTGCGCAGGGCGACCACGGTCGGCGTGATGTGCGCGGCGCGCTGTGCGGCGCCGAAGGCGGCGACCTCGTCGGAGACGATGGAGCGCACCAGCTCGACGTCATGGGCCATCGGCGCGTCCGCGGAGGCCTCCGCCAGCGACTCGATGTCCACCAGGCGCACGCCGGGGATGCGGTGCGCGGCGACGTCGATGTCACGGGGCATGGCCAGGTCGAGCAGGGCGAGCACGGCCGGGCGGGCCGCTCCCGCCGCCGCCGACGGCGCGGGGACGCGCCGCTCGGGGAGCCGGCCGGTGACGCGCGCGGCGGCCGCCAGCGCGGCGATCGCCTCGGCCTCGGCCCGCGGGTCGGCGGCCTGGTCCTCGCGCCGCTCGGCCGGGGCGTTGTCCACCCAGGCCGCGTGCTGTTCCAGGGCCGTCGCGTCCATCCCGGCGACGGCCTCCTCGCCGGCGACGGAGAAGCCGCGCGGCGCGGACAGGTCGACCGGGCAGCCCTCGTCGGCGACGGTGGCCGTCCGCGCGCTCTGGCCCGCCGAGCCGTTCCTGGCCTGCGCGGGCACCTCGCCGAGCTGGTCGTCGGCGGGCACCCGGCCCGCGACGGCGTCGGCGACGGACTCCGCGGTCAGCACCAGACCGGTCGCGCCGGTGCAGGAGACGGCGACGTCGGCACGTGTCAGTTCGTCCGCCACGTCGTCCATGGGGACGGCACGGGCGCGTACGCCGCTCTCACCGCTCTCGCCGAGGATCTCCGCGAGCCGCTCCGCGCGCTCCAGCGTGCGGTTGGCGACCACGATCTCCGCCACACCGGCGCGCGCGAGCGTCGCCGCGGCCAGCGAGGACATGGAGCCCGCGCCGATGACCACGGCGCGCTTGCCCGCGGCCCAGGCGTCGACCGGCTCGCGCGCGGCGAGCTGTTCGAGTCCGAAGGTCACGAGCGACTGCCCGGCCCGGTCGATGCCGGTCTCGGAGTGCGCGCGCTTGCCGACCCGCAGGGCCTGCTGGAAGAGGTCGTTGAGGAGCTTGCCCGCGGTGTGCAGCTCCTGCGAGCGCGCCAGGGCGTCCTTGATCTGTCCGAGGATCTGCCCCTCGCCGACCACCATCGAGTCGAGCCCGCACGCCACCGAGAACAGGTGGTGGACGGCACGGTCCTCGTAGTGGACGTACAGATAGGGGGTGAGCTCCTCCAGGCCGACGCCGCTGTGCTGCGCGAGCAGCGTGGACAGCTCGGCGACGCCCGCGTGGAACTTGTCCACGTCGGCGTAGAGCTCGATGCGGTTGCAGGTGGCGAGCACGGCCGCCTCGGCGGCGGGCTCGGCGGCGAGGGTGTCCTGCAGCAGCTTGGCCTGCGCGTCGGCGGACAGCGCGGCCCGCTCCAGGACGCTCACCGGGGCGCTGCGGTGACTCAGCCCCACGACCAGGAGACTCATGCCGGCATCACGGCGGGGACGTCCCCGTCGGGTCCCTTCCGCTGCTGCTTGGCCGACACGGGCGGGACGGGCCCCTCGTGGGCGGCCTCCTCGCCGGCCTTGCGCTGCTCGTGGAAGGCGAGGATCTGCAGCTCGATGGAGAGATCGACCTTGCGTACGTCGACACCGTCCGGCACGGACAGGACGGTCGGCGCGAAGTTCAGGATGGAGGTCACACCGGCGGCGACGAGCCGCTCGCAGACCTGCTGGGCGGCGCCGGCCGGGGTCGAGATGACGCCGATCGAGACGCCGTTCTCCTCGATGATCTTCTCGAGGTCGTCGGTGTGCTGCACCGGCATGCCGGCGACGGGCGTGCCCGCCATCGCCGGGTCGGCGTCGATCAGCGCGGCGACCCGGAACCCGCGGGAGGCGAACCCGCCGTAATTGGCGAGCGCGGCGCCGAGGTTGCCGATGCCGACGATGACGACCGGCCAGTCCTGGGTCAGCCCGAGCTCGCGGGAGATCTGGTAGACGAGGTACTCGACGTCGTAGCCGACACCGCGGGTCCCGTAGGAACCGAGGTAGGAGAAGTCCTTGCGCAGCTTCGCGGAGTTGACCCCCGCGGCGGCCGCGAGCTCCTCGGAGGAGACCGTGGGCACCGAGCGCTCCGACAGTGCGGTGAGGGCTCGGAGGTACAGCGGAAGCCTGGCGACGGTGGCCTCGGGAATTCCTCGGCTGCGGGTCGCCGGTCGGTGAGTTCGGCCAGTTGCCACGGTGCTCCTGCGGGTAGAGCGGGGCTGCAGGCGGTCACTCGTCCCCAGACCGCCCCGTCGAATGCAGGCTATGTCTTTGTGAACGCGTGCACAAAGATGGTGTCCGATTTGCCCGGCCAACGTGACCGGGGTCACGCGCCCCCGGCGCACCCTCGGGGAACCGGCGCGCGACGGGATTCGTCGCTCATTTGTGGGGGGCAAAACCGCACACACTCCTCACGATCATCGCCCCCGAGACCAAAACCGCCCCAAAGCGTAATCGACTTCGCGGGCCCTTTGGACTGGTCGGTCAGTGCCGGACGGCCCCGCGGCGCCCTACCCGTCGAGCTCGCGCCGCAGCCGCGCCTCGTCCACGCGCCAGAAGGTGTGCTGCTCCCCGTCCACGAGCACCACGGGAATCTGCTCCCAGTAGGCCCGGTGGAGCTCCTCGTCCTGCGTGATGTCCTTCTTCTCCCAGGGAGTGCCGAGCTCCCCGCAGACCTTCTCGATCACCGACTGTGCGTCATCACACAGATGACACCCCGGCTTCCCGATGAGGGTGACCGACCGCTCCTGGGGTTTTCTCTTCGTACGACGAAAAATCGGGCTCATGCCGCCATTCTCGCCCGCCCTCCCACGGGGCGGACACAGAGAGTTCACAGGCCCGATTCCTCCCGACTCCGGAACCTCCGAACAGACTGGCTATGCTCACGACATGGCCGCTCTCGGATGGCTCACCCCCCGTAGGCGCTCCGCCACGGCGCGGAGCGTGTTGGCAGGCGAGGCCTCGGCCGAGGCAGCGCGCAAGTCCTCCCAGGAACTGGAGGAGCTCGAAGGCCTCGCGGCGCGGACCGCGGCCGACGAGGAGCCGAAGGAACCGGAGTTCCCCGTCGTCGGCGACGACAAGGCCGCCGCCTTCTTCGACCTCGACAACACCGTGATGCAGGGCGCCGCGATCTTCCACTTCGGCCGCGGCCTGTACAAGCGGAAGTTCTTCGAGCGCCAGGAACTGTTCCGGTTCGCCTGGCAGCAGGCGTGGTTCCGGCTGGCCGGCGTCGAGGACCCCGAGCACATGCAGGACGCCCGCGACAGCGCGCTGTCCATCGTCAAGGGCCACCGCGTCGCCGAGCTGATGTCCATCGGCGAGGAGATCTACGACGAGTACATGGCCGAGCGCATCTGGCCCGGCACCCGCGCCCTGGCCCAGGCCCACCTCGACGCGGGCCAGAAGGTCTGGCTGGTCACCGCGGCCCCGGTGGAGATCGCCACGGTCATCGCCCGCCGCCTCGGCCTGACCGGCGCCCTCGGCACCGTCGCCGAGTCCGTCGGCGGCGTCTACACCGGCAAGCTCGTCGGTGAGCCCCTGCACGGCCCCGCGAAGGCCGAGGCCGTCCGCGCGCTGGCCGCCGCCGAGGGGCTGGACCTCGGGCGCTGCGCCGCGTACAGCGACTCGCACAACGACATCCCGATGCTCTCGCTCGTCGGGCACCCCTACGCGATCAACCCCGACGCCAAACTGCGCAAGCACGCACGCGAACGGGACTGGCGGCTGCGCGACTACCGCACGGGCCGCAAGGCCGCCAAGGTCGGCATCCCGGCAGCCGCCGGTGTCGGCGCGCTCGCGGGCGGCGCCGCCGCGGCCATCGCCCTGCACCGCCGCCGCCACTGACGCCCCGCCCCGCTCCGGGCGGCCCGCGCATTCCGTCGGCTCTACCCCGCCCTGACTCCCGCCAGTCACGCCGGTAGCACTCGGCCACAACACGCCTCACGCCGACACGGAATGTGAACCCAATCGATCAACATTCGGTCACTCTGCGGCACTTGCCCAGGCGTCAATCGGTTACAGAAGCGACGTAATCGATGATTTGAGCAACTAGGTGTAGCGCTGCCTGTACGAAGCGTTATTCTCCTCAGACGCATAAGGGACCTCATACGTCGCTACGACGAGTGAACGGTCCCGCACTGCACGTGATGGAAGCTCTGCCTCTGGGAGTCCCGTGTACCCACACGTCGGGGTTGACGCCTCGGGCCTGGCTACGCTGCGCGCAACGGTCATCGACCGCTTGCGCGGCTTCGTCCCCACCGCGTACGCCGTCCCGGCCGTCCCCGCCCTCGCCGTCCCCGCACCCGCCGGGCCGTGCTATGCCCTGGCGAACGGCGGTGCGGCAGTCAGCAGACGGGCCCGTTCCGGCGCCGCCGCCGCCACCTCTGCCCCCACCCCCCGCCGTCCCGCCGCGGACAGCGACAGCGCGCGCATGATGGACCTCGTCGAACGCGCCCAGGCCGGCGAGTCCGACGCCTTCGGCCGCCTCTACGACCAGTACAGCGACACGGTCTACCGCTACATCTACTACCGCGTGGGCGGCAAGGCGACCGCCGAGGACCTCACCAGTGAGACCTTTCTGCGCGCGCTGCGCCGCATCGGCACCTTCACCTGGCAGGGCCGCGACTTCGGCGCCTGGCTGGTCACGATCGCCCGCAACCTGGTCGCCGACCACTTCAAATCAAGCCGTTTCCGCCTCGAAGTGACCACCGGCGAAATGCTCGACGCCAACGAGGTCGAGCGCAGCCCCGAGGACTCCGTCCTGGAGTCCCTCTCGAACGCGGCGCTCCTCGAAGCCGTCCGCCGCCTCAACCCCCAGCAGCAGGAATGCGTGACCCTGCGCTTCCTCCAGGGCCTCTCCGTCGCCGAGACCGCGCGGGTCATGGGCAAGAACGAGGGCGCGATCAAGACCCTCCAGTACCGGGCGGTGCGCACCCTCGCGCGCCTCCTGCCCGACGACGTCCGCTAGTCCCGCCCCGCCAGTCCCGCCCCGCCCGCACCGCCGGCGCCCGAGCCCCGAAGACAGCCCCCGTCATGCTCCGTGATCCCCAACTCACCTTCCGTGGCGGCCAGATGGTCGCCACGGAATTGTCGCGGTCCGATCATCTGTCGTCCGTAACCCAAGTGCCGCGACGCTCGTTGTGCGGGATGCAGGCTCCCTGTGGTCGCTACCTGGCTGGCTCCGCTCACTCGATCGTGTGGAATTGGTCAGTACATGCAACCCTCAGGACCCCCTGGGGAGTCGACCGTCTTGACGAGAGGAGGTGCCGCCAGTGATCGCGAACGTATCGGCCCACCGGCGGGCGAACGCCTTCGCCCAGGCCCTGGAGGAGCATTCCGACCAGGGTCCGGCGGCCGAGAAGTCCGAGGACTCCGCGCCCACGTCCGCGACCGCGGCCGCACCTGTGGAGTCCGCCGAAACCACCGCGGCCCGTTCCGAACCGACCGAACAGGGCCGCATGCTGGCCCTGACGGACGGTCTCGACGCGCTGCCCAAGCCCGCCCTCGACCCCGAGGTCAAGGTCGTCCAACGCGCCCAGCTCGTGGCCGCGATGGAAGCCATGATCCTGGAGGGCACCAGTCCGTCGGTCCCCGAGCAGCGATCCCGCAAGGGAGCCCACCGAGCGGGCTCCCTCGGGAAGTTGCGGCCGCGCTCCCGTCTGTCCAAGGGCATCGCGGCGGGCGGCCTCACCGTCGGAGTCGCCGCGGGCGCCTTCGGCGGGGTCGCGGCGGCCAGCGGCGACGCCCTCCCGGGCGACTCGCTGTACGGCCTCAAACGCGGCATGGAGGACTTCAAGCTGGGCCTGGCCGACGACGACACCGACCGCGGTCGGATCTACCTCGACCACGCATCGACCCGGCTGAACGAGGCCCGCAGGCTCATGGAGCGGGGCCGCTCCGGCGCCCTGGACCACGAGTCGCTCGGCGAGGTCAGGCGCGCCCTCTCCGGCATGCGGCACGACGCCACGGAGGGCCACCGCCTGCTCCTGGAGGCGTACGAACGCGACGGCTCCCTCGGCCCCATCCAGGCGCTCTCCGCGTTCTCCCGGTCGCACCGGGAGGCGTGGAGCGACCTCCAGGGCCGCCTCCCCGTCCAGCTGGGCGACGTGGGCGCGCAGGTGAACGACGTCTTCGACGCCATAGACGAAGAGGTCGACCCGCTGCGCTCCCTGCTGCCCCGCTCCCCGGAGAAGGGCGGCGAGACCGGCCGGGCCCCGCAGCACCCCAGCGGCACGGAGAGATCCGAGGGGCGCACCTCCCATCCCTCGGGCGGCGGCAGTTCGCACGGCAGCGGCCCGAGCGACGACAGCAAGCCCCGGCCGAGCACCTCGCACAGCAAGGACGACGGTCTTCTCGGCGGGACCACGGGCGGCCTGCTCGACCCGCCCACCGAGAAGAAGACGCCCCCGGCCCCTGCGGACGGCAAGAGCAAGCCCGGTCAGGACGACTCCCCGGCCAAGCCGGACGTCACCCTGCCCCCGCTCCTGCCCGACCTGCTCCCGGAGCTGGGCGTGGACAGCGAGGACGTGCCGTAACCCTCGTGCGTACGTGATCGGGGCGCCCTCCTGGCGGGGAGGGCGCCCCGATCGCGTATGCGGGGAAGAGCGACGGCCTAGAAGAAGACCGACCGCCGTTGCACGAGCAGCTTGTACAGGGAGTGCTGGATCTGCTCCCGCACCTGGTCGGTCAGGTTGAACATCAGCATCGGGTCCTCGGCCGCCTCCGGCGGATAGCCGTCCGTCGGGATCGGCTCGCCGAACTGGATCGTCCACTTCGTCGGCAGCGGCACCGCGCCCAGCGGCCCCAGCCACGGGAACGTCGGCGTGATCGGGAAGTACGGGATGCCGAGCACCCGCGCCACCGTCTTGGCGTTGCCGATCATCGGGTAGATCTCCTCCGCCCCGACGATCGAGCACGGCACGATCGGCGAGCCGGTCCGCAGCGCCGTCGAGACGAAGCCGCCGCGGCCGAACCGCTGCAGCTTGTAGCGGTCGCTGAACGGCTTGCCGATGCCCTTGAAGCCCTCCGGCATCACACCGACGAGCTCGCCCCGCTCCAGGAGCCGCTCGGCGTCCTCGGCGCAGGCCAGCGTGTGACCGGCCTTGCGGGCCAGTTCGTTGATCACCGGCAGCATGAAGACCAGGTCGGCGGCGAGGAGGCGCAGATGCCGGCCCTGTGGATGGTTGTCGTGCACCGCGACCTGCATCATCAGGCCGTCCAGCGGCAGCGTCCCGGAGTGGTTGGCCACGATCAGCGCCCCGCCGTCGGCGGGGATGTTCTCGATGCCCTTCACCTCCACCCGGAAGTACTTCTCGTAGAAGGGGCGGAGCAGCGACATCAGGACCTGGTCGGTGAGCTCCTCGTCGTAACCGAAGTCGTCGACCTCGTACTCACCGGTCAGCCGGCGCCGCAGGAAGGCCAGGCCGCCCGCGATGCGCCGGTCCCAGCCGCCGCCGCGCGACTCCGGGGCCGGTCCGGCCCCCGCCTCCTCGGCGCGCGACCCCTCCGGCTGTCGACCGTCCTGCGGCCCGTCCTGCTGGCCTTCCTGTTGCCCGTCCTGCTGTCCGGGCAGCGCCGCGACCTCGGCCACCGGGTCGCCCGGGCGCCGGGGCGTGGACCTGCGGCGCGCCGCGCGCTGCGCGCTCCCGCGCGAACGGTCGTCGTCGAACGGAATGACCTTGGCGTCCGCCATCGTTGACGCTCTCCTCAGTTGGCGCTCGGGTGGCCGCCCGCGAGGGGCAGCGCGGCGATCCGGTCGACTGCCCCCGCGAGGGCACTGGGCGGCAGCAGCCCGGGGCCCCGGCTGCGTACGAAGTCCGCGAAGGCCTCCGCCGTCGTGTACTTCGGCCTGAACCCCAGTGTCTCGCGCATCTGCCGGGTCGCCACGACCCGGCCGTGGGTGAGCAGCCGGATCTGCTCGGGCGAGAAGTCCGTCATGCCGACCGTGCGCAGCGCCGAGCCGACCCAGGTGACGGCCGGCAGGAGTACGGGGACGGTGGGGCGGCCGAGCCGGCGCGAGCACTGCGAGAGCAGCAGTTGTCCGTCGCCGGCGATGTTGAAGGTGCCGCTGTTCAGGGTGCCGCGCGCCGGTTCGTGCGCGGCGAGGCGCAGCACCTCGACGGCGTCGTCCTCGTGGACGAACTGCAGGCGGGGGTCGTAGCCGAACACGGTCGGCAGGACCGGCAGCGCGAAGTACTCGGCGAGCGGGGAGTCCGCGGCGGGCCCCAGGATGTTCGCGAACCGCAGTACGCACACCGCGACGTCGGGGCGGCGCCGCGCGAAGCCGCGCACATAGCCCTCGACCTCGACGGCGTCCTTGGCGAAGCCGCCGCTGGGCAGCGACTTGGGCGGGGTGGTCTCGGTGAACACCGCGGGGTCCTTGGGCGCGGAGCCGTACACGCTGGTGCTCGACTTCACCACGAGCCGCTGCACCGTCGGCGACTTCTGGCAGGCGCCGAGAAGCTGCATGGTGCCGATGACGTTGGTCTCCTTGACCGAGCCCCGGCTGCCCCGGCCGTCGCGGCCGAGGGCGGTGGCCGTGACGTCCATGTGGACGACCGTGTCCACGCCGTACTCGGCGAGCACCCGGGCGATCGTGGGCTGGCGGATGTCGGCCCGCACGAAGGTGGCGCCGCCGAGATGGTGTTCGGGCGGGCTCGTGTCGACGGCGATCACCCGGTCGACGTCGGGGTCACGCTGGACGCGCCGGACGAACCGTCCGCCCAGCTGCCGGGCCACTCCGGTCACGAGCACGACCTTGCCCAAGATCAGCGCCTGCCTTTCCCCAACCCTCGCCGCGCCACCGTCGGCTGTGTTCCGGCCCACGCTAGCGGGTGCACGTCACGCTGTGATGTCCGTGCGTCCACAGACGGCCCGAAAACGCCGAAGCCCTCCCGCCGGATGACGGGAGGGCTTCGGTACACGCTGGTACAGCGGCGCTTACTTCTTGTTGCGACGCTGAACGCGAGTGCGCTTCAGCAGCTTGCGGTGCTTCTTCTTGGCCATCCGCTTACGCCGCTTCTTGATAACAGAGCCCACGACTACCCTCGCTCACTTCTCTTCACTCGGTGCGGGGCAGCAGACTGGGCCCACACGACCTACGTCGGCCTAGCCTACCCGTCCCGGCGTGAGGGACGTAATCGAGGGGCCATGGCCCCTGCGCGACGGACCCGAAGGCCCCTCGCTCAACCACCCTCGCTCAGCCTGCTTCGACCCCCACATAGGACTCGCGGAGGTACTCGTGAACCGCCTGCTCCGGAACCCGGAAGGACCTTCCGACCCGGATGGCGGGCAGATGACCGCTGTGCACCAGCCGGTACACGGTCATCTTGGACACTCGCATCACCGAGGCGACTTCCGCCACGGTCAGAAACTGAACCTCGTTCAGCGGCCTCTGGTTCTCAGCCATGACACCCCACCTGAACCTTCCGCACATGACGGGCACCGGCTTCCCCTTCCGGTGACTCTTCGTCGCTATGCGCTCACTCCCCAGACTAGGGGCGGATGATGCGAGTGGGGAAGAGGAGCAGCGATCGGCCGCCTACTGTGACAGACACGCTCGATTGAGTACATAGCGAGTAAGCGGTCGGTAGTAATCAGACCGCACAGCGTCATCAAGCGGAACGACGACGGACACCTGCCCCTCGGCCTCTCCGACGAACAGCGCGGGATCATCCGTATCCGCCAGACCGATGGCCTCGAACCCCAGCTGACCTGCTCCGCAGACCCACCCGTGGTCCCCGACGACCAACCCGGGAAGCGGTCCGCCGGCCTCCGCGGCGGCATCCAGGGCGGCCCGAACCGGCAGCGGTGAGTGGGTGTGTGCGCCGGGCTCACGCCCGGTGGGACGCACGCCGGGTTCGCGCACCAGCGCGACTCCCTGTACGTAGTCAAGGTTGTACGTGCGTAGGCCGAACCGGGTCGTTATGTCGACACTGCTGCCCTGCGCGGGGGTGAGGACAGTGCATCCGGCCGCCGACAGGGCGTCCGCCAATGTGGCGTAGAACCCCAGCAGCCGGTGCGGATGACCGGTCCCGAGGAGTACCGGCAGCTTACGCCGCGCCGCGGCCGCGAGTCGTTCCGCGAACGCGTCGAGCGCCGTCAGCGTCCGTTCCGGATCGATGACGTCGGCCCCCGTGGTGAGCCGGGGGTCGGCGGACACCCCGCATCGGTCCGCCATCAGGCGCAGCAGGTCGCCGGCGCCCCAGCTCCGCTCGGGGTCGAGTCCGAGGGTGAGTCGCGGGTCCCGGGCCGCGAAGAGCCGGTAACTCCGCAGGCTCTGCTCCCGGGACGTGGCCACGGGCCCGGCCAGCCGGGCCGCCAACAGATGCGCGCGCAGGGCGCCGGTGCTCAACACGCAGCCGATGCTGGCGCATCGAGGGCCAGCCGTCCCCAAAAGCACGGAAACCACCCACAGTTGGGCTAACGCGCTCATAATCCGGCGGTACGGTCCGGGGGTTCGGCTGGTCCGGAGGTACGGGACGGGGGTTCGGCTGGTCCGGCGGTACGGGACGGGGTTCGGCCCTTTCGCCCTCGCGGCAGCCCCACGAGCCCCTGTTATTGCCTACGGCAACAGCCCCCGCAGCGGGAACGCCGCGCGCCGGGACGCCCGCACGGCCTGGTCGAGCCGGTCGGCGGGGTCGTACCCCGACTCCCAGCTCCGCCACTCCACCGGCCACCGCCCGTCCGTCATGCGGCCGGGCGCCAACTGCCGGGTCCGGGCGAAGACTTCCTGCCGCCAGGCCTCCGGCACCGCCGCCGTGGGCTCGACGGGACGCCCCGCGGCGATCCCCACGAGGTGCGTCCACGACCGGGGCACCACGTCCACCACCGCGTATCCCCCGCCGCCCAGCGCCACCCACCGCCCCTCGGCGTGCTCGTGGGCCAGCTCGTGGCAGGCGACCTGCACGGCGCGCTGCGCGTCCAGCGAGACGGCGAGGTGCGCGAGGGGGTCCTCGAAGTGCGTGTCGGCACCGTGCTGCGTCACCAGGACCTGCGGCCGGAACTCGGCGAGCAGCTCGGGCACCACGGCGTGGAAGGCCCGCACCCACCCCGCGTCACCGGTGCCGGCCGGCAGCGCGACGTTCACCGCGGACCCCTCGGCCGCGCCGTCCGCCCCCGTCTCCTCCGGCCACCCGGTCTGCGGGAAGAGCGTGCGCGGATGTTCGTGGAGGGAGATGGTCAGGACCCGGGGGTCCTCCCAGAACGCGGCCTGCACCCCGTCCCCGTGGTGCACGTCCACGTCCACGTACGCGACCCGCTCGGCGCCCAGTTCGAGGAGGCGCGCGACGGCCAGCGCCGCGTCGTTGTAGATGCAGAACCCGGAGGCGGACCCGGGCATGGCGTGGTGCAGCCCGCCCGCGAAGTTCACCGCGTGCAGCGCGTCCCCGCGCCACACCGCCTCGGCCGCGCCGACGGACTGCCCGGCGATCAGCGCCGACACGTCGTGCATCCCGGCGAAGGCCGGGTCGTCCTCCGTGCCGAGCCCGTACTCCCCGCGGGCGGACTCCGGGTCGGCGGAGGCGGCCTTGACCGCGTCCACGTAGTCCCCGCGGTGCACGAGGCGCAGCGTCGAGTCACCGGCGCGCTTGGCCGCGACCACGTCGAGCTCCTGGTCGAGCCCGAAGGCGCCGACAAGACTTCGGGTCAGCCCGAGCCGGACCGGGTCCATCGGGTGACCCGGGCCGAAGTCATAGCCCGTTACTGCCTCGTCCCACATCAGCTGTGCGCGGCCGCTCATGCCCGTCACCGTACCCGTCCGCTCCCGGGGCGAAGGAACGGGCGTACAGCAAGGTCAGAAGGACCAGCACCAGAGGAACGACCATGGCGCCCCGGTAGTTCCAGGCGTCCCCGAGCCCGCCCACCAACGGCGAACCGATCAGAAAGCCCACGTAGTTGAAGACATTCAGTCGCGCGACGGCCGCGTCCGAAGCCCCGGGGAACAGCCTCCCCGCCGCGGCGAACGTCTGCGGGACGATCACGCACAATCCGAGACCGAGCACCGTGAATCCCACGATTCCCACCCACGCCCCGGGCGCCACCGCCACCACCGCGAACCCCAGCGCCGCCACCACCGACCCGGCCCGCACCACCGCCGCGGCCCCGAACCGCCGCACCCCCAGATCCCCGAGCCCGCGCCCCACCAGCGTCATCACCATGTAGACGTTGTACGGAACGGTCGAGACCTCCTCGGAGCTCCCCAGCACGTCCTGAAGGTACTTGGCACTCCAGTTGGAGACGGTCGAGTCACCGATGTACGCGAACGTCATCACCAGGCAGAGCGGCAACAACACCTTGAAGACGACGCCCCCGCCACCCGCGGCACCCCCGCCCCCGCCCGGCTGCGCTTCCCCCGCGTCGACGTACCACCGGCTCCCAACCAGCGCGGCCGGCAGGAGCACCACCACGACCGGCAGATACGAGACGAAGAGCGAGAGATCCCAGTGCGCCCCGGCCCAGGCCAGCGAGGCCCCCACGATCCCGCCGAGGCTGTACGCGGCGTGAAACCCGAGCATGATGCTGCGCCCGTACGCCCGTTGCAGACTCACCCCGAGCATGTTCATGGAAGCATCCAGCGCCCCCACCGCGAGCCCGAACATCCCGAGCGCGACGGCGGCCTGCCACAGCGCGTCCCCCGCGCCCACGCCCAACAGGGCCAGCAGCACCACCGGCTGGGACCACCGCAGCACCGCGCTCGGCGGCACCCGCTTCACCAGGTGCTCGGTGCCCACACTCCCGACCCCGGCCAGGATCGGCACCGCGGCGAGGAAGACGGGCAGCAGCCCGTCGGATATCCCGTAGCGATCCTGGATCGCCGGTATCCGCGTCACCAACAGGGCGAAGGTCACGCCCTGCACCAGGAAGGCGAACGCCAGCAGGGCCCTGCCGCGCCGCAGCTCATCGGTCATGGCTGCAGAGCGTAGGGCCCCGGCCTACCCATGGGTAGGTGGATCACTCAACCAATTCAGCGGCCGGCGACGGCCTCCTCGACCAGCTTCTCCATGGGCACGACGACCAGGCGTCCACCGGCGACGGCCGTCAGCGTGATCACCCCGGCCGCGATCGCCCCGCCCAGCCACACCATGGTGTCGACGGGCAGCGTGTAGGCCCCTACGACCCGCAGCAGCGCCTCGCCGAGGAGGGCCGCTCCCCACACCACGGAGAACGTCCGCTCCAGCCGTGCGAACGGTCCCCGCTGAGCGGTCAGCCGCTCCCAGGCCGCGGTGCGCGCCGCGTTCCCCTTGGTCACCCAGGGCTTGAGGGCGGCGGTCATCAGCGGCCGCCCGGCCACCACCGACAGCAGTACGGCGATGCCCACGGTGGCGGTGATCCCGCTGTCCTTGGCGAGCATCAGCCGCGGATCGCCGGCGATCAGGCTCATCAGCAGCCCGACGACGTTGGCGGTCAGGATCAGCGCCGCGAGCCCGTTGACCCGCCGCTCCTTGACCAGCCCCCACGCGGTCCGCCCGGCCGGCACCACGCTGCTCCAGCCGAGCGCGGCCAGCGTGCCCATCCCGAACCCCTTGCTGAGCAGGTAGTACGAGGCGGTCGGCACCAGCGCGTCGAGCACCAGCGGCTTCAGCGACTCGATACGGGCCTTACGCGCATCGGTTCCGGCACCGGCACCGGCGCCCGTGCCGGACGGGGTGACGACAGAGGGCTTGATCTCGGTGCGGACCTCGGTGCGGACCTCGGGGCTGACCGCGGTGCCGGCCTGGGTGCTGACCTCGGTGGCGAGCTGGCTCATGATCGGGTTCCTCCGTCGGGCTGGGCGTGCGTCCGGTTCCTTCGCGACAACCTCAGCTTCGCCTCCGGCACCCACCCGCCGACAGAAACGATCGTCCGCACCTGGCCGTGACAAATGTCAGCGCCTGTGCCGGGCCGCCGTCATACCAGCAGGTCAGCCAACTCCCGCATGTCCCCGAAGAGTTCGGTCGCCCCCGAGAGACGCTCCGCGGGCGTCATCCCGGTGAACCCGTAGACGTCCATCCCGGCGGCGATCGCGGCCTGCACGCCCAGCGGGCTGTCCTCCACGACGACACACTTCTCGGGCGCGACCCCCATGCTCGCGGCGGCATGGAGAAAGAGATCGGGCGCCGGCTTTCCCCGCCCGACGTCCTCGGAGCTGAAGATCCACTCTTCCTCGAACCACTGGTCGAGCCCGGCCTTCCGATGCCCGACACGGATCCGCTCATGACTCCCGGAGGAGGCGAGACAGTAGGCCACGCCCTCCTTGGTGAGCCTCTCCAGTACGTCCACGGCCCCGGGCACGGGCTGCAGCTCCCGCTCGAAGGCCGCGAACACCCGCCCGTGCAGTACGTCGTCGAAGTCCGCCGGCAACCGCCGCCCACTCCGCTCGAGAACGAGATCGTGTACGCGGTGGACGGCGGCCCCCATGTAATCGCGCAGGGACTCCTCGTACGTGGTGGGATGCCCCAGCTCGGTCAGATAACCGGCAAGGATGGTGTTGGAGAGCGGCTCACTGTCCACCAGGACGCCGTCATTGTCGAAGATGACCAGGTCGTATCGCATATACCGACCCTAGGAGCTGTCCGGGCAACCCTCTCCGACCGGGTGGGAGGGCAGGCGTGATGGACGGAAGAAAATCCTCGAGAAAATTCTGCCGCCGATGTCGAGAACCCGCGGCTTGCTCCGTCCCAGCAGTGCAAGCGACAACGAGCGACCACAACGGCCGCCCGAGCACCGAGGAGAACACCATGGCCAAGTACCTGCTTCTCAAGCACTACCGCGGAGCCCCGAAGGCGGCCAACTGCGTACCGATGGAGCAGTGGACGCCGGAGGAGATCTCGGCCCACGTGAAGTACATGCAGGACTTCGCGGCGCGCCTCGAGGGGACCGGCGAGTTCGTCGACGGCCAGGCGCTCGCCCCCGAGGGGACCTGGGTCCGGTACGACGGCGAGGGGCGCCCGCCGGTCACCGACGGACCCTTCGCCGAGACGAAGGACCTCATCGCCGGCTGGATGGTGATCGACGTCGATACGTACGAGCGCGCTCTCGAGCTGGCCGGCGAGCTGTCCGCCGCCCCCGGCGCGGGCGGCGAGCCGATCCACGAGTGGCTGGAGCTGCGCCCCTTCCTGGCCGAGCCGCCCACCATCACGGAGTGACGCCCCAGAACGCAGAAAACCCCCGCACCATAAGGTGCGGGGGTTTCCCATTCAAAAATAGTTCGGCGGCGTCCTACTCTCCCACAGGGTCCCCCCTGCAGTACCATCGGCGCTGTGAGGCTTAGCTTCCGGGTTCGGAATGTAACCGGGCGTTTCCCTCACGCTATGACCACCGAAACACTATGAAACTGTCAACCGCACCGTAGTCGTGGCCCGACATACGGGGTTGTTCGTGGTTTCAGAACCAACACAGTGGACGCGAGCAACTGAGGACAAGCCCTCGGCCTATTAGTACCAGTCACCTCCACCCGTTACCGGGCTTCCAGATCT